>NZ_JAEBEF010000006.1:0-627159 GCF_046548815.1 Amycolatopsis sp. cmx-4-83 | reverse complement strand
CAACTTCCCTCGTCGTTGCTCTTTTCGCGATGTTGGAAAAGCACTGCAGGACTAGTTTTTCAAAACTGGCCCCACAGTATAGGACGTTATACAGTTGAAGAGTCAGACTCCGCCGAGACCGCGGCGGGCGAGCAGCGGCTCGATCTCCGGGTCGCGGCCGCGGAACGCCCGGAAGGCGTCCATCGGGTCGATGCTGCCGCCCCGGCCCAGCAGGGTGCGGCGGAAGTGGTCGCCGTTCTCGCGGGTCAGTCCCCCGCTCTCGCGGAACCACTGGACGGTGTCGGCGTCGAGGACTTCGCTCCAGATGTAGGAGTAGTACCCGGCGCTGTAGCCGCCGCTGAAGATGTGCGCGAAGTAGGTCGTGCGGTAGCGCGGCGGGATCGCCTCGACGGCCACGCCGGCCTTCACGAGCGCGTCGGTCTCGAACCGCTGCACCTCCCCCACCCGGTCGTCGACGCCGAGGCCGTGCCAGGCCTGGTCGAGCAGCGACGCCGCGAGGTACTCGGTGGTGGCGAAGCCTTCGCCGTACTGCTGGGCGGCGAGGAGCTTGTCGACCTGCTCCTGCGGCAGGGCTTCGCCCGTCTCGTGGTGCTTGGCGTAGTTGGCCAGCACCTCCGGCCACAGCATCCACATCTCGTTGACCTGGGACGGGTATTCGACGAAGTCGCGCGGGACGTTGGTGCCGGAGAACGTCGGGTAGCGGACCGACGAGACCAGCGCGTGCAGGGCGTGGCCGAACTCGTGGAACGCCGTGACGACCTCGTCGAAGGTCAGCAGGGTCGGCTCCCCCGCCGGCGGCTTGCCGACGTTGAGGACGTTCACCACGACCGTCTTGCGGTCCAGCAGCTGCGACTGGTCGACGAAGGTGTTCATCCAGGCGCCGCCGCGCTTGGCGTCGCGGGCGTAGAGGTCGAGCAGGTACAGGCCGAGCGCGGTGCCGTCGGCGTCGAAGACCTCGAAGGTCCGGACCTCCGGGTGGTACTTCGGGAGGTCGTGCCGCTCGGTGATGGTCAGGCCATAGAGCTTGCTCGCGGCGAAGAAGACACCGTCGAGGTAGACGCGGTCGGCCTCGAAGTACGGCCGCAGGGCCTCGGTGTCGACGTCGAAGCGCTCACGGCGGACCTGGGCGGCGTAGAAGGGCCAGTCCGACGGCCGCAGCTTCGCGCCCGGCACGTCGGCTTCCAGCAGCTGCTGCAGCTCCGCGGCTTCGGCGCGGGCGTTCGCGACCGCGGCGGGCGCCAGCCGCTCGAGGAGCCCGGCCGCGGCTTCCGCCGTCTTGGCCGTCTCGTCGGCGATGACGTACGCCGCGTGGTTCGGGTAGCCCAGCAACGCGGCGCGCTCGGCGCGGAGGTGGACGATCTCGGCGACGACGCCGTTGTTGTCGAAGTCGTTGCCGCCGTTGCCCCGCGCCATCGACGCGGCGTGGATCCGCTCGCGGACGTCGCGGTCGCGCAGCGTTTCCAGCGGCGAGGCCTGGCTCGTCGGCAGGGTCAGCGGGATGACGTACTTGCCGTCCTCGCCGCGGGCGGCCGCCGCCTCGGCCGCGGTGGCGATCGCGCCCTCGCCGAACCCGGCCAGCTCCGCCCGGTCCCCGATGACGACGGCGAGCTCGTTGGTGTCCTTCAGCAGGTTCTGCTGGAACTTCGTCTGCAGCGTGGACAGCTGCGCGTTCAGCTCCCGCAGCCGGGCCTGCTCGGTCTCGCCGAGCCCGGCGCCGGCGCGGCTGAAGTCCAGGTGCCGTCGCTCGAGCAGCCGCCGCGACTCCCCGTCCAGGCCGAGCTCGTCCCGCTTCGCGTGCAGGACGTCGATGCGGGCGAACAGCTTCGGGTTCAGGTGGATCGCGTCGTGGTGGGCCGCCAGCTTGGGTGCGAACTCCGCCTGGATGGCCTGGATCTCGTCGGTGCTGTTGGAGCCGGACAGGTTGTAGAACACACTCGCCACGCGGCTCAGCAGCTCGCCCGCGCGCTCGAGGGCGACGACGGTGTTGTCGAACGTCGGCTCGGCGTCCTGCGCCGCGATCTGCTCGATCTCCGCGGCGTGCTCGGCCAGCCCGGCCTCGAACGCGGGCCGGTAGTGCTCGTCGGCAATCCGGTCGAAGGGCGGCAGGGCGTAGGGCAGCTCGCTGGGTGCGGCGAACGGGTTGTCCGGCGAAATCATCGGCGCAGGCTCCTGGTCGGGTGGGGCACTCGGTCCCGCCACCCTACGTGTTCCGCCGTCGCCGATGTCAGCGCTTTCCGGAGGTGGCCAAGCTCACGGCCCGGTGGTACCACCGACGACGGCGTCGCTGCTCGACGCGGCCTTTTTGCCCCGTTTCGGCTTGCGTTCCGGCTTCGGTTCCGGCGGCACGATGCCGCGCAGATCGCCCCCGTGGTCGTTGACCCGCATGACGAACGGCCGCGTCTCGGTGTAGCGCACGACCGAGATGGACGCCGGGTCTACGACGATCCGCTGGAAGGCGTCGAGGTGCTGCCCGAGCGCGTCGGCGAGGATGGACTTGATCACGTCCCCGTGGCTGCACAGGAGCCACACGGCGTGGTCACCGTGCTCGGCGGTGATCCGCCGGTCGTGCGCCCGCACGGCGGCGACCGAGCGCGCCTGCATCTGCGCTAGGCCCTCACCACCGGGGAAGACCGCGGCCGAAGCGTGCGCCTGCACGACCCGCCACAGCGGTTCCTTCGCCAGGTGCTTGAGCTCCTTGCCGGTCCAGTCGCCGTAGTCCACTTCGGATAGCCCGGGCTCGACGGTCTTCCCGAGGCTCCGGGCGGCGGCGAGCGGGCCGACGGTCTGCTTGCACCGCAGCATCGGCGAGACGACGAGCGCGGAAAGCGGCACCCCGTCGAGCCGTTCGACGAGCTTCTCCGCCTGGGCGCGGCCGGTGTCGTCGAGGTTCACCTTCGGGGAGCGCCCGGCGAGGATGCCGGAACCGTTGGCCGTCGACTTGCCGTGCCGGAGGAGGATCACCGTACTCACGGGACCCACCCTACGTGGGGGCCGATCACCCGGCCCCCACGCGGGCGCCGCTCAGTGGCCGACCGGGCCCGCGTTCGGGTCCAAGGCGCCGGTGAAGATCAGCACGAACAGCAGCACGCCCAGCGCCAGCCGGTACACCACGAACGGCACGAAGCTGCGCTTCTTGATGTAGGCCATCAGCCACGCGATCACGATGTACCCCACACCGAACGCCACCAGCGTCGCCAGGATCGTCGGGCCCCACTGGGCCGGTACCTCGCCCGAGCCGATGTCCTTCAGCTTGTACACGCCCGACCCGAACACCGCCGGCAGCGCCAGCAGGAACGAGTACTCCGCCGCCTCCGCGCGGGTGTAGCCCAGCAGCAGGCCCGCGCTCGTCGTGCCGCCCGAGCGGGACACGCCCGGGATCAGCGCGAGCGCCTGGGCGAAGCCGAAGCCGAGGCCGTGCGGGACCGTCAGGTGGTCGAGCGTGCGCTCCTGCTTCCCGATCCGGTCGGCGAGCAGCAGGATCAGGCCGAACACGATCAGCACGCTCGCCGTGATCCGCAGGTCGCGGAACGCGCTGTCGATCTGGTCCTGCAGCAGCAGGCCCAGCACCACGATCGGCAGCGAGCCGACGATGATCAGCCAGCCCAGGCGGGCGTCCGGGTCGCGCCGCCACTCCGGCTTGGTCAGCGAGAAGAACCAGGCCCGCAGGATCTTCCCGATCTTCGGACCGAAGTAGATGATCACCGCCAGCTCGGTGCCGATCTGGGTGACCGCCGTGAACGCCGCGCCCGGGTCGTCCCAGCCGGCCAGTGCCGCGACGATGCGCAGGTGCGCGCTCGACGAGATCGGCAGGAACTCGGTCAGGCCCTGGACCAGGCCCAGCACCAGTGCTTCGAACCAGCCCACGTCACGCCACCCCCGCCAGCTCGAGCGCCTCGGCGGCGGTGCGCAGCGCAGCGGCCGGCTCCGGGGTGAACGGCGACACCGACAGGGTCGTCACGCCGGCTTCGGCGTATTGGGTCATCTTCTCCGCGATCCGTTCCTTCGGTCCCAGCAGCGACGTCGCGTCGAGGAACTCCAGCGGCACCGCCGCCATCGCCCCCGCCCGGTCGCCGTCCAGGTACTTGTCCTGCACCTCCGCGGCTTCGGCCGCGAAGCCCATCCGGCAAGCCAGCCGGTTGTAGAAGTTCTTCTCCTTGCTCCCCATCCCGCCCAGGTAGAGGGCCGCGTAGCCGCGCACGGCGTCCGCGCACACCCGCCAGTCCTCGCCCGGCACCAGCGGCACCGTCGGGACGACGTCGAAACCCTCCAGCCTGCGCCCGGCCCGCTCGGCGCCGGCCCGGATCCGGTCCAGCTGCTCCCCCGCGTGCGCCGGCGAGAAGAACACCGGCAGCCAGCCGTCGGCGAGCTCGCCGGTCAGCTCCAGGTTCTTCGGGCCGATCGCGGCCAGGTAGAGCGGGAGGTGCTTGCGCGCCGGGCGGACGGTCAGCCGCAGCGCCTTCCCCGGACCGTCCGGCAGCGGCAGCGTGAAGTGCTCGCCCTCGAACTTCAGGCGCTCACGCCGCAGCGCCGACCGCACGATCGCCGTGTACTCCCGGGTGCGCTCCAGCGGCGAATCGAACCGCACGCCGTGCCAGCCCTCCGACACCTGCGGGCCGGACACGCCGAGGCCGAGCCGGAACCGGCCGCCCGAGAGCGTGTCCAGTGTCGCGGCCGTCATCGCGGTCATCGCCGGCGTCCGCGCCGGGATCTGCAGCACGGCGGCGCCGACGTCGATCCGGGACGTCCGCGCCGCGATCCACGTGAGCACCGTCACCGCGTCCGAGCCGTAGGCCTCCGCCGCCCACACGACGGCGTAGCCGAGGTCGTCCGCCTGTTTCGCCAGGGCCAGGTTCGCGGGGTCGTTCCCCGCTCCCCAGTAGCCGAGATTGAGTCCGAGTCGCACGGGGCCGAACCCTAACGGGGGCCCTCCGCCGCGACACGACTCACCTTGGTCAGGTTCGCCGGGGCCCGCCCACTAGGCTCGGCGGTCGTGGAAAAGCGACTGCTCGGCCGCTCGGGACTGCGTGTCTCGCGGATGGCGCTCGGCACCATGACCTGGGGTGGCGACACCGACGCGGAGGAAGCGGCCAGCCAGCTGGTCGCCTTCGTCGACGCCGGCGGCACCCTGGTGGACACCGCCGACATCTACGGCGAAGGCGAAAGCGAGCGGGTGCTCGGCTCCCTGCTCGGCGACCTCGTCCCCCGCGAAGACGTCGTCATCGCGACGAAGGCGGTCGCCAAGCGCACCGACGGCCCGTTCGGCGGCGGCGCCTCCCGCGGCGCCCTGCTCACCGCGCTCGACGGCTCGCTCAAGCGGCTCGGCACCGACCACATCGACCTGTGGCAGCTGCACGCCTGGGACGGCTGCGTGCCCCTCGCCGAGACCCTCTCCGCCCTCGAATACGCCGTGACCAGCGGAAAGGTCCGCTACGTCGGCGTCTCGAACTACGCGGGCTGGCAGCTGGCCACGGCCGCCGCGACCGCATCGGCGGTCGCCCCGATCGTCTCCACCCAGGTCGAGTACTCGCTGCTGGAACGCGGCGTCGACCGCGAAGTCGTCCCCGCCGCCGACCACCACGGCATCGGGCTGCTGCCCTGGGCGCCGCTCGGCCGCGGCGTGCTGACCGGCAAGTACCGCACCGGCACCCCCGCCGACTCGCGCGGCGCGAACAGCGCGTACGCCGGCTACGTCGAGCACCACCGCACCGACCGCGCCGCCCGGATCGTGCAGGCGGTCGCCACCGCCGCCGACGGGCTGGGCACCTCGCCGCTGGCCGTCGCGCTGGCCTGGGTCCGCGACCGGCCGGGTGTCGTCGCCCCGGTCGTCGGCGCGCGGGACACCGGTCAGCTCACCGGTTCGCTGACCGCCGAAGCCATCACCCTGCCGCCCGCCATCCGGTCCGCGCTCGACGACGTCAGCGCGATCGAAGCCGGCTACCCCGAGCGCTGGCCGCGGTAGGTGTCTGTTGGGTGACACGGACGTGACGGCAAGGGGATCGAGGAGCATGCTGGTGAAGACCATCCGCCGAGGAACAACCGGAGGCCACAGCGTGGGTCGGCTCACCGCCGTGTCGTGGATCGCGCTGCCGCTCGCCGGTGCCCTGGTGCTCTCGGGGTGTTCGTCGGCGCAGTCGACCGGTGACGAGCTGCAGATCGTGGCGAACCCGCAGGCCGCGCGCCCGGCCGTGTCCCCCGCGGTGAGCGTGAAGCCCGCCGGGCAGGTGCTGCCCGGCGGCGCTGTTTCCGCCTTGGCCGTCGACGCGAAGACCTCGACCCTCGTCGTGGCGCTTTCCGAGCCGCCGTCCTTGCGGCTCTACGACCTGAACGCGCTCGCGTCCGCCCCGGTGAATATGCCGTTATACGGCAAGGCGGAGAAGCTGACCGTGACGCCGGGCCGGGTGGAGATCGCCGAGCCGGGTGCGGGCGTGGTGCAGCAGCTGACCCTGCCCGACCGGAAGCTGACCGAGACGAAGACCGGCGGGAAACCGGCGTCGAGCATCGCGTTCGGCGCGGACCGGCTGGTCGCGATGGGCGACGGCAAGGACATCCGGGTGCTCCCCGCGAGCGGCCCGGCGCGGACGATCGGCGGGCAGCTCTACAGCGCCGACGACGTCGTCGACACCGGCGACGGCGTGGTGGTGCTGGACCGGCTGCGGACGGCGGTGTTCTCGGTCGACGTCGCGGCGGGCAAGGTCGACGAGGGCCTGCGGGCGGGCGACGGTGCCGCGAACGCCGTGGCGGACTCCTACGGGCGGGTGCTGGTGACGGACGTGCGGGCGGGTGCCCTGCTGGCGTTCTCGGCGGGCCCGCTGATCCTGCGGCAGCGCTACCCGGTGCCGGGCGGCGCGTACGGGATCGCCTACGACGCGAAGCGGAGCCTGGCCTGGGTGACGCTGACCGAACGCAACGAAGTGGCCGGGTTCGACGTCCGCGGCGGCGAACCCGTGGAGAAGTACCGGTTCCCCACCGTGCGCCAGCCGGACTCGGTCGGGGTGGACGAGAGCAGCGGCCGCGTGCTCGTCGGCTCGGCCGCCGGAGAAGGGACCCAGGTGATCCAGCCATGACGACGGTCAGCGAGGCGGTGGTCGAAGGGGATTGGGAGTACCGCCGCCTGCACCTCCCCCCGGGCGTGTCCCGGCGCGCGGCGGCGATCCAGCTCTCCATCCACGCGGAGTTCGCGGGCTGGGAACTGCGCACCGTGCGGCTCTACGCCGACGGGACGCGCAGGGTCTGGTTGCGCCGGAAGAAGACCAAGGAAAGCTTGCCGGGCGGGCTCCCGACCTAGCCGAACACCCGGTTCAGCCACGCGGTCCAGGTCTTCTCCTCCACCTCGGCGTCCGCGCCCGGGGTGAAGACGTGGTGCGCCGCGACCATGGGGCCGTGGAAGCCCTTCATGAAGCGGAGCATCGCGTCCGGGGTCCGGATCCCGACCGTCTGGTCGTTGGCCACGTAGACGACACCGCCGAGGGAGACCCGGTCGCCCACCGCGGGTCGTGCGGACAGCCCCAGCGCCCGGCCGAGCCGGGTCCACGCCTCGGCCCAGTCCCCCACCGGCGGGCCGAACGCCGTCACCGGGACCGCCGTGCGGCCGGCGAAGTGCGTGACGTACTCGACCAGCGTGCGGAAGAAGAGCGCGCCGCCCGCGCTCATCGCCTCGAACTCGTCCTCCCAGTCGTCGCCCGGCAGGAAGCCGCTGGTGACGCAGCGGACGACCGAACTCCCGCCGTCGCGGCCTTCGACCAGGAACTCGTAGGCGATCTTCCGCCCGTCCGGCGCCGGGTCGCTGCCGTAGACGAGCTTCTCCAGCGGGTCCCATTCGCGGATCCGGTACTCGGGCCGGTACCCGCCGAACGCGCCGCGGACCACGCCGCCGGTGCCGCCCTCGACCTCGTTGCGGCCCATGAACCACGAGTCGATGCCCGGGCCGGTGGCGATCGCGTCCCACACCTGCTCCGGCGTCGCGTCGACCTCGGCGACGTCGGTCAGCTCGAACTCACGCCCCACTGGCGGTCTCCTCCGGGATGCTCGGGTGGACGGCGACGACCACCCGGTAACCGCGGCCCTTCTCGGCCGCCTCGTCGTGGTACTTCCCCACCAGCGTGGTGATCGCCGTGGTCAGCTCCTCGGCGAACGCGGCCCGGTCGGCGGGCGAGGCGAAGCGCACCTCGCCGTCGAGCGCGAAGGTCGCGACCCGTTGCTTCGCCTTGGCCGCGCCGGTGATGAGCAGGCCGACGTCGCGCACCAGGCGCCCGGCCACCGCGAGCAGCCACCGGGCCGAGAGCCGGTCGGGTGACTGCGCGGGGTCGGGCTGCACCGCGGCGAGCGCGGCCGGCGAGATCACGTAGGACGCCGCCGTCGCCCGCATCATCCGCTCGGTGACGTTGCCCTTGCGCCGCTCCTCGACCAGCTCCACCAGGCCGTGCGACTCCAGCGCCCGCAGGTGGTAGTTGACCTTCTGGCGCGGCAGGTCCACGCGCGCGGCGAGCATCGTCGCGGACGCGGGTTCGGCCAGCTCGGCCAGCAGCCGCGCGCGGATCGGGTCCAGCGACACCTCGGCCGCGGCCGGGTCTTCGATCACCGCCACGGAGAACATGCGCCCAGCATCGCGGCCGAACAGAGAAGTTGTCAAGAAATCTCGTCTTGTCGGTGGACGGCGTTGACGAGGGCGACCACCCGCGGCAGCACCTGCGCCGCCGCTTCCAAGGGGACGACGTGCCCGACGCCCGGCAGCACCACGGCGGTCCCGTCGTCGAGCCCGCCGGCCCACTGCTCGACGTCGGACGCCCGCACGATCCGGTCCCGCTCCCCCACGATCGCCGTCACCGGCACGCCGCCGACATGCGCCAGCGCCGCGTCGCGCGCGTAGGCGTCGAGGGCCGGGCGGAAGAGCGACACGGTGTGCGGCCAGTTGCCGCGGATCATCTTCACGGTCAGCTCGACCAGCTCCGGGTCGGGGTCGTCGCCGAAGAGCCACCAGCGCAGGCCCGCGCTGACCGCCCGGCTGGTGCGCTCGCGCACGACCCCGAACAGCTTCGAACCGAGCACCGCTTCGAGGTCGCGCGCCAGTTTCCCCAGCGCGCTGGGCCAGGCCGCCGACACCTCGGTGGCCAGTGTCCCCGACGACGTCGCCAGCAGCACCAGGCCGGACACGCGGGCGGCGAACAGCGCCGGGTGCCGCTGCGACAGCGACATGATCGCCAGGCCGCCCATGTCGTGCCCGACGAGCACCACCCGGCCGCCGGGCACTTCGCGCCTGAGCAGCTCGGCGAGGTCGTCGCCCAGCTGCGCCATGGTCGCGGTGCCGCGCCGCGCCCGCCCCGAACCGCCGTGGCCGCGCTGGTCGTAGGTCAGCACGGCCACCGGCCCCTCGGCCGCGTCCGGGACGAGCGGTGCGATCCGGCCCCAGCTGCGCTGGTCGAGCGCGTAGCCGTGGACGAACACCGCGGTCACCGGCGCGGCCGGGTCGCCCCTGCGGATGACCTGCAGTGGCGTACCGTCGGCGAGCGCGAAGCCGGTCATCAGGACGTGCGCAGGAACCGGTCCAGCACGCGGGTGCCGAACTTCAGCGCCTCGACCGGGACCCGCTCGTCGACGCCGTGGAAGAGCGCCGAGAAGTCGAGGTCCGCGGGCAGCTTCAGCGGCGCGAAGCCGAAGTTGCGGATGCCGAGCTGCTGGAACGACTTGGCGTCGGTGCCGCCGGAGAGCATGTACGGCAGCGTCTTCGCACCCGGGTCCTCGGCCAGCACCGCGGCGGTCATCGCGTCGACGAGCGCGCCGTCGAACGTCGTCTCGACCGGCGGCAGCTCCATCCACTCCTTCTCGATGTCCGGGCCGAGCAGCTCGTCGAGCTCCCGGTCGAAGGCGTCGAGCCGGCCCGGCAGGATCCGGCAGTCGACCGCGGCTTCGGCGACCGACGGGATGACGTTCGACTTGTACCCGGCGGTGAGCATGGTCGGGTTGGCGGTGTCGCGCAGGGTCGCGCCGATCATCCGCGAGATGTTGCCCAGCTTGGCGACCGAACCTTCGAGGTCGTCCTCCGGGAAGTCCCAGCCGGTGATCTCGGTGACGCCGGCGAGGAACTCCTTCACCGAGTCGGTCAGCACGAGCGGGAAGCGGTGGTTGCCAAGCTTCGCGACGGCCTCGGCGAGCTTGGTGACGGCGTTGTCGCGGTGGATCATCGAGCCGTGCCCGGCGGTGCCGCGCACGCGCAGCTTCATCCAGCGGATGCCCTTCTCCGCCGTCTCGATCAGGTAGGCGCGGACGTCGTCCTTGAGCGTGATCGAGAAGCCGCCGACCTCGCTGATCGCCTCGGTGACGCCTTCGAACAGCTCGGGCCGGTTCTCGACCAGCCACTGCGCGCCGTACTTGCCGCCGGCTTCTTCGTCGGCGAGGAAGGCGAAGACGAGGTCGCGCGGCGGCACGACGCCGTTCATCTTGTAGTGCCGGGCCAGCGCGAGCGCCATCCCGCACATGTCCTTCATGTCGACCGCGCCGCGGCCCCAGACGTAGTCGTCCTGGATCGCGCCGGAGAAGGGGTGGACCGACCACTCCGACGGGTCCGCGGGGACCGCGTCGAGGTGCCCGTGGATCAGCAACGCGCCCCGGCCCGGGTCGGCGCCTTCGAGCCGGACGAAGACGTTGTGCCGGTTCTTCCCGCCCGATTCGACGTAGGTGATCTCGTAGCCGGCGTCGGTGAGCTTCTCCGCGACGTACTCGGCCGCCGTCCGCTCGCCGACCAGCGTGTCGGGGTCCCCGGTGTTGGTGGTGTCGATGCGGATGAGTTCGCTGGTCAGCGTGACGGCTTCGGCCGCGGCGGCTTCGATGGTGTTCGGTTCGGTCACCGGCCATTCCTATCACCCGGCTGACCGGGTGCGCTGGCTGCGCGCCGAGGTCACACGTCCGGCGAGATGCTTCCACGTGCTGGAGCCGGAGCCCGCGCCGCTGGCTTGCCCGAAACTCCCGCATCTCTGCCCGCAAGACGGTAATACGTATTACTGCCTTGTCCTCGCGGCCGTCGCGTGCCACCGTCACGGCACACTTCGACGACGAAGGAGCGGCCATGACCCTCACCCGCCGCGGCCTGCTGGCCGGGACCGCCGCGCTCGGCGCGGCCGCACTCCTGCCCGGTGCCGCCACCGCCGCGCCCGCCGGGTTCCCGGACTACCGCTACCAGCGCCTCGCCCTCATGAAGAGCAAACTGCGCTACAACCCGACCGGCGAGCTGATCTTCCCCTGCGTCCGCGGCACCAAGGGCCGCATCCCGGGCGCGCTCGGCGCGTACTACCTCTACTACGCGCCGCACGACGCGCCCGGCGGGATCTGCCTGGCGTACGCGGATTCCCTCGACGAGGAGTTCACCGAGTACGCGGGCAACCCGATCATCGAGAACTCCTGGCCCGGCGAGTACTCGGTCAGCCACGTCTCCTCCCCGCACGCGCTGTGGAACGACGACGTCAACCGGCTCTACCTCTACTTCCACGGCGAGAACACGGTGACCCGGCTGGCCAGTTCGGCCGACGGCATCCACTTCACCTACGAGAAGGAAGTCCTCTCGACGCGGCTGCAGCCCGCGGGCACGACCGAGACGTCGTACGCTCGCGTGTTCCGCCACGACCTGCCCGCGAAGAACGCGCGGTACGTCATGGTCTTCATGCTCAACAACACCACCAACCACCGTGACATCGGCTGGGGCTGGTCGGCCGACGCGCGGACATGGACGTTCTCCCAGACGCCGCTGGTCCGCCACACCGACGTCGGCGCGTCCGACATCGGCGGCCCGCACCTGCTGGAGCGCAACGGGAGCACGTACGTCGTCTACAACACCGACATCGCGCACGGCGGGAAGCTGATGATCACCGAGGTCGGGACCGATTTCTCGAAGCGCGACCACCTCGGGGTGTTCCACGCCCCGCTGGCCGGCGTCCCGGACAACGGGCGCTGCGCGGCGCCGAGCTTCGGCACCTACCAGGGCCGGGAGTACATGATCTACGAGGCCGGCGCGCGGCTGGCCGGGAACATCGCCATCGCCCGCGCCGGCTGAGGTCCGGTGGCAGGATGCGGCCATGTCTTCGTTGCCCCTCGACGGCGTCACGGTCGTGTCCTGCGAGCAGGCGGTCGCCGCGCCACTGGCCACCCGGCACCTGGCCGACCTCGGCGCCCGCGTGCTCAAGATCGAACGGCCGGGCAGCGGCGACTTCGCCCGCGCGTACGACGAAACCGTGCACGGCCTGTCCAGCCACTTCGTCTGGCTCAACCGGTCGAAGGAGAGCATCACGCTCGACCTGAAGAGCGAGGCCGCGGGTGGGGTGATGGCCGCGCTGCTGGACCGGGCCGACGTCTTCGTGCAGAACTTCGCCCCCGGCGTCGCCGAGCGGCTCGGCTTGGGCGCGGCGGACATCCGCGCGTCCCGGCCGCGGCTGATCACGTGCTCGGTGTCGGGGTACGGCTCGAGCGGGCCCTACCGCGACGCGAAGGCGTACGACCTGCTCATCCAGTCCGAGGCCGGCCTGGTTTCGGTGACCGGGTCCGAGGCGGAGCCGGCGAAGAGCGGCATCCCGGCCGCCGACATCGGCGCCGGGATGTACGCGTTCTCCGGCATCCTGTCCGCGCTCTACGACCGGGAGCGCACCGG
This sequence comes from Amycolatopsis sp. cmx-4-83, assembly GCF_046548815.1. Classification (NCBI taxonomy): domain Bacteria; kingdom Bacillati; phylum Actinomycetota; class Actinomycetes; order Pseudonocardiales; family Pseudonocardiaceae; genus Amycolatopsis; species Amycolatopsis sp. cmx-4-83. The sequence continues at coordinate 614,528 of NZ_JAEBEF010000006.1, read as the reverse complement.
GCGGGGCACGGACCTGGAGGTCAGCCTGTTCGACTCGCTCGTCGAGTGGATGGGATTTCCGTTGTACTACGCGGGTTACGGCGGGACGCCACCCCCGCGGACGGGCACGAGCCACCCCGCGATCGCGCCGTACGGCACGTTCGCCGCGGGGGACGGCACCGAGCTGGTGCTGGCGGTGCAGAACGACCGCGAGTGGGCGGCGTTCTGCGAGCACGCGGTCGAGCGGCCGGAGTGGGTGACGGACGAGCGGTTCGCGACCGGCAGCGCCCGCGTCGCCAACCGGGCGCTGCTCGAGGGCGAAATCGAGGCGATCTTCGCCGGGTTGAGCGGCGGTGAGCTGGAGTCCCGGCTGACGGCGGGCCGGATCGCGCACGCGCGTCGCCGCGAGCTGCCCGATGTCCTGAGCCACCCGCAGCTGACGGCACGCGACCGCTTCGCCGACGTGGCGACGCCGGCCGGGCCGATCCGGGCGACGCTGCCGCCGATCACCGTCCCGGGCCGGGCGCCGCGGATGGACGCCGTACCGGACGTGGGCGAGCACACCGACGCGGTGCTGACGGAGTTCGGCTTCGACGCGGAGGCGTTGCGGCGTCAGGGAGCCGTGTAGCGCATCGGGATCTTGTGGTACCGCGGGTCCGGCCGGCCTCACTCCCCCAGGATCCGCCGGGCGCGGGTGAGCACCGGCTTGTCCACCATCTTCCCGTCCACAGTGGACACCGAATCGCCCGCCGTGACGACACGTCGTGCCCAGGCGCGTTCCGCTTCCGTGGGCTCGAAACCCGCTCGGACCAGGGCGATCTGCCGCGGGTGGACGCACAGCTTCCCGCCGAACCCCAGCCGCCGCGCGTAGCGGACATCGGCGGACAGCCGTTCTTCGTCGCTCAGGTCCGTCGTCACGCCGTCCACCGGCGGGGCCAGACCCGCCGCCGCGGAGGCGATCACCAGCCGCGAACGGGCGTAGGCGAACGGCTCCGGGTCGTCCGGGTCGACGCCGAGTTCCGCCGCCAGGTCGACGCTGCCGAAGGCCAGCCGTGACACCGACGGCACGGCCGCCAGTTCACCGGCGCCTTCGACGCCCCGCGCGGTTTCGACCAGGGCCACGACCTCGCGGAACCCGGCGAGCACACCCGGCGTCTCCGCCTTCGGCACCATGACCGGCACCCCGCGCGCCGCCACGAGCGCGGCGTCGGCCTCGAACCACGGCGTGCCCGGGGCGTTGATCCGGACCATCGCCGTGCCGCCGCCCGCCAGCCACTCGCCGACCGCCGCGCGGGCGGTGTCCTTGTCCGCCGGGGCCACGGCGTCTTCGAGGTCTGCGATCACGACGTCGGCGCCGCTCGCCACCGCCTTGGCGAAGCGGTCGGGCCGGTCGCCGGGCACGAACAGGAACGTCGTCGCGGTCATGGTGCCCCGAAGGTATCAAAGGCGACGGGAAGGGTCTTGGACGCGGCGGCGGGGTCCGGCCGAGAGTGGAGGGCGAACCACCACGACCACGAAGGGTTGGCAATGAAGGTCTTCCTCACCGGCGGCTCCGGGTACGTCGGCCGCGCGACCGTCCGGGCACTCGTGCGGGACGGGCACGAGGTGAGCGCGCTGGCCCGCAGCGAAGCCGCGGCGCGGACGCTCACCCGACTGGGTGCGCGACCGGTCACGGGCGGGCTGACGCACACCGGCGTCCTGCGCCAGGCCGCGGCTTCGGCCGACGGCGTCATCCACCTCGGCCAGCACTACGGCGCCGACACCGCCGAAGTCGACCGCGCGGCCGCCGACGCCCTGCAGGACGGCCTCGGCGACCGCGGGCCGTACGTGCACACCGGCGGCGTCTGGGTCTACGGGAACACCGACGGCGTGGTCGACGAGGACGCGCCCCAGTTCCCGCCCGCGATCACGGCGTGGCGCCGCGCGAACGAGTACCGGGTCCTCTCGCGCGGCGGCCATCCGGTGCTCGTGATGCCCGGCCTGGTCTACGGCCTCGGCGGCGGGCTCGTCGAGGCGTTCTTCGCCGAGCCCGGGCGCGAGGCGGGTTCGGTCCCGATGATCGGCGACGGCGGCAACCACTGGGCCGTCGTGCACGTCGAGGACGTCGCCGAGCTGTACGTGCTCGCCCTGAACGCGCCGGCGAAGGCGGTGTACGCGGGGGTGAGCCAGAACGTGCCGGTGCGGGACGTCGTCGAAGCCCTTACCCACGCCGCCGGCTGTCCCGGCCGTGTCACTTCGCTGTCGTCCGAGGAGGCGGCGGACCGGATGGGGCCGATCGCCGAAGCGTTCGCGCTGGACCAGCGCCTGACGGCGGCCCGGGCCAGGCGCGAACTCGGCTGGGCGCCGCGGCACCTGGACGCGGTGGCCGAACTCCGGGGGTAAGGGCCCGGCCCGGCCGGAGTGCGTGTTCGCCCGATGCGGGCGGGGCGGCCTCAGCACGATCGTGGACTCCGTCGGCAACGTTCGACAGCGTTCGGCATCGTTCGACGGAGTGAGGGATCGGTATGCGAGGCGACTGGATCTACGACTGGGCCAAGGTGGAGATGGAGTACCGGGCCGGCCCCGCCCCGGCGGCGGTGGCCCGGCGCCGGCCGTCGAAGGTGTGGCGGAGCCTGCGCGCGGGCCTGTTCCCGGTGCGGCGAGCGGAGTTGCGGGTGGCGGCCGAGCGTTAGCGGGCCGCCGCGTGCACCCGCTCGACCACCGGCGGCAGCCCGGCCAAACCCGGCAGGACGGCGTCCGCCACCGCCGGGTCGTGCGGGTCCGCGTGCCGGTTGATCCACACGCGCGGGATGCCCAGCGCCCGCGCCGGCACCATGTCGTGGAAGTGGCTCTGCGCGACGTGCACCCAGTTCTCCGCGGTGGCGCCGAACGTCTCGGCGAAGCGCCGGAAGTGGCCGTGGGCGGGTTTGTACTCGCCGACGTCCTCCGCGGTGACGATCGCGTCGACCGGGACCACCAGCCGGCGCTGGGTCTCGCCGATCAGGTCGCGGTCGCAGTTGGTCAGCAGCGCGATCCGCCAGCCCGCTTCCCGTAGCCCGGCCAGCGCCGCGCGGGTGTCCGGGAAGACCGGCCAGTGCGGCAGCCCGGCGCCGAGCACGGACGCGTCGTCGGGCACCAGCTCCAGCCCGGCTTCGGCCGCGGTCCGGCGCAGGGACTCGGCGAGCACCTCGCGGTAGCGCCGCCCCGGTTCTTCCGCCTGCACCTGGGGTTCGAAGCGGTTGTAGACCTCGAGCAGCTCCGCGCCGCGGCCGGGGAACAGCAGCTCGATCCCGGCGGCGATGCCGTGGCGCCAGTCCACCAACGTGCCGAAACAGTCGAAGGTCGCCCAGCGGATCATCGCTCTCCCGTGCTCGTCGTCCGGTCTTCCCCGGCGATGATCTCCGCGAACTCGGAGATCAGCCGCGATCGCCGGGTGGCCACCCAGGCGAGGCAGACCTCGTTGGGCGGCAGGTCCTCGACCGGCACGTGCGCGACGTCCGGCCGGGTGTAGTACGCCGACGTCGACCGCGGCACCACCGCGATCCCGCGCCCGGCGGCGACGTGCTCCAGCTTCTCCTCGACGCTGCGGAACTCGCGCCGCCGCGGGGCCGTGCCGTCGCGCAGCTCGACCGCGACGTCCCGCCATTCCGGGACCGCGTCCGGGTCGTTGAGCACGTGCTCGTCGGCCAGGTCGGCGACGCGGACCGACTCCTTGCCCGCCAGCCGGTGCCCGGCCCGCACCACCGCCACGCGCGGTTCGGCGAACCACGGCCGGACGGTCAGCCCGCGCCGGTCCACCGGGAGGCGGATCAGGCTGACGTCGGCGCGGCCGTCGTGCAGCACCTCGGTCTGGTCCTCCCACGTCGTGCGCAGCAGCTCGACCGCGACGCCGGGGTGGCGCGCGGACAGCGCCTGGACCGCGTCGGTGACCGTGAGACCCGGCATGAACGCCACGGTGAACGTGGCGCGAGCGGCCGTCGCGACCCGGCGGCGCAGGGCTTCGGCCGAGGCCAGCAGCGGACGCGCGTCCGCGAGCAGCTGGCGGCCCGCGTCGGTGAGCTCGGTGGACCGCTTGTCCCGCCGGAACAGCTGCGCCCGCAGCTCGGCCTCCAGCGCCCGGATCTGCCGCGACAGCACCGGCTGCGCGATGTGCAGCCGCGCGGCGGCGCGGCCGAAGTTCAGCTCCTCGGCGACCGCGACGAAGTAGCGCAGCTTGCGCAGGTCGACGTCCGTCACGCGTGCGCCCCGAGGAACGTCCGCAGGGGCGGGTCCACCGCTGCCGCGTGGGTGAAGCTCAGGAAGTGGGCACCACCCTCGACGACGACCAGCGGCTCGGCGGCGGGCAGCGCGGCTGCCAGCTCCGACGCGCGCTCGACCGGGTAGGCGAGGTCCGCGGAGCCGTGCAGGACCAGCGCCGGGCACGAGATCTCGCTCGCGCGCGGCAGGACGGCGTCCCGGTCGACGAGCGCGTTCATGGCCGGCGTCAGCTGCGCGGGCGGTACCGAGCGCCAGCGCTCCTTCCACTCCGGAGCGTCGAAGTCGCCGAAGCAGATCTTCGCGACGCCGTCGAGCACCTCGGCCGGGGCCCCGCCGGCCACCCACGCGTCCAGCACGGCCCGGTAGCCGGCCGCGACGGCTGGGTCTTCCGCGGCCGCCGAGGTGCCCAGCACCGCGAGGGCGCTGATCCGCGACGGGGCCAGCAGCGCCAGCCGCAGCGCGACGAACCCGCCCTGGCTCGTCCCGACGACCGCCGCGCGCTCGACGCCGAGGTGGTCGAGCACGCCGAGGACGTCCCGGGCGACGTCCCAGTAGTCGAACGGGCCGCCGGCGGGGGTGCCGCCGTGCCCGCGCTCGTCGACGGTGACGCACCGGAAGCCCTCGAAGGCCGCCAGCTGCGCGGCGAACATCCGGCCGTCCATCAGGAAGCTGTGCAGGAGCACGACCACCGGGCCCGGTCCGCCGTGGTCGGTCCAGGCCACTTCCCGCCCGCCGATGAGCGTCATCGCACCCTCCGGATCCTCGGCCGGCGAACCGGCCGATCGCCACGAACGCCGCCGGCACCAGCAGCACGGCGTTGATCGGCAGCGCCTTCGTTTCCTCGCGCCGTGCGTGCACGATGATCGCACCGATCCGGATCGCCGCCAGTCCGGTGGCGGCGAGCTGCCCTTCACCGCCGCGTCGGAGAAGTCCGCCGTCCAGCCCGTGTCCGGGTTCTCAAGCAGCGCCTCAACTCGGCTGGACCGTGACCGATCCGCCCGGGCGCAGGGTGATCGTGCGCTTCCAGGCCCCGGCGCGGACCTCGGTGCGGGTGCCGCCGACGCTGCGGATCACCGCCTTCGTCACCTTCCCCGCGCGCCAGGACAGGTCGACCTCGAACCCGCCACGTGCGCCGATGCCGGTCACCCGGCCCGAGGCCGCCCACGCCGTGGGCAGGGCCGGCAGCAGTTCCAGCACTCCCGGCCGCGAGTACACGAGCATCTCCACCATCGCCGCCGGCGCGCCGAGGTTCGCGTCGATCTGGAAGATCGTGTAGCTGCCCTGGCTGTACATGTCGAAGAAGTTGGCCGCGGTCCCGTTGCCGTTGGCCACCGACGGCCGCAGCACCGTGAGCAGCAGCTGGTACGCGCGGTCGGCGTCCTTGAGCCGGGCCCAGCACGCCGAGCGCCACGCGGTCGCCCAGCCGTAGCTGTCCATCCCGCGCGCGACGAGCAGCGCGCGCACGCCGTCGAGCAGGGCCTTCGGGGACGTGTCGGCCGCGATCCGGTCGCCGGGGAAGAAGCCGATCAGCGGCGAGAGGTGCCGGTGCGTGGTCTCGCCGAGGTTGTCCGGCGACATCCACTCCTCGAGCCAGCCGGTCGCCGGGCTGACTTCGGGCAGGTAGAGCTTCCGCTGCAGGCCGCCGATCCGGTCGCCGTACGCGCGGTCCCGCCCGAGCACCGCGACGGCTTCGCGGTAGTGCTCGAACAGGTCCCAGACGATCTCCTGGGCGTAGGTGTTGCCGCGGGTGTCCTGCGGCCCGTGCTCGGGCGACCAGTCGTGGTCGTCGACGAGCACCTCCCGCCCGCCGAGCGTCATCGGCACCAGCCGCGCCTCCCAGAACTCGCACGCGCCCTCGAGCAGCGGGTAGATCCGCGCGAGGTACGCCTTGTCCTGGGTGAACGCGTAGTGGTCCCACAGCGAGTTGCACAGCCAGGCGTTGCCGGCCGGGTGCCACCACCAGCCGGAGCCGCCGTAGATGTTGGTGGAGAACGCGATCGCCCAGCCGCCGATCTTGCCGCTGGTGTTGCGGAAGCGGTTCCTCGGGTCGTTGAACAGGCGGTTCGTGCTGTCCGTCCACACGGGAAGCTGCGCGAGGCAGTAGTCAGCCAAGGCAGTGAAGCTCCCGGGCAGCGCCGCCCGGTCCGCCAGCCAGTAGTTCATCTGCAGGTTGATGTCGGTGTGGTAGTCGCTCATCCAGTCCGGTGTGTTGGTGTTCTGCCAGAGGCCCTGCAGCCCCATCGGCAGGCCGCCGCGCGATCCGGTGATGGTCAGGTAGCGCCCGAACTGCAGGTAGCTCGCCTCCAGCTCCGGGTCGGCGGTCGCCGGGTCGTCGTGCCGGGCCAGCAGCCGCGACCAGGTGTCCAGCGCCCGCTTCGCCGGCGGTGACTGGCCCAGGTCGACGGCCATCCGGTCGTAGAGCCGCCGGTAGTCGGCGACGTGCGTGGCCAGCAGCGCGCCACCCCCGGCGTGCACGGCCTTCGCCGCCTTCTGCTTCGCGAGCGCCAAGGGGTCGAGGGCGGCGTCGAGGAACTTCCGGGCCGCGTCGGGCACGTAGTTCGTGCCGCCGCTGAAGACGATGACGACGTCCCGGCTCCCGCTGAAGGTCACCCCGCCGGCCACGGTGCACGCGTACTCCAGGCCGTTGGCGAACGAGCCGGCGAACGCCGCCGGGCCGGACATCGTTTCGCCGCGGGTGGGTTCCAGCGAGACCGAGCCGGTCACCGGGCCGCCGGTGAGCCGGACGACCACGACGTCGTCGGGGTGGCTCGCGAAGTACTCGCGGCGGTAGCGCACGCCCTGGTGCCGGTAGGTGATCACGACGACGCCGTTGCTGAGGTCGAGCGTGCGGCGGTAGTCGGTGACGCCGGTGTGCGCGGGCACCGAGATCCGCAGCTTGGCCAGCAGGCCGAGGGTGCCGAACTTCTCGCGTTCGTAGGGGAACTGGCCGTCGTCTTCGAGGACGTCGTTGGCGCCGCCGGTCCACAGCGACGCGTCGGCGAGGTACAGGAAGTCGGCGGCCGGGTCACCGCCGACCAGGGCACCGATCCGACCATTACCGATCGGCAAGCCCTGCTCGATGATCTTGTCCTCGGCCGCGGGGGCCGGGTACCACAGCGTCGTCGCCCGCGCGTCCGGCACGAGGCCGGCCTCGGCCGGACGCAGAACATCCGCACTGGCAGCGAAAGGCGGGATGCCGCTGAAGGCGAGACCGGCGCCGACCGCGCCACCGAGCTTGAAGAAGGTACGGCGAGAGGGAGGGTTCGACATGTCGGATCCGTTCGGCGTTGAAGGCGGGACCGGCGTGCAGCCCGCCAAACATATGACCTATCCGGGTCCAAGGTCAAGAATCTTCGTAATTAATCCGAATACATCCGCGCGTGCTCGGTCAGGTACTCCCGGAACGTGATCTCGCCTTCGCGGTGCTCCGGGGCCAGGTGGCCACCGCCGGCGTAGGCGCGGAACGTCTCCCCCGGGACCTTCAGCGGCACGATCCGCCGGACCCGCCCGCTCACCTCGCCGACCGCCCCGGCCAGCTCCGCCGCCGTCAGGATCTCCGGGCCGCCGAAGTCGGCCACCCGGCCCGCCGGCTCATCGGACACGAGTGAGATGAGCCGCCCGGCGACGTCGCGGACGTCCACCGGCTGGAACGAGATCCGCGGCACCGGTACCACCGGCAGCCGGGCCGCACCCGCGAGCAGGGTCCGGACCAGGCCGTGGAACTGCGTGGCCCGCTGGATCGTGTACGGCAGCCCGGACGCGGCGAGCAGCTGCTCGGTCTCGTGCTTGGCCCGGTAGTAGCCCAGCGGCACGCGGTCGACGCCGACGATCGAGACGTACACCAGGTGCGGGGCGCCGGCCCAGCGCGCGGCCTCGACCAGCGTCCGCGCCAGCGTCGTCTCGTGCAGGAAGTCCGTGGCGCAGTGGACCACGACGTCCGCTCCGGCCACAGCGCTGTCGATGCCCCGACCGGTCCGCAGATCACCCCGGACGACGTCCGGCGCGGCCCGCCGGCTGAGCACGCGGACCTCCTCCCCCGCCGCCCGCAGGCCCGCCACGACCGCCGAGCCGAGCTGCCCGGTGCCGCCGGTGACCAGGATCCGCACGTCGACCACCTCCGGCGCCATCCTGGCACGGCGGCGCCCGCCGGGAAACGGTTTCCCGGCGGGCACCTGTGCGTGCTTTCAGTTGCGGGTGATGGTGAACGTGCTGGTCGTGTTGCGGATGTCCTGGGCGTTGTCGCTCAGGGTGAGCCCGGTGAACGTCGCCGAGCCGACGGCCGGGCCCTGCCCCGGTTCCGGCAGCTCGTTGGCCCAGATCCCGATCCCCGACTTGGCGTCGAAGGCATCCCCGCTGCGGTGCGCCCCGGTGATCGACACGTTCGTCAGCACGGTGTCCTCGACCGGGTGCTCCGGCGTGGTGCCGTCGTACTTGGTCTGGAACATGATGCCGCTGTAGGTTGGGCTCTCGATGTCCACATCGGACACCCGGATGCCCCGGAACTCCTTGGACGCCGAGAACAACCAGATCGCCGGGAAGGTCTGCTGGCCCCAGAAGTGGCCACCGTCCCGGACCAGGGAGGCGTTCTGGACCGTCGTCGGCTGCGGCCCGAACCCGAGGAACGGGTAGCCGAAGTCGAGCGAGCTGATCGTGATCGCCGAGTAGGTCAGCGTGTCCGCGATGTAGAGGTTCCGGAAGGTGTTGCTGTACCCGCCGTAGACCGCCAGCCCGGCCGCGCGCCACGGGGTGAGCGAGGTCAGGTTCTCGAACACGTTGTCGTACTGGTTGCCCGGGTTGAGGTCCGTGGCGGCGAACAGCGCGAAGCTGTCGTCGCCGGTGGACCGGGCTTCGATGTTGGTGACGTGGTTGCCGGTGCTCCCGTTCGTCAGGTTGACGCCGTCGGCGAAGGTGTCGCGGATCCGGGAGTTCTTGATCGTGGTGTTGTCCACGTTCGTGCCCCAGACCATCACCACCTGGTGCTCGACCCAGATGTTGTCGATCGTCAGGTTGGCGACGTTGGTCAGGTTGAACACCTTGCCGGGGCCGTCGATGCGGGAGGTGTAGTTCCCGAACACCGCGAACCCGCTGAACGTCGACCCGTTCGCACTCGCCTGCACGTCGATGCCGATGTCGGTGTTCTCCTGACCCGAAGGCGCGGAGAACTTCGTGAACCACGGCCCGGCGCCGGTGACCGTCACGGCCTTGCCGTAGACGTTCAGCTTGCTCGACATCGCGTAGTTCCCGGCCGGCAGGTAGACGCCGGTCAGTGTCGTGTCCTGGCGGACCTTGTCGAGGGCGCTCTGCACGTCCTGCTGCGTGAAGCCGGTGGGCACGGCGAAGTGTGCCGGGTCCGGGTTGGCGGTCGCGGTGGCCTGCTCGAAGTTCACGAAGTCGATCGCGTAGTTCGTGCTGTTGGCCGCGTCCTTCTGCAGCTTGATCTTGTGCCCGGCGGGCACGGTCGTGCCGAGCATCGCGCCGGCCTCGTCGTAGATGTGCCGCGGCCCGGCGCCCGGCGAGTTGCCCGGGCCGGTTTCGGCGCCGTAGAGCCAGGCGTAGTGCGAGGTCAGGTCGATGGCTTTCAGGAACGTGCCGTCGACGTAGACGTTCAGCGTCGAGTTCTGCCCGCCGCCGCCCGCCGAGTCCGGGATGGAGAACCGGGTGACGAGGGTGTTGGTCGACGCGCGGGTGGTGAACTCCACCGACGAGCCGGTCGAGTTCAGCGTGACGGCCTTGCGGCCCGAAGCTTCACCGGCCAGGTCGCCGATGGTGCGGTTGGGACCGACCACCGAAGCACCGCCCGCGACGACGCCGTCCTCGGCCTCGTACATGTCGTAGGGCATGTTCGCGCCCCGGCCGACGAACAGCGCCTGGGTGCTGGTGTTGTTGGCCTGCTTGACCGGCAGCTCGTTGGCGTCGTTCGCGACGACCGTCTTGACCGTGTACCGGCCGTTGGCGGCGGTCCAGGTCCCGACGGTGACCGGCGCCGCGGTGGCACCCGCGGCGATCGCGCCGGTGTAGCTGCCGCTGAGGGTCTTCACCACGGTGCCGTTCTGGTCGGTGACGGTCACCGTGATGCCGTGGGCCCCGGCCGCCGACGCGACCGTGCCCTGGTTGCGCAGGGTCGTGCTGAACGTGACGTTGTTGCCCGCGGACGGGTTGCCGGGCGACCACGCCGTCGCCGCGACGAGGTCGGAGCTCTGCACCGGGCTGACTACCAGCGCCGTCGACGCGGTGTAGGAGTTGTTGGCCTCGTTCTGCTCGATGACGGCGTTGGCCTCGTCGACCTTCGCGGTCAGCTGGTAGCTGCCGGCGTCGCGGGTACCGATGTTCGCCGACACGGTCGCCGACGCACCAGCCGCGAGCGCGCCGACGTTCGCGGTGCCGACCTTGGTGGTGCCCAGGTAGAGGTTGACGTTCGTCGCGCCCGAGGCCGCCGTCCCGGCGTTGCGGACGGTCGCCGACGCGGTGATCGCGTCGGTCTCCACGGGGTTCTGCGGCGACCAGGACACGGCCGACACGGTCAGGTCCGGGTTGGGCGCGGGGACGCCGAAGACCTGGAACTCCGCGGCCTGCCCGCCGCCGGCGTCGGAGTTGGCGGTGACGCGCAGCCGGACGTCGGCGGCCCGGCCGCTGAGCGGGATCGTGACGGTGTTGCCGCTGCCCGGGCTGAAGCTGTAGGTCTGCGCGGCGGCCAGCGTGGTGAACGCGGTGCCGCTCTGCTCCCGGCCTTCGACGGCGATCGTCTGGGTGCGCGGGCCCCATGAGGCGTCGGGGTTGAGCTTGACGACGACCTGGTTCAGGTCGGCGTTCGAGCCGAGCGCGACGGTCAGCAGGTTCGGGTAGGTCCCGCCGCCGCCCTCCCAGTACGTGCTGGTCGAGTTGTCGTTGGCGTTGGCGGCGACGAAGGTGAACTCGGTCGACGACGCCGTGATCGGCTTGCCCACGGCGAGGTTCGTCCCGGCCTGGGTGCCGGTGCGGGTGACGGTGTTGCTGGTGCCCGACTGGTTGCCCGCGGCGTCCTTCGCGCGCACGAAGTACGAGACGGTGGTGCCGTCGGGCTGGCTGTCGGTGTAGGTCAGGACGTTCCCGGCGACGCTGCCGCGCAGCTGGTTGTTCGCGTAGACGTCGTAGCCGGCGACCCCGGTGTTGTCGGTCGAGGCCGACCAGGTCAGCCGGATCTGGCCGCTCGCGGGCTGGGTGTAGGCGAGGTTGCCGGGCGTGGACGGCGGCTGCGTGTCCCCGCCGGCCGGGCCGTGCACCTCGAACTCCGACAGCTGCGCGGCGGGCCAGCCGGTGTTGGCGCTGACGTTCAGCCGGACGTACCGGGTGCTGCCGGTGACGTCGACGGTGACGGTGTTGCCGGTGGCCGGGTCGAACCGGTAGCCGGCGGCGGGCTTGAGGTCGCTGAAGCTGGTGCCGTTGGTGCTGCCCTGGACGTTGAAGGTCTCGGTGCGGGCCTCCCAGTTCGCCGGCAGTTTCAGCACCACCTGGGCGACGGTGGTGGCCGCACCGAGGTCCGCCTGGACCCACTGCGGGAACTGGTTGTTGGCGCTCTCCCAGTAGGTGGCCTGGTTGCCGTCGCCGACGTTCGAGGCGGGATAGCCGGCGAGCTGGCTGCTCGCGGTGTAGGTCGCGGCCGCCGCTTCCGCGGCAACAGCGGCGGGTGCGGGTGCGGGCACGTTGCCGGCAGCCACGGCGGGTGCGGCCAGGAGGAGGGACAGGGCGGCGTAGGTCGCCGCGCGCGACAGGAGTCGCTTCGTTCTCATGGGGTTCCTCGGATCCGGGGAGGAGGGGAGACGCGTCGGGACGGCACAACCAGGGAACGGACACGCGCGGAACCGGGCCGGCGGCGCACGCGGGCAGCACGTCATGGGCACCTCTTCGTCGAGGGCTTCCTGACGGCTGCTGCGATTTCTCGCGTTGCTGTCAGGTTCTTGCACTGATTCGTTCAAGAGTTACCGTGACGGGGGTCTCAAGTCAACGCCCGGGCCGCAAAAAGGCCTCCTCGCGGGGGATGCGAGGAGGCCTTTTTGCGGTGTGGATCAGGAGTGGACGGCCCCGAGCCGGATCGCGTGGGTGCCCGGCGCGTTGACCGGCTCGCCGCAGTGCACGCAGACGGTGACCGGAAGCAGCTCTTCGCCACAGGCGTGACGCCAGAGGGTGGGCGGTTCGCCCTGGTGGACGTACTTGTCACCCCAGGCCATCAGCCCGAGCAGGATCGGCTGCAACGCCCGCCCGGCTTCGGTCGGGTAGTACTCGTGCCGCGGCGGGTGGGCCTCGTACTGGACCTTTTCGAGCACCCCGGCGTCGACGAGCTTCCGCAGCCGCGTGGCGAGGATGTCCCGGCTGGCACCGGTGTTCTCGGCGATCTGGTTGAACCGCCGTTCGCCGAGCATGATCTCGCGCAACGCCAGGAGGCTCCACCGTTCACCGACGACCTCGAGGGCCTCGGCGACCGAGCACTCACGACCACGCCGGACCATGCCACCTCCATCGGGTTGAAAATCCAACCTAGCACTTCGGTCGGGAAGCGGCCGTCGATCACCCACGGGCCCACTCCCCTCTGTGACGTGCCGGACAGGTGAGTTGTGTAATCCAACTTACCCGGCGTATACCGAACACATCCCCGATCTGCGAGGAGGCAGACGCCATGACGGACGCGGTGATCGTCGACGCGGTACGGACCCCCATCGGCAAGGGCAAGCCGAACGGAACGCTCGCCGGGGTGCACCCGGTCGACCTGCATGCCCACGTCTTGCGCGAGCTCGTCCAGCGCACCGGCATCGACCCGGCCCGGATCGACGACGTCATCTCCGGGACCGTCGGCCAGATCGGTGAGCAGAGCATGAACACCGCCCGCTGGGCCGCGCTGGCCGCTGGCCTCCCGGAGTCGGTGCCCGCCGTGACCGTGGACCGGCAGTGCGGGAGCAGCCAGCAGGCCGTCCACTTCGCCGCGCAGGGCGTCATCGCCGGTGCGTACGACGCCGTCATCGCCTCCGGGGTCGAGTCCATGAGCCGGGTGCCGATGGGCAGCCAGGTCGCCGGGCGGGATCCGTTCGGGCCGCAGGTCGCCGCCCGCTACCCCGACGGGCTCGTGCCGCAGGGCATCAGCGCCGAGCTCATCGCCGCCAAGTGGGGCTTCAGCCGCGCTCAGCTCGACGAGTTCAGCGCCGAAAGCCACCAGCGGGCCGCGAAGGCGTGGGCGGACGGGAAGTTCGCCGGCGAGGTCGCGCCGCTCAAGGCGCCCGGGCCGGACGGGGTGCTCGTCGACGTCACGACCGACGAGACCGTGCGGCCGGGCACCACGCCGGAGATCCTCGCCGGGCTCAGGCCCGCGTTCCGCGCCGACGTCTGGGAGCAGCGGTTCCCGGAGCTCGGCTGGCACGTCACCGCCGGGAACTCGTCGCCGATCAACGACGGTGCCGCCGCACTGATGATCACCAGCGCCGAGACGGCGAAGGCGCTCGGGCTGCGGCCGCGTGCCCGGCTCCACAGCTTCGCCGTCGCCGGCGACGACCCGCTGTACATGCTCACCGGCGTCATCCCGGCCACCCGCAAGGTCCTCGACCAGGCCGGGCTGAGCGTCTCGGACATCGACGCGTTCGAGGTCAACGAAGCGTTCGCGAGCGTCGTGCTGGCCTGGCAGGCCGAGATCGGCGCGGACCTGGCCAAGGTCAACGTCAACGGCGGCGCGATCGCCATCGGGCACCCGCTCGGCGGCAGCGGCGCCCGGCTGATGACGACGCTGCTGTCGGTGCTGGAGCAGACCGGCGGCCGCTACGGCCTGCAGACGATGTGCGAGGCGGGCGGCCTCGCCAACGCGACGATCGTCGAACGCCTGGACTGACGTGCCAGGTACGCCCGCAGCGCCGCCACGGCTCCCCCGGGATCCGCGGCGGCGACCGGGAACACGTCGTCGAAGCCGAGCGCGAGCAGGTCCGCGCGCGTGTTCCGCAGCCGGCCGCCGAGCACCACCGGCAGCTCGCCCAGGCCGGGGTCGGCGCGCACGCGGCGAAGCACGTCCACCCCCGAAGCACCGCGCACAGTGGACAGCACCAGGCAGTCCGGCCGCTCCCGGCGGCAGGCTTTCAGCACGTCGGCCGCCACCGACACTTCGTGACCCTCGCGCTCGAGGACCACCCGCAACGCGACCAGGCTCCACGCGCCCGCGTCCAAACCCGACAGTACGACCTTCACCCCGGGCAGAGCCGCGGGCGGGCGCGGAAAATACGTCAGTCCGGGTCGGGTGGTTCCTCGACGCCGTCGCGGTCGGCCCACTCCAGCAAGGGGTCGAGGGAGAACACGGCGTCGTCGATGCCCGCGTGGAGGTCGCCCAGCTCGGCGAAGCGGGCCGGGACGGTCGCGATGGTGCAGTCGCCCGGCTCGACGTCGTCGATCTCGTCCCACCGGATCGGCGTCGACACCGTGCCCTCGGGGTTGCCGCGCACCGAGTAGGCGGCGGCGATGGTGTGGTCGCGGGCGTTCTGGTTGTAGTCGACGAAGAGCAGCCGCGGGTCGCGATCCTTGCGCCACCAGGTCGTGGTGACGTCGTCGGGGGCGCGCCGCTCGACTTCGCGGGCGAACGCGAGCGCCGCGCGCCGGACGTCGGTGAAGCCCCAGCGGGGTTCGATCCGGACGTAGACGTGCAGGCCGCGGCCGCCGGAGGTCTTCGGCCAGCCGACCGCGCCGAGCTCGTCGAGGACCTCGTGCGCGACGTGGGCGACGCGGCGCACGCGGTCGAAACCGCAGTCGGGCATGGGGTCCAGGTCGATGCGCCACTCGTCCGGCTTTTCGGTGTCGGCGCGCCGGGAGTTCCACGGGTGGAACTCCACTGTGGACATCTGCACGGCCCAGGCGACGTGCGCCAGCTCCGTGACGCACAGCTCGTAGGCGTGCCTGCCGTAGCGCGGGAAGTCGACGCGCACCGTTTCCAGCCACGGCGGCGCGCCGTTCGGCACGCGCTTCTGGTGCACCTTCTCCCCCGCGACGCCGGACGGGAAGCGGTGCAGCATGCACGGCCGCTCGCGCAGGGCGTTGACGATGCCGTCGCCCACCGAGAGGTAGTAGTTGACCAGGTCGAGCTTCGTCTCGCCGCGGGCCGGGAAGTAGACCCGGTCCGGGTTGGAGACCCGCACGGTCCGGTGCCCGACTTCGAGCTCCACCGCCGCCGACTTCTGCGCCATGAGCCAGACGGTAGCCCAAAAACCGCGTTACGGTGGGTCGGTGAGCCTGCCGCCGGACGGTCACGTCCACACCGAATGGTCATGGGACACGGTCACCGGGTCGATGATCGGCTCGTGCGAGCGGGCCCTCGAGCTCGGTCTGCCCTCGGTGGCGTTCACCGAGCACGCGGACCTGACGCCGTGGCTGATCCCCGAGCCGGTCCGCCCGCTGCTGCCGGACCACTTCCGGGTGCGGCTGCGCCCGGACGGCGTCCTCGAACCGCCGGCCCTCGACGTCGAGGGCTACCTGGCGACGGTCGCCGAGTGCCGCGACCGGTTCCCGGCGCTGCGGATCCTGTCCGGCGTCGAGCTGAGCGAACCGCACTGGCACCGCCCGCGGGCCGACGCGCTGCTGGCGGCCCACGACTTCGACCGCGTCCTCGGCTCGGTGCACTCGCTCCCGGACGGTGACCACTACCACGAGCTGACCGTGGTTTCCGGGCGGCCGCCCGGCGACATCCTGCGGGCGTACCTGACGGAGGTGCTCGGCCTGGTCGAGTCGACGGCGGACTTCGCGGTGCTCGCGCACATCGACTACGCGCTGCGCTCGTGGCCCGCCGAGGGGCCGCCGTTCGCGGCGGCGGACTACGAGGAGGAGTTCCGGACGGTGCTGCGCGCGCTCAAGGCGAGCGGGCGGGCTCTGGAGGTCAACACGCAGGTGCCGCTGCCGGGCGAGGTGGTCCGCTGGTGGTTCGAGGACGGCGGCGACGCGGTCACCTTCGGCAGCGACGCCCACGAGCCCGGCCTGGTCGGCCGGGGGTTCATCGAGGCCGCGGCACTGGTCGAGTCCTGCGGCTTCCGCCCGGGCCGCACCCCCCACGACTTCTGGCGCCGCTGACCCGCGCACTTTCACGTGAAAGTGCGGCCCCCAGGTGCGCACTTTCACGTGAAAGTGCGGGGGTCAGGTCGTCACTTTCATAGGGAAAGTGCGGGCTCAGGCCAGTGCGTGGCGGCCGTGGGCACGGGTCTCCGCGCTCTGGTCCAGGAGGCGGGCCGCCACGCGGCCGATCGCCGCGTCCAGCTCGGCCCGGTTGGTCGTTCCCCAGTCGCCGAGGCGGTCGGCCAGCCAGTCGTGCCAGGCCGCGACCACCTTCGCGAACTCCGCTCGGCCGGCGTCGGTCAGCTCCCAGCCCTCACGCGCGTACCGCAGGTGACCCGTCAGCTCCAGGCGGTTGAACGCCGGTTCGAGCACCGGGGCCGGGACGCCGAAGTGGTCGCCGATCGCCTTGAGCGTCGCCGGTTCGCCGCGGCGGTCGCGCAGGTGGACCTGCAGGAGGCACCAGATGCCGCCTTCGTCGAGGTCGCTGCCGGCGCGCTCGACGATCGCCGGGGCCACCTCGCGCCGCTCGCGGAAGAAGAGGGTCGCGACCGCGCGCTCCAGCTCGCGGTCGTCCGTCCGCGCTTCCGGCATCGCGAAGCCGTCGCCGAGGTCCGGGGCCGCCGCGCGGGCGGTGTCGCGCAGCGGGACCTCCTTGAGGAAGAACGCCAGCGCGAACGCGACCAGGCCGACCGGCGCCGCCGCCAGGAACACCACGTGCAACGAGTCGCTGTACGCCTTGATCACCGGCGCGGAGACCGCGTCCGGCAGCGCGTGCAAGGCCGTGGGCACCTGCAGCGCCCGCGGGTCGACACCCGGCGGCAACGAGGCCACCGCCGTGGCCAGGTTCGGCGTCAGCTGGTTCGCGTACACCGTGCCGAAGATCGCCGCGCCGAACGAGCTGCCGATCGACCGCAGGAACGTCACGCCCGAGGTGGCCACGCCGAGGTCGGCGTAGTCGACGGTGTTCTGCACCGCGATGGTCAGCACCTGCATGCCCAGCCCGATCCCGAGGCCGAGCACGGCCATGTACGCCGACGCCTCCCAGAAGCCCGTGTCGGTGTCGAGCCGGGACAGCAGGTAGAGCCCGATCGTCATGCCCGCCGCGCCGGCCAGCGGGAAGATCTTGTACCGCCCGGTCTTGCTCACCGCGTTGCCGGCCGCGATCGAGGCCACGAGCAGCGCCAGCACCATCGGCAGCAGCCGGACGCCGGACGAAGTCGCCGACGTGCCCTGGACGTACTGCATGTACGTCGGCAGGTAGGACAACGCGCCGAGCATGGCGAAGCCGACGACGAAGCTCATGATCCCGGCGACGGTGAACACCGGGTTGCGGAACAGCCGCATCGGCAGCATCGGTTCCTTCGCCCGCAGTTCGGCGAAGACGAACGCGGCGAGCAGCACCACCGAGCCGATCGCCATCCCGACGATCGTCGGCGAGCCCCACGCGTACTGCGTGCCGCCCCAGCTCGTCACCAGGGTCAGGCCGGTCGCGGCGAGGCCGATCAGCAGGATGCCGAGGTAGTCGATGACCGGCTTGACCGCGGCGCGGGCGTTCGGCATCGCCGAGGACGCCACGACCAGCACCACGACGACCAGCGGGATGTTGACGTAGAACGCCCAGCGCCAGGACAGGTGGTCGACGAAGAAGCCGCCGAGCATCGGGCCCGCGACGGTCACCACGCCGAACACCGAGCCGAGCACGCCCTGGTACTTGCCGCGCTCGCGCAGCGGGACGACGTCGGCGATGAGCGCGGTCGAGGTGACCATCAGCCCGCCGCCGCCGAGGCCCTGCACCGCGCGCCAGACGATCAGCCACACCATGCTGTCGGCGAACCCGGCGAAGAACGAGCCGATGCCGAACACGACCACGGACAGCTGGAACATCAGCTTGCGGCCGAAGAGGTCGCCGAGCTTGCCGACGACGACGGTCATGATGGTTTCGGCGAGCAGGTAGGACGTGACGACCCAGGACAGGTGCCCGGCGCCGCCGAGGTCGCCGACGATGGTGGGCAGCGCGGTCCCGACGATGGTCTGGTCCAGCGCGGCGAGCAGCATGCCGAGCAGCACGGCCCCGAAGACGGCGTTGACCCGCCCCTTGCTCAGCGGCGCGGGCGCCGGCTCGTGGGCGACCTCGGCGGTGGCCGTCATCCGCACCCTCCTCGCTCGGCCTCCGAGGCTAGTGCGCGAGGTCCACTGTGGATAGCCACCCGTTCCGGTGACGCAGCACCACTTCGAACGGCTCGAAGCCCTGTGCCCGGTAGAACTCCAGCGCACCGTGGTTGGCCGCGTAGGCCGCGACGGTGACGTCGTTCGCGCCGTTCTCCCTTGCCCAGCCGAGGAAAGCGGCGACCAGCTCGGCGCCGGCGCCGGACCGGCGGTGCTCCGGGGCGACCCGCATGCTCTCCAGCACCGCGCGGACCGCGGTGGGGCGCAGCGGGTCCGGCGGCCGCAGCCGCCCGATCAGGTGCCCGCCGGCGGCGAGCAGGCACAGGCAAGCCGGGTTTTCGACGAGGCTCGCGTAGTAGGCGTGGCCTTCGCGGGCGGGCCAGCCGGTGTCCATGAACGGATCACGGCGGCCGCCGTCCTCGGCGAACAGGGCCGCGGCCGACGCCACGAGCGCGGGGACGTCTCTCGGAGCACACACGGAAACAGTCATCCCGGCACCGTAACCCGGACGATTTTCCCGGTGAACCTCAAGTTTTCGGCAGCAGGCTCTCCAGCGCGAGCTGTTCCAGGTGCCCGGCGGCCGCGGCGCTCCCGCCCGCCGCGTGGAACGACGCCGCCACCGCCTCGGCCGCCCGGCGGTAGGACGGCTCCGTCAGCACTTCCTCGAGCGCCGACGCGATCCGGTCGCGGTCCGCGCGGCCGAAGCGCAGCCGGATACCCGCGCCCGCGGCGACCACCTGGGCTGCCACGATCGGCTGGTCGTCGCGGATCGGGGCGACCACCAGCGGCAGGCCGTGCCACAGCGCTTCGCACACCGTGTTGTGCCCGGCGTGGCACAGCACCGCGTCCACCCGCGGCAGCAGCGGCAGCTGCGGGACCGAGGGCCGCACGAGGACGTTCGGCGGCACCGCGCCGAGCACGCCGCCCGGGTCGGCGATCACCGCGCGGACCGGCATCCCGGCGAACGCTTCGGCCGTCGCGGCCAGGAATCCCGCGCCCGCGCCGGTGTTCGCGGTGCCCAGGGAGACGAGCACGGCCGGGCGGAGCGGGTCGAGCCACTCCCACGGGAAGTCGCTTGTGGACGGCCGGGTGCCGAGAGCCGGTCCGACCAGCCGGACCCGCGGCGGCAGCACGGCCGTGCCCAGCAGTTCGCGGGTGGTGAAGGCGAGCACGCCGTGCGGGGAGAACCGGGGGTCGGCCGTGCCGCGGCCGCCGGCGATCCGGGCGCGCAGGCCGTCGAGCAGCCCGCCGACCCAGTCCGCGACCTTCGGCATGCCGGCGAGCGGGTCGACCAGCTCGGCCGACGTCGTCGCCGAGGTGACCCACGGCAGGCCGTGGGCTTCGGCGAGCAGCCCGCCGGCGAGCGCCTGCTGGTCGGCGACGACGACGTGCGGCTCGAAGGCGTCGAGGGCGGTGGCCACACCGGGCGCCATCGCGTCGGCGAGCGGGACGAGGAAGTCCTGCCAGAGGAACCGCAGCGCGGCGGGCCCCTTGAGGTCCGGCGGGCGCTCCGGCAGCTCGGCGGGCACCGCGCAGGGGAACACGAGCGCGTCCGGGCCGGCCAGCTGCCACAGCAGCTCGTCGTGGCCCGCCCAGGCGACTTCGTGGCCGCGCGCGGTGAGCTCGGCCGCCACGCCCGCCGCCGGGTTGACGTGCCCGACCAGCGGCGGGACGACGAACAGGAACCGCGCCACTACCGCGCCCGGGCCGGGGCGCGCGAGGTGTCGCGGACCCACTCGAAGACCAGGTCGATCACTTCGGCGGTCCGCTCCACCAGCACCGAGTGGCCCTGGTCGGGCAGCACGGCGCACCGGCAGCGGTCCAGGTTCGCTTCGAAGTCCGGGACCTGGGCGGCGAGGCCCGAGTCGCCGCCGAAGATCGCGAACACCGGGCAGCGCACGGCCGAGAGGTCCGCCGCGATGGTCGCGCTGCGCGGGACGTCCTCGGCGATGGTGGTGGTCTCCAGGATCCGGTGCGCGGCCTTCGACAGCCGCGCGGTGTGCGCGCCGTGGTTCTCCGCGATCCAGCCGATGACCTCGTCGATGGCCAGCCGGGTCTTGGCGTCCGCGAGCCCGTCGGCCATGTGCCGGGTCCACGCCTCGGTCGGCGGTTCGCCCTCGATCGCGATGACGCTCGCGACCCGGTCCGGGCGGGCGGCGGCCAGGCCGAACGCCACCGACGATCCGAAGGAGTTGCCGACGACGTGCACCGGCCGGGTCGCCCCGCAGGCGTCGAGGACCGCGACGAGGTCGTCGACGAACTCCTCCAGCCGGTACCCCGACGCGGGACGGGTGGTGCGGCCGTGGCCCCGCAGGTCGTACATCAGCACGTCGAGCCCGCGCGCGGCGAGGGCCGGGCCGAGCGTGAAGTAGTAGCTGGCCAGGCTGTCGGTGAGCAGGCCGTGGACGCACACCACGAGCGGCGCGTCCCCGTCGAGCGGCGCTTCGGCCGCGAGCCGCTGGACGTGCACGTCCAGCTCGCCCGCCCGGACGCGGCTCACGCGGTGGCCCGCAGCGAGGCGACGGTGTAGCGGACGAGCTCGCCGACGGTCAGCGCGATGATCTCGTCCAGGTCGCGCTCGGCGATGAAGGTCGCGAAGTTGACGCGGTCGCCGTAGTGCTCGCGCAGCTGCCCGGACAGCGCCACCAGGTCGACGCTCTCCAGTTCGAGGTCGTCGTGGAAGGTCGTGTCCATGGTGATCTCGGTGTCGTCGAGGCCGTACTCCTCGAGCAGCTCCCGCAGCATCCCGGCCAGCTGCGCGAGGACGGCGGCCTCGTCCGTTGCGGTGGTCTCGATGCTCATTCCGCGGTCTCCTTCGGGTCTTCGGTCCAGGCGACGACGTAGCGGCGCGGCGGGTGCGCGAGGTCGGCGCAGTGCACGAGGTGGTCCCGCCCGGCGGCGCGGACGGTGAGCTCGGTCGTTCCCGCCGCGACGACCTCGAAGTCGCGGGGCTCGCCGCGCAGGCCGGTGCCGAGCAGCTTCGCGACGGCCTCCTTCGCCGTCCAGAACCGGGCGAACCAGCGTTCCGGGTCACCGGGCAGGCCGGCGAACAGCGCCTGCTCGGCCGCACCCAGCGCGGCGTCCACAGTGGACTCCCGGAGCTTGCCGACCTGCTCGACGTCGATGCCGCACGGCCAGGGCCGGGCGATCGCCACCCCCGCCTCGGCCCGGTGCGCCACCGAGATCGTCAACGGCGGGAGCTCCCGGCCGTAGGCACCGGTGACGAACGGGCGCCCGGCGTCGTCGTTGCCGATCCGCAGCTCGGCCGGGAACATCTCGGGCTCGCCGCGCGCCCAGAGGTACTGGCGGACGGCGTCCTTCGCGGCGATGCGGCCGAGCAGCCACTGACGGCGTCCTCGCGGTGGCCGGCTTTCGTAGGCGTCGCGCTCGGCGCCGGCGAGGTAGTTGCGCATGATCAGCTCGCGGGTGGCCAGGTCCGGCCACTGCTCGTGCACCAGCGCCCAGCCGCCGGGCTGCTCGATCGACAGCGTCGAGCGCTCGGGGGTCCGGTCGGCCTGCCGGATGTGCGGGGTGCTGTCGAACCGGCGGTCGCGCCAGCCGGTGAACTCGGCCCACACCTGTCCGTGGTGGACGAGCTGCATGTCGGCTTCGAGGAATTCGCCGGTCAGCCCGGTGATCTTGACCAGGCACTCCAGCCGCTCTCCCGGCGCCGGGTGCGGGCCGTGGAACCGGATTTCGCGCACGGCGACCGGGAAGACGGTGGTGCGTTCGGCCAGCCGGGACATGATCCAGTAGCCGAGCACCTGGCCGACGTTGTCGAGCAGCGCGCCGGGCGCGGCGGGCGTGGTCAGCACCGCGCGGACGTGCCGCTCGCCGACGGCGGTCAGCTCGGTGACGCCCTGGAAGCCCGGGCCGTGGAACATCCAGCGGTCGGCGTACAGCTCGGCGGCCGTCGTTCGCGGAACCTGCTCCGCCGACGCGGGGAAGCGCCACGGCGCCGGCGCGTCGGCCGGGTACGCGAGGGCGAGTTCCACGACGGCCTGGGAATAGCCGTCCAGCGCGGCGAGCACCCGGCCGGTGCCGTGCGGGCGGATCCGGACCCCCACGGTGACGGCCGGGACCGCGGTGATCCACTGCGTGAGCCGGACGTCGTGCACCGCGACCGCGCGGCGGCCGGGCGCGGCCTGCTCGGCGAAGCCCATCAGGTGGTCGATCACCGTGGTCGCCGGGACGACCGGCCAGCGGTCACCGGGGTCGGCCTGCGGCGGCTGCTTGAAGAAGCAGTGGTCGAGCAGGTACGGCATCGCCTCGACCGACACCACGAGCGTCGCGTCCAGCTCCCCCAGTGGCGGCACTTTCACGTGAAAGTGCGGCCCCTGGTCCGCACTTTCACGTGAAAGTGCGGACGCGGCGAGGGCGGTGGACGCCAGCTGGGCCGTGTCGGTCAGCAGGGCGGCGAGTTCCGCGGCGAGCGGGCCTTTGCCGGCCAGGTCGTCCACTGTGGACCGGTGAGCCGGGAGGGCGATGCGCGCGCGGACGCCTTCGTCGAGGGAGATGAGGTGGCCGCCCAGGTCCAGCTTGACCGCCTTCGACGGCGTCCCGCGTTCGCCCGGCAGCCGCGTGAAGTCGATGTCCGCACCGTCGGCCCACAACGCGGTCGCGACCCGCCGCAGCTGCGCGAGGCCGGGCCGGTGTACCGAGTGCGCCGCCACGGCCAAGTGCTCCTCGCCGTGCAGGGTGTCGCCGACCAGGGAGCCGAGCTGGCCCGCGCCGACCTGGACGAACGCGCGGAACCCGGCGGCGTGCAGGGCCCGCACGAGCGGGCGGAACCGGACCGGTTCCAGCAGGTGCCGCACGAACAGCTCGCGGACGTCCGCTTCGGCGGCCGGGTACTCCGCCACCGTCGTCGCCGACCAGATCGGCAGCCGCGGCGGGTGCAGGGTGAACCGGGCGGCCGCGTCGCGGATCGGGTCCAGGTAGGGCCGGAGCATCGGCGTGTGGAACCCGGACCGGAACGGCAGCACCTGCGCGACGATCCCCGCGTCCCGGAACCGCGTGACGAGCGCGGCCACGGCGGCGGCCGGGCCGCAGACCATGGCCTGGTTGGGCGAGTTGTCGTGGGAGAGGACGACGTCCGTGCGCCCGGCCAGCTCCTCGGTCACCTGCGGCGCGGGCGCGCCGATCGCGGCGAAGGCGAGGCCGGGGACGACGAGCGCGTCGGGGTCGAAGCCGGCGAGGAACGCGTCGACCTCGGCCTCGGCGTGCAGGCCGGCGACGGCCATCGCCGTCCACTCCCCCAGGCTGTGCCCGGCGACGGCGTCCGGGACGACGCCGAGGCGCCCGAGCGCGGTGTTGAGCAGGCGGCCCAGCTCGAAGACCGCGGTGCCCTGGCGGCCGACGTCGCCGACCTCGACGTCCGCGTGCTGCCACGGGAGCCCGAAGTGGCGGGCGACGTCACCGCAGTTCAGCGTCAGTTCCGATTCCAGGCCCGGGAAGAGGAAGGCGACCTTGCCGCCGCCCGGCCCGAGCAGCGGGCGGTCGGCGAACCAGACGTCGTTGCGGCCCCGCCAGGCCCGGCCGCGGGCGACCGCCTTGCGGGCGAGTGCCAGGCGTTTCTCCGTCGGGTCGACGACGCCGAGCCGGACCGGGCCGTCGCCGGCCACCGGCGTCGCGGGCCGGTCGAGCAGGTCCCGCAGTTCGCCGACCGTCCGGGCGGCCAGGCGCAGCACGCGTTCCGGCTCCCGGACGACCACCGGCGCCGCCCGGCCCGGCGCCTGCTCCAGCACGACGTGGGCGTTGATCCCGCCGAACCCGAACGCGTTGACGCCGGCCCGGCGTACGGCCGCGTCCCAGTCCTTCGCGGTGTCCAAAGGGGAGAAACGAGTGCGCGCGAGAGCGGGGTGCGGGTCGTCGCAGTGCAGGGTGGGCAGCAGGACGCCGTGGTGCACGGCCAGCGCGGCCTTGACGAGCCCGGCGATGCCGGCGGCGGGCATCGTGTGCCCGATCATGGACTTCACCGAGCCGAGGACCGCTTCGCCGCGCGCGCCGAACACCTCCGCGAGGGTGGCGAGTTCGGCGGCGTCCCCGGCCGGGGTCGCGGTGCCGTGGGCCTCCAGCAGGCCGATCGACTGCGGGTCGGCGGGGTCGAGCCCGGCCGCGGCCCACGCCTGGCGGACCGCGCGGACCTGGCCGCCGGAGTCGGGGTTGGCGAGGCTCGCGGTCCGCCCGTCGGAGGCGACGCCGGTGCCGGTGACCACGGCGTACACGCGGTCGCCGTCGCGCTCGGCGTCGGCGAGGCGCTTGAGCACGACGATGCCGGTGCCCTCGCCGATGAGCACGCCGTCGGCGTCGCGGTGGAACGGCCGGATCCGCTCGGTCGGCGACAACGCGCCGAGCTGGGTGAACACGCTCCAGAACGTGATGTCGTGGCAGTGGTGCACACCGCCGGCGAGGACGACGTCGCAGCGGCCGGTGGCGAGCTCGCGCACCGCGTGGTCGACGGCGATCAGGGAGGACGCGCACGCGGCGTCCACGGTGTACGCCGGGCCGCGCAGGTCGAGGCGGTTGGCCAGCCGCGACGCCGCGAGGTTCGGCACCAGCCCGATCGCGGACTCCGGCGCCTCGGGGCCGAGCTGGTCGGTGAAGGCCTGCCGGACGGCGTCGAGCTTGTCCGCGCCGAGTTCGGGCATCAGCTCGCCGAGCGTGCGGACGAGCTGCGTCGCGGTCCGGACGCGCTGGTCGAGCCGGACGAGTCCCGGCGTCAGGTAGCCGCCGCGGCCGAGCACCACGCCGACCTTGGCCCGGTCCGCGGGGAGGCGGTCCGGGCCGCCCGCGTCCGCGACGGCCTGTGCGGCGACGCGGAGCGCGATCAGCTGGTCGGGTTCGGTGGACGGCACCGACGTCGGCATGATCCCGAACCCGGCGACGTCCACTTCGGCCAGTTCGTCGACGAAGCCGCCGCGGCGGCAGTAGACGCGGTCGGCGCGCCGCTCGTCCGGCGCGTAGTGCGTGCCGTCCCACTTCTCCGGCGGCACTTCGGTGATGGCGTCGACGCCGCCGACGAGGTTGCGCCAGTACGCCGCCAGGTCCGGGGCGCCGGGCAGGAGCACCGACATCCCGACGATCGCAACACTCATCCCGGTCACCACCCGGAGGCGGTGTGGACGACGGCGGCGGAGCCGGGGCGGCCCCAGGCCAGCTCTCGCAGCAGGCCGAGGGTGCCTTCCTCGGGGTCGATCAGCGCGATGCCCCGGCGGGCGTAGTCGCGCACCAGCTCCCGCGTGACCATCCCGTCGTGCTCGCCGGCCGGGGCCCACGGTCCCCAGTGGACGGTCACCGCACGTCCGGCAGGCCACCGCCGCCCGAGGGCCTCGAGCGCGTCGTTGGCGGCGGCGTAGTCGGCCTGGCCCCGGTTGCCGAGCGCGGCGGCGATGCTGCCGAAGAGGACGACGAACTTCGGCTCGTCCGGCAGGTCCGCGGTTGCTTCGAGGAGGGTCCTGGCCCCGTCCGCCTTGGTGCTGTAGACGCGGGTGAAGGACTCCGGCGTCTTGTCCGCGACGAGCTTGTCCTCGATGACGCCGGCCGCGTAGACGATCCCGTCGAGCCGGCCGTGCTCGGCGTGGATCTCCTTGACCGCGCGGTGGACGGCTTCGGCGTCGAGCATGTCGACGGACTGGTAGCGCGCCGGGCTGCCGAGGGCTTCGAGTTCCCCGAGCGTCGCCCGGACCTCGCGCTCGCCCATGGTGCGCCGGACGGTCTTCTCGATCTCGGCGGGGTTCCTCAGGCCGTCGCCGATGAGGGCGGCGCGGAGGGCGTCGGCGTCTTTCGCCTGCGGGTGTTCGTCTTCCGCGGTCAGGGCCGTCCGGCCGAGCAGCTCGATCCGGCAGTGCGCCGCCGCGGCCACGGTGGCGGCGAAGCGGGCGGTGATGCCCTTGGCCCCGCCGACGAGGAGGACGACCGACTCGCGGTCGAGCCCGATGGCGGCGGCTTCGGCCACGCCGTCACCCGCGGGTCCGGCGCCGCTGCCGGCGAGGAGACCGAGGCTCTCTTCGACCGGCTCGATGCCGTACCTCGCGGTTCCGGTGTGGACGACGACCGACTCACGGTCCACAGTGGACAGTTCGGCGACGAGGCCGGCGGCGTCCGCGCCTTCGACGACCCGGGTGAGCGTGTCCGGGTACTCGCGGGAGAGGCTGCGGTGGAAGCCGCGGAGCCCCTCCGCGGGCCCGGCGGAGAGCAGCCAGCGGGGGTGGCGGGCGAGGGCGTCCTGGTAGCGCGGGAAGGCGGTGGGCAGGACGGGGTCGAGGAACAGGTACCCGTCGAAGCCCGGTCGGACGTCGTCGCCGTTTTCGGCCTCGGCGCCGTGGCCGGTCAGCGCGGCGCGGACGTCCTCGGCGAACGCGCCGGAACCGACGACCAGGAACCGGCGGCCCGCGATGTCGGGGGTGCCCGCCGGGGCGAGTTCGACGTCGGTCATGACGTACCGCTTCGGCGCGATGATCACAGGCTCGGGCTCGGCGGCCACCGGCCGGGGTTCGTCACGACCGGCTTCGCCCAGCAGGTCCGCGATCCCCGCCGCGGTCCGGGCCCTCGCCAGCTCCTCGACGTCGCCGGTGCCCAGCCGGACGGTCAGCTCCCCGGCGATCTCGGCCCGCTTGATCGAGTCCACGCTGAGATCGGCCTCGAGATCGAGATCCGGCTCGATCATGTCCACCGGATACCCGGTCCGCTCCCCGATCACCGCGACCACGGTCTCCAGCACCGAGGTGCCGGCCTCGGGCTGCTGCGGAGTTCCGACCAGGTCGGCGATCGCGGCCGCCGTACGCGCCTTCGCGAACTCCTCCACATCACCGCCGGTGAGACCGAGCCGGGCCGCCAGCTCACCCGCGATCTCCGCCCGCTTGATCGAGTCCACACTCAAATCGGCTTCCAGATCGAGATCCGGCTCGATCATCTCCACCGGATACCCCGTCCGCTCCCCGATCACCGCGACCACGGTCTCCAGCACCGACCGCTCGGCGGCAGCCACCACCGGCGCCGGGAGCACCTCCGGAACGACTGCGGGAACGACCACCGGTGCGGGCGGCTCGCCGGTGCCGAAGAACCCGAGCAGGACGTCGCGCTGGGCGGCGATCATCTCCCGGCTCGTCCGCAGGAAGTCCGCGACCATCGCCTCCGACGTGGGTGCCTCCGCCGCCGGCAGGCCCAGCGTGATCCGCGACGCCGGCCGCAGCGCGCCCGCCGGGATCGTGCCGTCCGCGGTCCGGACCAGGTGGCCGTCGACCGTCCACCCCGGGCGCTTCGGGCGCGGGGCCGTCGCCGCGTCGAGCGCGTCCCGGCCGCGGAACAGCCAGCTTGTCTCGACCGGGACCCCGGACACCGCCAGCCGCGCCAGCGCGCCGAGGAAGCCCGGCAGGCCGCGGCGGCCCGGCTGCTCGAAACCGACCGTCCGATGGGGACGGTCGCCGAGGATCGCGCCGACCTGCCCGGCCAGCACCGCACCCGGGCCCGCCTCGACGAACACCCGCGCCCCGGCCGCGTACATCGCTTCGATCTGCTCGACGAACCGCACCGGCGCGCCCAGCTGCGCGGCCAGCTCGCCGCGGATCTCGTCCGGCCCGGCCGGGTAGGGCGCCGCCGTCCGGTTGCCGTACACCGGCACCGACGGCCGGACGACGCCGATCGCGCCCAGCGTGCGGCCGAACGCGTCGCCGGCGGCCGCGACCAGCGGGCTGTGGAACGCGCACGCCACCTGGAGCCGTTTCGCGCCCAGCCCGGCTTCGCGCAGCCGCTCGATCGCCGCCGAGACGTCCGCCGTCGCGCCGGAAATCACCGTCTGCTTCGGGGAATTGTGGTTGGCCAGCACCACCGGCGACGAGCCGAGCACCGACTCGACCTCCGCCGCGGCCGCCGACACCGCCGCCATCGCACCCGGGTCCGCCGCCGGCACCGCGTCGAGGATCGCCCCCGCCCGGGCGTGGCTCGCGTGCAGCAGGCCCTCCGGGGTGAACGCGCCGGCCGCCGCCAGCGCGGTCAGCTCGCCGTAGCTGTGCCCGCCGAGCATGGCGGGCCGCACGCCGGCGCGGGTCAGCAGCCGGAACGCCGCCAGGCCGGCGAGGCCGAGCGCGGGCTGGGCGACGCGGGTGTCGGTGACCCGGTCCACCGCGGCCCGGCGCGCGGGCTCGCCGAACACCGCCGGGCCGAAGACGACGCCGGCCGTCGCCGGGTCGAGGCGCAGGTACCGCTGCAGCTCCGGGAACGCGACGAACAGCTCGGCGAACATGCCCGGCCGCTGGCTGCCCTGGCCGGGGAACAGCACCGCCACTTCGCCCGGCGCGGTCCCGTCGCCGCGGAACACCCCGGCCGGCTCCTGCCCGTCGAGTGCCTGGCGCAGCAGGGAAACCAGCTCGTCCACAGTGGACGCGACAATGGCGAGCCGCGCCTGTCGGCCCTCCGCCCGCCGCGACGCGCTCAGTGCCAGGTCCCGCAACCGCCACGGCTCGTGCCCGGCCGGGACGTCCGACGCCAGCGCCAGCAGGTCCCGCACCGCCGCGTCGGTGGCGAAGGTGAACAGCTCCGCCGGCCACTCGTCGGCCGCCTGAGCGGGCGGGACGCTGTCGTGCGCGCCCAGCACCACGTGGAAGTTGGTCCCGCCGAAGCCGAACGCGCTGACCCCGGCGATCCGCTCGGCGGCCGGTGCCGCCCACGGCTGCGCGGCCGACTGGAACACGAACGGGCTGGTCTCGGCCTCCCAGGCCGGGTTCGGCGCCGAGAGGTGCAGCGTCGGCGGTTTGACGCCGGTGTGCAGCGCGAGCGCGGTCTTGATCAGCCCGGCCAGGCCCGCCGCGCACTTGGTGTGCCCGATCTGCGACTTCACCGAGCCGATCGTGCAGCCGCCCGGCGCGGCGCCGGCCTCGGTGAACACCTTCGTCAGCGTGGCCAGCTCGGTCCGGTCGCCGACGACGGTGCCGGTGCCGTGCGCCTCGACCAGCCCGACGCTCGCGGGCGAGACGCCGGCGTTGCGGTACGCCCTGGTCAGCGCGGCGTGCTGGCCCTCCGGCCGGGGCGCGGTCAGCCCGAGCGCCCGCCCGTCGGAAGCCGCGCCGACGCCCTTGATCACCGCGTACACCCGGTCGCCGTCGCGTTCGGCGTCCGCCAGCCGCTTGAGCGCGACGCATGCGACGCCCTCGCCGAGCGCGATGCCGTCCGCCGCGCTGTCGAACGTCGCCGAACGGCCGGTCGGCGAGAGCGCGTGCGCCGAGGCGAACAGGAGGTAGTCGTTGATGCCGTTGTGCAGGTCCGCGCCACCGCAGAGGACCAGGTCGCTGGTGCCCGCGGTCAGCTCCTTGCAGGCGACGTCGACCGCGGTCAGCGACGACGCGCAGGCGGCGTCGACGGTGTAGTTCGCGCCGCCCAGGTCGAGCCGGTTGGCGATCCGGCCCGCGATGACGTTGGCCAGCACCCCCGGGAAGGAGTCCTCGGTGATCCGCGGCAGCCGCTCGTCCAGTTCGGACGGCAGTTCGCCCACGTAGGACGGCAGCACGGTCCGCAGCGACATCGCGTTCGACAGGTCGCTGCCCGCCTCGGCGCCGAACACCACCGACGTGCGCGATCGGTCGAACGCGCGGCGCTCGTACCCGGCGTCCACCAGCGCGCGGTGCGCGGCCTCCAAGGCCAGCAGCTGCACGGGCTCGATGCTCGCCAGCGACGACGGCGGGATGCCGTAGCGCAGCGGGTCGAAGCCGATCTCCGGCAGGAACCCGCCCCAGCGCGACGGCGACTTCCCGCCCCGCCCCTCCGGGTCGTAGTACAGCGACGGGTCCCACCGCTGCGGCGGGACCTCGGTGACGGCGTCCACTCCGGACAGCACGTTCGCCCAGAACGACGCCAGGTCGGGCGCCTGCGGGAACAGGCACGCCATCCCGACGATGGCGATGTCCAGGGGCTCGGGTGCGGCGGGTTCCGTTGACGTGGAACCGAAAGCGGCGGCTCGCTCGCGCAGGAACGCGTCCGCACCTTCGCCCACCGCGCGGTGCAGGTCGGCGATCGTGGTGACGGCCGAGCGCAGCACGGCGACTTCGCCTGCCATGAACATGCCTTCGGCGAGCTGCCGGTCCTCGCCGACGTCCCGCAGTTCGGCGCCGACGCGCTCGATGCCCTTGCTCGCCAGGCGGAGGCGGCCGACGTTGAGCGTCTCCAGCTGTTCCCACGCGTCGCGGCTCGGCACGCCGCGCTCGGCGAGGTCCGCCTTGATCGCCGCGTACTCCTCGGTGAACGGGCTGCGGACGCAGCGGGTGGCGTGTCCCGGCGCGGTTTCCAGCAGGTCGGTGTGCCCGGCGGCCAGCAGCTGCCGCTGGAACCCGGGCAGCACCGCGCCCGCTTTGACGGCTTCGCGCGTGAACAGGTACGCGGTGCCCATCAGCACCCCGATCGCCGCACCCCGCGCCGCCACCGGCCGGGCGAGCGCGGCCACCATCGCGGCCGAGCGCTCGTCGTGGACGCCGCCGGCGAACAGCAGCTGCAGCTGCCCGGCCGCGTCCGGGGTGCCGGCGAGGAAGTCGCCGAGGACGCCGAGCTGCGCTTCCCACAGGGGAAAGCTGGTGCGGGGCCCGACGTGGCCGCCGCATTCCGAGCCTTCGAAGACGAACTTGCGCGCCCCGGCTTCGAGGAACTGCTTCAGCAGCCCGGGCGAAGGCACGTGCAGGAACGTCGAGATGCCGGCGTCCTCGAGTGCCGCGGCCTGCGCCGGACGCCCGCCCGCGATGATCGCGTGGGTCGGCCGCACGGCCCGGATCACCTCGAGCTGCGCGGTTTTGACGTCGTCGGCGGCGAACCCCAGCACGCCGACACCCCAGGGCGCGTCGCCGACCGTGTCGCGGGTGCGTTCCAGGACGTCGCGGGTCTGGTCCGCACCGGACAGGGCCAGCGCGATGAACGGCAGCGCCCCGCCCGCGGCGACCTCGCCGGCGAAGGCGGGCTGGTCGCTGACCCGGGTCATCGGGCCCTGCGCGATCGGCAGCGCCGTGCCGAACGCGCGGCTGCCCGCACTGCCCGGCCCCAGCACCGCCGTTTCCCCGCGCAACGCTTCTTCGACGGCGTCGGCGACGCCGCGCACCGCCGCGGTCACCGTGCCCCAGCGGTCGAGGAACCTCGTGGCGAGGAAGACGTCCTGCCCGGCTTCGAGCGGTTCGGCGCCGCGGCGGGCGAGCACGCGGACGCCGTCGACGACGGTCGTCTCCGACCCGTCGAGCCCGGTCAGCCCGGCGGTCAGCCGCGACGGCAGTTCGGCCTCCGGCAGCAGGGCGAGCTGCGTGTCGAGCACGACGCCGGCGGCACCACCGGCGATCGCGGCCGCGGCGGTGTGCGGCCCGATCCCGCCCGCGGCCCACACTCCGACGTCCAGCGCGTCGTCGGCGAGCAGGGCTTGGAGCAGCACGAACGTGCTCAGTTCGCCGGTCCGGCCGCCGCATTCGTGACCGCGGGCGATCAGGCCGTGCGCGCCGCCCTCGACCGCCCGCGCGGCCGACGCCCGGGACGTGACCTCGGCCAGTACCCGGCGGCCCGGGAAGTCCCGCGCTTCGCACTCGGCGTCTTCGGTCAGCAGGACCGTGGTGACGGCTTCGGGCAGTTCCGCGCCCGGCGGCGGCCCCGCGAGCCGGACCCCGAACCCTCCGATGCCCCATTCGCCCAGCAGCGCCAGCTCTTCCGCGCCGGCGGCGTGCCCGCCGGTCAGGTCGAGCACGCCGAGCCCGCCCCCGCGCGCGACGGCCGCGACCCCGCGCGCCGACGGCCACCGCAGCGGCGACACGGCGACGACCGGCCCGGCCGGCGCGGAGTCGTCTATCGAGAGACGCATGGGAACTCCCGCTCCAACGAAAGGGGGCATGGGCAACGGGGAGTACTTAAGCGGGTTCGGTGCACATCGTCAACAACCCACCACGATTTCATCGCCGCGGTTCAGAAAATTCGGGATGGACCAGGCGGGCGGTGCAAGAATTTAACGCCGCTGTCATGTTACCCGCCGTCCGGGATGCGGGACCCGATTGCCGCGGGCGGCCTCCGGACCGGTTCGCCGGGTGGTCCACCGGAAGCACGCCGCCGGACGGCGCAAGCCATCCCGCCTGGTGGACGCGTGCGATTGCCCACATCGGACCACTCCGACCGGCGGGTCCGGCGTTTCGACCGAGTCACCGCGATGTATCGGAAACGGAATACCGACCGTCCGGTATCCCTTTCTCGACAACCGCACTTCACGTCAATTCCGAAGAGGCCGATCGGCATTCATCGATGCTATTCCTGGTGTCCGCCAGAATGCAGCAAAGAATGCTCGACCCACTTCCGGGCACCCTGGGTAGTCCACTGTGGATTCGGCACCCGGCCGGATTCCCGGTGCTCACGCGATCGCGATCGAACCTCCCGACGCCGTCAGCCGGCCCGACGCCGTCTCCCGGTCGCGCGACCGGCGGTATTCGGGCGAACACCATCGGTGCTCCGCCCGGCACCCACAGGACGGCGGTGATCGCAATCTTCCCCCGTCGCGTTACAAATTTTCCCCGAGAAAAGCTGAAGACATTTCGCATACTCAGCGGTAACAGTGGACACATCGTCTAGACTTGGACGGACTGTTCAGCGATGGAGGTGCTGTGGACTACTGGTACACCGACGACCGCTCGGGAACGCGGTACCCGGGCGACCCGCTGCGGTGGCGCGGGGACGACGGCGTCCCGCTCACCGTCGCCCCGCTGGCCGGGCTCGGCCCCGGCGATGTCGACACCGGGGTCCGGTCGCTCTGGCGGTACCGGGCCGCGCTGCCCGGCGACCTCCGCCCGGTCTCGCTGGGCGAGGGCTGCACCCCGCTCGTCACGCAGGACTGGGACGGCGCCGACGTCCGGTTCAAGCTCGAGTGGTTCAGCCCGACCGGCAGCTTCAAGGACCGCGGCTCCAGCGTCATGGTCTCCGCGCTGGCCGGCGCCG
Source organism: Amycolatopsis sp. cmx-4-83 (assembly GCF_046548815.1). Classification (NCBI taxonomy): domain Bacteria; kingdom Bacillati; phylum Actinomycetota; class Actinomycetes; order Pseudonocardiales; family Pseudonocardiaceae; genus Amycolatopsis; species Amycolatopsis sp. cmx-4-83. The sequence continues at coordinate 581,171 of NZ_JAEBEF010000006.1, read as the reverse complement.
GGGTGAAGGAGCTCCTGGAAGACAGCTCCGGCAACGGCGGCTCGTCGGTCGCGGCCTACAGCGCCGCGGCGGGGATCGCGGCCACGGTCCTCGCCCCCGAGGGCACCTCAGCCGCCAAGGTCCTGCAGACCCGGGCGTACGGCGCGACCGTCGAACTGGTGCCCGGCACCCGGGACGACACCGCCGCCGAAGCCGTCCGGCGCTCGGCCGCCACGACCTACGCCAGCCACAACTGGCACCCCTTCTTCCTGCAGGGCACCAAGACCCTCGCCTACGAACTGTGGGAAGACCTCGGCTTCCGCGCGCCCGACGCCGTCGTCACGGTCGCCGGCGCGGGCAGCATCGTGCTCGGCTGCGACCTGGGGTTCGGCGAGCTCCTGGCCGCCGGTTCGATCGCGAAGCGCCCCCGGCTGCTCGTCGCGCAGCCGCGGAACTGCTCCCCCATCGACGCCGCCGTCCACGACCGGCCGCCGCCGCCGTTCGCTCCGACCGTCGCCGAGGGCACCGCGATCCGGCAGCCGGTGCGCCTGCCGGAGGTGGTCGCGGCGATTCGGCGCTCGGGCGGTGACACGGCCGCGATCGACGAGGACGCCATCGCCGCGGCCGCCCGCCGCCTGGCCTCGCTCGGCCTCTACGCCGAGCCGACCAGCGCGACCGCCGCCGCGGCCGTCGACGTGTTCCGCTACCGCGGCGCGATCCGGCCGGGCGAAACCACCGTCGTCGTGCTCACCGGCTCCGGCTTGAAGGCGCCCGGCAAGCTGCGGGAGCTGATCGGATGACCGAGGACGAACTGCTCCTGCGCGAGGCCGAGAAGATCGCCCACGCGGTCGGCCGGATGTTCCCCGGCCTGTGCGAAGTGGTGCTGCACGACCTGCGCGACCCGGCCCACGCCGTCCGGGCGATCCAGGGCGGGCTGTCCGGACGCGCGGTCGGCGATCCGGCCACCGAGCTGGGCCTGGCGCGGATCGCCGACCCGGGCTTCCCGGACGTCCTCCAGAACTACCCGAACCGCTTCCCCGACGGCCGCCCGGCGAAGAGCACGTCGATCGGCCTCCGCAACTCGGCCGGCGAGTACGTCGCGGCGTTGTGCCTCAACCTCGACGTGTCCCTGCTCGGCTCGGCGGCCCAGGCCCTCACCCGCCTGACCGGCACCGCCGAGCCCGCGCCGCTGACCGAGAGCCTGCGCGCCCGCACGGGCGACGAACTCCGCGCGCTGGTGGAAAACTACGCGGCCGAGCGCGGCCACACCCCGCGCAGCCTCCCGCCGACGGCGAAGAAGGACCTCGTCCGGTCGGTCAAGGAGCGCGGGTTCCTGGAGCTGAAGAACGCGGTGCCGGCGTTGACCGACCTGCTCGGGATCTCGCGAGCCACGGTCTACAACTACCTGCGCTGACTCAGAAGACCGACCAGCCGGTCAGCGTCGTGAACCGGTCCAGCGCCGCCACCCCCGCCACCGAGTTGCCGCGCGCGTCCAGGCCCGGGCTCCACACGCACACCGCGCAGCGGCCCGGGACGATCGCGACGATGCCGCCGCCCACGCCGCTCTTGCCGGGGAGGCCGACGCGGTAGGCGAACTCGCCCGCCGCGTCGTACGTGCCGCACGTCAGCATCACCGCGTTCACGCGCTTGGCCGCGCTCTGGCCGAGCAGGCGGGTGCCGTCGTTGCGGATGCCGTGGCGGGCCAGGAACAACGCCGACCGCGCGACGTCCGCGCAGCTCATCGCGATCGAGCACTGGCGGACGTACTGGTCGAGCACCGACGGCACCGGGTGCCGCATGTTGCCGTAGGAAGCCATGAAGTACGCGAGGGCGCGGTTGCGGTCGGCGTGCCCCGCTTCCGACGCCGCCACTTCGGCGTCGACGTCGATTCCGGGGCGGCCACTCTCCTCGCGCAGGAATGCGAGCAACGCTTCGACCGCGTCGCCGTGCTGCGCGAGTTCGTCGGTCACCACCAGCGCGCCCGCGTTGATGAACGGGTTGCGCGGGATGCCGTCCTCGTGTTCCAGCTGCACCAGCGAATTGAACGGGTCGCCCGACGGTTCGCGGCCGACGCGCGTCCACACGCCGTCGCCGCGGGAAAGCGTCAAAGCGAGCGTGAACACTTTGGACATGCTCTGCACCGAGAACGGGTGCCGCCAGTCGCCGACGCCGTGCAGCGCACCGTCCACTTCGGCCACCGCCATGCCGAACCGACCCGGCTCGACCCTGGCCAGCGCGGGGATGTAGTCCGCGACGGCGCCGCGGCCGACGTCGGACGCGACGTCGCCGGCGATCCGGTCCAGCAGCGCCGCGAGGTCCACCGCCGTAGCGTAGAAGCCCCGCGGTTCGGGGCGCGCGGCACCCCTGTCAAATCGAAACCGGGTAATAGCGGGAAAACCGAGCGGTGATCTCCGGCACACCTTAAGTCTTCCTTAGGCCGCTTGGTGACTTGCCGCACAAGCTCTAGCGTCCGGGAACCATGGATTCCTCGCTCCTCACCGAAAAAGGTGAAAGCTACTCGAAAGCGCTGGGCAACCGCCAAGTGCAGATGATCGCCATCGGCGGCGCGATCGGCGTCGGGCTCTTCCTCGGCGCCGGCGGCAAGCTCCACCAGGTCGGCCCGTCGCTGGTCTTCTCCTACGCGATCTGCGGGGTGGCCGCCTACTTCGTGATGCGCGCGCTCGGCGAGCTGGTCCTGCACGAGCCCAGCTCCGGCAGCTTCGTCACCTACGCGCGGAAGTTCATCGGACCGTGGGCCGGGTTCGTCTCGGGCTGGATGTACTGGGTGAACTGGGCGATGACCGGCATCGCGGAGATCACCGCGGTGGCGATCTACGTGCACAAGTGGCTGCCGGACGTCCCGCAGTGGATCACCGCCCTGGTCGCCCTCGGCGTGCTGATCGCGGTGAACCTGCTTTCGGTGAAGCTGTTCGGCGAGCTGGAGTTCTGGTTCTCGGTGGTCAAGGTGCTGGCCATCGTCGTCTTCCTGATCACCGCGATCGGGCTCGTGCTCACCAGCGCGGACATCGGCGGCACGCCGGCCGGCCCGCACAACCTGACCGGCCACAGTGGACTCTTCCCGGCCGGCGTCGGGATCGCGCTGATGACGTTGCAGGCGGTCATCTTCGCCTACTCGGCCATCGAGGTCGTCGGTATCGCGGCCGGCGAGACCAAGGACGCCCGCAAGGTGCTGCCGAAGGCGATCAACGGCGTCGTGTGGCGGATCGGCGTCTTCTACGTCGGGTCCGTGCTGATGCTGGCGATGTTGCTGCCCTGGCCGTTCTACAACGGCGACGAGAGCCCGTTCGTCACGGTCTTCAGCAGGCTCGGGATCCCGGGCATCGGCGACGTGATGAACGCGGTCGTGCTCACCGCGGCGCTGTCCAGCGTCAACTCCGGGCTCTACTCCACCGGCCGGATCCTGCGGTCGCTGGCCGAGAAGGGCGAGGCGCCGTCGTTCGTCAGCCGGATGAGCGGCCGCCACGTGCCCTACGGCGGCATCCTGTTCACCTCGGTCGCCTACCTGCTCGGCGTGGTGCTGAACTACCTGGTGCCGAAGGACGCGTTCGACATCGCCATCGCGATCGCCTCGCTCGGCGTGATCACGACGTGGGCCACGCTCGTCTTCTGCCAGCTGCGCCTGCGCCAGGCCGCGCTGCGCGGCGAGCTGGAACGGCCGTCGTACCGGATGCCGTGGGCGCCGTACTCGGGATGGGCGACGCTCGGGTTCCTGGTGCTGGTCGTGGTGCTGATGGGCTTCTCCGACGGCGCCGAGAAGATCGCATTCTACTCGATCCCGGTGTTGGCCGTGGTGCTCGCGGTGGGCTGGCGGTTCGTCTCGAAGCGGCGCGAACGCACCCCGGCCGGCTAGCGGCCCGGCCGCGGGCGGGCATACTCGAGCGGTGTCCACGAGCAGCACCGAACCCCGGCGGGTGACGATCCACGACGTCGCCCGCTCGGCCGGGGTCTCCCGGCAGACGGTGTCGCGCGCGCTGAACGACAAGGCCGAGATCGACGGCTCGACCAAGCAGCGCGTCCTCGACGCCGCCCGGGAGCTCGGGTACCGCCCGAGCCGCTTCGCCCGCGGCCTGGTCCGGCAGGACACCACCTCGATCGGCCTGGTGGTGCCGGACCTGCTCAACCCCTTCTTCACCGAGGTCGCCTCCGGCGCGCTCGAGGCCGCTCGCGCCCGCGGCTGGCACGTCGTCGTCTACGACACCGCAGGCGACGCCGAGCAGGAACTCGCCACGCTGCGGGTGATCGGCACGCAGGTGGACGCGGTGGTCGGCTACTTCAGCCGGTCCGACGCGGACCTCGACCGCTTCACCCCCGGCATCCCGGTGGTGCTGCTCGGCCGCGAGCCGCACGTCGCGCGGTTCAGCGGCATCGCGATCGATGGCGAGGACGGCGTCCGGGAAGCCGTCGCCCACCTGGTCGGGCGCGGGCACCGGCGGATCGGGATGCTCGACCACGACGGCCGCCCCGAGCCGAGCGTCCGCCAGCTCTGGTTCCGCCGCGCCGTCGCCGAGCACGGCATCGCGCCGGCGCCCGGGTGGATCGTGCGCACTCCCCAGAGCGTCGACGGCGGGGGTGCCGCGCTCGCCACCCTGCTCGCCGCGCACCCCGACGTCACCGCCGTGTTCGCCTTCAACGACGTCATCGCCATCGGTGCCCTGCGCGAGGCCCGCCGGTTCGGCCTGCGCGTGCCCGCCGACCTCGCGGTGATCGGCTTCGACGGGCTAGCGCTTGGCACGCTCGTCGAGCCGGAGCTCTCCAGCGTCGCCCTCGACACCCGCGCGCTCGGCGCCCTCGCCGTCGAGCAGGCCGCCCGGCTCGTGACCGGTGCCGCACCCTTCGAACCCGGCGAGCTGATCGTCCGCGCCGCCCTCCACCTGCGCGAATCCGCCTGATCCCTTGACACGCCGACGCGGCGCCACGCACACTTCCGACCGTCCCGTGAACGTTCACGGGAGCGTTCACGGACCCGGTGCGAGGGGACTCATGTCGTACGTCGAAGACCCGGGCCCGGGCCGCGGGGCGGTCCCGCCGCGCGCGGCCTTCACCTCCGACGCGCCGTCGTTGCCGCTGAACGGCACCTGGCGGTTCCGGCTCTCGCCGAGCCTGGCGGCCGCTCCCCCGGACGTAGCCGATCCCGAGTTCGACGACGCCGCGTGGGACGAGCTGCCGGTGCCGTCGCTGTGGCAGCTGCACGGCCACGGCGAGCCCGCCTACACGAACGTGCACTACCCGTTCCCGGTCGACCCGCCGCACGTCCCGTCGGACAACCCGACCGGCGACCACCGGCTGCGCTTCGACCCGCCGCACGCCTGGCCGGCCGGGCCCGCGCTGCTGCGCTTCGACGGGATCGACTCGTGCGGCCGGATCTGGCTCAACGGCACCGAACTCGGCGTCACGAAGGGCAGCCGGCTTCCGTCGGAGTTCGAGGTCGGGCCGCTGCTGCGGCCTAGCGGCAACGTCCTGGTGGTGCGCGTGCACCAGTGGTCGGCGGGCAGCTACCTCGAAGACCAGGACATGTGGTGGCTGTCCGGGATCTTCCGGGCGGTCACGCTGCTGTCGCGCCCGCCCGGCGGGATCGGCGACTTCTGGGTCCGCGCGGACTACGACCACACGACCGGGCTGGGCACCGTCCGGGTCGAGACCGCCACCGACGTCGTGCTGGACATCCCGGCCCTCGGCGTCGCCGGGCACCCGGCCGCGGAGCCGCTGGAGCTGCCCGTCGAGCCGTGGAGCGCCGAGTCGCCCCGGTTGTACGCGGGCACGTTGTCCACCGTGGCCGAACGAGTGCCGGTGCGGATCGGCTTCCGGACGGTGTCCGTCGAGGACGGACAGCTCAAGGTCAACGGACGGCGGCTGCTCCTGCGCGGGGTGAACCGGCACGAGCACGACCCCCGCACCGGACGGGTCGTCTCGTCGGAGACGGCGCTGGCCGACGTCCTGCTGATGAAGCGGCACAACGTGAACGCCGTCCGGACCAGCCACTACCCGCCGGACCCGGCGTTCCTCGAGCTGTGCGACGAGTACGGCCTGTGGGTGATCGACGAGTGCGACCTGGAGACCCACGGTTTCGGCCCGCTGGGCTGGGACCGCAACCCCGGCTCCGAGCCGATGTGGGCGGACGCCTGCCTCGACCGGATGCGGCGCACGGTGGAGCGGGACAAGAACCGGCCCAGCGTGATCCTCTGGTCGCTGGGGAACGAAAGCCACACCGGGGACAACCTGGCGCGGATGGCGGAGTGGGTGCGCCACCGCGACCCGACCCGGCCGGTGCACTACGAGGGCGACCACGAGTGCTCCTACGTGGACGTCCACAGCAGGATGTACGCGACACCCGGCGAAGTCGACCGGATCGGCCGCCGCGAAGACGACAACGAGCGGCGCCGGGACCTGCCGTTCCTCCTCTGCGAGTACGCGCACGCGATGGGCAACGGGCCGGGCGGGCTGCTGGAGTACCGCGAGCTGTTCGAGAAGTACCCCAACTGCCAGGGCGGCTTCGTCTGGGAGTGGATCGACCACGGCATCGCCGTCCCGGGCCACTTCGCCTACGGCGGCGACTTCGGCGAGCTCATCCACGACGGCAACTTCGTCATCGACGGCCTGCTCTTCCCGGACCGGACGCCGTCGCCGGGTCTGACGGAGTTCGCGAAGGTCATCGAGCCGGTACGCATCTCGGCCGATCCCGCCGGCATCCGCGTGGCGAACCACTACGACTTCGCCTCGACCGGGCACCTCGACTTCACGTGGCTCCTGGAAGAGGAGGGGACCGCTGTCGCGCAGGGAGTTCTCGCCGTGCCTACTGTCCTTTCCGGACAGATGACATCGGTGCCGCTTCCGTCGCTGCCCGCCACTTCCGGCGAGTCTTGGCTGACGGTCTCGGCAACGCTGGCTTCGGCGACGACGTGGGCGCCGGCCGGGCACGTCGTCGGCTGGGGCCAGCTCCCGGTGTCGGCCGCCCCGGCCCGGCCGGCGCCGCCGGTGCGGGGACCGGTGTTCCGCACGGCCGGGCAGCTCCTCCTCGGCGCCGGCGAGTTCGACGCCGTAACGGGCGTGCTGACCGCGCTGGGCGGGCACTCGCTCCACGGGCCGCGGCTCGACGTCTGGCGCGCGACCACCGACAACGACCGCGGTTCCGCACCCGGGCCGTCGGAAGCTTCGCAGTGGCTCGAGGCGGGGCTGCACCGGATGCAGCACCGGGTCATCGAGGTCGACGCCGACGGGGACGAACTCGTGGTGCGCACCCGGGTCGCCCCGCCGGCGCAGGCGTTCGGGCTGTTCGCGGACTACACGTGGACGGCGTTCGACGGCGGTCTGCGGCTGCGCGTCGACGTGACCCCCGACGGTCCCGTGCCGGCCACACTCCCCCGGCTGGGCCTGGTGATGGCGCTCCCGGGCACGTTCGGCTCGGCGGAGTGGTTCGGCGGCGGCCCCGGCGAGGCGTACCCGGACAGCTGCCAGGCGGTGCGGATCGGGCGGTTTTCGAGCAGCGTCGACGGCCTGCAGACGCCGTACGTCTTCCCCCAGGAGAACGGCAACCGCACGGCGGTGCGCTGGGCGGGTTTCACGGCTCCGGACGGCACGGGCCTGCGCGTCGACGGCGAGCGGGAGTTCGGCTTCACGGCCCGCCGCTGGACGGCCGCGGCCCTGGAAGCGGCGCGGCACACCGACGAGCTGGTGTCCGGTTCGCTGGTGCACCTGACGCTGGACGTGGCCCAGCACGGCCTCGGCACGGCGGCCTGCGGGCCCGGGGTGCTGCCGCGGTACCGGCTCGAGCCGCGGAAGACGTCGTTCGCGCTGACGCTGCGGCCCGTGGCGGGTGGTGTCGCAAATTGAGACCCCGGGACGCGCCCGGATGCGGTGTCGTTGGAGGATGTCCGCTTCCACGACGACCCCTTCGAGCGCCCGCCGGCTGGCCACCCCGGGTGCGCTGGGCCTGGCCGACCTCGTCGCGATCTTCGACGACCTCCAGTTCACCCTCAAGTGCTGCGAACGGCTCGTCGCGGAACTGGCCCATCCCCGCGTCGATCCGGTGCTCGTCGAGGCGCTGTGGGTGTCGGCGCTCAACTCCTACGCCCGCTGCTTCCGCACCGGCGACCGCGGCATGGGCCTGACGGTGGCCGACGTCGAAGCCACGGAGGTGCCGGGCGAGATCGCCGAGTGGCACGCGCTGCTCGGCCGGATCCGGGACTTCTCGCTCGACGGGGCGGTCAACCCGCGCGAGACCTACTCGGTGGGCGTCCCACAATCCCCGGACGGAGCGGCGTCCGGCGTGGTCATCTTGTCGGCCGCGCGGCCGCTGGTGGACGACGTCACGGTCCGCCAGACCGGGCGGCTGGCCTTCGAGCTGAGCCGGCTGGTGGACGAGCGGATCAAGGAACACCAGCGGAAAGTGTTCGAGGCGGCTTCGAAGCTGACCTCCGCACAGCTCGCGGCGTTGCCCGCCATCGAGGTCACGTCTCAATAAGTCTCATTAATGCGTCTCATTATTCGGCGCCGGGCAGGTGCCGGTAGATCGTGGCGCGGGAGACGCCCAGCGCCGTCGCGATGTCGGCCGGAGCGTGCCCGGCGTCGTAGAGGCGCCGGGCCGCCTCGATCGTCTCGGGGCTCATCACCGTCGGCCGGCCGCGACGGCCGCGGGGGCGGTCCTCGGGCCCGGCCACCGCGTACAGCCGGTCGACGCCGTCGAGGACCGCGGCGCGCAGCTCGGCCACCGGGGCGTCGGCGAACAGCACCACCGGGTCGCTGAGCATCGCGATCGCCTGTGCGGCTCGGACCCGCCCCGCGAGGTCCGCGTCCGGGCCCGCCACCAGGTGGTTCGCCTTGAGCATCCCGTCGCGGAAGCGCTCGAACACCGTCTTCGACGCGGTCAGCCCGAGGTCGCGCAGGTTCATCCGCAACAGGTAGCGGTGGCCGAGCCAGACGCCGAGGAGACCTTCGATCGCCGCCGCACGCGGGTCGGCGGCGTCCGCGGCCTTCACCATGGCCGCTTCGAGGTCGTCCAGGAGCGGTTCGGCGAGCGCCGTGACGATGTCGGCCTTGCCGGGGAAGTGGTACAGCACCGCGGTTTTGGTGACGCCGACGCGTTCGGCCAGCTCCCGCACCGACGTCGCGTGGAAGCCGCGCTCGGAGAACTCCTCGAGCGCGGCGCGCAGGATCCGGGCGCGGGTGTCGTCGGTCATCGCCCGAGCCTAGCTCCTTGCCTGACCGCCGGACAGGAGCGTACGGTCGGGACTGACCGATGGTCAGGACCTTGATGGGGGTAGCACCATGACCGAACAGACCGCACTGATCTCCGGCGCGGGCGTCGCCGGGCCGACGCTGGCGTACTGGCTGGCCCGCGCGGGCTTCCGGCCGACCGTGGTCGAGCGCGCCGCCGGGCTGCGCTCGAGCGGCAGCCCGGTCGACGTCCGCGGGCCGGCGTCACGCGTCGCCGAGCGGATGGGCATCACGGCGAAGCTGCGCGAGGCGAGCACCGACGCGACGGCGCTGAAGTTCGTCGACGACGCGGGACGGCGCACCGGCCGGGTCGCACTGGGCGGCGACGGCGGCATCGAACTGCCCCGCACCGACCTCGCGGCGATCCTGCACGAGGCCGCCGCCGAAGACGCCGAGTTCGTCTTCCACGACTCGATCACCGAACTGCGCCAGGACGGCGGCGGGGTGGACGTCACGTTCGAGCGGGGTGCGCCGCGGCGCTTCGACCTGGTGATCGGCGCGGACGGCCTCCACTCGAACGTGCGGCGGCTGGCGTTCGGGCCGGAGCACGCGTTCGTCGAGCACATGGGCGTGTACATCGCGACTCTGCCGCTGGCGGAGCCGCCGGCCGACCGGACGGAGCTGGTGATGTACAACTCGCCGGGCCGCGCGGTGGCGGTCCACCCGTCCCGCGGTCACGGCATCGCGGCCTTCATGTTCCGCGGTGACGCCGTGCCGGGCTTCGACCACCGGGATTCGGCGCTGCACAAGCGCATGCTCGCGGAGGCGTACGACGGTGCCGGCTGGCGGGTGCCCGAGCTGCTGAAGCGCGTGCGCGAGGCGGACGACCTGTACCTGGACTCGGTGAGCCGGGTCCGGATGGACACCTGGGCGGCGGGCCGGATCGTCCTGGCGGGCGACGCGGCATCGTGCGTGTCGTTGTTCGGCGACGGTTCGACGTTGGCGATGGCGGGCGCGGACACGCTGGCCGAAGAGCTGGGCCGGACTCCGGGCGACGTGGCGTCGGCGTTCCGCCGGTACGAGGCCGCGCACCGCAAGCTGGTGGAACCCAAGCAGCGCAACGTCTCCACGGCGGCAGCCCTGCTGATCCCGGCCACGCGGCGCGGCTTGGCGGCCCGCAACTTCGGCACGCGGCTGCTGCCCCTGGTCACGGCGGCCCGGAAGCTGGTGCTGGCCCGGGCGGCCTGAGCCCGACACCTCCGACGCCGGACCGGCGGCTGCCGACCCGGCGGACGCTGGGTCAGCGACGCCGGCTCCGACGCTGGTCCAGCAGCCTGCGGCCCGCCCGACACTGGACCGGCAGCCTGCGGCCCGCCCGACGCCGGTCCGACAGCCCGTAGACCACCCAACACTCGGCCGACAGCCCGCGACCCACCCAACACCGGTCCGACAGCCCGCAGCCCACCCAACACTGGACCCGCAGCCCGCCCAACACTGGACCGACAGCCCGCAGCCCACCCAACACTCGACCGACAGCCCGCGACCCACCCAACACTGGACCGGCAGCCCGCGGGCCGGTCCAGTCGCGGGCTATCGGACCGGCAGCCGCCAGCCGGTCCGATGGCGGCCTCGCCCGCGCAACGCCAAGCCGGCGGCCCGTCACAGGCGCCCCGCCGGCCAGCGGCAGACGCGGGTTCAGCGTGGATCCGGCCTGCCGCACGGCCCGCCCGGCGGCTGCCGGCCTACTCCGGTTCCGGCGGAGCAGCCCAGCCTCACCGACCAGCCCCAGCCGGCTCCACCCGGTCAAGCCCGCAGCATCGGCGGGTACAGCAGCTCCGCTCTCCCCCGCCGGTACAGCTGCGCCGGCCGGCCACCATCGCGGGTCGTCGTGCGGCCGGTCGGGGTCAGCAGACCCTCCGTCCCCGTCACCTTCCGGTGGAAGTTCCGCGGGTCCAGCCGCGTGTCCCAAACCAGCTCGTACACCCGCCGCAGCTCGGCCACCGTGAACTCGGCAGCACAGAAAGCCGTGCCCAGCGGGGAATACTCCAGCTTCGCCCGGGCCCGCTCGAGACCGTCCGCCAGGATGCGGTCGTGGTCGAACGCCAGCCGCTCGGCCGCCAGCGATCGGACCGGGGCCCACCGGGCCTCCGCCGCGTCCGTTCCGGCGAGCGGAGTCGGCAGGTCCGGCGCCAACGCCAGGTAAGCGATGGTGATCACGCGCATCCGCGGATCCCGGTCCGGTGCCCCGTACCCCGCCAGCTGTTCGATGTGGACGGTCCCCGCCGCCAGCCCGGTCTCCTCCGCCAGCTCCCGCCGCGCCGCGTCCGACAGGTCCTCGTCGGCGCGAACGAACCCGCCCGGCAACGCCCACTCCCCTTCGTACGGCGGGACTCCCCGGCGCACCACCAGCGCGCACAGCTCGTCCCCGGTCAGGGTGAGCACGACGAGGTCCACGGTGACGGCGAACGGAGGGTGACCCATGCCACCACCCTACCTCTTAATCGTCACCTTGACGATTACGCCCGCCACCCCATATCGTCACCACGACGATAAGAGGAGGTCCCCATGGCCGACATCGACCGCCGCTTCGGGTTCCGGCACCTGCGGGGTGCGCCCACCGTGCACATCCGGCACTTCCGCCGCGGCCAGCTCGCGCACGACGGCGTCGGGCTGTCGTTCTGGTACCGGCCGCTCACCGCGGTCGTCTCGGAGGTGCCGGTCGACGACCGGGAGCTGCCGCTGCTGTTCCACGCCCGCACGGCCGACTACCAGGACGTCACCGTCCAGCTCGCGCTCACCTTCCGGATCGAAGACCCGACGCTCGCCGCGCAGCGGATCGACTTCTCCATCGACCCGGACACCGGCCGCTGGCGGGGCGATCCGCTCGCGCAGATCAGCGGGCTGCTCACCGAGAACGTCCAGCAGTACGCCGTCGAGGTCCTGACGCGCACGCCGCTGGAAACCGCGCTGGTCGACGGTGTCCAGGCGGTCCGCGACCGGATCCGCGCCGGGCTCGCCGAGGAGGACACCCGGCTCGCGCAGACCGGCTCGGCGGTCGTCGACGTCCGCGTCGTCGCCATCCGCGCCGAGCCGGAGGTCGAGAAGGCGCTGCAGACGACCGCGCGGGAGAAGGTGCAGCAGGAGGCCGACCGGGCGACCTACGAGCGGCGCGCCCTCGCCGTCGAACGCGAGCGCGCCATCGGTGAAAACGAGCTGCAGAACCAGATCGAGCTGGCCCGGCGTGAGGAGCAGCTGCTCGCCCAGCGCGGTGCGAACGCCCGCCGGCAGGCCGAAGAGGCCGCGGCGGCGAACCGGATCGAGACCGAGGCGCAGGCGTTGCGCCGGGAACGCCTGACGCAGGTCGAGGCCGACGGCAAGCGAGCGCTCGGCGAGGCCGAAGCCGCGGGTGAGGCCGCCCGGCTGGCGGCGTACCGCGACCTGCCCGAAGGCGTGCTCACCGGGCTGGCGCTCAAGGAACTGGCCGGGAACCTGCCGAAGATCGACAGCCTCACGGTCACCCCGGACCTGCTCGCCCCGCTGCTGACCAAGCTGGGCGTGCGGTCGTGAGCCTCGCCCCGCGCGTCGTGCTCGTGCACCGGCGCACCGAACTCGACGAGCTGCTGGCCCGGCACGGCACGCGCGGCCAGGCGGAGTTCTTCCTGCGCACGCGCGGCCGAGACCTCGCCGAAGTGACCGAGGCGGACGCCGCCCTGCGCGCCGCGCTCAAGACGGCGTCGGCGGCCATCCCGCTGGACTGGCGGCGCGGCGAGGTCGAACGCGCGGACCTGGACCGGTTCCTGTTCACGCCGGAGGACGTCGTCGTGGTGGTCGGCCAGGACGGCCTGATCGCCAACGTGGCCAAGTACCTCGACGGGCAGCCGGTGATCGGGGTGACGCCGGGCCGGCCCGGTGTCCTCGTCAAGCACCCGCCGGCCGCGGTCGCGGAGCTCGTGCGCGCCACCGGCGACGTCGAGCGCCGGACGATGGCCGAGCTCACCGCGGACGACGGCCAGCGGCTGCTGGCGCTCAACGAGATCTACCTCGGGCACGCCGGGCACCAGACAGCCCGCTACCGGCTGGGGGTCGGTGGCGGGCCGCTGGAACGCCAGGCGTCGTCGGGGATCCTCGTCGGGACCGGCACCGGGGCGACCGGCTGGTGCGGCTCGGTGTGGCGCGAACGCCACAGCGGGCTGCGCCTGCCCGGTCCCGGCGAGGCCCGGCTGGTCTGGTTCGTGCGCGAGGCGTGGCCGTCGCCGTCGACCGGCACCGAGCACACCGAAGGCGAGCTGACCGGGACGCCGCTGACGGTCGAAGTCGAATCCGACCGCCTGGTCGCGTTCGGCGACGGTCTCGAAACCGACATGGTCGCCCTCACCCGCGGCCAGACCGCGACGTTCGTCCCGGCCGCGAAGACTGTCCACTTGGTCCGGTGACCGGCCGGGACACGATGCGGCAACGTTGTCACATTCCCGGGCTCCGGCCGTCAGAATGACGTCCTCGCCGAAGATCGAAGTGCGAAGGTGGCCGGATGACGTGGCTCGTGTGGGTGCTCGGCGCGGTGGTGCTCGCCGCCGCCGGGGCCGGGGTCGTCGCGCTGCCGTGGTGGCGGAACCGGGACCTGCGCCGGCGGACCGCCTGGTCGGCCGCGCGGGCGGCGATCGACGCCGCCGCCGTCAGCCGGGACGCGGCGGCCGTGCCCCATCCGGAAGCCGAGCAGCTGCTGACGCGGGCCGAGACGATCGCGGCCGCCCGCGGCGGCGAACGAGCGGCCCGGGCGGCCGAGGACCACGCGCGCCGCGCCGACGCGCTGTGGCGGGAGGCGGCCGGTGGCTGACCGGATTCGCTGGGTCCTGCTCGCCGCGGCCGTCGCCGTGCTGGTCACGTTCCTCCTGGTGCAGAAGCAGAGCACCGACGTCAGCTACGGCCAGGCACCGGCGGCGAAGGACCCGATCCCCGAAGGCTCGGCGGGCGAGCTGAGCGGCGCGACCCTCCCGTCGGACGAACAGCTCACCGCGATGGTCGGCGCCGCGCCGGTCGTGCGGCTCCCGGGTGCGATCGCGACCTGGGACGACCAGGCCGTGCGGGCCGCGGCCGGCGGCCCCGGCTACCGGATCCTCGTCGTGCCGCCCGGGCTGAAGAAGGCGGACACGCAGCGGGTGCACGAGGTCGAAGCCGCGACCGTCCGCATCGTCGGCACCGAGGTCAGCGGCGGGATCTACCAGGCTTCGGCCGACCGCGCGAGCGAGTGGATCCACCAGTTCGCCACCGGGGACGTCACCGGGTCGCTGACCACCCTGATCGCCCGCCTGAACCACCGGCCCGAGCCGCCGGACCAGCCCGCCATCGCCCGGCGCGACCCGACGGCCGGGGAGCTGACCGCCGTCACCACCGCCCTGCGCGGCACCGGCCGGTACCTCGCCCCGGGCGCCACGCTGAACGACGCTCCCGCGACCACCTCCGCGTTCCCCGGCGCGCAGCCGCTGTACGTGGCGCTGCCGCGGCAGCCGGCCGGACAGCCGCTCGTCCACTTCGGACCGGCGCTGGCGAAGGAGTTCCCCGGCCGGCCGATCGTCGCCGTGTACGGCCAGTGGATCGAGTACGACGGCCCGTCGGCCGCCGCGTTCTCCGACGTCGTGACGGCCAGCTTCTACGGCCAGTTCGCCGACCGGCTCAGCGAGTACGCCTACCCGCAGCGCAACGTGCTGGGCGCGTGGCTCGACCGCGTCACGGCCATCCGCTACGCCGGGCTGTTCGACCGCCCGCTCCCCTACACCCCGTTCGACCCGCTCCGGGTCACGCTGCCCGCGCTGCCGTGGCTGTTCGCCGCCTGCGCGGTCGGGTTCCTCGCGCTCTCGGCCCGCCGGGTGGTGCACCGGGACCGGCCGGCCACGACGGGTGTGCCCGCGCGCCTGGCCGGGCTGACCGCGCTCGCCGTCGAGGTCTCCGGGCTCACCGACGGCGCCTCGGCGGCGGCACTGGGCCGCGGGATCACCCAGCTGACGGCGGCCGGGGAAGCGTTCACCGAGAAGCTTCCGGACCGGCACGTGCACAGCCTGCTCGACGCGGCCGAGTCCGATTTGGACACCACCGCCGACCTCATCGGCCGCCCGGACTACCGGCCGGCCGCGTTCCTGCGGGGGCGGCTCGCGTGACCCGGTTCTTCCGTTCGGCGTTCGGGATCGCGGTGCTCGGCTGCCTCGTGCTCGCGGGGTGGGCGGTGTGGTCGGCGGGCGTGTTCGACGGCCCGGTCGCCCGGCAGCTGCGCTCGGCGTCGGTGTACGCCGCGCCCGGGGTCACCCTCGACCGGCCGGCCGCCGAGCGCGTGATCGGCAACCGGCGGCTGGTGGTCGCGTTCCTCGAACCGGGCGCGGACCTGAGCGACGCGTGCGACAGCCTGGGCAGCGCGGCCGACGGCACCCTCGCCGTGATGCTCGGCCGGGACGGCGACGACTACGAGAAGTACGGGTGCTCGCGGCTGCCCGGCCGCGACGACGAGAACTTCGGCAAGGCGTTCGTCGCGGAGTCGATGATCGGCAACGGCATCGACGCCTTCGCCGACCGGCCCGTCGAAGCGCTGAAGGTGCTGGTCGTCAACTACGACCTGCTCGTGCGCTCCGGCGCGATCCCCGACGGCGGCCGCACGGTCAGCCCGTCGCTGCCGCGGTACCTGATCGCCGCCGCCGCGGCCGGGGCCGTGCTCCTGGGCTCGTCGGCGCTCTACCTCACCGCGCGCCGGGCCACCCGGACCGCGGTGGCGCGGCGCGAACGCCGGGACGCCGAAGCGGACGAGCGGACCGAACTGGCGGCGGCCGCGGCCGTGCTGGCCCAGGAGATCATCGACCTGGACGCCCGCTACGCCCGCCAGACCGGCAAGAGCAAGTTCGCGCGGAACTACCGGACCCTCGTCGCGGCCTACGCGAAGCTCCTGCCGGACCTCGGCCGCGACACCCCGGAGCTGCGGGCCCGGGTCGAGAAGCTGCTGACCCGGGCCCGCGAGCTGGCCGCTCAGGTGCCGTAGCGGGACTTGACGATCGACGGCGTGTCGAGGTTGCGGCCCGCGTCTATGTTCTGCGCCAGCCGGAGGTACTGGCCTTCGGCCCACATCAGCGGGCCCGCGCTGCCGGTCGGGCGGCCGAGCCCGAAGCACCCGGCGTCGCCGCGGTCCCAGACCTGTTCGGGCACGAAGTACCCGTCGTTGGCCGAGTCCGCCATGGACTTGAGGTACACCGCCGCCGAACGGCCGTTGGCGAGTTCGTACTGGCCCCGCTCCCCCGACAGCACCGGCCAAAGCCGTCCGAACCGCTGGTTTCCGCCCGCCGGCCAGCCACTGCAGTTCGCGGTGCTCTCGCCGTAGTTGTCGTGCGGGTAGCGGTGGAAGTAGACGTCGCCGTTGGGCAGCGTCACCTGCATCGGCGCGTTGCCGTCGGAGGCCGCCGCGGTCGGGGCGACCGAGTTCGCGATCGTGGTGTCGCCGGCCGGGCGGATGCCGAGGCGCACCAGGTCGAGGAAGCCGAAGTCGGTCACGTCGTGTTCGTAGAAGCAGCCTTCGTCGAAGCAGATCGTCGCGCCGTCGTTGGGGTTCCCCGCCCGGTCGAGGCGTTCGTAGTAGGTGTGGCCGCCCCAATAGCCGGACGTCGTCACCGTCCAGCCGGCCAGGGAGTTGCGCCAGGAGTCCGCTGTGGACTCCCACGAGGTCGCGCTCGCGGTGTCGCCGTTGGCCCGGGCGATGGCGCCCGCGGCGATCAGGCCGGCGACTTCGGCCGCGATCGACGACGGCGACTTGCCGTACTGCTCCTCCCACCGCTCGGTGGTGTCGGGGCCGGTCGAGACGATGTGGTTCGCCGTCGTCTTGACCTTGGCGTAGGTCGAGGCGTCGGTGAGACCGGTCAGCCACGCGAGCAGGATCGCGTCGGCGTCCTGGTCGAGCTGTTCGCAGCAGCCGAGCTGCTGGGCGCTCGCGCCGGCGACCCCGGAGACCGGGCTGTAGCGCGGGAACGAACCCGCCGGGTACGTCGTGCCGTCCCCGGCGGTCGGGCTGCCGATCCACTGGGAGTTCCAGAGGAACTGCGCCATCCGCTTGGCCTGGGCGCTGTCGCCGGCGGCCAGCAGACCGGTCGCCTGCTGGTAGAGGTCGCGGCCCCAGACGCGGTGGTAGCCGTCGTTGAGGTGGTCGCCGTTGGTGAAGTTGCCCCACGGCGTCGCCAGGCCGGCGACGCTCGCGCCCGGGTGCTGCTTGTCCTCGGCGGTCTTCAGCGCCATCGCGGCGACGTAGTAGGCGCGCCGCCGTTGCGTGTCACCGGAGACGCTGGCCGGGGCGGGTTTCAGGCTGCCGACGTAGGAGTTCCAGCCGCTGCGGTAGGACGCCGAGACGCCGGCGAACCCGCTGCTCAGCGACCCGCTCGCGGCCGAGGTCGCGGCCGCCGGGGTGGCACCGAAGCCGAGCGCGACGGTGAACGTCGTGTCGCTGCCGACCGGGATCTGGCCACATTGGACGACGTTGCCGGTGCCGGAGACGTTGTCGAACTGGTTGTTCAGGTTCTTGTCGGCGCGCAGGTCGGTCAGGCAGTCGCTGCCCGCACCGGTGTAGCCGTTGTCGTGCGCGGTGAAGCCGGTCGAGACGCGCAGGGCCTGGACCACCGTGGTGGCCGAGCCGCCGAACAGCGTCTCGGTGCCACTGGCGAGCAGGCCGCTGCCGTCCCACCAGGCGTTGTCGTTCGCGCCGCCGCCCGCCATCGACGGGTTGGCCAGCAGGTAGAGCCGATAGCTGCCGCCGTCGAGGGACTGGAACCGGGTGTTCGTGACCAGGGTGGCGCGGGCCGGGTCGGTCACGTAGTCGGTGGTGATCCGGTACTTCCCGCTCTTGGCGGTGTTGGTGACGGTGTACTGCAGCGCCTTCTCGTCGGGCATCGTGACGACGTGGTTCGTGGCGTCGCGTTCCAGGTCGACGAAGGTCGAGCCGTCGGTGACGACGTACTGCACGTCCTGGGTGTTCGGGACGTCGGCGCGGGGGTAGAAGACCTCGGACGTGACGCCGTCGGCGACGGTGAACCACACCGGGCTGCCGGCCGTCGTCGAGGTGCCCAGCGCGGACTTGTTGCCGGTCGCCCAGGACGCCCCGCCGCCGCAGCAGTCGGTCGCGGTGCCGCTGGCCAGCGCCGTGCCCTGGCCGAGCCCGGCGAGCAGGACCCCTGCTCCGGCGCAGGCCAGGACCGCTCTCCACCTGATCATTTCCGACCTCCGACGGCGTTGTCGTCAATATGTTGCGAGCGGCAACATATTGAGCCACCAGCAGGTGACAAGCAATGTCCGGTCGGGCTGAACCGATCCAGCCCTCCGCCGGACGGCCCAGCGCCAGACTAGTGCTACCCGAGATTTGTTACCATTGGAACCATGGTGACGAAGACTCCGGTCAGCCCGGCGGCGGAGACCCGCGAGCGGATCCTCAAGGCGGCGGCCGAACTGCTGGCGGCGGAGGGCCGCGACGGGCTCTCGACCCGCGCGGTCAGCGCGGCCGCCGGTGTCCAGCCACCCGCGCTGTACCGGCTCTTCGGCGACAAGGACGGCCTGCTCGACGCGGTCGCCGCGTACGGGTTCGACGAGTACCTGACCAGCAAGCGCGCGCTGGGCTCGACCGGCGACCCGGTCGAGGACCTGCGGCGCGGCTGGGACCTGCACCAGGAGTTCGGGCTGTCCCGCCCGGAGTTCTACGTGCTCATGTACGGCGACGCCCGCCCGGGCCGCACCTCCCCCGCCGCGCGCGAAGCCGAAGGAATGCTGCGCGAGATCATCGAACGGGTCGCGGCGGCGGGCCGGCTGCGGGTCAGCGTCGAACGCGCGGCCCGGCTCGTGCACGCGACCGGCATGGGAGTCGTGCTCTCGCTGATCGCGACCCCGGAGGCGGACCGCGACCGCGAGCTTTCGGCGACGGCGCGGGAAACGGTGCTGAGCCGCATCCTCACCGATACCGCGGAACCGGCGTCGTCCGGCCTGCCCGAACGGGCGATCGCCCTGCGCGCCGGGCTCGGCGGCACCACCGCGCTCACCGACGCCGAGCGGGTGCTGCTCGCCGAGTGGCTGGACCGCATCGCCGACGCCTGAGCCTCACCGGCCCAGGTGGTCCGCCCCCACCCGGCGGGCCAGGCGGCGCAGCAGCGGTCCCGCCTCCGCCATGCAGCGGGCCGGGTCCGGCTCCAGGTCCGTCAACGCGTACGCCGCCGCGATCCCGGCCCCCGCCAGCTCGGACGCCGACAGCTTGCAGCGCCCGGAGACCGCGACGCACGGGATCCCCGCGGCCGCCGCGGCCCGCGCGACCCCGGCGGGAGCCTTGCCGGACAGCGTCTGGTGATCCAGTGACCCCTCACCGGTGATCACCAGCGAAGCTCCGGCCAACGCCGACTCGAAGCCCAGCAAGTCCAGCAGCAGCGAGATCCCCGGCCGCATCCGCGCGCCCAGCACCGCCATCGCGGCGAACCCCACTCCCCCGGCCGCTCCGGCACCGGGCCTCGAGGCGAACTCCGGACCCGCGATCGACGCCCAGTGCCGCAACGCCGAATCGAGCGCTTCGACGTCCGCGGGGGAAGCGCCTTTCTGGGGTCCGTAGACGAAAGCCGCGCCACTCGGCCCGTACAGCGGATTGTCCACATCGCTCGCCAGCTCGATGTCCACTTCGGACAGACCGGACAAGTCCAGTGAGGACAGCCGGGCCAACGCCGCGCCACCGAAAGGGAGTTCGCGGCCGGCGTCGTCCAGCAGCCGGGCACCCAGCGCGGTCAGCAGGCCCGCGCCGCCGTCGGTGCACGCGCTGCCGCCGACGCCGAGCACGATCCGGCGGCAGCCCGCGGCCACCGCCGCCGCGATGACGTCCCCCGTTCCCGCGCTCGTCGCCGTGAGCGGCGCGGGCGCCCCGGGCAGCCGGTGCAGCCCGGACGCCTCAGCCAGCTCGACGACCGCGGTGTCCCCGCGGACCGCGTACGACGCCGTCAGCGGCGCCCCCGTCGGTCCGCGGGCCGGGACGCGCACCCGCTCGTACCCGGCGGCGACGGCGGCGTCGACCGTGCCGTCGCCGCCGTCCGCCACCGGCAGGGTCTCCACCGTGACCGACGGGTGGCCGTCGGCGAGGCCCGCGGCCACCGCCGACGCCACCTCGGCCGCGGTCAGCGACCCCTTGAACTTGTCCGGCGCGACGAGGACTTTCACGCGCTCGCCTTGTAGGCCCGCCAGTCGCCTACCTCGGTGATGTCCCGCAGGGCGACGTGCGAGGTGTACGGCCGCCGCAGCAGCATGGCGAACGCCGAACTGCCGTCGGTCAGCTCCACCACGCCGAGCTCCAGCTCGTGCGGTTCGGACGGCAGCACCTTGTCGCGCAGGTCGTCGAGCGAAACGTCGTAGACCTCGCCGACCACCTCCGCACCGCCGTGCGACACCGGGTACAGCGCCGGGCACTGCTCGCCGACGGCGTAGAACCGGTACTTCGCCGCGGTCCGCGCGGTGCTCACGAACGGTGAGCCGTCCAGGAGGTGGTGCAGCGGTTCGCCGCGCATGGCGCCGCCGTTGAAGAACATCAGGGCCACGGGATTTCTCCTTAGCGGAAGAGGGCTTCGACGCCGTCGACGGCGAAGTACACCGCGAACACCAGCGCCAGCACGGAAAGCAGCCAGCCGGCCTCGCGCCACTTGCCGCGGCCGATCTTGATGAGCACGAACGCGATCAGGCCGGCGCCGACGCCGTTGGTGATCGAGTAGGTGAACGGGATCAGGGCCGCGGTCAGGAACACCGGGATCGTGTAGTCGGGGTCGTTCCACGGGATGGTGCGGCACTGCGCGACCATCATGCCGCCGATGACGACCAGCGCGGGCGCCGCGGCCTGCGCCGGCACCACGCCGGCGAGCGGGGTGAACAGCAGCGTCCCGGCGAACAGCAGCCCGGTGACGACGCTCGCCAGCCCGGTCCGGGCGCCTTCGCCGACGCCGGCCGCGGACTCCAGGAACACCGTGTTCGGCGACGAGCCGGTGACCCCGCCCGCGATCGCGCCCGCGCCGTCGACCAGCAGGATCCGGCCCATCCGCGGGACCTTGCCGTTCTTCGACAGCCCGGCCTCGTCCGAGACGCTGGTGATCGTGCCCATGGCGTCGAAGAACCCGGACAGCACCAGCGTGAACAGGAACACCGTGGCCGCGAGCGCGCCCGCCGAGGCGAACCCGCCGAACAGGTCGATGTGGCCGAACAGCCCGAAGTCCGGTGCGGCGACGACGTGGTCGGGCAGCGCCGGGGTGGTGAGGCCCCAGCCGCCGACGCCGAACCCCTCGTGCAGCACGACGGCGAGCACGGTGGACACCCCGATGCTGATCAGCACCGCGCCGGGGACCTTGCGGGCCATCAGCACGATCATCAGCAGCAGGCCGAAGCAGAACACGACGATCGGCCAGCCGTGCAGGTGCCCGCTCGCCCCGAGGCGCACCGGGACCGTGGTCTGCGCCGCGTCCGGCACCCGGGTCACGAACCCGGCGCTGACCAGCCCGACCAGGGCGATGTAGAGCCCGATCCCGACGGTGATCGCCATCTTGAGCGGCCTGGGGATGGCGTTCATGATCCGTTCGCGGACGCCGCTGACCGCCATCAGCACGATGCACACGCCTTCGAGCACGACCAGCCCGAACGCCTGCGCCCACGTCATCGACGGCGCCATCTGGAAGGCGACGATGCCGTTGATGCCGAGGCCGGCGGCCAGCGCGAGGGGCGCGTTGCCGACGAGTCCCATGAGGACGGTCATCACGGCGGCGGCGAGCGCCGTCGCGGTGGTCACCTGCGCGGCGGAGAGCCGGGCGCCGGTGATGTCGGCGGAGGCGCCGAGGATGAGCGGGTTGAGCAGCACGATGTAGGCCATCGCGACGAACGTCGTGACGCCGCCGCGGACTTCACGGCCGATGGTGCTCTGCCGGGCCCGCAGCTCGAACAGCCTGTCGAGCAGGGATCGGCGCTGCGGTGGTTCGGGTACTCCGTCGACCACTGGTGCGGTGACTTCGGTCTGGGTCATGCGTCCTGCCCTTGCCGGTGGGTGTGCTCGGCCAGGCCGAGGCACAGCACCGTGCCTGGGCGAGCGGGACGTTCGATTCGGTTGTGCTCCGGTCAGCTGGCCTTGTGGGTCAGTAGTCGGTGCGGTCGGCCTTGTCGAGCCAAGCCGCGAAGGGGGCGAAACCGTCCTTTGCGGACAGTTGCGTGACGGGGACCGTCCAGGTGTCGCGGGGACGGTCGAAGAGTTCGTAGAAGGCGCGGTCGTCGAAGCCGGCCTTGGCCGCGTCGTCGCGGTCGGCGGCGAAGAGGACCTTGCCGACGCGCGCCCACAGCGCCGAGGACAAGCACATCGGGCACGGCTCGCAGCTGGACACGAGCACGCAGCCGTCGAGCTTGAACGTGCCGAGTGCCTGGCAGGCCGCCCGGATCGCGACGACCTCGGCGTGCGCGGTCGGGTCGAGGTTGGCGGTGACGCGGTTGACGCCGGTCGAGACGATCTCGCCGTCCTTCACGATCAGCGCGCCGAAGGGGCCGCCGCCGTTCGCGACGTTGGTCTCCGCGATGCGGACGGCTTCGTCGAGCCATTCGGTCTCGGCGGAAATCGACGTGGTCATCTCAGACTCCAGTGATGTGTTCGGGGCGGATGGGGACGCGCGGCAGCTCGAGGCCGGTGGCCGCGCGGATGGCGTTGGCGATCGCGGGGGTCGCCGAGATGGTCGGTGGTTCGCCGACGCCGCGGACGCCGTAGGGCGCGTGCGGGTCGGGCCGCTCGAGGACGTCGACGCGCATCGGCGGCATGTCCAGGATGGTCGGGATGAGGTAGTCGGTGAACGACGGGTTCCGCACCTTGCCGTCCTTGACCAGGATCTCCTCCATCACGGCCAGGCCGAGGCCCTGCGCCGAGCCGCCCTGGATCTGGGCGACGACGGCGTCGGGGTTCATCGCCTTGCCGACGTCCTGGGCGCAGTCCAGCTGCACGACCTTGACCAGGCCGAGATCGAGGTCGACGTCGACCACCGCGCGGTGGGCCGAGAAGCCGTACTGCACGTGGGCGTCACCCTGCCCGGTCTCCGGGTCCAGCGGGTAGGTGGGGCGGTGGTGGAACTCGCGGGTCTCCTCGATCGCGGCGTCGCCGAGCAGTTCGGCCAGGTCCGCGACGACTTCGCCGTCTGCCGCGACGACCTTCCCGCCCACCAGGGACATCCCTTCGGCGGACACGCCGAGCCGCGCGTACACCGCTTCGGCGACCGCGCGGCAGGCGTTGCGGACCGCGCCGCCGGTGACGTAGGTCTGGCGTGACGCCGAACTGGACCCGGCGTCACCGACGCTCGTGTCGGCCGGGTGCACGCTGACCCGCGTCAGGCCCAGCTCGGTGCGCGCGATCTGCTGCTGCAGGGTGACGAGTCCCTGCCCGACCTCGGCCGCGGCGGTGTGCACCATCGCGACCGCTTCGCCGCCGAGCACCTCCAGCCGGACGCGGGCGGTCGAGTAGTCGTCGAGCCCTTCGGCGTAGGAGATGTTCTTGATCGTGACGCCGTAGCCGACCCCGCGGACGACGCCTTCGCCGTGCGTGGTGTTGGACGCGCCGCCGGGCAGCTCGCGGATGTCGCGTTCGCCGGCCGGCTCGGGCGGCAGCGGCAGGTCGCGCACCCGCTGGACCAGCTCGGCGACCGGCGCCGGGAAGTCCACCACCTGGCCGGTGACCACAGTGGACCCTTCGCTCAGCGCGTTGCGGATCCGCAGTTCCGCCGGGTCCAGGTCCAAAGCGGACGCCAGTTTGTCCATCTGGGACTCGTAGGCGTAGGTCGGCTGGACCGCGCCGAGACCGCGCATCGCGCCGCAGGTCGGGTTGTTGGTGTAAACGCCCCAACCCTCGATGTGCGCGTTCGGCACGTCGTAGGGACCGACGCTCAGGGTGGTGCCGTTGCCGACCACGACCGGGGTCTTGGACGCGTACGCGCCGCCGTCGAAGTACATCCGCGCCTTGACGTAGACGAGCTTGCCGTCGCGGGTGGCACCGTGCTCGTAGTACATCTTCGCCGGGTGGCGGTGGACGTGCCCGAAGAACGACTCCAGGCGGTTGTAGCTCATCTTCACCGGACGCCCGGTGCGCAGCGCGAGCATGCACGAGTGGATCTGCATGGACAGGTCCTCGCGGCCGCCGAAGGCGCCGCCGACACCGGACAGCGTCAGCCGCACCTTCTCCAGCGGCAGGCCGAGGGCCTTCGCCGTCTGGCGCTGGTCGACGTGCAGCCACTGGGTGGCCAGGTAGAGGTCGACGCCGCCGTCCTCGGCCGGCACGGCGAGCCCGGACTCCGGGCCGAGGAACGCCTGGTCCTGCATGCCGATTTCGTAGACGCCGGAGACCACGACGTCCGCGGTCGCGGCCGGGTCGCCCTTGACGATCCGCTGGTGGCGGACCAGGTTCCCGTCCGCGTGCAGCTTCGGCAGGGTGTCGTCGTGCGCGGCCCGCTCGGGGTCGGTGATGGGCTCGAGGACGTCGTACTCGACGACGATCTCCTTGAGCGCCTGCCGCGCGATCTCCGGGTGGTCGGCGGCCAGGATGGCGATCGGCTCGCCCTGGTAGCGGACCAGGTCCGCGGCCAGCGCGGGGGTGTCCTGGTACTTGAGGCCGTAGACGTTCTCACCGGGTACGTCCTCGTGCGTGAGCACCGCGTGCACGCCCGGCTGGGCCAGCGCGCGCGAGACGTCGAGGCGGACGATCCGGGCGTGCGGGTGCGGGCTGCGCAGCGTCGCGCCCCACAGCATGTCCTCGTGCCACAGGTCCGAGGAGTAGGCGAACTCGCCGCGGACCTTGAGCGTGCCGTCCGGGCGCAGCGGGCTCTCGCCGATGCCACCGGCGATCGTGTCGTGCAGCTCCTGCGGCGAACGGGCCGGGGCGCTCATCGGACGGCCTTCTTCGCGGCGGCGTCGCGGACGGCGTCGAGGATCTTCTCGTACCCGGTGCAGCGGCAGAGGTTCCCGGCGAGGGCCTCGCGGATCTCGACGTCGCTCGGGTCCGGGACCCGCTCGATCAGGTCGTGCGCCGCGACCAGCAGGCCGGGCGTGCAGAACCCGCACTGGACGGCGCCGCGCTCGACGAACGACTCCTGGACCGGGTCGAGCTCGTCACCCTCGGCCAGGCCCTCGACGGTGACGACGTCGCGGCCCTCGGCCTGCCCGGCCGCGACCAGGCACGCGCACGCCGGGACGCCGTCGAGGTAGACCGTGCACGAACCGCATTCGCCCTGTTCACAGGCGTTCTTCGAGCCGGGGAGGCCGAGCCGCTCGCGCAGCACGTAGAGCAGGCTCTCGCCTTCCCAGACGTTGTCCGCCCGGCGGTGCTCGCCGTTGACGGTGACGTTCACGCGCACTTCGCGCTCCCTTCGCAGTATTCGGTCCAGGCCCAGGTCAGCGTCCGCCGCGCCATGACCCCCAGTGCGTGGCGCCGGTAGGCCGCGCTGCCCCGGACGTCGTCGATCGGCGAGGCGGCCCCGGCGACCAGGTCGCCGAAGCGGCGCTTGACCGAGTCGTTCAGCGCCTTCGGGGCGTCCCAGTCCAGCTCGCCGGCCAGGAACTCCTCGGCTTCGACGGCCCGGCGCGGGGTGGGCGCGGCCGAGCCGACGCCGGTGCCGACCCGCCGTTCGGCCGGGTGCAGGGCCAGCCCGAACGCGGCGACCGCGATGACCATGGCGTTGCGCGTGCCGATCTTGCTGAACTGCTGGGGCCCGGTGGCCGGCTCCAGCAGCACCGCGGTGATCAGCTCGTCTTCGGCCAGGACGTTGCGCTTGACCCCCAGGTAGAAGTCCTTCGCCGCGACGACCCGGGTGCCGCGGACCGAGGCGATTTCGACCTCGGCGCCGGCCGCCAGCAACGCCGGGTGGGCATCACCCGCGGGCGAAGCCGCGCCCAGATTGCCGCCCACGGAACCGCGGTTGCGGATCTGCGGGGACCCGACGGTCCGCGCGGCCATCGCCAGGCCGGGCAGCTGCGCGCCCAGTTCGGCGATGATCCGGGTGTAGGGCACGGCCGCGCCGATGCGGATCCGGCCGCCGTCGGTGCCGTGCTCGTGGAGCTCGGCGACACGGCCGAGGTCGAGCAGGGCGCCGGGACGGCGGTGGTCGAAGTTGATCTCGACCATCACGTCCGTGCCGCCGGCGATCGGGACCGCACCGGGGTTCGCGGCACGCGCGGCGAGCGCGTCGGCCAGCGAGGCGGGTCGGAGGAATTCCACTGTGGACGTCCTTTCGGGGCTGCTTCGTGAAGAAGTACACACGCTCGGGTGTGGCCGGGACCACGGCAAAACCCCTGAAAGGCGGGTGAATTTACCGCCCGCGTTTGTACTTTCCGACAACCGCCTGATCCAGGGCACGGAAAGGCCGCCGCACGAGGTCAGGGTCTCGCGCGGCGGCCGTGGTCACGCGGGTGTTACGCGGGTTCGAACTCGCGGACGGCGTCGAGGGCGGCACCCATGGCGGCGTTGCCCTCGCGTTCGATCATGATCTCCACCAGGACCGGGCGGCTGGTGCGCTCGGCCTCCTTGCGCGCCCACTCCAGCGACGTCCGGATCTCCCCCGGCTCGTGCACGCGGGTGCCGGAGCAGCCGTAGGCCTCCATGATCTTGACGTTGTCCGTGCCGTTCGCGTCGTAGTGGATGTCGACCTCGAAGTTCATGTCGTACCCGGTCTCGGCCTGGCGGATCAGGCCGAGGTACTCGTTGTTCAGCATGATCAGCACGAACCCGACGTCGTACTGGGCGGCCACCGCCAGCTCCTCGACGAGGAACTGGAACGAGTAGTCGCCGACCACGCCGACGACCTCGGCTCCGGGCCGCGCCTTCTTCACCCCGATCGCGGCGGGGATCTCCCAGCCGAGCGGGCCGGCCTGGCCGCACACCTGGTAGTGGCGCGGCTTGTGCGCCTGCTGGAACTGACCCGACCAGATCTGGTAGAGCCCGATCGCGGTGACGAAGTACGTGTCCTCGCCGAAAGTTTCGTTGATCTCCTTGAAGACCCGCGGCGCCTTGATCGGCAGGGCGTCGAAGTCGTCGCGGCGGGGAAGCGCTTCCTTGAGCTCCGCGATCCGGCCGACCCACGCACGCCTCTGCGAGATTTCCCGCTTCTCCAGCGCCACCAGCAGCGCGTCGAGGAACTCCCGCGTGTCCGAGACGATCCCGAGGTCGGGCCCGAACACCTTGCCCAGCTGCGTCGGCTCGATGTCGACGTGGATGAACTTCCGCTCCCCCCGGTACACCGACAGCTCGCCGGTGTGCCGGTCGCCGAACCGAGCGCCCAGCGCCAGCACCAGGTCCGACTCCAGGAAGGCCGCGTTCGCCCAGCGCTGCGACGTCTGGATGCCCGCCATCCCGGCGAACAGCTCGTGGTCCTCGGGGAAGCTGCCCTTGCCCATCAGCGTCACCTGCACCGGCACGTCCAGGCGCTCGGCCGCGGCGCGCAGCTGCTCGCTCGCCTCGCCGAGGACGACTCCGCCACCGGCCAGGATGATCGGGCGTTCGGCGGCCAGGAGCATTTCGAGGGCCCGCTCGACCCGCGCGGCCGCGGGCTTCACGGCGGTCACCGGCAGCGGCGAGTCGATCGACGAGTCCCACTCGATGTCCTGCTTCTGGACGTCGATCGGCAGGTCGATGAGCACCGGACCGGGCCGGCCGGACCGGGCGACCCGGAAGGCCTCGCGGAAGATCCACGGCAGCTGCGCGGCTTCCTTGACCTGCACCGCCCACTTCGTCACGGGCTTGGCGATCTCGACGATGTCGACCGCCTGGAAGGCTTCCTGGTGCAGCTTCGTCGTGGCCGCCTGGCCGGTGATGCAGATCATCGGGATCGAGTCCGCGTGCGCGGTGTAGAGCCCGGTGATCATGTTGGTCCCGGCCGGGCCGGACGTGCCGATGGCGACGCCGACGTTGCCGTTGGTCCTCGCCCAGCCGTCGGCCATGTGCGTCGCGCCCTCTTCGTGGCGGACGATCAGGTGCTCGATCGCCCGGCCTTGCAGGGCGTTGTACAGCGGGAGGATCGCGGCGCCGGGGCAACCGAAGACGGTGTCGACGCCTTCGCTCTCCAGGACGTCGACGACCGCCTGCATCGCGGGGATTCTGGGCATGTCACACCTCCGCCGGGACGCGGCCCGACAACTGTTCGGCGACCTTCAGCAAGGCCGAGTGGTCCAGGGAGCCGTACCCCATGGCGCGGCCGGCGGCGACGAGCTGGGCGACCAGCCCGGTGAGCGGGAGCGCGACGTCGGCCTGCCGGGCGGCGGCCAGCGCGATCCCCATGTCCTTGTGGTGCAGGTCGATTCGGAACCCCGGCGCGAACTGGCGGTCCACCATGGACTTGCGCTTGAGCTCGAGGATCCGGCTGCCCGCCAGTCCCCCGG
Source organism: Amycolatopsis sp. cmx-4-83 (assembly GCF_046548815.1). Lineage (NCBI taxonomy): Bacteria > Bacillati > Actinomycetota > Actinomycetes > Pseudonocardiales > Pseudonocardiaceae > Amycolatopsis > Amycolatopsis sp. cmx-4-83. The sequence continues at coordinate 552,620 of NZ_JAEBEF010000006.1, read as the reverse complement.
CGAGCACGTCGAGGCCGGTGGCGGCGTCCACACCGGACGCTTCGAGCAGCACGATCGCTTCGGCGACGAGCCCGTAGATCCCGCCGACGACGAGCTGGTTCGCGGCCTTGACGACCTGGCCGGCGCCGTGCGGGCCGACGTGCACGACGGTCTTGCCGACGGCGTCGAGCACCGGCTTGGCGGCCTCGAAGTCCTCCTCGGAGCCACCGACCATGATGGACAGCGACGCCTGCTCGGCGCCCGCCTGGCCACCCGACACGGGAGCGTCGAGGACGCGGATCTTCTTGTCCCGCGCCGCTTCGGCGACCGCGATCGACGTCTCGGGCCTGATGGTGCTCATGTCGATCAGCAGCGCGCCGGGCTCGGCGGCGTCGAGGACGCCACCGGCGGTCAGCACGACCTCCTCGACCTGCGGGTGGTTCGGCAGCATCGTGATCACGACGTCCGCGCCGGCCACCGCGTCGGCGACACTGGTCGCGGCGCGCCCGCCGGCGGCCGCGAGCTTCTCCCCCGCCGCCGCGTGGACGTCGTAGCCGGCGACGTCGTGCCCGGCCGCGACCAGGTGCGCGGCCATCGGGGCGCCCATCACGCCCAGTCCGATGAATCCCAGTTTCATGCTCGTCCCCTTCGGGTGATCGGCAGCCAGTCCAGTGACGCGAGGGTGTCGGGCTCCGGGACGTACTCGATCCCGACGAACCCGTCGTAGCCGGCGTCCTGCAGCTTCGCGAGGTGTCCCTCGATGTCCAGCGAGCCGGTGCCGGGCTGGTGGCGCCCGGGCGCGTCGGCGATCTGCACGTGCCCGATCCGGGCGATGTGCGTCGTCGGCAGCGCGTCCAGGTCGTCGCCGTTGACTGCCAGGTGGTACAGGTCGGCCAGCAGCCGCACGTTGTCGCGCCCGAGGTCGTCGAGCACGGCCACGGCGTCCGCGGCGGTCTTGAGCGGGTAGCGGTCCGCACCGGAGAGCGGTTCGAGGACCAGCTGCGCACCGATCTTCGCGGCGGCTTCCGCGGCGGTGGCGAGGTGCACCAGCGCCAGGTCGTCCTGCTTGACGGGGTCTTCGCCGTCGAGCCGGTTGCCGTAGAGCGCGTTGAAGCTGCGGCACCCGGTGCGCTCGGCGATGTCCAGCGCGACGACGAGGCTGTCGGCGAACTCGGCTTCGCGCCCGATCCAGGACACCAGGCCCCGCTCCCCCGCGGCCATGTCCCCGGCGTAGAAGTTCAGCCCGCGCAGCCGGACACCGTCGAGGCTCCGCACGAAGGCGTCCACCTCGTCCCGCCCGGGCACGGCGGACTCGAACGGCCACCAGTACTCGACGTCGCTGAAGCCCGCCGCCCGCGCGGCCGCCGCGCGCTCGAGGAGGGGGACCTCCTTGAACAGCAGCGACAGGTTGACGACGTACGGCAGGGAGTGCTCGGGCATCGCTACCTCAAATTTCGCTATCCGGAATTTTTCTTTCGCATATCGAGAATAGCTGCCGGACAGGCCCGAGGTCAACGCTCGCGTCGGCGACCGCTCGCTACGCTGGCGCCGAACCACAGGGGGAAAGACCATGACCGGAACGCGTGCCGCGGTCGTCGAGAAACTCGAGCGGGCGGCCGCCGACCCGCGGCTGCGCGATTCGTTCGGCGCCGGCCACCACCGCTACCGGCTGAACGCGGTCCTGCCCGAGCACGAGGTCGCGGCGTTCGAGGCGGCGCACGGCATCCGCTTGCCCGAGAGCTACCGCGCGTTCCTGCTCGAGGTCGGCGACGGTGGTGCGGGCCCGGGTTACGGGCTGCTCCGGCTCGCCGACGCCTACGCGGAGGTGTCCGGCTCGTTCCCCGGCCACCTCCGCGCACCGAGCCCGTTCCGGCCGGGCCAGTGGTACGAGAACGAGTGGTGGGACGCATTCTGGGGGCCGGACGACCGGCCCGACCCGGTCCAGGGCACGCTCGCGGTCGTCCACCACGGCTGCACCGGGTACACGCACCTCGTCGTGTCCGGCCCGGGCCGCGGGCGGCTGGTCAACCTCGACCTCAACGGTGTGCCCGCCCCGTACGTCCTGGAGGACGAGAGCTTCCTCGTGTGGTACCACCGCTGGCTCGACGAGTTGCTGGCCGGGTGCTCCGTGTCGGCGTTCGGCCACAAGCTCCCCGGTGGCGAAGCCGCCCTGCTCACCGTCCTCACCGAAGATCCGGATCCGCGACGGCGAGCCAAGGCCGCGTATTCGGTGGCCTGCTTGCCCTCGACCGGCCAGGAGGCGGCCGTGGCGTTCGCCGCCGCGTCCGCCGATCCGGATGCCCGGGTGCGCGTGGCGGCACTGGCGGCCGCCCGGGCGGCGAAGGCGGCGGTGGCCCCCGCCGCCCGCGCCGCGCTGACCGACTCCGACCCCGCCGTACGGGCCGAAGCGATCCACGTCCTCGCCGCGCTGGGCACCCCGGATCTCGCCGCCCGGGCCCGGGCGCTCCTCGCCGACCCCGACCCCGGCGTGGCCTGGCAGACGATGCGGGCGTTGACCGCTTCCGGCGAACTCCTCGTCACGGACCTGGCACCCCTGCTCGCCCGGCCCGATCCGGGCACCCGCGCGTCCGCCGCCTGGCACCTCGTCGATGCCGGCGGGGACGCGACAGCGCTGCTGGAGTCGGCGCTGGAGGACGAGGACCCCCACGTGCGGATCCAGGCCGTGCAGACCGTGGACCGCCGGAACGAACGTTCCCTCCTCCGGGCGTTGCGCCGCCGCAAGGCCGTCGAGCGGCACCCCACCGTGCTCCTCAACCTCGACCGCGTTACTTCGGCGTGGTCCTAACGGTTCTGGACGTGCTGCCAGCCGAACCGGCCCTTGATGCAGAGGTTGCCGTGCGTCACCGAGCTCTCGTGCGGTGAAGTCACCTTCACGATCTCGTTGTCCTGGACGTGCAGTGTCAGGTTGCAGCCGACGCCGCAGAACGTGCAGACCGTCGTCGTCGCCGTCTGGCGGGACTCGTCCCAGGTGCCGTCCTCGCGCTTGTCGTACTCGCGTTTGAAGCTGAGCGCCCCGGTCGGGCACACCTCCACGCAGTTGCCGCAGTAGACGCACGCGCTCTCGGGGAGCGGGTTCGAGAACTCCGTCGAGATCCGCGCGTCGAAACCCCGGCCCGCCACGGTGATCGCGAACGAGTTCTGCCACTGCTCGCCGCACGCGTCGACGCACTTGTAGCAGAGGATGCACTTCCCGTAGTCCCGCACGTACAGCTCGTTGTCCACAATGGCCGGCTGGGCGACCGTCGCCGCGTCCGGGCCGAAGCGGTCCGGGTCCGCACCCGTTTCCGCCAGCCACTCCGCGACGCCGGGCGTGGTCGAGAGGTCGGTCGCGGAGGCCAGCAGTTCGAGGACGACCTTGCGGCTGGTGCGCGTCCGCTCGGAGCCGGTGTGCACGACCATGCCCGGTTCGGCCTTGCGGGAGCACGACGGCACCAGCGTCCGCGAGCCCTCGACCTCCACCATGCAGACGCGGCAGGCGTTCGCCGGTTCGAGGGTGTCGCCGTAGCACAGCGTCGGGATGTCCGTGCCCGTCGCCGTGCACGCGTCGAGGATCGTCGAGCCCTCGGGAACGCGGACGGTCCGGCCGTCCACAGTGAACTCGACGAGCCGTCGCGGGATCCCGATGTCCACGATGGTCATCCCAGTGCCCCCAGCCGGTCGATCGCGGATTCGATGGCGTTCCACGCGGTCTGGCCCAGACCGCAGATCGACGAGTCCCGCATCACCCCGCCCATCTCGCGCAACAGCGCCCGTTCGTCCGAGCCCGCCGCCAGGTAGCGGTGGATCGCCTCCTCCTGCCGGACCGTCCCGATCCGGCACGGGACGCACTGCCCGCACGACTCGTCGCGGAAGAACTCCGCGATCCGCAGCAGGAAGCCACCGAGGTCGGCCAGGTCGTCGAGGACCAGGACGACGCCCGAGCCGAGCGTCGTCTTCGCCGCCCGCGCGTCCTCCATGGTCAGCGGCAGGTCCAGCTCGTCGGGCCGGACGAACCCGCCCGCCGCGCCGCCGAGCAGGATCGCGCGCAGCGACCGGCCTTCGGGCACGCCCCCGGCCAGGGCGAGCAGCTCCCGCAGGGTCGTGCCGAACGGCACTTCGTAGACGCCGGGGCGTTCGACGTTGCCGGACAGGCAGAACAGCTTCGGCCCCGCCGAGGCCTCGGTGCCGATCGCCCGGTAGGCGGCCGCGCCCCCGGTGAGGATCAGCGGCACGTTCACTAGGGTCTCGACGTTGTTGACGACCGTCGGCTTGCCGAAGAGCCCCTTCTCGACGGGGAACGGCGGCTTCGTGCGGGGCTCGCCGCGGAAGCCCTCGATGGAGTTGAAGATCGCCGTCTCTTCGCCGCAGATGTACGCGCCGGCGCCGCGGCGGATCTCGATGTCGAACGAGAACCCGGGGTGCCCCATGATGTCCGTGCCGAGGAAGCCGCGTTCCCGGCAGACCGCCACTGCGTTGCGCAGCAACCGCAGCGCTCGCGGGTATTCGCCGCGCAGGTACACGTAGCCCCACTGGGCGCCGATCGCGAACGCGGCGATCGTCATCGCCTCCACCAGCGCGAACGGGTCGCCTTCGAGCAGCACCCGGTCCTTGAACGTGCCGGGTTCGCTCTCGTCGGCGTTGCACACCAGGTAGTGCGGCCCGGCGGGCTGCGCGGCCGTGGCGGCCCACTTGCGCCCGGTCGGGAACGCCGCCCCGCCGCGGCCGAGCAGGCCGGCGTCGGTGACCTCGCGCAGCACCGCGGCCTCCCCCATCCGCAGGGCGTTCCGCAGTGCCGCGTAGCCACCGGTCGCGCGGTAGCCGTCCAAACTGGACGGATCGACGACGCCGACGCGGCGCAGCAGCCGGAGGCCGTCCTTCTGGTGGATCAGCGGCGGCGAACCGTCCGAAGCGGACGGTTCGCGCTGGGCGGCCAGCACGGCCGACGCCCCAGTGGCCGGGGCGACCAGCTCGGTGGTGGCCGGGTCGCCGGCCTGGAACGTCAGCGCCGCGGGGGCCCGTTCGCACACGCCGAGACACGGGCTGCGCAGCCACGTGACCCCGCCGCGCGCCTTCCCCGCGGCGCCGACGTGCTCGGTGAGGACGTCGCACACCGTCTCCGCGCCCTTGACCCGGCACGCCAGGTCGGTGCACACGTGCACGACCCGCTCCGGGCGTTCTTCGAGCGCGAACAGCGAGTAGAAGCTGGCCACGCCGTACGCGTCGGCGGGCGGCACGTGCAGCGTCTCGCAGATCAGGTTCAGCGCGCCCTGGCTGAGCCAGCCGACCCGGTCGTTGACTGCGTGCAGCGCGGGCAGCAGCTGGTCGCGGCCGCCGCCCGCGAACCCGGCGACCGCCTCCTCCTCTTCACGCGACGCCACGGCGTCCAGGAGCTTGAGGTCCACTTCAGACCTCCACCGTGAGCTTGTCGACGCGGATGGCCGCGGCCTTGTACTCCGCGGTCCCGGCGATCGGGCAGGTCGCCTCGATGGTGATGACGTTGACGTCGACCTCGTCCGGGAAGTGGAAGGTCATGAACGCCAGCCCCGGCTTCAGGCCCTTGTCGAGCCGGACGGGCGCGATGATTTCCCCGCGCCGCGAGGAGATCCGGACCAGCTCGTCGGGTTCGACCCCCAGTGATCGCGCGTCCTCCGGGCACAGGTCGAGGGTCTCGCCCTGCCGCAGCGGCGACGGGAACCCGCCCGACTGGACGCCGGTGTTGTAGGAGTCCAGCCGCCGCCCGGTGGTGAGCCGGATCGGGAACTCCTCGGACAGCAGGTCGACCGGCGGGCTGTGCTCGAGCACCGTGAACGGCGCCGGCCGCCCGCGCTCGGCCGGGTCCTCGGCCCACAGCCGCCCGTGCAGGAACGTCGGTTCCAGGGTGTCCTCGGAGAAGCACGGCCACTGGATCCCGCCGAGTTCTTCGAGGCGTGCGTACGACATCCCGGCGTGCATCGGCGAGAGCGAGCGCAGCTCGTCCCAAATCTTTTCGCCGCCGGTGTAGTGCCAGTCGTGGCCGAGCCGGCGGGCCAGCTCCGACAGCAGCTCGATGTCGTCGCGCGCGCCTTCCGGCGGTTCGAGGGCCTTGCGGACGCGTTGGACCCGCCGTTCGGAGTTGGTGAACGTGCCGTCGCTTTCGCACCAGGCCGCCGACGCCGGCAGCACGACGTCGGCCAGCTGCGCGGTCTTGGTGAGGAAGATGTCCTGCACCACGAGGTGGTCGACGTTGGCCAGCCGCTTGATCGTGTGCTCGCAGTCCGCTTCGGACTGGACCGGGTTCTCGCCGATGATGTACACGCAGGTCAGGTCGCCGCGTTCCATCGCGTCGAGCATCTGCGTGAGGTTGAGGCCCTGGTGCGGCGGGACGGCCGAGCCCCAGGCCGCGTCGAACTTCGCGCGGACGCCGGCGTCGAGGACGTCCTGGAAGCCGGGCAGCCGGTCCGGGATGGCACCCATGTCGCCGCCGCCCTGGACGTTGTTCTGCCCGCGCAACGGGTTCAGCCCGGCCCCGTAGCGGCCCACCTGACCGGCCAGCAGGGACAGGTTGATCAGCGACAGGACGTTGTCGGTGCCGTTGTGGTGCTCGGTGATCCCGAGCGTCCACGACAGCTGGCCGCGATCGGCCCGGGCGTAGGTGTGGGCGAGCTCCTCGATCAGCTCGGCCGGCACGCCGGTGGTCTTCTCGGCGACCTCCAGGGTCCACGGCTCGACCGACGCGGCGAATTCTTCGAACCCTTCGGTGGCCCGCTCGATGAACGCACGATTCGCCAGTCCGGAGTGGATGATCTCCCGCGCGATCGCGTGCGCGAGCGGGATGTCGGTGCCGACCTCCGGCTGCAGCTGCCGGTGCGCCCAGCTCGCGGTGCTCGTCCGGCGCGGGTCGACGACGAAGAGCTTCGCTCCCTTGTGGACGGCCTTGAGCACGTGTTGGAAGAAGATCGGGTGCGCCTCGCGCGGGTTGCCGCCCCAGATCACGATGACGTCGGCGTCCTCGATCTCCTGGTACGACGACGTCCCGCCGCCGCTGTCGAACACCCGCGCCAGGCCGGCCACGCTCGGCGCGTGGCACGTGCGGTTGCACGAGTCGACGTTGTTCGTGCCGATCACCGCGCGGGTGAACTTCTGCGCGACGAAGTTCATCTCGTTGGTCGCGCGGGCGCACGAGAACATCCCGAACGCCTCGGGCCCCTTGGCTTCGAGGGTCCGGCGGATCCCGGCGGCGGCCCGGTCGAGGGCCTCCTCCCAGGTCGCCGGCCGCAGGACGCCGGAGTCCCGCACGAGTGGCCGGGTGAGCCGGACGTACGGCTCGGTGTTCTTGCGCTTCACGGGGTACCTCCGGTTCAGTGCGACCCGACGGGGACGGGCGTCGTGCTGGTGTGGCCGAGCAGGCCGATGGCGGCGTGGACGTGGCGCAGCGCCGGCGCGGGGACGCCGGTCAGCGCCGCCAGCTCGACGACGGCGCCGATGATCGCGTCGGTCTCGAGCGGCTTGCCGGCTTCGAGGTCCTGCAGCATCGACGTCTTGTGGTGGCCGACGCGCCAGGCGCCGTCGATGCGCTTCTCGACCGAGACCTGCGGGTCGCTGCCCGCGGCGCGGGCGATGGCGAGGGTTTCGGTCATCATCGTGGCGACGAGCGCGCGCGTGTCGTCGTGCTCGCACATCTGCGCCATGGTCGCCCGGGTCAGTGCGGACAGCGGGTTGAAGGCGACGTTGCCCATCAGCTTGACCCAGATGTCGGTGCGCAGGTCGGGTTCGACCGGCGCCTTGAGCCCGCCGGCGATCATCGCCGCGCTGAGCACCTTGCAGCGCGCGGAGATCTCGCCGTCCGGCTCGCCGAGGGAGAACCGGGTGCCTTCGAGGTGCCGGATCACGCCCGGCTCCTCGATGACCGTCGAGCAGTAGACGACGCAGCCGATGGCGCGACGCAGCTCGAGCACCTCGGTCACCGAGCCACCGGGGTCGACGGCCTCGACCCGCCGTCCTTCGAGCGGGTGACCGGTGAGGCCGTGGAAGTACCACCACGGGATGCCGTTCTGCGCGGCCACGATCGCCGTCTCGGGACCGAGCAGCGGTGCGAGCAGCGGCCCGCACGAGGCGTAGGAGTTGGCCTTGAGGCCCAGGAAGACGAAGTCGACCCCGCCGACTTCGGCCGGATCGTCCGTGACGTGGGGGTGCGCGGTGAAGTCGCCGCGCGGGCTGAGCACGCGGACGCCGTGCTCGCGCATCGCCGCGAGGTGGGCCCGCCGGGCGATCAGGTGCACCTCGGTCCCGCCGCGGTGCAGCGCGGCCCCGACGTAGGCACCGATCGCCCCGGCCCCGAGAACAGCCACCTTCATGATGTGCCTCCCGCTTCGGTCGAGCACGTGATTGCATACAGTATCCTGGATCCACGGCGCTGACCAGGGGTGCACTCCTCGCGGGGAAAACTCCCGAGCGGGTGAGAGTCTGGGATTTTGCATACCAAAACCTGTATCCTGATCGCAGAAGATCGCTTTCCTCTCCCCTTCGAGGTGTCCCGTGAGCCAGCCCGCATCCCCGCTTCCAGAGCGCGGCCCGTCCGGCCGCCGCACGGCCAAGGGTTCGCTCAGCTCGACCGCCGCCAAGCGCGTCGAACGGCCCGCGCCGCTGCGGCAGGTCGTCTACGAAGCCCTCGCCGAGCTGATCATCAACCGCACCCTCGAACCCGGGCAGCACCTGGTCGAAGCCGACCTGGCGGAGTACCTGGGCGTCAGCAGGCAGCCCGTCCGCGAAGCCCTGCAGCGGTTGCAGAGCGAGGGCTGGGTCGACCTCCGCCCGGCGCAGGGTGCGTTCGTGCACCTGCCGACCGACGAGGAGGCCGACCAGCTGCTGAGCGTCCGCAGCGTGCTGGAGACGCACTCCGCGAAGCTCGCCGCCGGCAACGCCACCCCGCAGGACGTCCGGCGCCTGTGGGACCTGCAGCAGGTCGGCGTCCAGGCCCTGCACGCCGACGACACCGAAGGCCTGGTCGCGGCCAACGCCGCCCTCCACGCGTTCATCACGCAGCTGTCGGGGAACGCCGTGCTGGCGGAACTGATCGGCCTGGTCGACCGCCGGGTCCGCTGGTACTACACGCCGATCGCCCGGCCCCGCGGCCGCGACGCGTGGAACGAGCACGACGAGCTGATCCACGCGATCTCCGACGGGGACACCGAAGCCGCGGAGCAGATCATGGCCAAGCACACCGAACGGACGCGCCAGGCCTACCACGAACGCCCGGAGGCTCCCCGGTCCTGATGGCCGCGGGACCGGGGAGCGAACCGGTGCTCAGCCGCCGGCGGCGGCTGAAGGCCGCGCCACCAGCTCGGTTTCGGCGAGCTGGTGGCGCGGCCGGCCGGGCTGGCGCAGGAAGAGCGTCAGCACCGCCGAAAGGAGCGCGATGCACCCGGCGAGGACGTACGCTCCCGTGTAACCCCACGCGCTGATGACGCCCGCGGCGAGCCCGCCGCCGCCGACGCCGCCCACGAGCTTCGCGCTGTAGACCAGGCCGTAGTTCGACGCGTTGTTGTTTTCGCCGAAGTAGTCCGGCACGAGCGCCGCGAACAGCGGGTAGAACGCCCCGCCGCCGAACCCGGTCAGGAACGCGAACACCATGAACAGGAACAGGTTGTGCGTGTTCCCGGCGTACAGCACGCCGAACTGCGCGCCGGCCGCGATGACCAGCACCACGGTGAGCGTCTGCCGTCGCCCGATCCTGTCCGACGCCCAGCCGACGACCGCGCGGCCGGTGCCGTTCACGATCGCCAGCACGCCGGCCGAGGAAGCCGCGACGAACGCGCCGAAGTGGCTTTCCTTGGCGAAGGGCACCTGGAAGTTGATGCCGAACAGCGAGACCCCGCCGATGATCACCAGGCACACCCACATCAGCGGGAGCATGCCGGTCCGGATCGCCTCGACCGGGGTGAGCTGCCGGACCGCGGGCGGGTTCTTGGCGAGGCTCCTGACCCCGGACTTGTTCTTCGCCCAGGTGAGCGGGTCGATCTCCTTCGGCCACCAGCTCTTCGGCGGGTCCTTGAACAGGAACCCGCAGACGCCGACGACGATCAGCATGTAGAGACCGATCCCGTCCAGCACCCCGGTGACGTTCTCGTGCCCGAGGAACGCGCTGAACAGGTAGATGAACGGCACCGAACCGTAGGCGAAGCCGCCGTTGACGAACCCGGTCCGCGCGCCGCGCTTCTCCGGGTACCACTTGCCGACCATGTTGATGCAGGTCGCGTACACGAGCCCGGCGCCGGTGCCGCCGAGCACCGAGTAGCCGATGAACGCCACCGTCAGGTTCCCGCTGTGCGCGATGGTGAAGTAGCCGATGCCGCTGCACACCGCGCCGGCCAGCATGGCCGTCTTCGCCGAGACGATGTTCTTCTCCCGGAGCCGTCCGGCCGGGAACGCCACCCCGGCCTGGAACACCGCCCAGATGCTCGCCAGCCAGAACGCGTCCGACAGCGTCCAACCGTACTTCTCCTCCAGGGTGCCTTCGACGGCCCCCCAGCCGTACTCGAACACGCTGACCGCCATCATGGCGATCCAGGGCAGCCAGACCATGAAGCTCCGGGAGCGCCCCATGATGTCGTGCGGTGACTCCCCTACCCGGTAGGTTCTGCCGTTCTCGTCAACTATCTCCCGGTAAGTGGCTGCAGTCATGGAAGTTCTCCTTCGTCATCGTCGACTCAGGTTCGAAAGCAGGCCCGCGGCCCGTGCCCAGCGGTACTTCGCGCCGAGCACCGCCACCGGCTTCTCGGTCGTGTACGGATACGCCACGATGCCGTGGTCGTACAGGTGATCGCTCGCCTCCTCGACTTCGACGTCCCCCGACAGCGACGCGACGACGGGCTTGTGGATGCCCTTCGCCCGGTACTCCCCGACCACTTCGGACACCAGTTCGGCGAACACCATCGGCGGGGTGACGATGGTGTGCCAGTAGCCGAGGATCAGCGCGTGGATCCGGTCGTCCGCCAGGCCCAGCGCGATCGTGTCGCGGTAGGTCGAGGGCGGTTCGCCGCCGGTGATGTCCACCGGGTTGCCCGCGGCGCCGAACGGCGGGATGAACTCGCGGAACGCCGTGTCGAGGTCCGGCGGGATCGTCATCAGCTGCAGCCCGTTGTCGACGCAGGCGTCTGACAGCAGCACGCCCGAACCGCCGGCCCCGGTGATGATGACGACGTTCTCGCCCTTCGGCGTGGGCAGCAGCGGGATGCCGCGGGCGTACTCGAGCATGTCGTTGAGGCCGGGCGCCCGCACCACGCCGCTCTGGCGCAGGATGTCGTCGTAGACCTTGTCGTCGCCGGCCAGCGCGCCGGTGTGCGAACTGGCCGCCTTGGCGCCTTCCGACGTCCGGCCGGCCTTGAGCACCACGACCGGCTTGCGGCGCGAGACCCGCTTCGCCGTCTCCGCGAACGCCCGCCCGTCCTTGAGGTCCTCCAGGTGCATGGCGATGAGCTCGGTGTTCTCGTCGTGCTCGAAGAACGTGAGCAGGTCGTCCTCGTCGATGTCGGCCTTGTTGCCCACGCCGACGATCGAGGAGACGCCCATCTTCGCCGAGCGGCTGAAGCCGAGGATCGCCATCCCGATGCCGCCGCTCTGGGATGACAGCGCCACACCGCCCTTGACGTCGTACGGGGTGCAGAACGTCGCCGACAGGTTCTCCGGCGTGTAGTAGTAACCGTAGATGTTGGGACCGAGGACGCGCACGCCGTGCTTGCGCGCGATCGCGACGACCTGGTCCTGCAGCTCGATGTTGCCGGTCTCGCCGAAGCCGGACGGGATGAGGATCGCGCCGCCGACACCTTTCTTGCCGGCTTCTTCCAGCGCCGCGGGCACGAACTTGGCCGGGATGGCGAAGACCGCGACGTCGACGTCGCCGGGTACGTCGGCGATGCTGGCGTAGGCCTTGCGGTCGAGGATCTCGGCGGCCTTCGGGTTGATCGGGTGGATCTCCCCCGCGTAGCCGCCGCCGACCAGGTTCTTCATCACCGAGTTGCCGATCTTCCCGGCCTCGGCGGACGCGCCGATCACCGCGATCGACGCCGGCTTCATGATCCGGGTCATCGACGCCAGGATCTCCTCCTGGGTGAACCGCTGCGGCTCCTTCGCCGCGTCCGGGTCGACCAGGATGCGGACGTCGACCGCGGTCGCCCCGCGCGCGGTGGCCAGCACCGGGTTGAGGTCCACTTCGGACAGCTGGGGGAAGTCGGTGACGAGCTCGCCGAGCCCGGTGATCACGGCGGCGAGGGCGGCACGGTCGACAGGATCCGAACCGCGCACGCCCCGCAGGATCTCGGCCGCTTGGATACCGTCGACCATCGACAGCGCTTCCTCGGCCGTCGTCGGCGCGAGCCGGAAGGTGACGTCCTTGAGCACCTCCACCAGCACGCCACCGAGGCCGAACGCGACGACCTTCCCGAACGTCTGGTCGGTGACCGAGCCGATGATCACCTCCTGGCCCTCGGTGAGCATCTGCTGCACCTGGACGCCGACGATCCGCGCGCCGGCGTTGTACGCCTTCGCGTTCTCGACGATCTTCCCGAAACCCGCCTTCACCGCTTCGGCGTCCTGCAGGCCGACGAGCACCCCGCCGGCCTCGGTCTTGTGCAGGATGTCCGGGGAGACGATCTTGAGCACCACCGGCAGGCCGATCTCCTCGGCTTGTGAGACGGCTTCGGCGGCCGTAGCCGCCAGCCGCTCGGCCGGGGTCGGGATACCGTATGCCTCGCAGACCGCACGCCCCTCGGGCGCGGTCAGCGCGGACCGCCCTTCGGCCGCCACCTGGGCGAGGATCTTTTCGACCGCCGCGCGATCCGCCACTCAGATCACCCCCGCGGCGCGGAACTTCTCGAGCTCCGTTTCGCCGTAGCCGAGCTCCGCCAGCACCTCGACGTTGTGCTCGCCGAGCAGTGGCGACCGTTCGATCTCGACCGGCGAGTCGGACAGCTTCAGCGGGCAGCCGACGGTCTTGAAGGCGCCGCGTTCCGGGTGCGGCACCTCGACGACCGAGCCGAGCTCGGCCAGTGTCTCGTCCTCGATCAGCTCCTTCGTGGACAGGATCGGGCCGCACGGGATGTTGCAGGCGTTGAGCTTCTCCATCACCTCCCACTTGCTGTGCTTCTCGGTCCACTCCTCGACGAGCGCGAACATCTTGTCCAGTTTGGACAGCCGGACCTCGGGGGTGGCCCACGCCGGGTCCTCGGCCAGCTCGCCCTTGCCGATCAGCCGGGCGAGCGGGGCCCAGCCGGGCGGCTGGACGATCACGTAGATGTAGTCGTTCGGGCCGCCGGGCGCGCACTTCACCGCCCAGCCGGGCTGGCCGCCGCCGGAAGCGTTGCCCGAGCGCGGGACCTCGTCGCCGAAGTTCTCGTTCGGGTACTCCCCGAGCGGTCCGTGGGTGAGCCGCTGCTGGTCGCGCAGCTTGACCCGGCACAGGTTGAGCACGGCGTCCTGCATGGCGACCTGGACGCGCTGGCCGCGGCCGGTGGAGGTCCGCTGGTACAGCGCGGCGAGGATGGCGGCCACCAGGTGGATGCCGGTGCCGGAGTCGCCGATCTGCGCGCCGGTCGCGGTCGGCGGGCCCTCTTCGAAGCCGGTGGTGCTCATCGCGCCGCCCATGGCCTGCGCGATCACCTCGTAGGCCTTGAAGTCGGCGTAGCGGCCGGGCCCGAACCCCTTGATGGAGGCGTAGACCAGCCGCGGGTTGAGCGAGGACAGCTTCGCCCACGGGTAGCCGAACCGGTCGACGACGCCGGGGCCGAAGTTCTCGACCAGGACGTCCACCCCGGACACGAGCTTCTCGAAGATCTCCTTGCCCTCGTCGCTTTTCATGTTGAGCGTGATGCTGCGCTTGTTGGCGTTCAGCATCGTGAAGTAGAGGCTGTCCACCCCGGGCAGGTCGCGCAGCTGCCCGCGGGTGATGTCGCCGCGGCCGGGGGTTTCGAGCTTGATCACGTCCGCGCCGAGCCAGGCGAGCAGCTGCGTCGACGACGGACCGGACTGCACGTGCGTCATGTCGAGGACGCGCACGCCCTCCAGTGCCTTACCCATGCTTGGCCTCCGCTCACTTGTACATGGTCTGGTTCATGGTTCCGGGGGCGTACACGTCGGGATCGACCCAGACGTTGATCAGCGACGGCTTGCCGGACTCCCGCGCCCGCAGCAGCGCCGGCCCGATGTCGGCGGGGTCGCGGACCTCTTCGCCGTGACCGCCCAGCATCCGGGCGAACTCGTCGTAGCGGACGTCGCCGAGGGTGTTGCCGACGCGCTCGCGCCCCACGCCGTACTTCGCGGCCTGGCCGTAGCGGATCTGGTTCATCGACGAGTTGTTGCCGACGATCCCGACGAACGGCAGGTCGAACCGCACGAGCGTTTCGAAGTCCCAGCCGGTGAGGCTGAAGGCGCCGTCGCCGAACAGGGCGACCACCTCCTTGTCCGGGCGGGCGTGCTTGGCGGCCAGGACGAAGGGGATGCCGACGCCGAGCGTCCCGAGTGGACCGGGGTCCATCCAGTGCCCGGGCGACTTCGGCTGGACGACCTGGCCGGAGAAGGTGACGATGTCGCCGCCGTCGCCGATGTAGATCGAGTCCTCGGTGAGGAACTCGTTGATCTCGTGGACGAGCCGGTACGGGTGGATCGGGCTCGCGTCGGAGTGCTGCAGCGGCAGCCGCTTCCGCTTCGCCTTGTCTTCCACGGCGTGCAGTTCTTCGAGCCACGCCTTGCGGCCGACGGCGCCGTTGTCGGTGCGGCCGGACGCGGCCTCGGCCACCGCGGCCAGCACCTGGCCGGCGTCGCCGACGATGCCGAGGTCGACGTCGCGGTTCTTGCCGACCGTGCGGTAGTCCAGGTCGATCTGGACGACGGTGGCGTCCTTCGAAAGCCGCTTCCCGTAGCCCATCCGGAAGTCGAACGGGGTGCCGACGATGATGATGACGTCGGCGTTGTCGAAGGCGTACCGGCGGGACAACTGGAAGTGGTGCGGGTCGCCCGGGGGCAGCGTGCCGCGGCCGGCGCCGTTCATGTACGCCGGGATGTTCAGCGTGCGCACGAGGCCGGTCGCCGGGCCGGTCGCCCGCGTGGTCCAGACCTGGCTGCCGAGCAGGATGGCCGGCTTCTTGGCGTGCACCAGCAGGTCCGCGAGCTTCTCGACGTCGGCGGGGTCGCCGGCGTTCTTCGTCGACGCGCGGTAGCGGCCCGCTTCGGGGATCCGGGCCTGGTCGAGCGGCACCCGCGCGTCGAGAACGTCGCGCGGGATCTCGAGGAACGACGGGCCCGGCGCACCGGCGTAGGCTTCGCGGAAGGCCATCGAGACGAGGTCGGCGACGCGGGCGGTGTGCGGCACGGTCGCGGCGAACTTGGTGATCGGCGCCATCATGTCCACGTGCGGGAGGTCCTGCAGGGACCCCATCTTGTGCTGGGTCAGCGCACCCTGGCCGCCGATGAGCAACATCGGGCTTTCCGCGCGCAGCGCGTTCGCGACCCCGGTGACGGCGTCGGTGGTGCCCGGACCGGCGGTGACGACCGCGCAGCCGGGCTTGCCGGTGATCCGCGCGTAGCCGTCCGCGGCGTGCGCGGCGACCTGCTCGTGCCGGACGTCGATGACCTCGATGCCTTCGTCGACGCAGCCGTCGTAGATGTCGATGATGTGGCCGCCGCACAGCGTGAAGATCGTGTCGACCCCTTCGGCCTTCAGGGCTTTCGCCACCAGGTGCCCGCCAGATATCTCCGTGGCCGGCGCGGGCTCGGCGCCGTTCATCGCACGGGCACTCTCCCCCGCGGTCGTGCCGGTCGTGGTCAGCGCCATCGCTCAACTCCTCTGGTCCGCCACCGGATCTCTCTTGTCCGGCGGTCCGTTTCCGGGTCCGCTCGCGCCGCTGCCGGCGTCCTTCGAGGTCAGCGGCCTCTTCGCGGCAGACTGTAGATTGCATACCGTATGGGGTAGGCATATAGTCACCTCTCAAGCAGCCCGTGTCCAGGGCTATCCGCAGGGTTTTTCCCGGGCCTCGATCCCGCCCCCGCCGACCGTCACCGCACGCCCGGGCACGGCGGACCTCCTTGCCCTGCCCCGCCGTGGAAAGGAAGCCCCGCATGGATCTCTTCGAACACGAAGCCCGTGATCTCTTTGAGAAGCACGGCGTCCCCGTCCCCCGTGGCCGCGTCGTCGCCGAGCCGGCCGAAGCCCGGGCCGCGGCCGCGGCCATCGGCGGCTCCGTCGTCGTCAAGGCCCAGGTGAAGACCGGCGGCCGCGGCAAGGCGGGCGGCGTCCGCGTGGTGCACACAGCCGACGACGCCGAGCAGGCCGCCGACGACATCCTCGGGATGGACATCAAGGGCCACACCGTCCACCGCGTCCTCGTCACCGAAGCCGGTGAGATCGCCGAGGAGTACTACGTCTCCTTCCTGCTCGACCGCGCCGGGCGGACGTTCCTGGCGATGGCGTCCGTGCACGGCGGGATGGAGATCGAAGAGGTGGCCGCCACCGACCCCGCGGCACTCCGGCGCGTCCCGGTCGACCCGCTGACCGGCGTCGACGCGGCCGAGGTCACGGCCGGGTTCCCCGCCGACGTCCGGGCGGAAGTGGCCGGGGTCGTGGAGAAGCTGTGGGCGGTGTTCGTCGCCGAGGACTGCACGCTGGTCGAGGTCAACCCGCTCGCCAGGACGTCGGCCGGGATCGTCGCGCTGGACGGGAAGATCACCCTCGACGACAACGCGGACTTCCGGCGCTCCGATTCGTTCGACGACTCCGCGGACGGCGATCCCCTCGAACGGGAGGCGCACGCGAAGGGCCTCAACTACGTCAAGCTGGACGGCGACATCGGCGTGATCGGCAACGGCGCCGGCCTGGTCATGTCCACATTGGACGTCGTCGCCTCGGCCGCGGCGGAGGCGGGCGCGCGCGGCCCCGCCGACTTCCTCGACATCGGCGGCGGCGCCTCGGCCGAGGTGATCGTGAACGGGCTGACCGTGATCCTCGGCGACCCGCAGGTCCGCAGCGTGTTCGTCAACGTCTTCGGCGGGATCACCGCGTGCGACGCCGTCGCGACCGGGATCGTGCGCTCGCTGGAGGTCCTGGGTTCGCGCGCGACCAAGCCGCTGGTGGTGCGGCTCGACGGGAACAACGTCACCGAAGGCAGGCGGATCCTCGCCGACGCCGCCCATCCCCTGGTCACCGTGGTGGCCACCATGGACGACGCCGCCCGCGAGGCGGCGAAGCTCGCGATCGCGGAGGTCTGACCCGTGGCCATCTTCCTGGACGAGACCAGCCGGATCGTCGTCTCCGGCATCACCGGCTCCGAAGGCGCCAAGCACACCCGGCGGATGCTGGCCGCCGGGACGAACGTCGTCGGCGGGGTGAACCCGCGCAAGGCCGGGCAGACGGTCGAGCTCCCGGGCTGTTCGCTGCCGGTGTTCGGCAGCGTCGCGGAGTCGATGGCTTCGGCCGCCGCCGACGTGTGCGTGCTGTTCGTGCCGCCGCCGTTCGTCGCCGGCGCGGTGATCGAAGCGGTGGACGCCGGCATCGGCCTCGCGGTGGTGATCACCGAAGGCGTCCCGGTGCACGACTCCGCGCGGTTGTGGGCGCACGCCGTCGCCGCGGGCGGGCGGACGCGGATCATCGGCCCGAACTGCCCGGGCATCATCTCCCCCGGCCGCTCCAACGCGGGCATCATCCCGGCCGACATCACCGGCCGGGGCCGGATCGGCCTGGTGTCGAAGTCCGGCACGCTGACCTACCAGCTCATGCACGAGCTGCGCGACGTCGGCTTCTCGACGTGCGTCGGCATCGGCGGCGACCCGATCATCGGGACGACGCACATCGACGCGGTCGAAGCGTTCGAAAAGGACCCGGAGACCGACGTGATCGTCCTGATCGGCGAAATCGGCGGCGACGCCGAGGAACGGGCGGCGGACTTCGTGAAGGCGAACGTGTCGAAGCCGGTGGTCGGCTACGTCGCGGGGTTCACCGCCCCCGAAGGCAAGACGATGGGCCACGCGGGCGCGATCGTCTCCGGCTCGTCAGGCACGGCGGCGGCGAAGAAGGCAGCACTGGAGGCGGCCGGCATCCGCGTGGGCCGGACCCCGAGCGAGACGGCAGCGCTGGTCCGCGAGGTGCTGTGATGGACCTCCGTCAGCTGGCTGTGGCGGTGGCGGTCGCCGAGGAAGGCGGTTTCACGGCGGCAGCCCAGCGTTTGCGGACGGTGCAGTCGACGGTGTCCACTGTGGTGCGTGCGCTGGAGCGGGACCTGGGCACGCCGCTGTTCCACCGGACAACGCACCGGGTGGTTTTGACGCCCGCCGGCGAGGCTTTCGTGCCCGCCGCGCGGGCGGCGCTGGAGGCGGCGGAGCGAGCCCGCGCGGCGGTCTCCCCGCTGGGCGGGTGCGTACGGGTGGGGATGTGCCCCGGATTGCTGGCGGACCTGCACCGGCTACTGGCGAAGCTGCGGCACGCGCACCCGGGTTTGGGGGTGGAGGTCCGCCAGCTGCCGCCCGGGGATGCGGGGTGCGCGGTGGCGGAGTCCACAGTGGACCTGCTGCTGACCGCGCTACCCGGCCCGCTGGGCACGACACCAGCCGGCGAACCGGCCGGCTCCGGGAGCCACCGTGCCTTCCCCGGCCCGCTCGGCAAGGTGGCGGACGCCACCGCCGGCGCGTCGCCGCCTGCCCATGGCAGCGCAACCTCCGGCGAGCCGACTCCCGCGGTCTCCGATACCCCCGGCGCCGCGCCGGCCGGCCGCCGCGGTGCCGGGCTCGTCACCACCGCGCTCCCGGCCGAAGAACTCGTTCTCGCCACCGCTCCCGGCGGGGCGCGCTCCGCTCCTTCGGACCTCTCCGGCCTCACGCTCGTCGGCTTCCCACCCGGCTGGGCGATCCGCGAAGCCGTCGACCGCGCGTTCCCCGGCCGGCGGCCCACCCTGGAAGTCGACGATCTCGCCGCCGCCGCGAGGATCGTGCAGGCCGGGCTCGCCGCCTGTGTCCTGCCCGCCTCCGTCGTCACCCGGTTTCCCGAGCTCACTGTCCGGCGGTTCGACCGGCCTCCCCCGTGGCAGCTCGCCGCCGTGCACCGGTCACCCGAAGACGCCGTGGTCGGGGCGGTGCTCGGTCAGCTCGGCTGAAGGCCCAGGCGGTCCGGTCGGGTGTAGACGTTCATCGACGTCCCCCGCAGGAACCCCACCAGCGTCAGCCCCAGCTCCGCGGCCAGGTCCACCGCCAGCGACGACGGTGCCGAAACCGCGGCCAGCAACGGGATTCCCGCCATCACCGCCTTCTGCACCAGCTCGAACGACGCCCGGCCGCTCACCATCAGCGCCGTGCCCGGGAGGGGCAGCTTGCCGTCGCGGGTGGCCCAGCCGACGACCTTGTCCACCGCGTTGTGCCGGCCGACGTCCTCGCGCAGGCACAGCAGCTCGCCGTCGCCGTCGAACAAGCCCGCCGCGTGGAGGCCGCCCGTGCGGTCGAAGACCCGTTGTGCCGCGCGGAGTTCGTCCGGCAGGGCGGCCAGTGTCGCCGCGTCCGTCGTGAACGGGTCCGCGGCGACCGGCCACGGCACCGTCGTGCGGACCGCGTCCAGGCTCGCCTTGCCGCACAGGCCGCACGACGACGTCGTGTAGAAGGTGCGCTCGACCGACGCGTCCGGCGGTGCTACGCCGTCGGCGAGTGTCACGTCGAGGACGTTGTAGGTGTTGCCGCCGTCGGCCGTCGCGCCGGCGCAGTAGCGGATCGCCCGGATGTCGGTGGCCGCACGGACCACGCCTTCCCCGACGAGGAACCCCGCGGCGAGGTCGAAGTCGTCGCCCGGCGTGCGCATCGTGATCGACAGGGCCTTGCCGCCGACCCGGATTTCGAGGGGTTCCTCGACGGTGAGCGTGTCCGGCCGGGTGGTGTGCGCGCCGTCGCGGACGCGCACCACCGGGCGCCTGCTGGTCATCCGCCCCACGTCAGGCCGCCGGCAGCAGCGACTCGGGGCGGCCCGGCTGGGTCAGCCGCCCGGACAGCACGCCGGCCGCGAGGCTCAGCACACCGGCCACGGCGAACGCACCGGCGAACCCGTGCGATGCCACGACGAGCGCGGCCAGCCCGGTCCCGACCCCCGCGCCGACTGCCTTCGCGCTGTAAAGTATCCCGAAGTTCTGCGCGACCGACTCCTCGCCGAAGTACTCGCGCACCAGGCCGACGAGCAGCGTGTAGCAGCAGCCGTTGCCGAGGCCGGCGAGCGCGACACCCAGCAGCAGGCCGACCGCGTGCCGGTGCTCGCCCGAGGAGAACAGCGCGAACTGCGCGAGCCCGCCCGCGACGAGCGCGAAGCGCAGGATCCGGTGGCGGCCGAGCCGGTCGGCGAGCCGTCCGACGAGGACACGCCCACTGCCCGTCGCCGCGGCGAGCAACGCAACCGCGGCCCCGGCGAGCCCGGGCCCGCTGCGTTCGGCGACGAACGTCGCCAGGTAAGCCAGATCGAACAACAGCACCGCGGCGGCGAGCACGACCACGAGGTACAGCGCCCGCGTCGTCGCGCACCGGAGGAGCTCCGCCGGCCGGTAGTGCCGGACGGCCGGCCGCCGGTTGTGCGCCCGGTCCAATGCCCAGGCACGCGGTTCCGGAGTGGCGGGCCACCAGTGCCGCGGCGGGTAGCGCAGCACCGCGCCGCAGCCGGCGATCACGACGAGCACGAGAGCGGCGGACATGTCCAAGAGCACTGCTCTCGCTTCCGGCAACGCTGCGGCGAGGACGACGAACGGCACACTGCCGAAGGCGAACGCCCCGCTCACGACGCCCGCGCGCGAGCCGCCGCGGTCCGGGAACCACGCGAGCACCGCGCCGATGCACGTGGCGTACACCAGACCGGTGCCGAGCCCGCCGAGCACGGAGTAGCCGAGGAACACGGTGAGCAGGCTGCTCGCGTGGCCGAGCGTCACGAGCCCGGCGGCGCACAGCACCGCGCCGGCGGCCATCGCGGCCGGCGCGGGGAACACCCCGCGGTCACGCAGCCACGCCGCCGGGAACGCCACCCCGGCCTGGCAGATCGCCCAAACGGCGAAGGACAGCGCGATCCCGCCGAACGTCCAGCCGTGCGCCCGGCTCAGCGCCGGGACGATCGCGCCGAAGCCGTACTGCTGCACCCCGGCGGCGAGCATGGCCGCGGCGGCCAGCCAGGTGATCCACGTCCGGGGCCTGCCGAGCAGCTCCCGGTCGGACTCCCCGACGCGGTAGCGCCGGCCGTAGACGTCTCGGAGCTCGCGGATCTCGGCCATGGCGACCGCCTCCTCGCAGACTGCAGATTGTATGCAGTATGCGGTAGGCTGCGGTTCGAGGCAAGAAGGCGGCCCGGTGGCCATCGAGGGAGGAGGCGGCCACCGGGCCGGTGCTCCGCCGCGGTACCGGCCGCGCGGAGCACTGCCAGTCTGGCCATCGAAGGCACCGTCGACAAGCTTTGACACCCGTCGAACCGCGTCCGGCGTCCACAACGAACACCTACGGACGCACAAAAGCGCCCCGAAGTGACGTCGGGTGCGGCATTCGCACTCGACGGCACTTCGGGGCGCTCGGGCCGGAATCCCTGGGGCGGGCCGGGCGGTGCGCACGCACCGCGACGAACCCGTTACCCGTCAGGAAGTTTTGCCGCTCCGGTTCAAGACTTCTTGCGCGGGGCTCGCTTGCGCGCCGGCTTGACGTCGACGGGCTCGGCCGCCGCGGCCTGGTCGGCCTCGAAGCCCGCGATGATCTCGCTGGAAAGGCGGCCGCGCTCGGCGACCTCGTAGCCGTTGGCCTGCGCCCACTCGCGGATCTGCCGGTTGCGCTCGCGGTCGGTCCCCGAGCCGCCGCCCGAGCCGGACAGCGACTGACCGGTCGCGAGGCGCACCTTGCGGCCGCCGATGCGACGCGCGGCGCCGACGTAGCGCGCGAGTTCGTCCCGCAGCGCGGAGGCGTTGTCCTCGGACAGGTCGATTTCGTAGGTCACGCCGTCGAGACTGAAGGGGACGGTCTGCGAAGCCTCGCTCCCGTCGAGGTCGTCCACCATCTGGACCTGCACCCGTTGCGCCATGGTTCGTCGTTCCTCATCTTCTCCAGAACACGGTCGGACAGACCCTAACCTGTCGAATCACGTCCGGCACGCGCGACACCCGTCAAGCGTCCACAATGGCCGCCCGGGCGAGCGGGTCGCCCGCGTCCAGAGTGACCGCAACGGCGCCGGAATGGGCTGCGCCTTGGCCGAAAATCAATTTCGTGATAGGCTCGAAATCAAATCGGTACCGTGACGGCGTGACCAACCCCGAGTTTCCCGGTAATGCGAGCCGCACCGTCTTCACCGCGGCTGTCGCGCGGGCGGCACATTTGCTCGACGACACCGAACCCTACATCTTCGCGAGCTCCTTCGCCGCTCCGCTGCTCGGCGAGCACGCGGAGGAACTCTTGGCGTACCACCGGCTCCACGGCACCCACCCGGTCCTCGGGGGTGCCCGCGCCGAGGCGGTGTGCCGCCGACGGTTCGCCGAAGAGCAGCTCTCCCATTCCGGTATAGACCAGTATCCGATTTCGGGCGCCGGTCACGATTCGTTCGCGTATCGGGCCGTCTCCGGACGTTTCCGGGTGTTCGAGGTCCACCACCCGGCGACACAGGTGGTCGAACGGGAACTGCTCGCCGCCGCCGGGTCGCCGAACGGCTCGTCCAGAGTGGACTGGACCTGTTTCGCCCCGTGTCCGCGAGCTGGCTCGGCGTCACCACGGACCTGGCGCGAGGCGATTGCCGCCACATTGACGGATCCCGGCGGTTTCGCACCGGGATCGGAAATCGTGGCGGATCACCTGGTTCCCGCGGAACTGCGCGACGCGACCGGAAACAGTTGCGCGGAAGCGGTGTGCTGCCGCGGCGGAGGATCGGGCCGCTCAGTCGGGCAGCATCGGCACTTCGAGGTCGTCGGGCCGGCCGAGCAGGACCGCGCGCGTCACCGCCGCCTTGCCGAACCTGTCGCGCACCGCGTCCAGTGCCGTGTCCAGCTCCGTCGCTCGCTGGCGCTCGAAGGGCAGTGTCAGCTGGAACGGGTCGTCGTCGGCCAGGTTGGACAACGCGGCGCCCAGCAGCGTGATCCCGCGGTCGGCGATCAACGGCAGCGCGGCGACGAGCAGTTCGCGCGCCGCCGTGAGCAGCACGCCGGTGCCGGCCGTCGGCTCGGTCAGCGTGTGCGAACGAGTGGCCCGCTCGAAGTCGGCGAAGCGCAGGCGGATCGTCACCGTCCGGCAGACGCGGTGGGCGGCCCTCAGGCGGCGGGCGATGCGGTCGATCAGGGCCACCAGCACCACGTCGAGCTCGGCCGGGGTCCGTCTGGCGCGGCCCAGGGACCGCTGGGCGCCGATCGAGCGGCGGCGGACGCCCACCTCGACGCGGCGGGGGTCGCGGTTGTGGGCCAGGGCGTGCAGGTGGCGGCCGGGGCCCCGGCCGAGCAAGCCGTCGAGGTCCACCTGCTCGGACGTCGCGAGCTCGCCGACCGTCCGGATCCCGCGTGCGTGCAGCTTCTCCGTCGTGACCTTGCCGACGCCCCACAGCGCCGAAACCGGCAGCGGGTGCAGGAACTCCAGCTCGCCGTCGTGCGGCACCACCAGCAGGCCGTCCGGTTTCGCGACCCGGCTGGCGACCTTGGCCAGGAACTTCGTGCGCGCCACCCCGACCGTGATCGGCAGCCCGGCCCGCTCGGCGACCGCGACGCGCAGCCGTTCGGCGATGTGGCTCGGCCGTCCGCCGATCCTGGCCAGGCCGCTGACGTCGAGGAACGCCTCGTCGATCGAGATGCCCTCCACCCACGGCGTCGTGTCGTGGAAGACCTCGAACACCGCGCGGCTGGCGGCCAGGTACGCCGACATCCGCGGCGGCACGACGACCGCCTGCGGGCACAGCCTGCGGGCCTGCGCACCGCCCATCGCGGTGCGGACGCCGTAGGCCTTGGCCTCGTAACTCGCCGCCAGCACGACCCCGCCGCCGACGATCACCGGGCGTCCTTTCAACGCCGGATCGTCGCGCTGCTCGACCGACGCGTAGAACGAGTCGAGATCGGCGTGCAGGATGGGCCCCTCGTCGGTCATAGAACATATGTTCGCATAACCGAGCGCCGAAGTCCGCTCACCCGTCCGTCGCGAGTGGCGTGCCGCCGGTCGACACTGAGCGCTTTTCCGGTTGTCCGGCGTCCGTGGCCGCGCTCACACTCGAAGCATCGAACGACCCGACCCTGGGGGCTCCATGACCGAGAAGTGCCGGTGCGGCGACCACCACGCGTGGGCCGCGCCCAACCCCGAAGACCGGCCCGCCGCCGCGCGGCAGCCGCTGCTGGCTTCGACTCTGGCGCGCGAAGACCGCGTGGAGGACGACGGCGGGCTCGACCCGACCGACCGCGTCACCTGCCGCACGCACCGCCGCTGGCTGCACGAATGCGTGTCGTCGCCGGTGCACACGAACCCGGCGATCGGCTACCGCTGGTGCCGCCGCTGCGACCACCAGGCGCTGGTCGCGGTGGACGAGCTGGCCGGCGAGGTGACCATCCGCTGCGGGCTCTGCGGGCACGTCCCGCGCAGCCGCGCCAACGAAGAGCTGGTCCAGCTGTGCATGCGCAGCCTCGCACTGGCCCGCGCGGGCCGGTTCCCGGCGGCCGCCGTCGCCTGACTGCCATGATGCGGGGGTGCCCGAACCCGGAACCACCGCACTGGTGATCCTGCTGCCCGCCGCCGAACCGGTGCTGGCAGCGGCCCGCCGCGTCGACCCCGCCCTGGTCCGCCCCGGCCTGCCCGCCCACGTGACGGCGCTCTACCCGTTCTTGCCGGCTGCCGAAGTGAGCGACGCCGTCCTCGACGCGGTCCGCGCGCTCGCCGCGACGTTCTCGCCGACCGAAGTGCCGCTCACGGAGTTCGTCACGGCACCCGGTTTCGCTGCGATCCCGGCGCCCGCGCTCCAGCCGGTCACCGACGCCGTCTGCGCGCGCTGGCCCGAAGTCCGGCCGTACGGCGGGCGGTTCGGTCCCCGCCCGGGCGCCCACGTGACGGTGGCGATGGGTGGCGAGGCGGACGTCCTCGAGCGGGTGGCCGCCGAGGTCCGGCCGCTGCTTCCGCTGACGGATCAGGCGGCGGAACTGCAGCTCGTCGCGCTCACCGACCGGGGCTGGGAACCGCGGCTGTCCGCGCGCTTCGGCGGCTGAGCGCTCAGCGGCGGCTCGGCGGGGCGGCCGGGGTGCCCGCCAGCTGCCGGTAGGCGCGGGCGATCGCGCGGAGCCGGGCCACGTCGGCGGCGAACGGTTCGCCGGGCGCGGTGGGTGGCGGGGTCTCGCGGGGTTCGTCCGGAAGGTCGCGGACCAGGCGCGCCACCGCCGGCGGCGGGAGGTCCGGGGTCGCGCCGGCCAGGATGAGGCCGTCGTTGGTCTCGCTCATCGCCGTCAGCAGGCGTTCGCGCCGCGACGGGCCGCCCGGGTCGATGCGGACGATCTCCGGGTAGCGCCGCGTCAGGTGCGCGCGCAGCGGACGCAGCAGGCGCAGCGTCCGGGCGTCGCGGCGGGCCGCCGTCAGGCCCGGGACCGCCGGGATCGTCAGGCCCAGCACGATCAGCAGCACCGAGACGGCCGGGAACCCGACGTCGAGCGCGCACGGCACCGTCGAGAAGGGCCCGCGGCACAACGCTTTCACCGGGTGCTCGGCCTGCAGCGCGTGGATCGTCCCGACGACCTTCCCGGCCAGGTACGCGAGCGCGAACGCCGACGCCAGCAGCAGCAACACCAGCCCGGCGCGCAGCGCCCCGCCGCTCGCGCGGATCGTCACGGCCGCCACGATCCCGATGTCGATGACCGCGAGTCCCAGGTAGACGGTGTAGGCGAAGACGTAGACGACCAGCGTCGGGTGCGTGCGGTAGAGCTCGTCGAACACGCCGACCCCGTGGGGCAGCCCCTGCGTGCTGAAGAACGTGACGACCAGCAACGTCAGCGCGACGCCGAGCGCGACCAGCCGGGTGCGGCGGCCGCGGTCGCGGGTGCCGCTGATCTCCGCGACGGTCAGCCCGATCCCGTACGCGGCGACCATCGTCGCGAGGTTCGACAGCAGGCGCCCGAGGCTGGGGTAGAGCTCGCTCTCGAACTGCTGCGCGCGGTTCGAGAGGAAGCAGAACGCGGCGCCCAGCGCGATGAGCGAGACGGCCAGGCCGGCGCCCGCACCGGTGCGCCGGGCGCGCACGGCGCGCCAGATGCCGACGACGAGCGCGAAGGCCCCGACCCCGAGGAACAGAATGTCGATCACGGGACGCGACTATCCCAGGAGTGCCGCCAGCCGCCTAGCCTGGTCGGCTGCCCGGCCGGACGCTCCCGGCTGAACGGCGGGCGGCTCACTGGTCGCGGCGCTCATCAGCAGGACGGCGATCAGTTCGGCCTCGTACTCCTCGGTGCCGCTCGTGACGCGCGTGAGCAGGTGCGACAACGCCGCGGGCGCGAGGTCCGGGGCGAGCTGGGCGGCGTCGGACTCGGCCATCAGGCAGGTGCCGGTGTGCGCGCAGAGCATGTGGGCGAGCTCGTGGGCGATGATGTGGTCCTGGTGCAGCGCCGACGTGTGCTCGGTGTAGGCGATCAGGTCGTAGTCCGGGCGCGCCTGCCAGGCCCCGGAGGGCTGCCCGGGCCGGTAGGTGATCGGGACGAGGTCGATTTCGCGCCCCCGCCAGGCCTCGAGGCGGTCCACCCAGCCGTTCATCGACCACGGCCGCGGCAGCGGGACGACGGCGAGCACCGCCCGGACGCGCTCCCGCGCCCGGTCACGGAGGTCCGGCAGACCACGCTCGTCGATGGGTCCTCCCCGCTCACCGGGCGCCAGCCGGCTGCACCGGGGCGCGATCACGGACGAGGTCATCGTAACCGACCGGCGCGGCTCACTCGGGCTTCCGGCGCCGGCCTTCGCGGCGCCGGGTCTCGTCGTAGCTGCCGAGCTGGTCGAGCAGCGCGGTGACGGTTTCGCGGTCGCGCGGGGAGAGCCGCATCGCCCGCTGCGCCAGGGTGCGCGCCTCGGTGTCCCGCCACGCCACGACGTCCTCGACCTGGCTGTCGATCCGGCCCGCGACCTCGTCGTCGAAGAAGTAGGTGACGGGCACGCCGAAGAACTGCGCGAGCGCCTGGATGTGCGAGCGCTTGGGGTCCTTGCGCGCGCCGACGGCCAGCTGCTGCACGTGCGTCGCGGACATCGAGACCCCGGTCCGGTCGGCGACGCCGGTCGCGATCTCCCGGTAGGAGTACGGCTTGCGGTCCGGCGGGTGCACGGTCGCGATCAAGTGCGCCAGCCGTTCGGCGAAACTGCGCCCTTCGCTCACCACACACCACCCTCAGCCAAGAAACGTGACAACCGTCAGCGTAGCTGTCCCGAAAACTTGACACAGCCCGTCCCGGAAAGACTACGATACTCCCGTTCGGTGTTTCGGAAACATGACACGGAACCCGGGGTGGCGCAGCGGCCGCGGGGTGACTCACGTGGCCGCTGGGGGTGGCCACGCGCCTAACTCCGTGCCCGCCGCGCGATCCTTGCGAACGGGTGTCGGGGGTTCGGCTTCGGCAACCTTGCGCGCGCTGGATCGACCCGCGGGTCTTGCGGGGCGCGGGTGCTCGAGGGTCGGCACGCGTGGACCGTTCCTGGTGCGCCGGTCGCCATCCGCGCGAGCGGCACCGACGCCACGCCGCCGTGCACTTCCGCGCCGGCGGTCGATCGGCAACCACCTCGCGCCGCCAAGTACTTCCGCGCGAGCACGCACGCATCGCCGGGTCTCGCGGGACCTCCTCACCTCCGTCCGTTCGCCAGCAGCCGGCGCATCACCCCCGGCGTCGTTCCGGCGTGCTCGCGGACCGTGCGCGTCAGGTGGGCCTGGTCGGAGAACCCCAGATCCGCCGCCAGGGCCGCCAGCTCCCGCTCCCCCGCCTCCAGCCGGTCGAGTGCGCGGCCGACCCGGACGCGGTTGCGGTACCTCGTCACCGAAACGCCCAGCTCGCGCGGGAACGCGCGGCTCAACCGGTACGGCGACACCCCCAGCGCCTCGGCCAGCGTGAACAGCCCGCGGGCCGCCGGCTCGTCGGACCCGATCGCTTCCCGGGCCCGCGCGACCAGCTCGCGGTCGTCCGCGCGCACCGGACCCGCCGGCGTCGAGGCAACCGCCTGGGTGATCGCCCGGCCGACCAGCGCCAGCAATTCCTCCGCCAGCGCGTAGTCCGGGTCGGCCACCGACGCGACGGCTCGGCGGTGGGCCAGCTCCAGCGCGCCGTCGACGTACACCGTCGGCCGCGCGGGCCGGTCGCCCGCCAAGCGGGACCACAGCCCGGGACCGAAACTCACCGAGGTGCACGTGTCGCCGCCCGCCGGGTGGGCGAAGCACTCCTCGTCGCCGGGAGCCGCGAGGTAGGCCACCGTCCGGTCGGCGTCCGCCACCACTCCCCCGGCGCGGCGGCGGAAGCGGCCGCGGCGGACGAGCACGATCCGGTGCGCCGACGACACTTCGGCCGGCGACCACCCGGTGTGGTCGTCGGCGCACTCCACCACGCTCACCGCGTACCCGGGGCGGGCCACGACTTCGACTGCTTCACGCACGAACCGGACCGTACGCCGGGGGTACGACAATCCCGGCCCGCAAGGATCTTCAAGACCGCACCCCCGGACCGCGGGCAGGCTGCCGCACGACGAAAGGAGCAACTCCATGCCCGCAGAACTCACCACCATCGTCCTCGACTGCGCCGACCCCGCCGCGCTCGCCGCCTTCTACGCCAAGGCGCTCGGCTGGGAAGTGACGCACCAGGACGCGGACTCCGCCCAGCTCGGCGGCGGCCCGGTCGGGCTCGGCTTCCAGCGCGTCGAGGGCTACCGCGGTCCCGGCTGGCCGGACGCCGCCAAGCACGCGCACTTCGACCTCACCGTCGGCGACCTCGAGGCCGCCGTCGCCGAGTTCGAAGGACTCGGTGCCACCAAGCCGGGCTTCCAGCCCGGGGGCACCGACTGGGTGGTGCTCGCCGATCCCGAGGGGCACCTCTTCTGCCTGATCCCGGCCTGACGCGCGGGGTGGCCCCCACACCGGAGGGGCCACCCCTCCCGGGTCAGGAGCGGTAGACGCCGAACTCGTAGAGCGAATAGCCGTACGCGGTGCCGCGCTGGGTGGCGTTCACCCGGACGTACCGCGCGGTGGCCGAAACCGCGATGTCGTCGGCGCCGCCGTCCCCGGACGTCGTCCCGTACACGCTGCGCCAGTTCGCGGCGTCGTCGCTGACCTGGATTTCGTAGGCCTTCCCGAACGCCGACTCCCAGACCAGCTGCACGTGGTCGAACGCCTGGCTGCGGCCGAGGTCGACCTGCAGCCACTGCGGGTCGGCCCAGGCACTCGCCCAGCGGGTCGCGGTGTTCCCGTCGGTCGCGGCCTGCGGCGGGTACGGCGCGCCCGGACCGTCGGCCTGGTACGTCGAGGCCGTCGTCGCGGCGCCGCGGGCCAGGTTCGTACCCGGCACCGGCGGCGCGACCACGCGCAGCGAACGCGTCTCGATGCCGACGTTGCCGTGGCCGTCCCGGGCGTAGAGGTAGATCTTCCAGACGCCCAGCTGCTGCGGCGCGGTGACGGTGAACGTCCCGTTCCCGGTGAACTGCGCCGGGATCAGCCCCGCCGCGTTGTTGATGTACTTGCTGTTGTACCCCATGGTGTAGGCGATCGGGTCACCGTCCGGATCGGACACGGCGGCGGTCAGGGTGAACGTGCCGCCCGCGGGGACGTCGGTGGTGCGGCTCAGGTTCATCGACGAGATCACCGGCGGCGTGTTGCCCGACGTCTGTCCACTGTAGAGCCTCCGCACGGCGTACCAGGACAGCCGCTTCTCGTTGCCGGTGGTGATGTTGAACCAGACGCCGCCGAAGTCGCCTTCGGTGCCGTAGTGGAAGAGCGTCGCGCCGAGCGCCACGCCCGGGTGGGCCAGCACGCAGTTCCAGGCGTTGACGTAACCGTCGCGCTTCTGCTGGTCCGTCGGCTCGCCGGGGACGCCGTTGGCGTCGTTCGGCACCTCCCACTCGCCGGCCGGCCCGGTCTCGGTGATGATGTAGGGCTTCGTGTAGCCGCCGGCCAGCCAGTCCTGCTTGACCTGGCACACCTGGGCGTAGGAGTTGACGGAGTACAGGTCGAGGTCCGGCGCGTACGCCTTGTAGTACGGCCAGGCACCGGTCCAGGCGTCGGTCGAGGTGACCGGGTGGTTCGCGTCGATCGCGTGGATGGCCTGCGCCGCCTGGTCGACGAACCGCGTGTAGGCGATCCGGTTCTGCTCCAGCAGCGTGCCGGAGTAGCAGTTCTGCATCCCGAGGATCGACTCGTTGCCGACGTTCCACATCAGCACGCCCGGGTGTGCTTTGTAGGCGGTGACCCACTTCTGGATTTCGGCGAGCATCGTGTTCTTGTAGTTCGCGTCGGTGGTGTAGTCGACGCACCCGCCGCTGCCCGGGCCGCCGCCCGGTTGCAGCCAGAAGCCGCTGACCACCTTGATGCCGTTGGCCGCGGCGGCGTCGAGCAACGGCTGCGAAGTGCCGTCGGTGCCCCAGGTCCGGACGGTGTTGACGCCGATCGCGTGCAGTTCCGGCATCCGCGTCGCCGCTTCGCCGACCGGCGGTCCCCAGGTCAGTCCCTTCACGGTCCACGGGATACCGTCGACCGTCAGCTGCCAGTTCCCCTGCGCGCCGGTCACCCGTGTGACGCCGGGACCGCTCTGCGCTCCCGGGGTGCCGCTGACCTGGAACTCCCACAGCGAATAGCCGTAGCCGCCGACGCGGTGCGTGCCGTAGAGGCGGACGTACCGGCCGTGCCCGGTGACCGTGAGATTTTGGATACCACCGACCGCCGTGGTCGTACTGTATACAGTCTGCCAATTCACGGCGTTGTCGGAAATCCGGATTTCGTATGCAGTCGCGTAGGCGGCCTCCCAGTTCAGGGTGACCTGGCTGATGTCGGCGGGCGCGCCGAGGTCGACCTGCAGCCACTGCGGGTCGCTCCAGGCGCTCGCCCAGCGCGTGCCGGGGTCGCCGTCGACGGCCGCCGACGCCGGGGTGCCCGCGCCTTCGGTGCTGGACGCGGTCACCGGTCTGCCTTGGGAAAGAACGGTGGCGGCGTGCGCCGGGGACGGGCCGGCGAGCAACCCCAGCACCAGCAGGGCCACCAGCGCCGGGACGGCACGGAGGAGCGACGGTCGGTCCACGATGACTCCCGTACGACTACAGCGAGGGACGAGGGACGGAGGTTGGAGAGCGCTCTCCAGCGCGACCGATGGTTCGTCACCGCGCCCCGCGTTGTCAAGGATCTCGTCCCGAACCGGACAATGCCTTCCCGCCGCGGTATCCGGGTGCTCCTTGACACGGCGGCACCCCGGTGCGCATGCTCTTGGAGAGCGCTCTCCCATCCTTGGCACCTCACCGTGGAGGACCCTTGGCAACGAAAGCCGCGCTCCTCGCCTGCACCGCCGCCACCGTGCTGGCAGGCGCCTTCCTGACCGCGGCCACCTGGTCGCCCGCCGGAGCCGACGACCTGGTGACCCACCACGAGTTCCAGGTCAACTGCTCCCCCAGCCACCACCAGCCGGACGACCCGATCGTCTTCCCCGGGCTGCCCGGCGCCTCGCACGACCACACGTTCATCGGCAACAAGACGACGAACGCGGCCACGACCCTGCAGTCGCTGCAGGCCGCGGGCGTCGGCAACACGACCTGCCTGGCCCCGGACGACCTGTCCGCGTACTGGTTCCCGACCGTGCTCAACGGGAACCAGGTGGTGCTGCCGAACTTCGCGCAGGTCGTCTACTACAAGTCGGGCATCCTCGACTACACGAAGGTGGTGCCGTTCCCGCCCGGGCTGCGGTACGTCGCCGGCAGCGTCACCGCGACGCAGGACGAGTTCCAGCACGCCCCCGGCGCGATCGAAGGCTGGGAGTGCGGGGACAGCTTCCACAACTGGGACATCCCGGTGAACTGCGTCGCCGGCAGCCAGCTCAACATCCGCTACCAGGCACCGAGCTGCTGGGACGGCGTCCACCTGGATTCGGCCGACCACAAGGGGCACATGGCGTACCCGGACCGGGCGACGCTGACGTGCCCCGCCGACCACCCGGTGGCGGTGCCGATGCTCGAGTTCAAGATGGCGTTCCCGGTCAGCGGCGACATGTCGGGGGTGCACCTGGCCAGCGGACGCGGGTACTCGTGGCACTACGACTTCTTCAACGCCTGGGACCCGCAAACCCTGGCCGCGCTGGTGACCCACTGCATCAACGGTGGCCTGCAGTGCGACCCGCGCGGGTTCGACCTCTACAAACCCGACCGCGGCACCGTGCTCGGGCCGAACTACCGGTTGCCCGGCCGCCCGTGAAAAGGCTGGCCTTGGGGGCGGCGGTGGTGGCGCTGTCCGTGGGCGGGTGCGCCACCACCGGCCCCACCCCCGCTCCCGGGCCGGCCACCGCCGCCTTCAACCCCACGGACGTGGCCTGGCTGCAGCTCGTGGTGCCGATGACGTCGAACGCACTCGCCGCGGCCCGGCTCGCCCCGGAGCGGGCCGGGAGCGCGGCGGTGCGAGAAGCGGCGAACGCGGTGGTGGCGCCTTCGCAGCGCCTGCTGACGCGGTTGGAGTCGGTGCGCGACCGGGCCGGGCTCCCGGCCGCGGATGTCCACAGTGGACACCGGATGCCGGGCATGGTCACGCCGGCCGATCTGGCGGCGCTGCGCACCGACACCGGCCCCGAGTTCGACCGGCGCCTGATCGCGCTGCTGCGGGCGAACGCGGCGCAGGTCGTCGTGCTCGCCCGCGGCGAGCAGACGTCCGGGGCCGAGCCGGAGACCCGCGAACTGGCCGGCGAGCTGGGCACCGAAGGCGCCCGCCAGACCGAGGTGCTCCCGAAGACCGTTTGAAATCCGTGGAGGCCACCTCGAAGGATTCCTTCGAGGTGGCCTCCACGGCATTTCCGGCCGCCCGCCGGAGGCTCAGTACGTCACGGTGACCGGCGCCCGCCCGGGCCGGGCCGGGGCCTTCACCGTCAACGTGTGAGTGGCCGCGTCCCAGCTCCACGCCGACGACGGGGCCCACCCGCCACCGACCTTCACCCGGCTCGGGGCCGCGGACACGCCGAGGAACTCGACCGTCCACTCCCGGTCCGCCACGCGGTACCGGCCCTGCGGCGGCGCCACCGTCACCGAGCGCGAACCGCCCCGCTCGGCGTAGGTGATCTTCGTCGTCGAGCTCTGCGCCGACGACGTGCCGTTGTCCTCGTACAGGGACAACGACCCGGCCCCGCCCGGCGCGACCGTCACCGTCACCCGGTTCAGCGGGCTCTGGACGTCGTCGGGCACGTCCGCCGTCCGGGTCGCGGTGATGCCGCCGCCGCGCTGGAACACCGGCATCGTGCCGAGGTCCGACGTGACCTGCTGCGTCGTGCCGCCCGCGTACGTCTTGCCGCTGAAGTAGTCCGTCCACTGCCCCGGCGGGAACCAGACCGACGTCGTCGCGGACGTCCCCGGCGTGGTCACCGGCGCCACCAGCAGGTCCGGCCCGTAGAAGTACTCGCTCGACGCCGCCGCGTACGCGGCCGGCTCGTCCGGGTACTCCAGGTACGTCGGGCGCACCACGGGCACGCCCGTCGTCGCGGCTTCCTGGGCCAGCGTGTAGGTGTAGGGCACCAGGTTTTCCCGCAGGTTCAGGAACTTCGTCGCCGACGCCTTCGCCGCGTCGCCGTACTGCCACGGGAGCCGGTCGCTGTGGTTGCTGTGCAGGCGGTCGATCGGCTGGAACGTGCCGAGCTGCACCCACCGGGCGTACATGTCGTCGGGCAGCTTGGCCGTCTGGTGCTGCTGGCCGCCCGAGGTGTAGGTCTCGCTGCCGCGCAGGCCCGTCGTGTCGTTATGGCCGCCGATGTCGTGGCTGATCGCCGACATCCCCGTCGCCGCCGACTCGGCCGGGGTGATCCCGACCTCCATCCGCAGCGTGCCCCACGTCGAGGACGTGTCACCGGTGAAGTGGAGCGTGCTGCGCTTGTCCGCCCACGGTCCCGTCGACAGCCCGATCGGGCCGCCGTAGCCGCCGGCCTGCAGCGAACCGTAGGCCCGAGAGGTGACGAAGCCGCGGCCGGTCGCCGGGGCGGCCAGGTCGGCGTACTGCTGGTTGATCCACGCGTCCGGGGTGACGCCGGGCAGGCTCGACTTCGACCCGTCGCAGCACCAGTCCAGCCACCAGAAGTCGTTGCCCTGCTGCATCATCCCGGCGTGCAGGTCGAGGTAAGCCTTCAACTGGTCCGGGTCGCCCCAGTCGAAGACGTAGCAGTCGGTGCCGCAGCCGGACTTCACCAGCTTGCCCTTCGCCGTCGCCTGCGCGCGGGCGAACTGCGGGTCCGAGCCCATGATGCTCGGGTGGGTGTTCAGGGTGTTGTGCAGCCCCTGCGCCTTGGACCACGCGAAAAAGCCGGCCGGGTCCGGGAACTTGTTCGTGTCGAACTGCCAGCCGTTCCAGGTGTCGGGTGCCTTGAAGTCGGTGTCGGTGACGAGCACGTCGAGCGGCACGCCCTCGCTGCGGAAGCGCGGCAGGATCGTGTCGCGGTAGTCGGCCGCGGTGCGGTCGATGTACTCCGAGTACCAGACGCCGTACGCCCAGCGCGGCAGCAGCTCGGGCGGTCCGGTCAGGGTCGCGAGGTCGCGCAGCCCGGCCTTGTAGTCGTGCCCGAAGGCGAAGACGTAGCCGTCCTGGTACGGGCTCCCGCCGTGCGACGGCCGCTGCGTGACCTTGCGGGTCGCGGTGTCGTACAGCGCCGAGGGGCTGTCGTCGAGCAGGTACCAGCCGTCCTGGTGCAGGAGCCCCTCGGTGAGCGACGGGGTGCCGTTGTCGCCGTTGACGCCGTCGAGGCCGCGCCGGTACCCGCCGAGCGCGAGGTGCGGCTGCGGGGCCGCCGCGCCCGTCGCCGTGACCGCGACGGTGTCGACGTTGACGTGGCAGCTGGTGTCGTCGGGGCAGCCGAGGACGACGTCGTTCGCGCCGGCCCGCAGGTCGACCGGGACGGACGCGGTCTTCCACGCGTTCCAGTCGTCGGTCACCGGCAGGGACAGCGTGCGCGTCACGCCGTTCGCGGCGACCGTCGCGGTCCGCGTCTCGTGGCGCCCGTCGCCGCCGGTGCCGTTGGCGTACCGGACGCTCAGCTGGTACGTGCCGGCGGTGGCGACGTCGGTGATCCGCTGCGTCAGCGCCGAACCCCGGTTGAGCTTGGCGACGAAGCCGCGCCCGGCGTAGCCCGGGTGATCGGTCGCGACGACGGCCGAGCCGGTCCGCAGCCCGGCTTCCGCCTCGCAGCTCACGCCGGCCGGGCAGCCGGTGTAGGCGCGGGCCGACGCGGGCGGGAAGGCCGCACCGGCGGGGAGCGCCGCGAGGGCGTCGACGTTGACGTTGCCGGAGTCCGCCGCGGTCCGCTGCAGGCGGACGCTGTGGTGGCCGGCGCCGAGGGTGACCGGGACGGACGCGACCGCCCAGGTGTCCCAGTCGGTGGTCGCCGGCAGGGTGAGCTTCTGCGGCGCACCCGCGTCGACCGAGACGCTCAGGGTGCGGGTGACGTGCTGGCCGTCCCCGCCCTGGCCGTTGGCGAAGCGGACGGCCAGCGAGTACGTGCCGGCGGCCGTGGCTTCGACGTCCGCGGTGGCCGAGGTGCCGGCGCTTTCGAAACCGGCGAGGAAGCCTTCGCCGGTGTAGCCGCGGTGGTCGGTGGCGATGCCGAGCCCGTCGGCGGTCAGGTCTTCGGCCTCGCACAGCGCGCCGGTCCGGCAGGTCAGGTGGCGCCAGGGCGCGGCGAGCACCGGGGTCGCGCCGGCGGTGGTGCGCACTTCGAGGTTGCCGCCGTCGAACGGGCCGGAGTCCAGCCGGTAGGTCAGGGTCGTCGCGCTCGTCCGGATCGTGAGCACGCCGCCGGAAACCGTGGAGGTGTAGGGCGTCGGCGTGAACGAGCCGCGGCCGACGGCGTTGAAGGTGGCGGCGTCGGTGAAGCGGCCGTCGCCGGCGTACTCCGTCCGGATCACCGTCGGGGACAGCACCTGGAAGCGCGCGTTCCCGGCGGTGACGGTCTGGCGCTGGGGCGCGGCGGTGGCGGGGGTCGCGACGGTCACCGTAGCCGCGGCGACGGCGACCACGCACGTCAGCCGGAGGGCTCTCGCTGTTCTCGTCCGCACGGCGGAACTCCGTTCCGGTAAGGGGACTCGGCGTTTTACAACGTTGGAAAAGCGTTCAGATCCGATCACAGCGAGAGGGGTGATGTCCAGACCACTGACCGGAACTGTCCGGACAGATCAGCGGCCGGTGACGCCGTCGAGCTGCTCGCGCAGGATGTCGGCGTGCCCCGCGTGCCGGGCGGTCTCGGACGTCATGTGCGCGAGCACCCACCGGAGGGTGTGCGCGGTGCCCAGGACGGGGACCGCCACCGGCACCGCCGGGTCGCCGGCCGCCCGGATCGCCGCGTCACTCGCTTCGATCGCCGCCCGGTAGCCGGCCAGCACGTCCGCCGTCGACCGGCCTTCAGGCACGGTCATGTCCACGTCGCCGGGGTTTTCGCCGCCGGCGACGTGGTGCCCGAACCAGACCCGCTCGGCGAACGTGAGGTGGTGGACGAGCCCGAGCAGCGTGGTGCCGGACCCGACGAGGACCTCGCGCAGCTGCTCGTCGGTCAGCCCGTCGGTCTTCTTCAGGACGGACTCGCGGGCGAAGGTCAGGAACGCCGTCGCGGTGTCGAGCTCGCCGCCGTCGTTGCGCGGCACGGGTTTGCGCTGGGTCTCGGCCATCGGCCCAACGTAGTGCTCAGCCCGAGTCGCGGACCACGAGTTCCGGGTCGAAGATCACCGATTCGGCGCGCAGGTCCGGGTCGGCCATGCGGTCGAGGACCATCCGGGCCATCGCCGCGCCCATCTCCTCGACCGGCTGGCGGACCGTCGTGAGGCGGGGGCGGCAGCTCAGCGCGACGCGGCTGTCGTCGAAACCGACCACCGCCACGTCGTCCGGGACGCGCCGGCCGGCTTCGCGCAGCACCGTCAGCGCGCCGTACGCCATCAGGTCGTTGGCCACGAAGAGCCCGTCCAGCGCGGGTTCCTCGGCCAGCAGGCGTTCCATCGCCCGTTCGCCGCCGTGCTCGGTGAAGTCGCCCTCGGCGACCGCCACGTACGCGTGGCCGTGGCGGGCCATCGCGTCGCGGAAGCCGGCTAGCCGGTCCTGGCCCGCCGGGGTGCCCGCCGGGCCCGCGATCGTCGCGACGCGACGGCAGCCGCGCGAGACGAGCCGCTCGGCCGCGAGCCGGGCGCCGTCCTGGTGGGCGACGTCGACGTAGCACACCGGCGCCGGGCGGGCGGGCCGCGCGAACAGCGCCGTCGGCACGCCCGCGTCGGTCAGCGTGCGCGGCAACGGGTCTTCCGCCGGGTGCAGGGAGATCAGCAGCACGCCGCTGACCTGCTCCTGGCGCAGCTTCGGGACCAGCTTCGCGCGGTCGGTGTCGCTGTCGACGAGCATCAGCAGCGGGTGCAGGCCGTGCGGGCGCAGGTGGGAGACGACGCCCTCGACGACGCGGCCGAAGAACGGGTCGCCGAAGACCCCGCCGGTGAACGCCTCGACGTGCCGCTCCGGCTCCGACACCACCAGCGCGATCCCGCCGGTGCGCCGGGTGACCAGTGACCGCGCGGCCCGGTTCGGGACGTAGCCGGTGTCGGCGATCGCGCGTTCGACCGTCTCCCGCAGCTTGGGGTCGACGTTGCGGACGCTGTTGACCACGCGCGACACCGTGGCCCGCGAGACGCCGGCGACCCGCGCGACGTCCTCCAAGGTGGGCGGCTGCGTCGTCACCCGTCCTTTGTAGCACGCTGTGAGAGCGCTCTCCCAGTACCGCGCCGATGACAAATGTCATGACGGCCCGGTGTGCGACGGCACTGCCACCGCGAGCGCCCGCGCCGGAGCATTTCCGGCATGACCACCACGACCCGCACCGCCGGTTTCCGGCCCGTGCTGCTGCTCACCGGCGCCTACGCGGCGCTCTCCGTGCTCACGCTCGCCGTGATCGTCCTGTTCCGCGACCACCCGGCGATGGTGACCGACGCCGTCTGGGTGCGCGCCACCCTCGTCGTCGCCAGTTCGCTGCTGACGTTCGCCTTCGCCCGCAGCGCCGCCCGCGGATCGGAGAAGGGGCTCCTGCGGCTGCGGCTCGTCTCGGCGGTGATGCTGGTGGCGATCGTCGTCATCGTCGCGCTGCCCGGGCTGTTCCCGCTGTGGCTGCGCGTCGAACAGGGCGTCTGCGGACTGCTGCTGCTCGGCGTCACCGTGCTGATCAACCGCCGTCGGGCCCGGTAGCGTTCCGGTGGTGGACGGGGCGAGCGACGTGCAGCGCTGGGTGCGCGGCTGGCGGCTGCGGCTGCTCGACGCCGGGATGCTCGTCTACCCGGCGGTCACGCTCGCGGGCGTGCTGCAGCACTCGACGGGCACCGCGGCGGTCGCGGGCTGCGTGGTCGTGACCGCGTTCGCCGTCGCGTACCTGCTCGCCGCGGCCGCCGCGGCGCGCCGGGCCGCCCGGCCGTTCTGGGTGCTCACGAGCACTTGTGCCGCGCTGTTCGGCGCCGCGCTCCCCTTCGCCAACGCCGACGCGTTCTTCCTCGCCGCCGTCGTCCTTTCCCTGGCCGCGCCGCGGCTCCCCCGGCGGGTCGCGGTCGCCCTGGTGGCCGCGGCCGCGCTCGCCGCCGTCGCCGTGCCGTGGCCGGACGGGCCGGGCTGGGCGCAGGCGGTGGCGCTCGTGTTCACCGTGCTGATGGTCGGCGCGTTCGCCGAAGCGATCCGGGCCAACACCGCGCTGGTCGCGGCTCGCGCCGAGGTCGCGCGGCTGGCGTCCGAAGCCGAACGCACCCGGATCGCCCGGGACCTGCACGACCTGCTCGGCCACTCGCTCACCGCGATCACGGTGAAGAGCACCCTGGCGCGACGGCTCGTCGACGCCGACGCCGTTCGCGCGGGTGAGGAGATGACCGCCGTGGAAACGCTGGCCCGCCAGGCCCTGACCGAAGTCCGCGCGGCGGTGTCGGGCTACCGCGAGGTCTCGCTCGCCGGCGAGCTCGCCCGGGGCCGCGAACTGCTGCGCGCCTGCGGGGTCACCGCCGACCTGCCCACGGCCACCGACGTCGTGTCCCCCGCCCACCAGGAACTCTTCGGCTGGGTGGTGCGGGAGGGGCTGACGAACGTGGCCCGGCACGCGCGCGCGAGCCGGTGCGCGGTGACGCTCTCGGCGTCCACCGTGGAGGTTCTCGACGACGGCGTGGGCGGTCCGGCCCAGGGCGGGTCCGGGCTCGAGGGGCTGCGCGAGCGCGTCGACGCGGCCGGCGGTTCCCTCTCGGCCGGGCCGGTGGACCCGCGCGGCTGGCGGTTGCGGGTGACGGTGTGACGATCCGCCTGCTGCTCGCCGACGACCAGGAACTGGTCCGCCAGGCGCTGTGCGCGCTGCTCGCGCTCGAGGACGACTTCGAGGTCGTCGCGTCGGTCGGCCGCGGGGACGAGGTCGTCGCCGCGGCCCGCGAACACCGGCCCGACGTCGCGCTGCTCGACATCGAGATGCCGGGCCTGGACGGCCTCGCCGCCGCGGCGGTGCTCGCCGCGCAGGTGCCGGGCTGCCGGGTCGTCATGCTCACGACGTTCGGCCGCGCCGGCTACCTGCGCCGCGCGATCGAGGCGGGCGCCGCCGGGTT
The DNA here is from genome assembly GCF_046548815.1 of Amycolatopsis sp. cmx-4-83. Taxonomy (NCBI): domain Bacteria; kingdom Bacillati; phylum Actinomycetota; class Actinomycetes; order Pseudonocardiales; family Pseudonocardiaceae; genus Amycolatopsis; species Amycolatopsis sp. cmx-4-83. The sequence continues at coordinate 512,927 of NZ_JAEBEF010000006.1, read as the reverse complement.
CGTGGTCAAGGACGCGCCCGCCGACGTCCTCGCCGACGCGATCCGCCGCGTCCGGGCCGGCGAACGGGTGGTGGACCCCGCGCTCGCGGTCGCCACCCTGGCGGCGGGCGAATCCCCGCTGACCGCCCGCGAACGCGACGTCCTCATCACCGCGCGGACCGGCGCGACGATCGCCGAGATCGCGTCCCGGCTCTACCTGTCCGAAGGCACGGTCCGCAACTACGTCTCCGCGGCGATCGCGAAGACCGGCGGCCGCAACCGCGTGGAAGCGGTCCGGATCGCCGACGAGCGGGGCTGGCTCTAGGGCCGCGCGCTGAGGTTGCCCGCCGGCCGGGCGACGGACCTTGGACGCGCGATGCTAGGCGTTCTCGTCGAACGGGATGCCGGCCGGCTTGGCCTTGGCGAGGTTGCCGGCGAACTGGTCGTCCTTGATGCCGAAGGTCGCGCTCCCGAAGTCGGCCTGGGTGAGCTTGTCCCGCAGGCCCGCGGGGTAGCCGTCCCAGCCGACGGGGGCCGGGTACTGCCAGGTGCCTTTGTGGTTCTCGGGCGGGTCGTCGTTGCCGTTGGCCGCGCGGAAGCAGTGCGTCGAGCCGCCGTCCTTGTGGTAGACGACCTTCGCGTGGGTGCCCTCGAAGCGCAAGCTCGCGCGGTCGTGGACGGCGAAGCCGCCGTGCTGGGAGGTGGCGACGTACTCGACCTGGTCGTCCTTGACCCAGACGACGACGTGCTCCCAGTCGTGCCGGTGGCCGGCGCTGCCCGGGCCGAGGGAGGCCTGGTCCTTCTCGAAGTAGAGGGTGAACATGACCGCGCACCAGCCGTTGTCGCACTTCTGGCGCGAGTAGGAGTTCGTGTTGTCGAGGTCCCAGGAGTCGCGGCAGTGGCCGTTGGTGTCGCCGCCGAGGGACAGGCCGGGGGCGATCGTGCCGTCGGGGCCGATGGCGGGGGTCGGGTAGCAGCCGTCCTTGTCGTAGTCGAAGGCCGGCTGGAACGTCTTTTCGAAGTCGCTCGCGTTCGCGGGCAGGGCGCCCGGCGGGTCGGCGAGAGCGGTCGCGGGGAAGAGGACGGAGAGGGCCAGCGCGCCGGCGGCAGCGGCGGCCAGGGTGCGGGAACGGTGCGCCATCGCGGGCTCCTGCGGGTTCGTCGGTGATTTTCCGACCAGGCTCGTGTCGTTGCGCCGGATTGGCAACCGTGGTGGCGGGAGTCTGCCCGGCTGCCGCTATCCGTGGGGCACGAACGCGCAGAACTGGTTCCGCGGCCGGGGCGCGGCTACGTTTGAAGCATGCCCGAACCCATCCTGATCTCCATCGCCGCCGCACTGGCGGCGAAGGGGGCGACTGGCCTCTACGACCTGGTGAAACGCAAGTTCGCCAAGGACCCTGCGGCCACTTTGGCCCTGGAAGCGGCCGCGTCGGCGCCGTCGTCCGACACCCAGCCGATCCGGGCGCTCGCCGAGCGGCTGGAGTCGGCCGGGACGGAGGACCGGGAGTTCGCGGAAGCCCTGCGAACGGAGTGGGAGAAGCTCCCGGAGGGCCGCGTGACGTACGGCGGCGTGCACAACACGGTGACCGGCACCGTGACGGGCAAGGTCATCCAGGCCGGCGACGTGCACGGCAACATCAACCTCTGAGCCGGGCCTCGGCGGCGTCCCAGTCCCCCTGGCCCGACGGCTCGTAGCGGCGGATCTCCTGCGTCTCCCGCACCAGCGCCCGCATCGCCGCCAGGTCCGGGAGGTCCTCCCCCAGCGCCCGGGCCTGGACCAGCACGTTCCCCAGCGCCGCCGCCTCCACCGGGCCCGCCAGGACCGGGACGCCGCACGCGTCCGCCGTCGACTGGCAGAGGAGTTCGTTGCGGGCGCCGCCGCCGACCAGGTGGACCGCGTCCACCACGCGGCCGGTCAGCTGGGCTGCCTCGCGGATCGTGCGGCGGTGGGCCACGGCCAGGCTGTCGATGATGCACCGGACCATCGCGGGCCGGTCCGCGGGAACGGGCTGACCGGTGGCCGTGCACGCTGCCGCGATGCGGGCGGGCATGTCGCCCGGGGGCAGGAACTCCCGGGCGTCGATGTCCACCACCGCCGCCAGGGCCGGGGACGAAGCCGCGGCCGTCAGCAACCCCGGGAGGTCCGGGGATGACCACGTGCGCAGCGTCTCCGACAGCACCCACAGGCCCATCACGTTGCGCAGGAAACGAATGGTGCCGTCGACGCCGCCCTCGTTCGTGAAGTTCGCCGCCAACGCCGCGTCGCTCAGCTCCGGTGCGGGCAGCTCCAGGCCGGCCAAGGACCACGTGCCCGACGAGATGTAGGCGAAGTTCTCCCCCGGCGACGCCGGGACAGCGACCACCGCCGACGCCGTGTCGTGCGAGCCCACCGCGATCACCGGGACGCCGGAAAGCTCCGAAGCCGTGCCGACGACCGTGCCGGGATCACGCAGCGGGGGCAGCAGGCGCGACGGGATGCCCACCCGCGAAGCGAGCGGATGAGCCCACTCCCGGGAACGGACGTCGTACAGCTGGGTCGTCGACGCGTTCGTCCGCTCGGCCCCGATCGAGCCCGTCAGCCAGTAGTTCAGCAGGTCCGGGATCAACAGCAGTGCCGACGCCGCTTCGAGCCGGTCGCCCTCGGCCACCAGCTGGTACAGCGTGTTGAACGGCAGCTGCTGCAGACCCGTCACGTCGTACAGCTCGCGCGCGGACACCGAGGCCGCCACCTTTTCCGCGACGCCGTCGGTGCGGGGATCGCGGTAGCAGAAGGGATTGCCGAGCAGCGCGCCCCGGGCGTCCAGGAGGCCGTAGTCGACGGCCCAGGAGTCGATGCCGACGCCGTCCACCGCGCCGGCGTCGCGGATCCCCGCCAGGGTTTCGCGGTAGAGCCCCAGGACGTCCCAGTACAACGCCGGCCCGGCGCGGACGCCGCCGTTCGGGAAGCGGCGCACCTCCGCCAGGCTCAACGTCGAAGGACCGACGGTGCCGGCCATCACGCGCCCGCTGGACGCGCCGAGGTCGACGGCCGCCACCCGCTTCACGGGCGCACCACCGTCAGCTCCAGGCTGAGCAGGTCCGCGACCGCCGTCAGCTCGGCGACGCGGTGGCCGGTGCCCAGCGCCCAGTGGTGGGCGATGCCGCTGGCCGACCACGCGTCGGTCCACTCCCCCGGGTCGCAGCCGAAGTCGACGCGGGAGGTCGTGTTGCCGATGCGCAGCAACGGCCCGGGCACGACCGTGCCCTCGGACGCGATGAGCGAGAACGTCCCGTCGCGCCGCTGCCCGAGGCCGCACAGCGTGACCGGGCCCGGCTTGACGTCGAACTCCACCGACACGCCCCAGCCGCGCTTGCCGTGGTAGACGCCGAGGCCGCGCAGCAGCGGCTTGCGGGCGCTGATCCCGAGGTGCGCCGGGCCGTCGTGGCCCATTTCGACGACGCCGTCGTGGAAGTTCAGCGCCTGCAGCTCGGTGAACGAGCCGCCAGCGCCGAGCCGGTCCATGATCAGCATCGCCAGTGACGTGCGCAGCTCGTACTCGCCGACCGCGGGGATGCCGCGCGCGGTGAGCAGCGACGCGCCGAGGATGAAGCCGGCGCCGACGCGTTCGTGGGTCTCGCCGTCGAGGCCGCGGTGGTAGTACGCCAGCGAATCCAGCGAGAAGTCTTCGACGAGCCGGTCGAGCGCCACGGAAACCCGGGCGCCCCAGGCGAAGTCTTCGTCCACGACGGACTCGTCCACGGTGAACACGTCGCACGCCAGCGCGACCCGGGCGGCCGTCTCGTCGTCGGACACCTTCTCGACGCGCACCCGCAGGTCGTCGACCTCGAGGATCTCGACGTGCCCGCCGAGCTGGGCCGAGACCAGGGTCGGGTCGGTGGAGACGTCCATCATGCCCGGGTAGAGGTGCCCGAGCAGGCCGTGGCGGCCGTGGCGCAGCGCCGCCCGCACGCCGGCCGCCTTGATCCAGCGTTCGATGCGGGTCCACGCCCGCGGATCTTCCAGGTACCCGGACACCGAACGGAATTCGACGCCCAGCCGGCGGAACGCGTTGGCCATCTCCGGCAGCGGGCACGCACCGCAGTAGGCGAGCCAGGCGCCGGTGTCGAAGGACTCGTGGTCCATCGACTCGGTGGGCTGCAGGTTGAGCAGCAGCACCGGCGCGCCCGAGCGCTGCGCGACCGGGGCCAGCATGCTGGACGTCAGGTACGTGGTGAGGAACCCGATGATCAGGTCGCACCCGGCGACGCGCAGCTTCTCCGCCGCGGCCGCGCCTTCGGCCGCGTCCGAGACGAACCCGGCGTCGACGACCTCGCAGTCCAGTTCGGACAGTCGCGAAGAGACGCGGCGCGCCGACGCCTCCAGCTGGGGCAGCAGCGAAGGGAACTGCGGCCAGTACGCGCCGAGCCCGCCGGAGACGAGCCCGACCCGGGTCTGGCGCGGCGTGATGCGATCGAGGGTCATCGGCTCTCCTAGCGCAGGAACGCGGCGGCCACCCCGGCGTCCACCGGCACGTGCAGGCCGGTGGTGTGGGTGAGGTCGCCGCCGGTCAGGGCGAACACCGCGGCCGCGACGTGCTCGGGCAGCACCTCGCGCTTGAGGATCGTGCGCTGGGCGTAGAACTCGCCCAGCTTCTCCTCCGGGACGCCGTAGACGGCGGCGCGCTGGGCGCCCCAGCCCCCGGCGAAGATGCCCGAACCCTGGACGACGCCGTCGGGGTTCACGCCGTTGACGCGGATCCCGTACCCGCCGAGCTCGGCGGCCAGCAGCCGCACCTGGTGGGCCTGGTCGGCCTTCGCGGCCCCGTAGGCGACGTTGTTGGGGCCGGCGAACACCGCGTTCTTCGACGAGATGTAGACGATGTCCCCGCCGATGCCCTGGTCGATCATCACCTTCGCCGCGGCACGGGCGACCAGGAACGACCCCTTCGCCATGACGTCGTGCTGGAGGTCCCAGTCGCGTTCGGTGGTTTCCAGCAGCGGCTTCGAAATCGACAGCCCGGCGTTGTTGACCACCAGGTCGAGCCCGCCGAAGGCGAGCACGGTCGCGTCCACCGCGGCCTGGACCGCGGCGGCGTCGGTGACGTCCGCGGTCACCGCGATGCCGCCGGTCTCCGCGGCGGCTTCGGCGGCGGCCGAAGCGTTCAGGTCGGCGATGGCCACGCAGGCGCCCTCGGCCGCGAGCCGGACGGCGATGGCCTTGCCGATGCCCGACCCGGCCCCGGTCACCAGCGCGATCCGCCCGGCCAGGGGCTTGGGCTTCGGCATCCGCCGCAGCTTCGCCTCTTCCAGCGCCCAGTACTCGATCCGGAACTTCTCGCTCTCCGGGATCGGCGCGTACGACGAGACGGCCTCGGCCCCGCGCATCACGTTGATGGCGTTGACGTAGAACTCCCCCGCCACCCGCGCGGTCTGCTGGTCGCGGCCGAAGGAGAACATCCCGACGCCGGGCACCAGCACGATCGCCGGGTCCGCGCCTCGCATCGCGGGCGAACCGGCGACCGCGTGCCGCTCGTAGTAGGCGGCGTACTCCGTGCGGTAGGAGGCGTGCAGTTCCTTCAGCCGCGCGACGACGTCGTCCAGCGGCGCGGTCGCGGGCAGGTCCAGCACCAGCGGCCGGACCTTCGTGCGCAGGAAGTGGTCCGGGCACGACGTCCCGAGCGCGGCGAGCGGTCCGAGCTTCTCGCGGGCCAGGAACTCCAGCACGACGTCGCTGTCGGTGTAGTGGCCGAGCACGCGCTGGTCGGTCGAGGCCAGCCCGCGGATCACCGGCGCCAGCGCCGCGGCGCGCGCGTGCCGCCCGGCCTCCGGCAGCGCCTCGAACCCGGGTACGACCGGCCCGAACGGCTCCGGCGCACCGCGGGAGGCGAGGAACTCCTCTGCCGTCCGGATGATCTCCAGGGAGTTGCGCTCGCACTCCTCCGAAGTCGCGCCCCAGGCGGTGATGCCGTGCCCGCCGAGGATCACGCCGATGGCCTGCGGGTTCGCCGCCTTGACCGCGGCGATGTCCAGGCCCAGCTGGAAGCCCGGCCGGCGCCAGTCCACCCACGCGACCCGGTCGCCGAAGCACTCCTTCGTCAGCGCGGGGCCGTCGGCCGCGGTGGCCAGCGCGATGCCCGAGTCCGGGTGCAGGTGGTCGACGTGGCCGGCGTCCACGAGACCGTGCATCGCCGTGTCGATCGACGGCGCCGCGCCGCCCCGGCCGTGCAGGCAGTAGTCGAACGCGGCGACCATCTCGTCCTCGCGCTCGACGCCCGGGTAGACGTCCACGAGGGACCGCAGCCGGTCCAGCCGCAGCACCGCGAGCCCGGCCTCGGTCAGCGTGCCGAGGTCGCCGCCGGACCCCTTGACCCACAGCAGTTCCGCGGGGGTGCCGGTGACCGGGTCGACCGCGGTGCCCTTGGCGGAGGTGTTCCCGCCGGCGTAGTTGGTGTTCCGGGGGTCGGCGCCGAGCGCGTTGCTGCGCGCGACGAGTTCTTCCGGGACGGTCATGCTCATGCTCCCCACCCGGCCTGCGTGCCGCCGGCGCGCTCGGCCACGATCTTTTCCTGGTACCCGCTGCGGTGGTAGGCCGCGACCGGGTCCGGGTCGAGCCCGGCGTCGGCGCGCAGCTCGCCCAGCAGCGGCCGGACGTCGGTGTTGTAGGCGTCCATCAGCACGGCGTTGGCCTCGAGGACGTTCCCGGCCTGCTGCGCCGCGCGCAACGCGGTCCGGTCCACCAGCAGCGCCTTGGCCGTCGCCTCCTGGACGTTCATCACCGACCGGATGATCGCCGGGATCTTGGCCTCGATGTTGTGGCACTGGTCGAGCATGAACGCGATCCCGTACGACGGATCGAGTGCTTCGCCGCGGACGATCTCGTACATGATCCGGAACAGCTGGAACGGGTCCGCCGCGCCGACCATCAGGTCGTCGTCGGCGTAGAAGCGGGAGTTGAAGTCGAACGCGCCCAGCTTCCCGGCCCGCAGCAGGAACGCCACGATGAACTCGATGTTCGTGCCGGGGGCGTGGTGGCCGGTGTCGATGCACACCGTCGCCTTCTCCCCCAGCTCGACGCAGTGCGCGTACGACGTGCCCCAGTCCGGGACGTCGGTGGCGTAGAACGCGGGCTCGAAGAGTTTGTATTCCAGCAGCATCCGCTGGTCCGGGCCGAGCCGGTCGTAGGTCTCCTTCAACGCCGCCGCGAGCCGGTCCTGGCGGTCCCGGATGTCGTCCTGGCCCGGGTAGTTGATGCCGTCGGAGAACCACAGCTTCAGGTCCCGCGACCCGGTCGCGTCCATGATGGAGATGGCTTCCAGGAGGTGGTCGGTCGCCTTGCGGCGGATCCCCGCGTCGGGGTTGGTGACCGAGCCGAGCTTGTAGTCCTCGTCCTGGAAGACGTTGGTGTTGATGGCGCCGATCTCGATGCCCAGGTCCCGCGCGTACGCGGTCAGGGCGCCGAAGTCGTCGACGCGGTCCCACGGGATGTGCAGCGCCACGCTCGGCGCGACCCCGGTGAACCGGTGCACGGTCGCCGCGTCGGCGATCTTCTCCTCCGCCGTCCTCGGGACGCCGGGTTGCGGGAACACCTTGAACCGGGTGCCCGAATTCGCGTACGCCCACGACGGCGTCTCGATGCGCTGGGCCCGCAGGGCCTGTTTGACATCCACGGCGATCACTGTCCTTCCCGGACGTCGAGGTGGAAGACCTCGTCGAGCAGCTGGAACCCCGCATCCGGCGGACCACCATCGAGGCCGGTGAAGAACTCCGCCATTTCCGCCTGCCAGCGGGTGTTGACGTCGGTCTTCGCCATGGCGGCCCGCGCGGCTTCGAGGTCGTCCGCCTCGACGTACCCGATCAGCAGGCCGTCGCCGCGGAGGAACAGCGAATAGTTGCGCCAGCCGGTGTCGTGCAGGGCCTGCCGCATCTCGGGCCACACCGCCCGGTGCCGCTCGGCGTACGCGGTCATCCGGTCGGGCTTGACCTGGAGGCAGAAGCAGTACCGTGGCATCAGAAGTTGAACTTGTCGATGTTGTTCGCGTCGAACGTCGTCGGCGGGCCGAGGACGATCTCACCGCTCGCCCCGATCGTGTAGTCGCCGAGCTTGCCCGCCTTGAACTTCTCGCCTTCCTTGCCGGTGATCTGGCCCGACTTGAGCGCGACCCCGGCGTACGCGGCGAGGTAGCCGATGTCGGCCGGGTTCCACAGCGCGAACTGCTTGACGGTGCCGTCCTTGACGAACGCGCGCATCTGGTTCGGCGTACCCAGGCCGGTCACCGCGACCTTGCCCTTGTAGCTCGACGAGCTGACGTACCGCGCGGCGGCCGCGATGCCCACGGTGGTCGGCGAGACGATCACCTTGAGGTTCGGGAACGACTGCAGCAGGCCCTGGGCCTCCTGGAACGACTTCTGGTCGTCGTCGTTGCCGTAGGCGACCTTGTCCAGCTTGATGTTCGCGTACTCCGGCTTCGCCAGTTCCTTCTTGAGCACCTCGATCCAGGCGTTCTGGTTCGTGGCGTTCGGCGTCGCGGACAGGACCGCGATCTCGCCGGACCCGCCGGAGAGGTCCTTCGCCTGCTTGGCCAGCGCCTCGCCGATGCCCTGCGTGGTGGCCTGGTTGATGAAGACGTCGCGGCAGTCCTTCGCCGCGTCGGAGTCGAACGCGACGATCTTGATGCCGGCGCTGCGGGCCTGGTTGAGCGACGGGCAGACGGCGTTCGGGTCGTTCGCGGCGATGCCGATGACGTCCTGCTGCTGCTGGATCAGCGTGTTGATGTAGCTGACCTGCGACGACGCGCTGGCGTCGTTCGGCCCGACCAGCTTGTACTCGCCCTTCAGCTCGGCCAGCGCGTCCTTGCCGCCGCTGACCTCGATGTCGCTGTAGGGGTTGTTGAGCTGCTTGGGCAGGAACGCCATCTTGACGCCCTCCTGCGCCGCGGCGTTCGGGTTCGCCGCCGCGGTGGACTGCTGCGCGCCGGAACCGGCGTTGTCGTTCTTGGTCGTGCCGCTGCAGGCGGCCAGGACCAGCACCAGCCCGGCCGACACCGCGCCGCTGAGGAACCGTCGGGACATCTTCGTCACCTTTCCGGAGTTACCTGCCGACGGCGCCGCACTGCCGTGCGGGCCGAAGTCACGATGTTGGGGAGCAGGACCGACACGATGAGGAGCACGCCGGTCACGATGTTGAGGGCCTCGTTGGACACGTCCTGCAGGCGCAGCGCGTTCTGCAGGGACGCCAGCAGGACCACCCCGGCGAGCACGCCGGGCAGCGTGCCCTTGCCGCCGAAGATGGACACGCCGCCGAGGAGCACGGCGGCCACGACGGCGAGTTCGAGGCCGAAGCCGTTGTCGGCGCGGGCGCTGGAGTAGCGCAGGGTCCACAGCACCCCGGCGAGCCCGGCGACCGCGCCGCTCACGACGTACAGCCAGAACTTGAGCCGCCCGGTGCGGATGCCGGCGAACCGGGCCGCCTGCTCGCCGGCGCCGGCCGCGAAGACACCCCGGCCGACCGGGGTCGCGTGCAGCACGACGCCGAAGACCAGCGCCACCACGACCAGCGGGATCAGGACGTTCGGGACCGGGCCGTCGCCGATGGTCCCGGTGACCCAGCTCGTGTAGTCCCGCGGGAAGTCGGCGACCGCGCCGTCGCCGAGCACCACGAACGCCAGGCCGCGGTAGAGCGCCAGGGTGCCGATGGTGACGGCGAGCGAAGGCAGTTTCAGCACGGTGACGAAGAAGCCGTTCAGCGCGCCGAGGACCGCGCCGAGCACGATGCACAGCGGGATGATCGTCTCGATCGACAGCCCCGCGTCCCACAGCGAGCCCATCACCGCGGACGTCAGCCCGAGCGTGCTCGCCACCGACAGGTCGATTTCGCCGGTGACGATGATGAACGTCATCGGCAGCGCGACCAGCGCGATCGGGAGCAGGTCGAGCAGCAGGAAGGTGAAGTTGCGGCTGGTGCCGAAGTTCTCGACGGCGCCGGAGGCCACGATCAGGACGATCACCGTCACGAGCACGACGGCGGCGTCCCAGCTGAGCAGCCTGCCGAGCCGGTTCCCCTGGTCAGACATGGGAATCCCTCTTCTTCAGTGCCTTGGCGACCCGCACCGCGACGAGCCGGTCGGCGCCGATGGCGAGCAGGATCAGCGCGCCGACGATCGCCTGCTGCCAGAACTGGTTGATGTCGAGCACGGCGAGCGCGCTGCCGATGACGGTCAGCAGGAGCGCGCCGAGGCCGGCGCCCCAGACCGAGCCGCTGCCGCCGAACACCGCGACCCCGCCGACGACGGCCGCGGCGACGACGTTCAGCTCGTAGCCGGTGCCGGCGGCCGCGTCCACGGTGCCGAAGCGGGCCGCGAACAGGACACCGGCGAGCCCGGCGAGGGCGCCGCTGACGAGGAACGCGGCGATGGTGTTGCGGCCGACCCGGATGCCGGCCAGCTGCGCGGCCTGCGGGCTCGAGCCCATCGCGTACAGCTGGCGCCCGGCCGGGTAGCCGCGCAGCACGATCCCGGCGAGCACCAGCACCAGCAGCGCGATCAGGACCAGCCACGGCACGCCGAGCACCGACGCCGTGCCGAAGTCCAAAAAGGACGCCGGGAGCTTGTCCGCGTTGATCTGCCGGCCGCCGGCCCAGAAGTAGCTGACGCCGCGGTAGGCGTAGAGCGTGCCCAGCGTGACGACCAGCGCGGGCACCTGGCCGAACCGCACGAGCGCGCCGTTGAGCAGCCCGCACACCGCGCCGACGGCGAGGCCGACCAGCACGGCGACGAGCACCGGCAGGCCCGGGTGGTCCTTCATCAGCGTGCCGACCGCGAACGCCGACAGGCCGAGCACCGAGCCGACCGACAGGTCGATGTTGCGGGTGATCATCACGACCGCCTGGCCGACGGCCAGCACGGCCAGGATCGCGGTGCCCAGCAGGATGTCGCGGATGCTCTGCCCGGACAGGAACCGGGAGTTCTGCGTCGCGGTGAACGCCACGAGGACGATCAGGGCGAGGACGATGCCGGATTCGCGCGCCTTGAAGACGTTCGCGGTCCACGATCGTCCGGAGTGGACGGCCGGGTCCCTGGTCACCGGTGCCTCCTTGGTCGCGGTCATGCGGCGGCTCCCTGCCCCATCGCGGCGAACATGACGGCGTCCTCGGTCGCGTCGGCGCGCGGGAGCTCGGCCACGATCCGGCCTTCCCGCATCACGAGGACGCGGTCGGCCATGCCGAGCACCTCGGGCAGTTCCGAGGAGACCATGACGATGGCGACGCCTTCGGCGGCCAGCGCCGACATCAGCCGGTGCACCTCGGCCTTCGTGCCGACGTCGATGCCGCGGGTCGGCTCGTCCACGATCAGCACCTTCGGCGCCATCGCGAGCCACTTGGCGAGGACGACCTTCTGCTGGTTGCCGCCCGAGAGCGTCCCGACGGGGTCGCCGAGGCGGCGGTACTTGGTGCGCAGGCGCTCGGTCCAGCGGCGGGCTTCCTGACGCTCGCTCGCGCCGGTCAGGAAACCGAGCTTCGAAAGCGCGCGGGAGCGCGGCAGCGTCACGTTCCGCTCGATCGACAGGTCCATGATCAGGCCCTGCTGGCGGCGGTCTTCGGGGACGAGCGCCATTCCGGCGCCCATCGCGGCCCGCGACGAGTGCGGTTTGAGCTTCTTGCCGCTCACCTTCACCACGCCCGCGTCGCGCTCGTCGACCCCGAAGACGGCCTGGACGACCTCGGAGCGCCCGGAGCCGACGAGCCCGGCGAACGCCACGATCTCGCCCGCCCGCACGGAGAAGGAGATGTCGCGGAAGACGCCGTCGCGGGCCAGGCCCTCGACTTCGAGCACGACCGCGCCGGGTTCGACGTCCTGCTTGGGGAACAGCGCGTCGAGGTCGCGCCCGACCATCCGCTTCACCATCTCGTCGACGGTGACGTCGTCGAGCGGGTCGGTGGAGACGTGCTTGCCGTCGCGCATGATCGTGACGCGCTGGCAGAGCTCGGTGATCTCCTCGAAGCGGTGGGAGATGAACATGATGGCCGCGCCTTCCTGGCGCAGCGTGCGGGCGACGGTGAAGAGCCGCTCGACTTCGATCTGGGTCAGCGCGGCGGTCGGTTCGTCCATGACCAGCACGCGGGCGTCGGCGCTGAGCGCCTTGGCGATCTCGACGATCTGCTGGTCGGCGATGGAGAGGCCGCGCGCGGGGCGGGCCGGGTCGATCCGGACGCCGAGGCGGGAGAAGAGGCGCTCGGCCTCGGCGCGGATCGCGGCCCGGTCGATCCGGCCGAAGCCGGCGCGGGGGTGGCGGCCCATCACGATGTTTTCCGCGACCGAAAGGTCGGGGAAGAGCGTCGGTTCCTGGTAGATCACCGCGATGCCGGCGGCCTTGGCGTCGGCCGGCGAGCCGAACTCCACCGGACGGCCGTCCATGAGCAACGTGCCGTCCTCGGGCTTGTGCACCCCGGCGAGCATCTTGACGATCGTGGACTTGCCGGCGCCGTTCTCCCCCACCAGCGCGTGGGCTTCGCCGGCGTACAGGCCGAAGCTCACGCCGGCGACCGCCGCGACGGCGCCGAACGACTTGGTCACGCCGCGCACCTCCAGCAGAGGGGCTGCGCCCGGGTCCTGCCGCGTCATCGCGACCTCCGGATTGAAAGGTTTCACAAACCTGGCGCGGTGACGCTACTATGCGACGGAGAAGCAAGTCAATGAATCGGCCGAACCGTGGCCGAACGTCTTCGTCCGCCGATAGTTCGTGGCGATATTACGTTTCAATGAGGGGGTCCCATGACGGTCCAGGAGTCCGGTGCCGAGCCGAGAGCCGCGGGCATCAAGGACGTCGCCGCGGCGGCCGGCGTCTCCCTCGGCACGGTGTCGAACGTGCTCAACCGGCCCGACCGCGTCAGCCCCGCGACCCGCGCGAAGGTCGAGGCCGCGATGGCCGAACTCCGCTTCGTGCGCAACGAATCCGCGCGGCAGCTGCGCGCCGGGCGCAGCCGCGTGCTGGCCTACGTCATGCTCGACGGCAGCAACCCGTTCTTCACCGACGTCGCCGCCGGCATGGAAGACGCCGCCGACGCGGGCGACCTCTCGCTGTTCCTCTGCAACAGCGCGCACCAGCCATCCCGGGAGGCGGCCTACCTCGGGCGCCTGGAACAGCAGCGCGTGCAAGGCATCCTCATCACGCCGGTCGACCCGGACGCCCCGCTGCTGCACGAGATCGCGCGCCGCGGCACGCCGGTGGTCGTCGTCGACCGCACCCCCGGCGGCACCACGCACTGCTCGGTCGCGGTCGACGACGTCTACGGCGGCGAGATCGCCGTGCGGCACCTGATCGAGCAGGGGCACGAGCGGATCGCGTTCATCGGCAACCACACGACGGTGGGCCAGGTCCGCGACCGGCGGCTCGGCGCGCTGAAGGCGCTGGACGCCGCGGGCCTCGCTCCGGACCACCTGGTCGACCTGACGACGGCGGCGCTGACCGTGGCCGACGGCCGCGGCGCCGGCGAACGGCTGGCGGGCCTGCCCGCCGCGGTCCGCCCGACCGCCGCGTTCTGCGCCAACGACCTGGTCGCGCTCGGGCTGCTGCAGACCTGCGCGAACCTGCGCATGGGCGTCCCGGACGACCTGGCGATCGTGGGCTACGACGACATCGAGTTCGCCGCGGCGGCCGCCGTGCCGCTGACGTCGGTCCGCCAGCCCCGCCGCCGGCTGGGCCGGACGGCCGCGGAGCTGCTGCTGGCGGAGACCAGCGAGCCGAACCACGAGCACCGGCAGGTGGTGTTCACGCCGGAACTGGTGGTGCGCGCTTCGACGCTGCGCTGAGCCGCGAGCCCGGGTGGGCCCTGCAGGCTTGCCGCGGGGGCGCAGCCCGGCGTTCCCGGCCATCGCGTGTAACCCGCGGGGCCCCACGCCTGATTCACAGGGGGAGAAGCATGATCGGGCGGACCACGCCCCGCGGCTTACGGAGGTCGTCATGGCCGGCGACGAGCGGCGGCTTTCGCGGCGCGGGTTCCTCGCCGCGGGCGGAGCCGCGCTGCTGGGCGCCGTCGTCGCGGGGTCGGCCGGGCTCGCCGCGCCCGGCCCGGATTCCGGGCTGCTGACCGATTTCTGGCTGTTCGGGCGGTACGCCGACGGCTGCACCGACGCCGGGTTCGACGAGGCCGGCCTCGATCCCGTGCAGCTCCCCCACTGCGTGGCGCCGCTGTCCTGGACCGGCTGGGACCCGGCGTCGTGGCAGGACCGGTGGATCTACCGCAAGCACTTCACGGCGACCACGGCCGGACGGTACCGGGCGCGCTTCGACGGCGTCATGACGAACGCGGCGGTCTACCTCAACGGCACGTTCGTCGCCTCCCACGACGGCGGCTACCTCCCGTTCGAGGTCGAGCTGCCCGGGGTTGCCGAAGGCGACAACACCCTCGCCGTGGTCGTCGACGGGCGGTGGGCGCTGGACGTCCCGCCCAACCTGCCCGGGGCGAGCCCGGCGGTGCTCGACTTCTACCAGCCGGCCGGGATCTACCGCCCGGCCACGATCGGCACCGTGCCGCGCACCCGGATCACCGACGTCTTCGCGTGCCCGGTCGACGTGCTCTCCCCCGGCCGGTCGCTGCACGTGCGGTGCGAGCTCGAAAGGGCTGTGCCCGCCGAGGTGACCGCTTCGGTGCGGCAGGCGGGCCGGGAGCTGGCGCGCGGGTCCGCGTCGATGCCGGCGGGCGGGACGGCGGTCGAGCTCGACGTCCGCGGGCTCGACGGCGTCCGGCTGTGGGACGTCGCGGATCCGGCGTTGTGCGACGTCGTGGTGACCGTCCGGGCCGGGGCCGCGGTGCTCGACCGGCGCACGGTGCGGACCGGGTTTCGCGAGGCCCGCTTCACCCCGGACGGCTTCTTCCTCAACGGCAGGCGGCTCAAGCTGTTCGGCCTCAACCGCCACCAGTGGTACCCGTTCGCCGGCGGCGCGATGCCGGACCGCGTGCAGCGCCGCGACGCGGAGATCCTGCGCCGCGAGCTGAACTGCACGATGGTCCGGTGCTCGCACTACCCGCAGTCGAGCGCGTTCCTCGACGCCTGCGACGAGCTGGGCCTGCTGGTGTGGGAGGAGATCCCGGGCTGGGGGCACGTCGGGGACGACGCCTGGCAGCGGCGGAACCTCCAGGACGTCGCCGCCATGGTCGTGCGCGACCGCAACCACCCGAGCGTCGTCGTGTGGGGCACGCGGGTCAACGAGGCCAACGGCACGACCGCGATGTACGCCAAGACCGGGCGGCTGGCGAAGCAGCTGGACCCGTCGCGGCCGACGAGCGGCGCGCTGGCCAGCACGACCGGCGCCCGGTACGCCGGCGGCGACGTCGAAATCCTGGCGTACAACGACTACACCGCGCGCCGCGGAGCACCGTTCCGGCTGCGCCCGCCGCAGCCGGGGGTGCCCTACCTGGTGACGGAGGCGATCGGGACGCTCGCCGGCGTCCGCGCCTACCGCCGCACCGACCCGCCCGCGACCCGCCAGCTGCAGGCGGAACTGCACGCGAAGGCCCACGACCTGGCCGCCGCGGACGACCGCTACTGCGGGTTGCTGGCGTGGTGCGCGTTCGACTACCCGTCGGGCTGGCAGCGCTCGGTCGGCGGCTCGAAGTTCGCGGGGGTGGCCGACATCTTCCGGATCGCGAAGCCCGCGGCGGCGTTCTACGCGTCGCAGGGGCCGCCGGACGTGCGGGCGGTCGCCGAGCCCGGGTTCGACTGGGACTTCACCGCCCAGCCGGCCGGGCCGGGCCGCGGTGCGACGATCTGGTCGAACTGCGACCGGCTGGCGGTGTTCCTCGACGACCGTCCGGTGGGCGACGCGCGCAGCCGCCGGGCGGACTTCCCGCACCTGCCACACCCGCCGTTCGCGGTGGACCTGGTGGTCCCGCGCGGGCAGCGGCCGCAGCTGCGCATCGACGGGTACGCCGGCGGGCGACTGGTGGTCAGCCGCCGGTTCAGCGGCGACCGGAGCCGGGACGTGCTCGGCTGCACGCCGGACGACCCGTCGTTGCGCGCGGACGGCGGCGACGCGACCCGCGTGGTGATCGCGGCGACCGACCGGTTCGGGACGGTCCGCGCGGGGACGACCGGGGCGGTTTCGGTGGCGCTGGCGGGTCTGGGCGAGCTGATCGGGGACGCGAAGCTCGACTTCGGTGCGACGGGCGGCGCGGCGGCGGTGTGGGTCCGGCCGTTCGCGGGCCCGCCGGGGACGCTGGTGCTGACCGCGCGGCACGACACGCTGGGCACCGCGACGGCGACGATCACGACGACCGCGACCGGCAAGACGGCCGGGACCGGCTCATGACGACCGGCCGCCCGCAGCCCTCGGGGCGCCGGCGAAACCGCGGCAGCGGCTCCGCCGGAGTCGCCTCACCCCTCGCCGGTGAGCAGCCCCGCCAGCACCGCCGCCTGGCTGATGGAGGGCGAGCCGCTCGCCGTCAGCAGCGTCAGCGGGCCCGCCGCGGCCAGTTCCCGCAGCCGCCCCAGCGCCTCCGCGCAGTCCGGCTCGAGCAGCTCCGCGCGGTACCGCTCGGCGAACTCCGCGAACCGCTCCGGATCGTGGCCGTACCAGGTGCGCAGGTCGTCGGACGGGGCCAGGCCGCGGTACCAGCCGTCCAGGACCACCGCCGTGCGTGCGGTGCCGCGGGGCCACAGGCGCTCCACGAGCACGCGCGTGCCGTCGGCGGGCCCGGCCGGGTCGGTCAGGCGCGCCACCCGGACGACCGTCGGCTGCATGCGCGCATTCTGCGGTGCGCCCGCGTGCGCCGCCACCGGAACGGGGCGGTGACCTGGTGCGCAACCGCGTGACGCCGACCGGCGACGTCGTCGACGTCCCCCGGCGGGGTGCGTGGACCGGCAACCGGGGCGTCCTGCACGACGGCCACGAGATCGTCCGCTTCCACGCCGGCGACCTGTGGATCACCTGCGCGCTCGAGTTCCGCGGCCGGTGGCGGGAGCAGTGGCTGCCGAACCGGTACACGCACCTGTTCTTCCACGACGAGGCCGTCTCCTTCGCCGCCGGGCACCGGCCGTGCGCGGAGTGCCGCCGCCGGGCCTACACCGCCTACCGCGACGCGTGGCCGGGCCCGGCCACGCCGTCGGCCGCCGGGATGAACCGGCGGCTGCACGCCGAACGCCTGGTCTGCGGCACCCACCTCCGGCGGCGGCACGAACTGCCGTGGGCCGGGCTGCCCGACGGCGTCTTCGTGCTCCGCGGCCGGCACCCGGAACTCGTCGTGGGCGGGCAGCTGACGGAGTGGACGACCGCGGGTTACGGCACCAGGCGGAAGCTGCCCCGGGCAGGGACCGTCCCCGTACTCACCCCGCCGGCCACCGTCGCCGTGCTGCGGGCCGGGTACCCGGTGCAGATCGACGACTCCGCCCGCTGAACGCGCGAAGGGCCACCCCGGCGACCGTGGAGGGGTCGCCGGGGTGGCCCTACCCCCAGCTCCCGCCGCGGGGGAACGACAGCCGAACCCGCCGTTCCACCGGCGGTTCGAGCCGGTGCGTGGACATCGTCGCCGGTGGTGTCCCGCAGCCCGGCCAGGATCGCGGACCGCACGTGCAGAAAGCTTGCAGTACGCTTGCACGCCTTGCCCCGGCCGGGTGAACGGAGGTGACCGGGTGGAGTTCCGCGTCCTCGGCGCCGTCGAGGCCACGGCGGACGGCGCCCCGGTCGACCTCGGCTCCCGCAAGCAGCGGCTCGTGCTCGCCGTGCTGCTCCTCGACGCCGGCCGCCCGGTGTCGCGCGACCGGCTCGTCGACCTGCTCTGGCCCGCCGATCCCCCGGCGAGCGCCCGCGGCACCGTCCAGGCGCTGGTCTCCCGGATCCGCGCGGTCTTCCGCGCCGCGGGCGGCCCCGAACTGGTCACCGAAGGCCACGGGTACGTCCTGCGCGCCGCCCCGGACGCGGTCGACGTCCACCGCTTCACCGCGCTGGTCCGGCGGGCCCGCGCGGCCGGCGACGAGACCGCCGTCGCGCTGCTCGGCGACGCGCTCGCGCTGTGGCGGGGCGACGCGCTCGCCGGCGCCGCCGACCCCGATGTCGCCGAGCGGCTGCTGGCCGGGCTGAACGAGGCCCGGTGGAGCGCGCTCGAGGACCGGATCGACGCGCAGCTGCGGCTGGGGCGGGGCCGCGCCGTCCTGGCCGAACTCACCGAGCTCGTCGCCGCGCACCCGCTGCGGCAGCGGTTCGTCGGCCAGCTGATGCTCGCCCTGCACCGCGAGGGCCGCACCGACGCCGCACTCGCCGCTTTCCGCGGCCTGCGGGCCCGGCTGGCCGCCGAGCTGGGCCTCGACCCGGTCCCGGAGCTGACCCGCCTGGAAGCCGCGATCCTGGCCGGCGACCCCGCCCTCGACGTCGCGCCCGAGCCGCCACCGGAGCCGGTGCGCCCGGCCCAGCTCCCCCACGACGTCCGCGGCTTCACCGGCCGCGCCGCCGACCTGGCCCGGCTCGACGAGCCCGCCGGCGACCCCGGGCCCGACATCCGGCTGGTCACCGGCACCGCGGGCGTCGGCAAGACCGCGCTCGCCGTCCGGTGGGCGCACCGCGTGCGCGACCGGTTCCCCGACGGCCAGCTCTACCTCGACCTGCGCGGGTTCGATCCCGACCACGAGCCGCTGACACCCGCCGTCGCGGCCGCGCAGCTGCTGCGGGCGCTGGGCACCGACCCGCGTGCGATCCCGCCCGACCCGGACGGGCGGACGGCGCTGTGGCGCTCGCTGCTGGCCGACCGGCGGGTGCTGGTCCTGCTCGACAACGCCCGCGACAGCGCGCAGGTGACGCCGCTGCTGCCGCCGTCGGGCACCGTGCTGATCACCAGCCGCCAGCGCCTCGGCGACCTCATCGCCCGCACCGGCGCCCGCGCGGTGCCGCTGTCCGTGCTGCCGCCGGACGACGCCCGGCAGCTGCTGGAGACGATGCTCGGCCCGGCCGCCGTCGCCGCCGAGCCCGCCGCCGCGGCCGAGCTGGCCCGGCTCTGCGGGCACCTCCCGCTGGCGCTGCGGCTGGCCGCGGCGAATCTGGGCGCCGGCGAGGCGTCCGGGATCGCGGAGCTGGCCCGCGAGCTGGCCGGCGGTGATCCGCTGGCCGGGCTGAGCGTCGACGGCGCCGAGGAAAGCGCGGTGACGACGGCGTTCTCGGTGTCCTACCGGGCGCTGCCCGCCGAGCACCGCCTGCTGTTCCGGCGGCTCGCGCTGGTGCCGGGGCAGACGTTCACCGCGCCGGTCGCGGCCGAGCTCGCCGGCGTCACCGAAAGCCACGCGGCCCGGCTGCTCAAGGCCCTCGCCGCGGCCCACCTCGTCGAACGGCACCTGCCCGGCCGCTACCGCTTCCACGACCTGCTGCGCAGCTACGCGGCGAGCCGGTCCGCCTCCGACGACCCGGCCGCGGATCAGGAGACGGCGCGGCGCCGGCTGTTCGACCACTACCTCGCGGCGGCCGACGCCGCGGGCCGCGTGCTGATCCCGCACTTCCTCCGCCTCCCCCGGCCCGAACCTGCGCCCGTCTTCGACGGCACGGAAGCCGCCCTCGACTGGCTGGACACGGAGTGGCCGAACCTCGCCGCGGCCGTCGAGCACCCCGAGGCCCGCGAGTACGCGTGGCACCTCGCCGACGCGCTCCGGGCGTTCTTCCACCACCGCGGCCACCACACGGAGTGGATCGACACGGCCACGACCGCGCTGACCGCCGCCGAAGCCGCGGGCGCGCGCCGGGCCCAGGCGGCGATGCGGCTGTCGATCGCGCTCGCCGGCGTCAACAGCGGCCGCTACGCCGAAGCCCGCGCGCACCTGACGACCGTCCTGCACGACGGCCTGGCGGCGGACTGGCCCGCCGGCCGCGCGGCGGTCCTCAACAACCTGAGCGCGGTCCACCAGCGCCTCGGCGACCCGCACGAGGCGATCGCGTGCGGCCTGGAGTCGTTGCGGCTGTGCGAAGAGCTCGCGATCCCGGGCGTCACGATGGCGCTGGCGAACGTCGGTTTCGCCTGCGGCCAGGTCGGCGACCTGGCCGAAGCTTTGACGCACTTCGGCCGCGCGCTGGAGATCGCCGAGCGCGACGGGGCGAAGTTCAGCGTGGCGGTGGTCCTGGTCGACCTCGGGCACGTGCACCGCGACCTCGGCGACCCGGTGGCAGCGTCGTTCTACGAGCGGGCGCTGACGGCGAACCGCGAGCTGGGCTACCAGTACGGCGAGGCGGCGGCCCTGTCCGGCCGCGCGGTGCTGGAGTCCCGCGCCGGCGACGCCACCCGGGCTTTGTCCGACGCGGCAGACGCGGTGGAGCTGACCCGGCGGATCGGCGACCGGGGTACGGAGGCCTCGGCGCTGGCGGCGTGGGGCGAGACGTGCTTGCGCCTCGGCGACCCGTCGGACGCCGCCACCCACTTCGCGGCGGCGTTGGAGATCGCGCGGGAGACGAGCTTCACGTGGTGCGAAGCGGCGGCGCTGACCGGACTGGCCGAAGCGGCGCTCGCTCTGGGCGACGCGGAGCTGGCCCGCACGCACGGCGAAGCGGCGGCGAAGCTGGCCGCGCAGTCCGGCTACCGCCCGTTGGAGACGCGGGCCGCGGAGACCCTCGGGCACCTCGCCCGCTGAGGCTTGCGAGTTCGCGCGTCCCGGCCGAGACTGCCGGGATGGATCAGCCGTTCTCCGGGACCACCGCCGCTCTCGTCGATCGGGCGCGGCAGCACGCGCTCGGTGATCTGCTCCGCCGGACCGCTTTGCGCGTGCCCGGCAAGCTCGCCGTGGTCGATGGCGAACGGCGGTTCACCTTCGCCGAGTTCGAGGCCGCCGCCAACCGGTGTGCGCACGCCCTCGCCGCGCGCGGGCTGCGCAAGGGTGACCGGCTCGCACTGCTGAGTCACAACTGCTGGCAGTACGCCGCGCTCGCGTTCGCCACCGCCAAGCTCGGGGTGCTGCTCGTGCCGGTCAACTTCATGCTCGGGGCCGACGAGATCGCCTACCTCCTCCGCCACGCCGAGGTCGCCGCGTTCGTCGCCGAGGGCGCCCTCGAACCGACCGCGCGAAAGGCGCTCGAGCTGGCCGGAACCGGCGAAGTGGTCCGAGGCCGGATCGGCGCGGCCGGCGAGTGGGAGGACGTCGGCGCGTGGCTGTCCGAAGGGGACTCGGCCCCGCCGGACGTCTTCGTCGCCGACGACGATCCACTGCGGATCATGTACACCTCCGGCACCGAGTCGCGGCCGAAGGGCGTTCTCCTGTCGTCCCGGTCCCTGATCGCGCAGTACGTCTCCTGCGTGGTCGACGGCGGCATGAGCGCCGACGACGTCGAGGTGCACTCCCTGCCGCTCTACCACTGCGCGCAGCTGGACTGCTTCTTCTCCGTCGACGTCTACCTCGGTGCCACCAGCGTGATCCTGCCCGGGCCGGACCCGGCCGCGCTGCTCGCCGCCGTCGAACGGGAACGCGCGACCAAGCTCTTCGCGCCGCCGACGGTGTGGATCTCCTTGCTGCGCCACGAAAACTTCGACCGCACCGACCTCTCCAGCCTGCGGAAGGGGTACTACGGCGCGTCCGCGATGCCGGTCGAGGTGCTGCGCGAGCTGCGCCGCCGGCTGCCGGACGTCGACCTGTGGAACTTCTACGGCCAGACCGAAATGGCGCCGCTGGCGACGATCCTGCGCCCGCACGAGCAGCTCGAGCGGGCCGGGTCGGCCGGGCGGCCGTCGCTCAACGTCGAGACCCGGATCGTCGACGACGAGGACGAGCCGGTCGCGTCCGGCGTGGTCGGCGAAATCGTGCACCGCAGCCCGCACGCCACGCTCGGCTATTACCGCGACGAGGACAAAACGGCCGAAACTTTCCGCGGTGGCTGGTTCCACTCCGGCGACCTCGGCGTCGTCGACGAGGACGGCTACCTGTCCGTCGTGGACCGCAAGAAGGACATGATCAAGACCGGGGGCGAGAACGTCGCGAGCCGCGAAGTCGAGGAGGCGCTGTACCTCCTCGACGGCGTCGCCGAAGCCGCGGTGTTCGGGATCGCCCATCCACACTGGATCGAGGCGGTCACCGCCGTCGTCGTACCGCGCGAAGGCGTCACCCTCACCGCTGCGCAAGTGCTCGACCACGCGAAGTCACATCTCGCCGGTTACAAATGTCCCAAGTACGTCGTATTCACGGAGCGGCTTCCCAAGAATCCGAGCGGTAAGATCGTCAAACGAGAATTGCGGGAACGGCACAAGGGACTCGCCACGAGCGACTGACCACCGATTTGTCCTTGCCCGGCACGGAAAACGACGGATACCGCCGACCGCGGACCGGCGTTTTCCGGAGAACGCGGGACACCCGTCCCGCCAGGGCCGACCGGCCCGTGAAGAATCCGCGGAAAGCCGTGGCGCGCGCTGTCCGTCGGGTCTAGGAATAAGGCCGTTCGCCGTTCTCCGTTCCGAAGGGATTCGCTCGTGTCCGTTTTCATCGCCGTCCTCCTCGCCCTGGCCGCCGGGCTGCTCGTCGGCAGCCGGGTCCACAGTGCCCGCGAGGCCCGCGCCAACTACTCCGCCTACCGGGCCCGGACCGCCAAGGGCTTCGGGGAGATGATCCGGTCGGCGGTCTCCGCCGTCGTCGCGGTGGCCGGCGCGCTCGTGCTGCTCTTCATCCTGCTGAACGTGCTCCAGCAGGCCTGAACCCGGAACCCGACTCATGGCGGGTTGTTGCCGCCCCCAGCGCGGGGGACCCTTTTCCGTGGCCCCGACGGACGGGGCCGCGAAAGGACTCCCCCATGAGATCGAGGGTGCTTTCTGCTGCGCTCGGTGCGGCCGTAGGCCTGCTGGGCACAGTCGCCGTCGCCGCGCCGGCCGAGGCCGCGGCGGTCTGCGGTGACCAGGTCGTCGGCAACGGCGGGTTCGAAAGCGGCACCACGCCGTGGACCCAGACCAGCGGGGTCATCTCCGCCGCCACCACGGCGGAACCGTCGCACGGCGGCACGATGGACGCCTGGCTCGACGGCTACGGCAGTACGCACACCGACACCCTGTCCCAGTCGCTGACGCTGCCCGCGGGCTGCGCGTCGGCGGCCCTTTCGTGGTGGGCGCACGTCGACACCAAGGAGACGACGACCACCACCGCCTACGACAAGCTCGTCGTCCAGGTCGGCACCGACACCCTCGCGAGCTACTCGAACCTCGACAAGAACACCGGGTACGTCCAGCGCACCATCGACGTGTCGCGCTACCTGGGCCAGACGGTGACGCTCAAGGTCACCGGCACCGAAGACTCGAGCCTAGCCACCAACTTCCTCCTCGACGACTTCTCGCTGACCACCACCGGTTCGCAGAACCCGCAGTCCCCGGTCGTCACCTCGCCCGGCGCCCAGACCGGCGCCGTCGGCCAGGCCGCGTCCCTGCAGGTCCAGGCCAGTGACCCGCAGGGCGACGCGCTCACCTGGACCGCGACCGGCCTGCCCGCCGGCCTGACGATCGGCGCGAGCACCGGGAAGATCACCGGCACGCCGACGGCGGCCGGGACGTCGTCGGTGACGGTCACCGCCAAGGACCCCGCCGGCAACAGCGGCAGCGCCACCTTCGCGTGGACGATCACCGCGGCACCCGCGGACTCGACGCGCACCCCGATCAACCCCGCCTACACGGTGAACCTCACGTCGAACACCGCGGGCGACACCTGGAACGGCCACCAGAGCGTCAGCTTCACCAACGGCTCCGCGACCGCGCTACCCGAGGTCTACCTGCGGCTCTGGGACAACTACCACGGCACCTGCCCGACCACGCCGATCACGGTCACGAACGTCACCGGCGGCACGCCCTCCGCGCTGAGCGTGGACTGCACGGCCATGAAGATCACGCTGCCGGCACCGCTCGCGCAGGGCCAGTCGGCGACCATCGGGTTCGACCTGAAGATCGTCGTGCCCAGCGGCGCCGACCGGTTCGGCCACGACGGCGCGTACAACATGATCGGCAACGCGCTGCCGGTGCTCGCGGTCCGCGACGGCGCGGGCTGGCACCTCGACCCCTACACCAACAACGGCGAGTCGTTCTACACCGTGATCAGCGACTTCGACGTCACGCTGGTGCACCCGACGGCGCTGCTGACCCCGGCCACCGGGACGTCGACCGAGACGACCAGCGGCAGCACGACCACCACCCGCGCCGTCGCGAACAAGGTGCGCGACTTCGCCTGGGGCGCCGGGCCGTTCGCCAAGATCAGCACGACGTCCGGCAAGGGCGTGCGGGTGAACGTCTACTCGGTCAGCGGGATCTCCACCAGCAGCGCCAACCAGATGCTGAGCCTGGCCGCCGACTCCATCGACGTCCACTCGGGCCGCTTCGGCGACTACCCGTACGGCGAGGTGGACGTGGTGCTGGACAACAACTTCTGGTTCGGCGGCATGGAGTACCCGGGCTTCGTGCTGGACCTCGTGTCGACCACGGCGCTCCCGCACGAGCTGGCGCACCAGTGGTTCTACGGGATCGTCGGCGACGACGAGTACAACTCCCCGTGGCTGGACGAGAGCTTCACCGACTACGCCACCGACCTCTACCGCGGGGTCACCGGCAGCGGCTGCGGCATCACGTGGCAGTCGAGCGCGGAGAAGCTGACCAACTCGATGGCCTACTGGGACGCGCATTCGTCGCGGTACTCCACGGTCGTCTACAACTACGGCAAGTGCACGCTGCACGACCTGCGGCGGCTGATCGGCGACACGGCGATGGCGAACCTGCTGAAGTCCTACGCCCAGTCGCACTGGTACGGCGTGTCGACCACCGCGGAGTTCAAGGCGGCGGCGCAGGCGGCGGCCGGGTCGACCGACCTGACGTCGTTCTGGGCGTCGCACCGCGTGGAGGGCTGAGCGAAATTCGGTTCCGTTCCCCGTCCACGTCCGCCACCCTGGGGACATGGACGGGGAACGGCTTTTCTGCGACGTCGCGCTGGCGGCCCGGATCGAACGCGCCGAGGTGCGGCTGGTCGTCGAGAGCAGCGATGCGGCACGAGCCCGCCGGGGCGACGACGTCGGCTTCGCGCGGCCGTTCGCCGGCGGGGTCGCGAGCTTCGCGGAGGCGGACTCGCCGTACAACAAGGTCGCCGGGGTCGGCTTCGACGGCCCGCCCGACGGGCTGGAGGAGATCGAAGCGGCCTACGCCGAGCTGGGCGCACCGGTGCAGATCGAAGTGTCACAGCTGGCGGACGCGTCCTTCGGCGCGCACCTGACCGACCGGGGCTACCGGCTGGAGAACTACGAGAACGTGCTCGGCCGCCGGGTCGCCGACGCCGGCTTCCCCGACTTCGTCCGGCGCTCCGGGGACGACGAGCTGGAGACGTGGCTGGCCGCCATCGCCGAGGCGTCCGTCGTGGCCGACACCGAAGGCCTGGCCTCGCACGAGGAGTTCTCGCGCGAGACCATCGTCGACGCGCTGCGCGACATGCCGGGGATGCTGCGGTTCACGGCGGAACGCGAGGGCGAATTCGCCGGCGGCGCCGGGCTTCGCGTCGCCGACGGGATCGCGCAGCTGGGCGCCGCGGCGACGCTGCCCGCCCACCGCCGCCGCGGCGTGCAGACGGCGCTGGTGCGCGCCCGGCTCGCGACCGCCGCCGCCTTGGGGTGCGACCTCGCCGTGGTCACCACGCAGCCGGGGTCGAAGTCGCAGCAGAACGTGCAGCGGCTGGGGTTCGAACTGCTCTACGCGCGGGCGATCCTGGTGAAGGGCGCCTCGGCGGCGAGCTCCTCGGGCGCCGAAAGCCGCCAGGCCTCGTAGAGCAGTTCGGCCAGCTCGTCGGCGCCGATCCCGTCGAGGTACACGACCACCCAGCCGAACCCGCCCGCGGTGAACTGGACCTCGAACACGTCGGGGCGCTCCGCCACGAGCGCCAGCTGCTCGGAGATCTCCTGCTTGAGGCCGACGGTCCGGGTCCGCGGCCAGAAGTAGCCGAACCGCTTGCCGCGCACGCTGAACGACGAGTAGTCGCGCGCTTCGGAGCGCTGGACCTCCGCCAGCCCGCCGAGCAGCCGTTCGAGCTTCTGGACCGTGACCGCCACCTGTCGTTCCCCCCTGTCTCCGGCGCCTACGTTAGCGCGCCGGTACGGTGCGGGACATGAGCATCCGCGAAGCCGTTCTCGACGACGGCCGCGTGGTGGTGGTCAAGCGCGGGCACGCCCCCGGCGCGGCCGCCGCCGAGGCCGCCGGGTTGCGCTGGCTGGCCGCGGCGGACGCGGTCGCGGTGCCGGTGGTGCACAGCCACGACGACGAACAGCTGGTGCTCGACCGCGTCCCGGCCGGACGCCCGAGCGCGGCGGCGGCCGAGCGGTTCGGGCGCGGGCTCGCGCGGCTCCACGCGGCCGGGGCGCCGGCGTTCGGCGCCGCTCCCCCGGGCGGACCCGCCGACGCCTGGATCGGCCTGGCCCCAATGGCGAACGTCGCCGGGGAGGACTGGGCGTCGTGGTACGCCGCGCACCGGGTGCTGCCCTACGTCCGGCGCGCGGTCGACGCCGGGACGTTCGGCCCGGCCGAGGCCGCGGTCTTCGAGCGCGCCTGCGCCAAGTTCCCCGCGCTCGACGAACCGCCGTCCCGGCTGCACGGCGACCTGTGGAACGGCAACGTCCTGTGGGACGGCGAAGACGTGTGGCTGATCGACCCGGCCGCGCACGGCGGGCACCGCGAGACGGACCTGGCGATGCTGCAGCTGTTCGGCTGCCCGCACCTCGACCGCGTCCTCGCTGCCTACCAGGAGGAAGCCCCGCTGGCCGGCGGCTGGGCGGAGCGGATCGGGCTGCACCAGCTGTTCCCGCTGCTGGTGCACACCGTCCTGTTCGGACGGTCCTACGCCGGGCAGGCGCTGGCGGCGGCGCGCTCGCTGCGTTAGCAGTGCTGCAGCATCGACTCCAGCGCCGTCTTTTCCGGCACGGTGATCGTCAGGCCGTAGTTGCGCTTCACGACGATCCAGTCCGTGGCGTAGGTGCACCAGTACGAGACGAGCGGCGGCTTCCACTGGTCGGGCGCCTTGTCGCTCTTCTGCTCGTTGAGGTTGTCGGTGACCGCGTGCAGCTGCGGGCGGACCAGGTCGTTCGCGAACTGCTCGCGACGCTCCTGGGTCCACGACTTGGCGCCGCTGACCCACGCCTGCCCCAGCGGCACCATGTGGTCGATGTCCACATCGGACGCCTTGTGCCAGGTCTGGCCGTCGTAGGCGCTCACCCAGGTGCCGGACTTGGCGGCGCAGTCGGAGTTCGTGGTGACGTCCTTGCCGTCGCGCTTGAGGACCTGCTCGCGGGTGTCGCAGGCGCCCTCGACCTTGTCCCAGTGCGGGAACTTCTCGCGGCTGTAGCCGTCCATGGTCCCGCGCACGGCGACCTTCAGCTGTCCCAGCTCGGCCCGCGCTTCGGCGGGCGCGACCGGCGCCGCGGCGGCGGTTCCGGTCGGCTGGGCCCCGGAGGCCAGGTCGTCGGGCACCTTGCAGCCGGTGACGGCGGCACCGGTGAGGACGGCCAGCAGGACGAGCGCTTGGGTGCGCGGCATCGTGAACCCCTTTCACGTCTACCGGGAGGTGCCCAGCCGACGTCGCGGGGAAACGGTGCAGATGGCCCAGTTGACGCGATCTTTACGAGCCGTGGAAGACCTGCGCGACGAACACGGCGGCGATGACGCCCGTGGTGACGAGCAGCGTCAGCACGGCCAAGAGACCCCAGGGCACCTGCCGGATCGGCCGTGGCCGCGGGAAGACCGCCGAACCCGGCCGCCGGGGCGGCGGGACGGCCGGCTCGCCGGGTGCCTCGGCGGCCGGCGGGGGTTCGGCGGGGATCGGCACGACCGCGGGCAGCTCCGGCAGCCGGGAGCGGTCCGGCAGGCGCACCGGGAACCCGTCGGCGACCAGCGCGGACCGCGGCGGGGCCAGGTGGGCGAGGGAAAGCGCGTAGCAGGCGTCGAGGACGTCGTCGGCCGACCAGACGGTCCGCCAGCGGTTGTGCTGGACGATGATCCGGCGCAGGCTCCGCGGGTGGGCCAGGACGACGGCGACCCCGGGGACGGTGGCGGGCTCGTCCCAGTGCGCACCCGGGGCGGGCAGGCCGGGGACGACCGCGACCAGGCCGGTCACGTACCGGCCGCCTTCGTGCCCGGCGAGCGCTCCCCGCGCCGCCGCCACCGCCGCGCCCGCCCGCTCCCCCGATCCCGGGTCCGGGCCGGGCTCGTGCGCCGCGATCACCACCACGCCGGTGCGGGTGAAGACGAGAGCGTCGACGAACTTGGGGCCCGGCAACGCGATGCCCGCCAGCGCCAGGCCCGTCAGGTGGTCCGGTCCCCGCCCCCAGGAACGCAGCAACTCCACGACGTGCTCCGCCGCGGGCGGCAGAGCACGTTCGGTACCGGTGCGCTGGAGGGCCACGAGCAACGCCGGTCACTCCTCCCACGAAATAGGGCACTACGACGGTAAAAGCCCGACCGCCGCCGCCCCAGCAGCCGAACGAGTGATCGAACACCACCGTGCGTGACCGAGGGCATGCTGGACGCACCCGACGAAGGAGAACGCCATGGGCGCACCCCCACCCGCCTACCAGGGCGCCGCACTCGAGGTCGACCGGTCGTTCTACCGGCGGCTCGCCGCCGAGCCCGGCCCGGTGCGGGTCGACGCCTTCGAAATCCCGATCCGCTCCGGCCGCGCGTGGCGGGTGCCGAAGGGCCACCTCTGCCGGCTCAGCACCGTCGAGGGCCCGCAGGTCGGGGACCTCAACCTGTGGCACGCCGACGACCCCCGCGAACGGTTCTGGGCGGCCCGCACCCGCCAGCTCCAGCGCGCGCACGTCAGCACGTTCGACCGGCTGTGGTCGACGCTGCCGTTCCTGCGCCCGCTGGCCACGATCACCGCCGACACCCTCGAGCACCACGGCGTGGACGGCGACGGCGGCCGCGTGCACGACCTGCTCGGCACCCGCTGCGACCCGTACGTCAACCGGCTGCTCACCGGCGAGGACTTCGACTTCCACTGCCACTCGAACCTGGTCCGCGCGGTCGCGCCGTTCGGGCTCACCGAGTTCGACGTGCACGACGTCCTGAACGTCTTCCAGTGCACCGGGCTCACCGAAGACGACCGCTACTTCATGAAGGCGTGCCCGGCCCGCCCGGGCGACCACCTCGAGTTCTTCGCGGAGGCCGACCTGCTGTGCGCGCTGTCGACGTGCCCGGGCGGCGACCTGTCCGTCCCGCTGTGGGGCCCGGACGCCCGCGACCCGATCGACGTCTGCCACCCGATCGGCGTCGAGGTGTTCGCACCGCGCGCCGACCTGTTGGAAGGCTGGTCCCCACCGGCGCGCGCGGCCTACCGCGGGCTGCACGGCGTCCGGCTGCCGGAGTGGGCCCTGCCAGATCGGACGGGTCGGCGCGGCGAACCCGCGGGGTAGCCTCGCCGGAAGTCGACGGCGTTCCGACTCCGAGAGCCTCACCATCGCGAAGTTCCACGCTCGTCGCTCTTGCCGAAGCCTCCTCGAGCGGGAACGGCTTGATCGGTTCGCCGACCTGCACGGGGCGTCCCGCTCCCGAACGGGCTTGGTGCGAGCCGACGCTCTTTGCGTTGTGGCGCAAGCGATCCGGCGTACCCGGAAACCGTCCGGCCGGGGCGGGCGGGCACCGGCCCGGTCGGAAAGGTTCACCTGGCGGCCGGTCCGTGTGATGATGGCAGGCCGGGTACACCGATCGGGTCGCTCGAGGAGTGCGCGTGGACCTGCGGACCGAGATCGCGCAGTCGTGGCGGCGGGCGGAGCTCTCCGGGCTCTCGCCGGCGTCCGCCATCGACCGGCTCGACGTCGCCGACGTCGACAGCCGCAGCCGGTTGCTGCGGGCCGCTTCGCCCGTGCTCGACGAGCTGGCCCGGCAGCTGGCCGGCACGCGGTTCTGCGTCGTGCTCGCCGACGACGAGTGCCGCATCGTCGCGCGGCGGTTCACCGAGCGGTCGGTCGAGCTGGCGCTGGAGAACATCAGCGCGGTGCCCGGCTGCCAGTTCATCGAGGAGCGGACCGGGACGAACTCCCTCGCCACGCCGTTCGAGACCCGCCGCGGTGTCTCCGTCGACGGTGACGAGCACTTCCTCGAAGCCATGAAGCAGTTCACCTGCTACGGCCACCCGCTGGTGCACCCTTCGACGCGGCGGCTGGCCGGCGTCCTCGACATCACCGGGCCGGCCGGCGACGCGAACCCGCTGCTCGGGCCGTTCCTGCGGCGCGCGGTCGCCGACATCGAACGGCGGCTGCTCGACGGCGCGAAGCTCGCCGAGCAGCAGTTGCTGGCCGCGTTCCAGTCGGTGCAGCACCGGGCCTGCGCGGTGCTGGCGCTCGGCCAGGACGTCGTGCTGGCCAACACGGCGGCGACCGAGCTGGTCGACACCGCCGACCACCGGCTGCTGCAGGACCTCGGGCGCACCCAGCGGGGGCTCCGGCGCATCCGGCTGACCTCCGGCACACCGGTGGAGGTGCGCGTCGAAGCCGTGTCGGCGAACGCCGGGCTGCTGTTCGAGCTGGCGCCGGTGCGCCCGGCGAGCCCGGTGGTGTCGCGCCCGCGCGCCGCGCGCGGTCTCTTCCCGGCGCCGATCGAAGACCGCCTCCACCGCGCCGGCCACGCCCGGCGGCGGGTGCTCGTCTGCGGCGAGCCCGGCGCGGGCCGCAGCACGGCCGCCCGGGTGATCGCCGGGGACGAGCCGGTGCGCGAGTTCGACGCGTCCGACGTCGTCGCGGGCGAAGCCGGCTGGTGCGCCCGCGTGGAGGCGGCGGCGAGCTCCCGCGGCCTGCTGGTGATCGACGGGATCCAGCTGCTGCCCCCGCTCGCGGCCGTCCGCCTGGCCCGCCTGCTGGACGAGTCACCGGCGTGGTTCGCCCTGCTCAGCGGCCCGCCGTCGGAGCTGCACGGCGAGCAGGCAACCCTGGCGGCACGCGTCCACCGCCGGATCGAGCTGCCCCCGCTGCGCGAGCGCCGCGACGAGATCCCGGCGATCGCCCGCGAGCTGCTACGCGGCTTCGGCGCTTCGCTGCGCCTGACACCGGGCGCGCTGGAGCTGCTGGCGTCCCAGCACTGGCCGGGCAACCTGCGCGAGCTGGAGGGCGTCCTGGCGGCGGCGGCCGACCGCCGCTCGGCCGGTGACCTGACGGCAGCCGACCTGGCCCCGGACTGCACGGAGACGGGCGGGGCCCTGACCGGCTGGGAGCAGGCCGAGTACGACGTCATCGTCCGCACGCTGCGAGCCTGCGACGGCAACAAGGTGCGGGCGGCGAAGCAGCTGGGCATCAGCCGCTCGACGCTCTACAACCGCATGCGCGCGCTGCGGGTCCGCTGACCCCGGGCGCGGACGGAAGGTGTCCGGGATTCGGACACTCCACGGCCGCGGCGGCTGCTCACAATCGACGGGCGAGGACGCACGCCGCACGTCAAGGAGATGGCCGTGAAGACGAAGGCAGCCGTACTGTTCGATGCCGGGAAGCCGTTCGAGATCATGGAGCTCGACCTCGACGGGCCCGGTCCCGGTGAGGTGCTCATCAAGTACACCGCCGCCGGGTTGTGCCACTCGGATCTGCACCTGATCGACAACGACCTGGTGCCGCGGTTCCCGATCATCGGCGGGCACGAGGGCGCCGGGGTCATCGAAGAGGTCGGCCCCGGTGTCACCAAGGTCGCGCCCGGCGACCACGTCGTGTGCAGCTTCATCCCGAACTGCGGTACCTGCCGCTACTGCTCGACCGGCCGCCAGAACCTCTGCGACATGGGCGCCACCATCCTCGACGGCCACCTGCCCGACGGCACCTTCCGCTTCCACGGCGGCGGCCAGGACTTCGGCGCGATGTGCATGCTCGGCACGTTCTCCGAGCGCGCCACCATCTCGCAGCACTCGGTGGTCAAGGTCGACGACTGGCTCCCCTTGGAGACCGCGGTCCTGGTCGGCTGCGGCGTGCCCACCGGGTGGGCCACCGCCAACTACGCCGGCGGGGTGCGCGCCGGGGACACCACCGTCGTCTACGGGATCGGCGGCATCGGGATCAACGCCGTGCAGGGTGCCGCGCACGCCGGGGCGAAGTACGTCGTCGCGGTCGATCCCGTCGAGTTCAAGCGGGAGGCGGCGCTCAAGTTCGGCGCCACCCACGCGTTCGCCACCGCGGCCGAAGCCGCCGAGAAGGTCAACGAGCTCACCTGGGGCCAGCTGGCCGACCAGGCGCTGATCACCGTCGGCACCGTGGAGGAGGACGTCGTCAGCGAAGCGTTCAACGTCGTCGGCAAGGGCGGCACCGTCGTCATCACCGGGCTCGCCAACCCCGAGAAGCTCACCGTGCACGTCTCCGGCGGTGTCATGACGCTGTTCGAGAAGACGATCAAGGGCACGCTGTTCGGCTCGGCGAACCCGCAGTACGACATCGTCCGGCTGCTGCGGCTCTACGACGCCGGGAAGCTCAAGCTCGACGAGCTGGTCACCCGCAAGTACACCCTCGAGCAGGTCAACGAGGGCTATCAGGACCTGCGCGACGGGAAGAACATCCGCGGCGTGATCGTCCACGCGTAGCGGGGGGTCCACAATGGACCTCGACGCGCCGTACCGGGTGAACCCCCACGAGCCCTTCGAGGTGCTCGTCCACCGCTGCGAGCACCGGGACGGGTGCCTGCTCGGGACTCCCGATGTGGTCCGCTTCGTCCGGGCGCTGGCGATGCACGCCACGGCGCGCGACGCGATCGACGCCGCCGAACTCGGCGAGACCACGCGGGCCCGGGTGGTGGCGGCGCTCGAACACCTCGCCGCCACCGGCGTCATCGTCGCCGAGCCGTGAAACCCCCGGTGGCCACCGCGATCCCGACGCGGTGGCCACCGGTCCGCCCGGTACCAAGGCAAGCATCGACGACATCTGCCATATCAGCCTCACCGCCGAACTTCTCGACTCGAGGACGACGACACGCACTGACACTCCGAGTACACGACGGCCCGCCGTCGTGTACTCGGAGCCGATCAAAGGCAATATCGATCGAGCAGTAAGATCAATTGGCGAGGGGTTGTTCCCGCCTGCCAACGCGCCTTCGCATGGGGGCTCAGGTGAGGGAAGAGACGAAGTCGAGGACTTCTGGAACGACCTCGAACAAGCCGTCGCAGAAAAATCTGACGAGGCTTACTTTTTAGGAACAGTGATACTCTCAGATTCATCAGACTACGCAGAATCAATCACATCGGCGGGCCGCTCTTTCATTATTGACGGCCAGCAGCGGTTAACCACGGCATTCTTGTTGATATTTGCAATTCGAGATATATTCAACGAGCGAAACGATAGCAGAGGAAAAGACAACTAGGCAGACCACCTGGTGGACTGGGTAGATTTCATTCATGAGCGCGCTCTGGTCATCACCGCAACCGTACCCACGGAATCAGACGCCTATCTATTTTTTGAGACACTAAACGATCGCGGAATAGATCTTACGATTGCCGATTTGACGAAGAACTACATCTTCAGTCGCGCCGGCTCGCGACTATCCGAATGCCACGATCGCTGGATCATCATGACAGCTTACATCGAACAAGCAACTGGCACAGGAAGCAAATTCACAGACTTCCTTCGGTACTGCTTCACCAGCCAACAAGGGCCCACACGTGAACGTGAGATCTTCGTTCGAGTCAAGGACCACCGGCTAACCACCCCATCAGAGGCAGTCGCATTCAGCGAAGAACTCAAAGTTGCCCCCCCAAGCGTACAGTCGACTTCTCGGCGCAGATCCATCCTTCTGGCCAACAGTGCAACCGGGCGCAGCTGAGAACGCCGAAGCGCTGCGCATCCTCGAGGTCGAGAGACTTCGCCCGACCCTCCTCGCCGCGATGCTCGAATTCACTAATTCGCAACTTGGGAAACTACTCAAATTTGCCGTTTCGGCAGCGGTTCGGATGCGCATTTCACGCACTGCAGAGGGAAGCAAGGCCGAGCGAGCTATCGCAGAGGTTGCACAAGCAATCTCCCAGAACTCCGTTACAACAGCACGCAAAGTCATCAGCGAACGAACAATTTCGAAACGACTTTTCAACAGCTGTCGTCCGGCGCACCTCTTACTCGCGATACTATCTTCGCTCACTGGAAATCGAAAATCTTCGCCCGAAGCGCGCGCCCGAGTTTATCGCAAATCCAAACACAAGCGAACTAAATCTCGAACACATTCTCCCCCAGTCTGCCACCAAAGAGTGGGCAAGTATGTTCGCTCGACCGCCAGACGGAGTACGCCTACCGCCTTAACGGTCAGGTACTTCTGCGCGCAAGCACCACACTATCACTCACTAATTTCGCCGGAAAATCCGACGAATGGACCATGAAAACCATCGACGAACGCCAGCGACGACTCGCTGACTTGGCAGTGAAATACCGGCAGTTGTCCTGACTTGTTGCCGGGTGGCAACCGATTCCCGCCTGCGTCTATGACCTGACTTGGCTCAAATCAGTGCGCACCGCGGTCGTGGATGCGGGTGAGGGCATCGCGGAGGTCGTCGGGTAGCGGGTCGACGGCGGTGAGGGTGTGCTCGCCGGCCTGGATGTTGATGGTGCGGTAGCGGTGGGTGGTGCGCACGAACTTCTTGATCGACCAGCCGGTGGTCTGCTCGATCCACCTGCTGACGGCCAGGGCGGCGAACACGACCGTCAGGTGCGCGTCGATCGACTCGCGCTTGTGGTGGTAGATCGGCCGCGCACGTAGGTCGTGTTCAGACATTCGGAACGACTTCTCGATGTGGAACAGTCGGTGGTAGGCGTCGATCACGAACTCGGCGGTGACGTCCGGGAGGTTGGTGACGTAGCCTTTGAGGCCGGCAAGGGCGCGTGCCTTGGCCTCCAGAGTCCGGTTGACACTCTTGGTGGCGCCGGTGAGCTGGATGAACCGGTTGCGTTCGACCGCGGTCTTGCCGGCGACGGCCTGCTCGGCCTTGGCGACCTGTTCGTCGATGCTGTGCAGGGTGCGCCGAGCCCGGTCCGCCCGGTATTGGTAGTAGATGATCTGGTCGCGGCGCTGGTCCTTGGGGCCGGCAGGCCAGGGCTGGGTGAAGATGTGCCCGTCGGGGATCTGCTCATCCGGGTGCTCGTGGCGCCACGCCTGGACCACGTACGGCACGTCGGGTATCCGCGCGCCGAGGATGAACGACAACCCCGCGGCCTCGATGGCCTGCTGGTTGGCCGCAGAGATCATGCCAGCGTCGGCCACGACCGTGACATCAGCCAGCTGGTGGGCATCCATGAACGCACGGATGGTCGGCAGCATCGTAGTGGTCTCGCCCCGGTTGCCCTCGAACGCGTTGACCATCGACGGAAACCCGCTTGCGTCGGTGAGCAGCCCGATCGTGATCTGCGGCTCCAGGCGGCGTTCTTTGGAGAACCCGGGCTCACGGAACCCGTCCCCGGGCATCGGTCTCGAAGTACAAGGTAAACACATCGTAGAGAACCAGTGACGCCGGCCCCAGATCAGCGGTGCGGGCGCACGCCGCGGCCGACTTCTGCCGCCAGGACTCTTTCGCGAACGCGGGCAGACGCCGCTTGAGGGTCGCGTACGCCGGCGGGTCGAAACCTCCCTCCTCGACCACCCGCAGACTGTCCAGCTTGCTGGTCGGCTCGACGATCCGTGCCAGCACCAGTAATCGGAACACCTCGTCACCACCAGCACCACTGCCGGCCTGCAACGCCGCGAAGTCCGGGCCAAAGTCGAGCTCGGGCTGCCCCACAGCCAGACGCTGCCTCGCCACCGCCTTGAGCGCCTCCAACGCCGCATCGTCATGCGCCGAGCCGATGTGCTCGATGTCCCGCGACCCGCGACGCGAGGAGTGCACGATCTGCACTGCCCTGGCCCCCGACGCCGGCTTCACCGTGCGCACATACGCCACGAGAGACAGCCTGGAACCGGCCGCTCAGTGCGTAGATTTTCGCCGTTCACACGACGAAACCGCAGCTCAACAGCCGGCACCCTACCCAAGATCAGCGATCTCGAGCCAAAGTCGGGTAAGGTGACGGAATGGTCATGCGGGTGGCGATTCCCGTGCTGCCGTGCCGAGATGTGCAGGCAGCGCGGTCGTACTTCACGGACGTGCTCGGATTCGACACCATATTCACCTGGGAGACCCCACCCAGCTACGCGGCCGTGATCCGCGACACCGCCGAGTTCCACCTGTACGCCGAAAGCAGCGTCGGCCCGGCCAGGGTGACGGTTGTCGTCGACGACGTCGATTCCTGCCACGACGAGCTGCGCGCCCGCGGCGCCGACATCGTCGAGCCACTGGCTGACCGGCCCTACGGGATGCGCGACTTCAACGTACGGACACCCGATGGGCACTTGTTGATCTTCAGCCAGCCGCTTACCTAGTACGGGTGACCATCAGCGGACCAGCCGGAAGAATGACCGGACCTCGTCGAAGAACAACGCCGGCTGCTCGAACGCCGCGAAGTGGCCGCCCTTGCCGGGCTCGTTCCAGTACCGGATGTTCGGGAACCGGCGCTCCGCCCTCCGCCGAGACGGGCGCTGCAGCTCCTTGGGGAAGACCGAACAGCCGGTGGGTACGGTCACCGGCGCGCCGGCCGACCGGAGATCCATTCGTTGACCTGCCGGAGGCTTTCCCAGTACAGCCGGGCGGATATCCGCTCGATCCCCCGGCGCGGCCGGCTTGTCGCTGAAGCTGTAACCGGGAAGCGATGGGCAGACCCCTGGAACCGGCCGCTCAGTGCGCAGATTTTCGCCGTTCACACGACGAAACCGCAGCTCAACAGCCAGCACCCTACCCAAGATCAGCGATCTTGAGCCAAGTCAGGTTGCCGGGTGGCAACCGATTCCCGCCTGCGTCTATGACAGTCGGACAGTACTCCTGGGTCACGGCCGCGGGGCGTTGCGCAGGTTGGCGCGCGCCAGGTCGACCATCTTGCCGACGCCTCCGTTGAGCACCGTCTTCGTCGCGCCCAAGGCGAAGCCGCGCACCATCTCGCCGGTGATCCGCGGCGGGATCGACAGCGCGTTCGGGTCGGTCACCACCTCGACGACCGCCGGGCCGGGGTGGGCGAACGCCTTCTCCAGCGCGCCGCGGACGTCGGCCGGGTCCTCGACCCGCTCGGCGAAGACGCCGCACGCGGCCGCGATCGCCGCGAAGTTCACCGGCGCGTGGTCGGTGCCGAAGTCCGGGAGCCCGTCCACCAGCATCTCCAGCTTCACCATGCCGAGCGTGGCGTTGTTGAACACCACGACCTTCACCGGCACGTCGTAGGCCGGCAGCGTCAGCAGGTCGCCCATCAGCATGGC
This sequence comes from Amycolatopsis sp. cmx-4-83, assembly GCF_046548815.1. NCBI lineage: Bacteria > Bacillati > Actinomycetota > Actinomycetes > Pseudonocardiales > Pseudonocardiaceae > Amycolatopsis > Amycolatopsis sp. cmx-4-83. The sequence goes on along the minus strand of NZ_JAEBEF010000006.1, from coordinate 475,744 downwards.
GAGCCCGCCGTCGCCCGAGAGCGACACGACCTGGCGGCCCGGCTGGGACAGCTGCGCGCCGATCGCGTGCGGGAGCGCGTTCGCCATGCTGCCGTGCCGGAACGAGCCGAGCACCCGGCGGCAGCCGTTGGGGGTCAGGTAGCGCGCGGCCCAGACGTTGCCCATGCCGGTGTCGACGGTGAACACGGCGTCGTCCGCGGCGACCTCGTCGAGCACCGAAGCGACGTACTCCGGGTGGATCGGACGGCGCTGCTCGATCTTGCCCGTGTACGCGCCGACGACCTTCTCCAGCTTCCGCACGTGCTCGCGCAGCATCCGGTCCAGGTACGCGCGCTCGGTCCGCGGGCGCAGCAGCGGCAGCAGGGCGCGCAGCGTCGCCTTGACGTCGCCGTGCACCGCCAGGTCCAGCGGCGTGCGGCGGCCGAGGCGCGAAGCGTCGTGGTCGACCTGGATCGTGCGCGCCTGCGGGAGGAACTTGTCGTACGGGAAGTCCGTGCCCAGCAACACGATCCGGTCGGCTTCGTGCATGGCGTCGTAGCAGGCGCCGTAGCCGAGCAGGCCACTCATGCCGACGTCGAACGGGTTGTCGTACTGGATCCACTCCTTGCCGCCGAGCGAGTGCCCGACCGGGGCGGCGAGCTTTTCCGCCAGCGCCATGACTTCTTCGTGCGCGCCGCGGACGCCCGCGCCCGCGAACAGCATCACCTTCTCCCCCGAGTTCAGCAGGTCGGCGAGCTCCTGCACGGCTTCCGCGGACGGCACCGGCGGCGACGGCTCGACCAGCGGGAGCCGCTCGGTGAGCGGGCCGGTGGCCTTGCGGTCGGCGAGGTCGCCCGGGATGGTCAGCACCGCGACGCCGCCCTTGCCGACGGCGGCCTGGGTGGCGATGCGCAGCAGCCGCGGCAGCTGCGCCGGGTCCGCGACGACCTCGCTGAAGTGGCTGCACTCGGCGAAGAGGCGGTCCGGGTGGGTCTCCTGGAAGAACCCGGTGCCGATCTGGTTGGACGGGATGTGCGACGCGATCGCGAGCACCGGCGCGCCCGAGCGGTGGGCGTCGAACAGGCCGTTGATCAGGTGCAGGTTGCCCGGCCCGCAGCTGCCCGCGCACACCGCTAGCTTGCCGGTGACCTGCGCTTCGGCCGCCGCGGCGAAGGCGGCGGTCTCTTCGTGGCGGACGTGCACCCACTCGATGCCGTCGGTGCGGCGCACGGCGTCGACGATCGGGTTCAAGCTGTCGCCGACGATGCCGTAGATGCGCTCGACGCCCGCGTCCCGCAGCGTCCTGACCAGTTGTTCTGCCACCGTAGCCATACCTCCAGCCTGCCCCGCCCCGGCGCATGCGTCCAATGCCTGATCGGCTGAACTTCCATACACTGGGCGCATGGACGTCCAGATGCTGCGGCTCTTCCGCGAGGTCGCCGGCGGCGCGACCGTCACGGAGACCGCGGCCGGGGCCCACCTGACCCAGCCCGCGCTCTCCCGGGCCCTGCGGCGGCTGGAGCACGAAGCCGGCGCCGAGCTGTTCCGCCGGTCCGGGCGGCTGCTGCGGCTGACGCCGGCCGGGCACGTCTTCAAGCGGCACGCCGGCCTCGTGCTCGACCAGCTCGACCAGGGCCTGCGCGAAGTCGCCGACATCGTCGCGCCGGGGGCCGGGGTCGTGCCGCTGGCCTTCCTGCACACCTTCGGCACCTGGCTCGTGCCCGACGTCCTGAGCGGCTTCCTGCGCGAGCACGCCAGCACCCGCTTCGAGCTGCGGCAGCACGGCGAGGCCGGGCTCGAGGCGGAGCTGCTCGAGGGCACCGCGGACCTCGTCCTCACCAGCGGCGACCCCGGGCGCCCCCAGCTGCACTGGGAACGCCTGCTCGTCGAGCCGCTGCGGCTGGCCGTCCCGCCGCACCACCGGCTCGCCGGGCGCCACCGCGTCCGCCTCGCCGACGTCGCGGACGAGACGTTCATCCTGCTGCGCCCCGGTTACGCGCTGCGCGAAACGACCGAGCGGCTGTGCGCCGAGGCCGGGTTCGCCCCGCGCATCGGGTTCGAGGGCGACGAAGTCGAGACGCTGCGCGGGCTCGTGACCGCCGGGCTCGGCGTGTCCGTGCTGCCGCTGCCGCACACGGCGGCGTTCCCGGCGCCGCACCTGGAACTGACCGATGTGGACGCTGCCCGCGACATCGGGCTCGCGTGGGTGGCCGGGCGGAACCTCCCCGCACCCAGCGAAACCTTCCGGCGGCACGTGCTCGACACCGTTCCCGCGCGGTTCGACCGTCCACAAGGGACCATGTGAGAATCGCCGTACGACCACGCAAAGTGATCGCCGGTGTGACAGGGTGGAGACATGGCCGCGCTGAGATCCTTCCTGACGTCCTGGACCTCCGTCACCCCCGTGCTCGGCATCCTCTTGCTCGCGCTCGCCTGGGGCCGCGACCTCGGCCCGGTCTTCGTGGCGATCGTGGCGATCGCGCTCGGGGCGACCGTGCTGGCCGCGGTGCACCACGCGGAGGTCGTCGCGCACCGCGTCGGGGAACCGTTCGGCTCGCTCGTGCTCGCGGTCGCGGTCACCGTCATCGAAGTCGCGCTGATCGTCACGATGATGGTCTCGGGCGGCCCGGACGCCGGCTCGCTGGCGCGCGACACCGTGTTCGCGGCGGTGATGATCACGACCAACGGCATCGTCGGCATCTCGCTCCTGGTCGGCGCCCGCCGCTACGGCGTCACCCTCTTCAACTCCGAAGGCAGCGGCGCCGCGCTGGCCACGGTCGCGACGCTGGCCACGCTGAGCCTGGTGCTGCCGACGTTCACCTCCAGCACGCCGGGCCCGGCGTTTTCCTCGGCGCAGCTGACGTTCGCCGCCGTCGCGTCCCTGGCGCTGTACGCCACGTTCGTGCTGACGCAGACCATGCGCCACCGCGACTTCTTCTTCCCGGTGGCGGCCGACGGCGAGGTCAAGGAGGACGACCACGCCGAGCCCCCGACGAACCGGGCGGCGCTGGGCAGCCTCGCGCTCCTGCTGGTCGCCCTGGTCGCGGTGGTCGGCCTGGCGAAGGTGGAGTCCCCGGCGATCGAGGCGGGCGTCCGCGCGGCCGGCTTCCCCCAGTCGTTCGTCGGCGTGGTGATCGCCCTGCTGGTCCTGCTCCCGGAGACCCTCGCGGCCACGCGCGCCGCCCAGCGCGACCGGATGCAGATCAGCCTGAACCTCGCTTACGGCTCGGCGATCGCGAGCATCGGCCTGACGATCCCGGCGATCGCACTGGCGTCGCTGTGGCTGCCGGGCGAGCTGCTGCTGGGCCTCGGCTCGACGCAGATCGTGCTGCTGGCGTTGACGGTGGTGGTGAGCGTCCTGACGGTGGTCCCGGGCCGGGCGACCCGCCTCCAGGGCGGCGTGCACCTGGTGCTGCTGGCGGGCTTCCTGGTGCTGGCCGTCAACCCCTGAGAGCCCCCGGTCTTGAGTGGGAAACAGCGTTGGAACACCGTTTCCCACTCACGAGCTCGCCGACCGGACCTCGATCCCCACCACGCACGTGTCGTCGTCGGTGTCCGCCGTGCTGTAGGTCAGCAGCGTGTCCAGCTGGTGCTCCAAGCCGCCCTCGTGGCGCTCCACCAGGGTCACCAGCCGCGAGACCGTCTCCTGGACCGGGCGGTCGCGGCGCTCGATCAAGCCGTCCGTGTAGATCAGCAGGATGTCGCCCTCCGCCAGGCGGATCTCCTCCTCCTGGTACGTCACGTCCCGGACCGCGCCCAGGAGCGAGCCGCGGATCAGCGGCAGGGTCGTCACCTCGCCGTCGCGGTGGCGGACGATCGGGGGCAGGTGTCCCGCGCGCGCCCAGCGCAACGCCCGGGTCGCCGGGTCGTACACCGCCGCCACCGCGGTCGCCGTCACGTGGTCGGTGAGGTGGTAGGCGACCAGGTTCAGCCAGGTCAGCAGCTGCGCCGGGCCGGCGCCCGTCGCCGCGAGGCCGCGGAGCGCGTTGCGGAGGCTCACCATGCCCGTCGCCGCGTCGATGCCGTGGCCGGCGACGTCGCCGACGCACAGCAGCACCTCGCCGGTCGGCAGCGCGACCGCGTCGTACCAGTCGCCGCCGACCAGGTGCTCCTTCTCGGCCGGCCGGTACCGGACGGCCGCGCGCAGGCCCGGCATGTCGATCGGGCCCTTGGCCGGCGGCATGATCGCGTGCTGCAGCTGCAGCGCGAGCCGGTTGCGCTCGATCGACTGCTGCTCGGTCTCGGCCAGCTTGTCCCGCGTCGCCGCGAGTGCCACCTCGGTCCAGTGCTGCGCCGAGACGTCCTGGTAGGCGCCGCGCACGGCGAGCAGCTCGCCGGCCGCGTCGGCGACCGGCTCGGCGACCACCCGGATGTGCCGGGCGACGCCGTCGGAGCGCTGCAGCCGGAACGCCGTCGACGACGGGCGCTGGTGGTGCAGCACCGCCCGCAGGAACCGGCCGATCGCCGGCCCGTCGTCGGGGTGCGCGTGCGTGGCCAATTCGTGCAGCGACAGCGGCGTGGCGGTCGGCGGCAGGCCGTACAGCGCGAACAGCTCGGTGTTCCAGGTGATCGTCCCGGTCACGACGTTCTCCTCGAACCCGCCGATCCGGCCGAGCCGCTGGGCGTGCTGCAGCAGCACGGCGAGCTTCGCCGCGTCGTCCTGGATGCGCAGGATGAGCAGCACGTTGCCGGCGAACCGGGTCACGCTCACGTCGGTGTGCACCGTCAGCGGCACCTGGTCGACGAGGGTGGTGACCGCCAGGCTGCCTGCGCGGAACGGCTCGCCGGTCGCGTAGACGCGGCGGATCTTGTCGAGCAGGCCGCTCTCCTCGGCCGCCAGCGGGTACGTCTCCAGCAGGCGGGTGCCGACGATCCGGCTGCGGGGACGGCCGCCGGGGTCGGCGAACCGGACGTTGGCGTGGTGGATGCGGAAGTCGGTCAGCCGGCCGCCGTCGACGCACGGCGACAGCAGCACCGCCGGGTCGTGCAGGCCGTCGACGAAGTCCACCAGCTCGCTGAGGAAGTCCCCGGACCCGGCGGCCACCGGCGCGACCACGCCGTCCCACGTGTCGAGCGTGTGCCCGCACAGCTCGGCCAGTGCCTCCAGCTGACGGCGCTGCCGCCCCGGCTCGGCGGGCAGCGGCTCGGGCCAGCACATCTCGACGACGCCGATGATCCGGCCGCCGGTGCCGGTGGGCACCGCGACGCGCCCGCCGCCGGAGAGGGTGTGCTGCCCGAGCGAGGGCAGCCCGGCGCCGGACAGCGTCGGGTACCAGACCGTGTCGCGTTCGAGCAGCGCGTTGCGGGCCGGCGTCGCCACCCCGGGCGGGACGTACCGCCAGCGGGCCGCCTCTTCGGCGGAGAACCCCGCCGACCCGGCCAGCGTGAGTGAACCGTCCGGCCCGGCGAGCCACACCGCGACGGCGGTCGCGCCGAGCGGGCGCAGCGCGTGCTCCAGGATGGACTCCGCGACGCGCTGGGTGTCCCCCGCCGCGAGCACCCCGCTTTCCGCGGTGCGCAGCCGCACCGCGACGGAGTCTTCGCCCTCCGCGCGGGCCAGGAACTCCTGCGCCACTTCGGTGATGCGGTCCTCGGCCGCTTCGCCGACGACGTCCGCGGCGAACTCCAGCGGCGTCAGCCCGGCCCGCCCGGCGAGGCTTTCCAGCTGCCGGGCGGCGTCGGCGGGCGTGCAGTGGAGGCGTTCCATCAGCACGCCCTTGGCCAGCTCGATCAGCGCGCGGCCGTCGGCGACGGCGTGCGCGTGGTCGACCTCGCCGCGCAGCCGGGCGACGGTGTCGGCGAGCCGGGCCAGGTTGGCCGACACCTCGGCCGGGCGCCCCGGTACCGGGAGCAGCTCTTCGTCGGCGGTCACCCGATCACGCCGTCACGTGCCGCTTGATGCGGGCGATCAGGTCGTCCGCGTCGACCGGCTTGGTCACGTAGTCGGTCGCGCCGGAGGCGAGGCTCTTCTCCCGGTCGCCCGGCATCGCCTTCGCCGTCACCGCGACGATCGGGATGGCGGCGTGCTCGGGCATCGCGCGGATCTTCGCGGTCGCGGTGTAGCCGTCCATCTCCGGCATCATCACGTCCATCAGGATCAGGTCGATGCCGGGGTGCGCGGCGACCGTCTCGACGCCCTTGCGGCCGTCTTCGGCGTGCAGCACCTGCATCCCGTGCAGTTCCAGGATCCCGGTCAGCGCGTAGACGTTGCGCGGGTCGTCGTCGACGATCAGCACCGTGCGCCCGGACAGCGTGGTGTCGACGTCGGCCGCCCGCACCGGCGCGGCCGGCTCGTCCGGGCGGACCAGCGGCAGCACCGCGCCGGGCTCTTCGGCCGACAGGTGCAGGGCGATCCGCTCGCGCAGCTCGTCCAGCCCGGACAGCACTTCGAGCGACTGGACGTCCGCGCGGGACTGCACCAGCTGCTCCAGTTCGCTGTCGAGGCGGCGGCTGTTGTGCGCCAGCACCGGCACCAGCCGCAGCGCGCTGTCGCCCTGCATCGCGTCGAGGAACCCGAACGCGGTCCGGTCCGGCAGGTCCAGGTCGAGCACCACGCAGTGGTAGGCGTCGGTGGCGAGCGCGGCCGCGGCCTCCTGGGTGCCGACCGCCGTCACGACTTCGACGTCGGCGGGCGAGAGGCCGATGTCCCGGCTGTCGGCGAGGTCCGCGGCGGCGCTCTCGGCGACGAGCGTCAGCAGCCCGTGCTGGCGCTCCTCCACGACGAGCAGCCGCCGGTACGCGCGCGGTGCGGACGTGGTGAGCGCGGTACCCGGGTCACCCGCGACGACGAGCGCGCCGGGGTGGTCCCCCGCGGGCAGCGTCGCGAAGTCCGGGCGGGCGACCGGCAGCGAGAAGGTGAACGTGCTGCCCTCGCCCAGGGTGCTCTCGGCGGTGATGAACCCGCCGAGCAGCTGGGCGATCTCGCGGCTGATCGACAGGCCGAGCCCGGTGCCGCCGTACTTGCGGCTGGTGGTGCCGTCGGCCTGCTGGAACGCGCCGAAGATCGATTCGAGCTGGTGCTCGGCGATCCCGATGCCGGTGTCGGTGACGCGGAAGGCGACGGCGGGGCCGTGCGCGCGCAGCGGCCGCGGCAGCGTTTCGACGTCGACCGCCTCGATGTGCAGCTCGATCCCGCCGACCTCGGTGAACTTGACCGCGTTGGACAGCAGGTTGCGCAGCACCTGCCGCAGCCGCGAGTCGTCGGTGAGCAGTTCGGGCGGCGAGCCGGGGGCGACGGTGATCCGGAAGTCGAGGTTGCGCTGGGAGGTCATCGGCCGGAACGTCGCCTCGACGTAGTCCAGCAGGCCGCGCAGCGACACCTGCTCCGGCGTGACGTCCATCTTCCCGGCCTCGACCTTGGACAGGTCGAGGATGTCGTTGATCAGCTGCAGCAGGTCCGAACCCGCGGAGTGGATGATCCCGGCGTACTCGACCTGCTTGGCGGTGAGGTTGCGGGTCGGGTTCTGCGCGAGCAGCTGGGCGAGGATGAGCAGGCTGTTGAGCGGGGTGCGCAGCTCGTGGCTCATGTTGGCCAGGAACTCCGACTTGTACTTCGACGCCAGCGTCAGCTGCTGGGCGCGGGCCTCCAGCTCCTGGCGGGCCTGCTCGATCTCCAGGTTCTTCGTCTCGATGTCGCGGTTCTGCGTGACCAGCAGCGCCGCCTTCTCCTCCAGCTCGGCGTTGGACGACTGGAGCTCTTCCTGGCGCGCCTGCAGTTCTTCCGAGCGGGCCTGCAGCTCCGCGGTCAGCCGCTGGGACTCCCCGAGCAGCTCGTCGGTGCGGGCGTTGGCGACGATGCTGTTGACGTTGACGCCGATCTGCTCCATCAGCAGCTCGAGGAACCCGCGGTGCACGGTGGTGAAGCCGTGCACCGACGCCAGTTCGATGACGCCGAGGACCTGGTCCTCGACCACGATCGGCAGCACGAAGAGGCTGGCCGGCACGGTGCTCCCGAGGCCGGAGGAGATGGTGGCGTAGCCGGGCGGGACGTCGTCGACGGCGATCGGGCGGCGGCTGCGGGCCGCCTGCCCGACGAGCGACTGGCCGATCCGGAAGCGGGCCACCGGACCCTCGCCGTCCGGGTGGCCGTACGCGCCGACCAGCCGCAGCTCGGGGACCTCGGCGGTGTCGTCGGCCAGGTAGAACGCGCCGTACTGGGCGTTGACCAGCGGGACCAGCTCGTCCATCACCGCGGCCGCGACGACGGCGAGGTCGCGCCGGCCCTGCATGAGCCCGGTGATGGTGGCCAGGTTGGACTTCAGCCAGTCCTGCTCCTGGTTCGCCCGCGTCGTCTCGCGCAGCGACTCCACCATCGAGTTGATGTTGTCCTTCAGCTCGGCGACCTCGCCCGAGGCGTCGACGGTGATCGAGCGGGTCAGGTCGCCCTCGGCGACGGCGCTGGTGACCTCGGCGATCGCGCGCACCTGCCGGGTGAGGTTCCCGGCCAGCTCGTTGACGTTCTCGGTCAGCCGCTTCCAGGTGCCCGAGACGCCCTCGACCTCGGCCTGGCCGCCGAGGCGGCCTTCGCTGCCGACCTCGCGCGCCACGCGCGTGACCTCCGCGGCGAACGCCGAGAGCTGGTCGACCATCGTGTTGATCGTGGTCTTGAGCTCGAGGATCTCGCCGCGGGCGTCGACGTCGATCTTGCGGGTCAGGTCGCCCTGCGCGACGGCGGTGGTCACCTGGGCGATGTTGCGGACCTGCCCGGTGAGGTTGTTCGCCATCGAGTTGACGTTGTCGGTGAGGTCCTTCCACGTGCCGGCGACGTTCGGCACGCGCGCCTGGCCGCCGAGCATGCCTTCGGTGCCGACTTCGCGGGCGACGCGGGTGACCTCGTCCGCGAACGCCGAGAGCGTGTCGACCATCGTGTTGATGACGTCGGCCAGCGCCGCGACCTCGCCCTTGGCCTCGACGGTGATCTTGCCGGAGAGGTCACCGCGGGCGACGGCCGTCGCGACCTGGGCGATCGAGCGGACCTGCCCGGTCAGGTTGGACGCCATCACGTTGACGTTGTCGGTGAGGTTCTTCCAGGTCCCGGAGACCCCGCGGACGGTCGCCTGGCCACCGAGGTTGCCTTCGGTGCCGACTTCGCGGGCGACGCGGGTGACCTCGTCCGCGAACGCGGACAGCTGGTCCACCATCGTGTTGATGGTGTCCTTGAGCTCGAGGATCTCACCGCGCGCGTCGACGCGGATCTTCTGGGACAGGTCACCGCGCGCGACGGCGGTGGTGACCTGGGCGATCGAGCGGACCTGCGCGGTGAGGTTGTCGGCCATGACGTTGACCGACTCGGTGAGGTCCTTCCAGGTGCCGGAGACGCCCTTGACGTCCGCCTGGCCGCCCAGCCGTCCCTCGGTGCCCACCTCGCGCGCCACCCGGGTGACCTCGTCCGCGAACGCGGACAGCTGATCCACCATCGTGTTCAGCGTGTCCTTGAGCTCCAGGACCTCGCCGCGGGCGGTCACGTTGATCTTCTGCGAGAGGTCGCCCTTCGCCACCGCGGTGGCGACCTGGGCGATGTTGCGGACCTGGTCGGTCAGGTTGCCCGCCATGAAGTTCACCGAGTCGGTGAGGTCGCGCCAGGTGCCCGAGACGCCCTTGACGTCGGCCTGGCCGCCCAGCCGTCCCTCGGTGCCCACCTCGCGGGCGACGCGGGTGACCTCGTCCGCGAAGGAGGACAGCTGGTCCACCATCGTGTTGATCGTGCTCTTGAGCTCGAGGATCTCGCCCCGGGCGTCGACGGTGATCTTCTGCGAGAGGTCGCCCTTCGCCACCGCGGTGGTCACCTGGGCGACGTTGCGGACCTGGTCGGTCAGGTTCCCGGCCATGAAGTTGACCGAGTCGGTGAGGTCGCGCCAGACGCCGCCGACGCCGGGCACCTGCGCCTGCCCGCCGAGGCGGCCTTCGCTGCCGACCTCGCGGGCCACGCGGGTGACCTCGTCCGCGAAGGAGGACAGCTGGTCCACCATCGTGTTGACGGTGTCCTTCAGCTCGAGGATCTCACCGCGCGCGTCGACGTCGATCTTCTGCGAGAGGTCGCCCTTCGCGACCGCGGTCGCCACCTGCGCGATGTCGCGGACCTGGGTGGTGAGGTTGCCGGCCATGGCGTTCACCGAGTCGGTGAGGTCCTTCCAGGTGCCGGACACGCCGGGGACCTTCGCCTGCCCGCCCAGCTGGCCCTCGCTGCCGACCTCGCGGGCCACGCGGGTGACCTCGGAGGTGAACAGCGACAGCTGGTCGGCCATGCCGTTGAACACGGTGGCGATCTCGCCCAGCAGGCCGTCGGCCCCGCCGGGCAGCCGGATGCCGAAGTCGCCGTCGCGGACCGCGGTCAGCCCGGCCAGCAGCCGGCGCAGCTCCTGCTCCCCCGCCTCGCCCACGCCTGCGACCGCGCCTTTGGTCCCCGGGCGTGCCCCTTCGACCGTTGCCCCACTCATCCGCCACCCGTTTCTCCGGTCGTCGGCGCCCCGGCGCCGTCCCGGTGAGCACACCGGATGGCTCAGCATAGTGCAGCTGCACTATCCTGAGCGGCAACGGTTGAGCAACCAGCCGCGCCCGTGTCCGCGCGCGCTCCCCAGGCGGTGCTCGAGAGCCTTTCCTTTCCCCCCAGGCCATCCGGCCACGTTGACCCATTCGGCTGAACGCGCTCCCAGACAGCGGTACCCCACGCACGCGGGGGTCACCGCCCATTGTCGCGCGCGGCGGTGAGGGGTCCACAATGGACGCTCCACTGTGGACGGGATGGGGCGCGCCGGTGTCGCGAATGAGTCACTCGCGACCATGGCACCGGCGTGTCGCCGAGGCCGGGGCGACCGCGAGCAGGCGGCGCACGGGGGCACAAGCAACTCGGTGCGACCCGGCAGCGAGCACTGCGGTCCGGCAGCGACCGCGCGGCGGCCCCAGGCAGCCCCGCGGCGAGCAGCCCGGCGGCAAACCGCGCAGCGGCAGCAACCCGCGAGCGGCGGCGTCGGGGCGACCACAAGCATCCCGGCGGCAGCGAGCAGCGGCGCGGGCAACCGCAAGCACCCCAGCGGCAACGCGGCGGCGGCAAACAACACCGCGAGCAGCCGCCACCGAGCGGCGGCATAGGCGACCGCGAGCACCCCGCCGACAGCAAGCGGCGGCGCGGGCAACCGCAAACACCCCAGCGGCAACCCGGCGGCGACAAGCAACACCGCAAGCAGCCGCCAGCGACCGGCGGCCCACCGGCAAACCCGCAAGCGGCGCCGGCGACCGCAAGCACCCCGTCGGCAACCCGCGGCGACACGGGTGACGGCACGACTATCCCGCCGCCCCCGGGGTACCCCTCCGGCATGGATGCCGAGAACCTGGTCGTCGTCGGAAGCGGGCCGGCCGGTGTGTCGGCGGCCCGCGCCTACCGGGAAGCGGGTGGCACCGGGCCCGTCCGCCTGCTCACCGCGGACCCCGACCCGCCCTACGAGCGCCCGCCGCTGTCCAAGGAATTCCTGCGCGGCGAAGCCGATCTCCCACCGCTGGACGAAGAACTCGCCGAAAAGCACGACATCACCATCACGCTGGACGACCCCGTCACCGAACTGGGCGAGGACAACGTCCGCACCGCATCGGGCGCGGTGCACCCGTTCACCGCCTGCGTGCTCGCCACCGGCGCGGAACCGGTCCGGCCCGACCTCCCGGGTGCCGACCACCCCGACGTCCGGACCCTCCGATCGGCCGCCGACTCCCGTGCACTGCGAGCCGCCGCGCACGGAGTGCGCAGCGCGGTCGTCGTCGGCGCCGGGTTCATCGGGTGCGAAGCCGCCATCTCCCTCACCCGGCTCGGGCTTCAGGTGACCATCGTCTGCCCCGACGACGTCCCGCAGGAGAAGCGGCTCGGCCCCGACGCCGGGCGATTCCTCTTGCGCTGGCTCAAATCCGAGGGCGTGAGCGTCCTGCGCGGGACGAAGCTGCTGTCGGTCGAGGGCGGCCACCGGGTCCGCACCGACCTCGTGCCGGTCCTCGACGCGGGGCTCGTCGTGCTCGCCACCGGCGTCCGGCCCCGGATCGGGCTGGCCGAAGCGGCCGGGCTCGCCGTCGAACGAGGCCGGATCCGCACCGACGAGCACCTGCGCACCAGCAAACCGGGCGTGCTCGCCGCCGGCGACGTCGCGCTGGCCTACAACCCGGCGGCCGGGCGCGCACTGGCCGTCGAGCACTGGGGTGAAGGCCTCGCGATGGGCGAAGTCGCCGGGCGGACCGCGGCCGGTGAAGACGCCGTCTGGGACGAGGTTCCCGGCTTCTGGTCGGTGCTCGGCGACCGCGTCCTGAAGTACGCCGCCTGGGGCGACGGCTTCGACCGCGCGCGCCCGTTCCCGCGCGACGACGGGGGTTTCACCGTCTGGTACGAGCGCGAGGGCCGGACGGTCGGCGTCCTCACCCACGAAGCCGACGAGGACTACGAACGGGGCCAGGACCTGATCAAGCGCGGCGTCACAGCCAGTCCTTCTTCTTGAACAGCGTGTACAGCCCGACCGAAAGCACCAGCATGACGGTCGTCGAAACCCAGAACCCGAGCGTCGTGCCGTTGCCCGGGTAAGGGACGTTCTGGCCGTAGAACCCGGTCACCGCGGTGGGCACCGCGATCACCGCCGCCCACCCGGTGACCTTCTTCATGATCAGGTTCAACCGGTCGCTCTGCAGGTTCAGCTGGGTTTCGCGGACCGTCGTGAGGCGTTCGCGCAGCGCCTCGGCGTGGTCAGCGGCCTGCCGCGCGTGGTCGTGGACGTCCTCGAAGTACGGGCGGGTGGTGCCGTCGGCCAGCTTCAGGTCCGGGCGCATCAGCGAGGCGACGACGTCGGGCACGGGAGCCACGACCCGGCGCAGCGCGGTCAGGTTCTTGCGCAGCCGGAACGAGCGCCGCTGCAGCTCGGCGGTGTCCGGGCGGTCGTCGAACACCAGGTCCTCCAGCGCCTCGACCTCGTCGTCGAGCACCTGGACGGCGTCGAAGTGGCCGTCGACGACGTGGTCGAGCAGGCCGTGCAGCAGGAAGGGCACACCGGACTTCGCCAGGTCGGGGGCCTGGTCCCAGCGGCGGGTGACGGCCTCGATGTCGAACCCGTCGTCCTTGCGGACGGTCACCAGCGCGCGGGGCGTGATGAACACGGCGAGCTCGGCGGTCTCGGTGCGCTCGGCCGCGGCGTCGAACCGGACGGCGTAGGCGGTCAGGAAGGCGTGCCCGTCGTAGCGGTCGAGCTTGGGCCGCTGGTGCTCCTGCACGGCGTCTTCGACGGCGAGCCGGTGCAGGCCCAGCTCCTCGGCGAGCTCGGCCAGGTCCGCTTCGGACGGTTCACAGAGGTCGACCCACACGGTGGTGTCCGGTTCGGCCAGGAAGTCGGAAACGGCCGCGACCGGGAAGTCTTCCTTGTGCAGCACGCCATCGCGGTAGGCGCGGGTTCTCCTCATGGTCACCGGGTTCCCGATCGGGAAGGCGTTCACACGTCGGCGTAGGCCGCGCAAAAACGGGTACCCGTGGATCTTGTGAACGCACGCCTGCTGGCCGAGCAGCCGCCCAAGCCCCTGTCCTCGCCGCGCACCGCCGCCGTCGTCGGTGCCGAACTGCGCTCCCTGCACACCGCAGGCGAGCTGGACCTGCCGCTGCCCGGCGGCGACGGGACCGCGGCCCGCTGGGCGGCGCTGGCCGCGTTCGGCCGCCGCGACCTGACCCTGGCCCGGCTCGCCGAGGGGCACGCCGACGCCGTCGCGATCCTGGCCGAGGCGGGCCGCTCCCCCGTGCCCGGCGCGCTCTACGGCGTGTGGGCGGCGAAGTCCGGTGGGACCGGCGCGGTGCTCGAAGACGGCGTCCTCACCGGCACGGTCCGGTTCTGCTCGGGACTGTCCCTGCTCGACCGCGCGCTGGTCGCCGCGGGAGATCGGCTGGTGGAGGCGGATCTCGCCGACCCGGGCGTGCGGCGGCACCCGGACGCCTGGCAGGCGGTCGGGATGGACGCCTCCGACAGCGGCGACGTCGTCTTCGACGGCGTGCGCGCCGACGTCGTCGGCCCGCCCGGCTGGTACGTGGCGCGCCCCGGGTTCGCGCTCGGCGGCGCCGGCGTGGCGGCGGTCTGGCTCGGCGGCGCGGCGGGCGTCTTCGACGGCGTCCTCGCCTACCTGCGTGAGCGCGGCGGCGCCGACGAGCACCAGCTGGCGCACGTCGGCGCGATGCACACCGCGTTGTCCGCCACCGAGGCCGTGCTCGCCCGGGCCGCCGAAGGACCGGTGGCTCCGCTGCTCGCGGGCACCTGCCGGGCCGCGGCCGAACGGACCGCCGTCGAGGTGCTGGAACGGGCGCTGAAGGTCACCGGGCCGACGCCGGCGTGCCGGGACCGGCGCTTCGCCCAGCGGGTCGCCGATCTGCCGGTGTACGTGCGGCAGCACCACGCCGAGCGGGACCTCGCCGCGCTCGGCCGCGACGTCCTGGGCACGCCGTGACCGCGTACGTCCCCGAGGCCGACTGGGCCGCGCTGCCCGCGTCGCCGGACTGGCCGGCGCAGGCGTTCGAGCGCGCGCTGGTCGTCGCCGCCCACCCCGACGACGAGACGCTCGGCGCGAGCGGGCTCCTGCAGCGCCTGCACGCCGCGGGCACCGGGGTGACGCTCGTCGTCGCGACCGACGGCGAGGCCGCGTTCCCCGCGTCGAGCCCCGCGGAACGCCGTGAGCTGGGCCGGACGCGCCGCCGGGAACTGCGGGATTCCCTGCGGGCACAAGGGCTTTCCGACGTCGAGCCGGTGTGGCTCGGCCTGCCGGACGCCGATCTCGCGGCGCACGGCGGCGAACTGGCGGCGGCGTTGCGGGAGCGCGCCGGCGGTCACGACCTGTGCTTGTTCCCGTGGCCGGACGACCCGCACCCGGACCACCAGGCCGCCGCGCGGGCCGCGCTCGCCGCCGCGCCGCTCACGACGCAGTGCTGGTCGTACCCGATCTGGCTGTGGCACTGGCTGCGCCCGGACGATCCGGCCATCCCGTGGACGCGGGCCCGGTCGCTCCGGCTCACGGCGGCGGAGCGCGCCGGCAAGGCGGCCGCGATCGAGGCGTTCCCTTCGCAGCTCGGGCCGGGTCCGCGCGGCGAGGACCCGATCCTGCCGGCGGAGGTGCTGGCCCACTTCGCGCGCGACACCGAGGTGTTCTTCCGCGAGCCGCCGCGGGGTTCGGCGCCGGTCAGCCGGTTCGCGGAGCTGTACGCGGGTGCCGAGGACCCGTGGTCGGTCGGGACGAAGTGGTACGAGCGGCGCAAGCGGGCGGTGGCGCTGGCGTGCCTGCCCGACGAGCGCTACGGCACGGTCGTCGAGCCGGGCTGCGGCGTCGGCGCGCTCACCCGCGACCTCGCCGGCCGGGCCGATCGGGTGCTGGCCTTCGACCCCGTGCCCGCTGCCGTCGAGCGCGCCCGCAAGGCCGTCGCCGATCTGTCTCATGTGGACGTCCACATCGGATCGGTGCCCGAGGCCATCCCGGCCGGCCCGGCCGACCTGTTCGTCTACGGCGAACTGCTGTACTACCTGGACGATCGCGCGCTCGACGAGACCGTCGAGGCGTCGGTGGCCGCGCTGCGCCCCGGCGGGCACCTGCTCGCGGTGCACTGGCGGCCGTGGGCGCCCGAAGCGCCGCGCGACGGGCGGGACGCCCACGCCCGGCTGCTGGCGCACCCGGCGTTCGAGCCGCTGGTCGAGCACACCGACGACCAGTTCCTGCTGCACGTGCTGAGGCGCCGGTGATCGAGGCGGTCGGCGTCGTCGTCCCGGCGCGGGACGAGGCGGAGCACGTCGGCGCGTGCCTGAACGCGCTCGGCGAAGCCCTGCGGTGGCTGCCGGCCGGGGTCGCGTACGCGGTCTGCGTGGTCGCCGACCGCTGCCGGGACGCGACCGCCGCGACGGCCCAGGCGGCGTTCGGCGACCTGCCCGGCACGGTCCTGGAGTCCGAGGCGGCGCGGACGATCGGCGAAGTCCGCGATCTCGGGGTGGCCCGGGTGCGCGAGCTGCTGCGCACGCCGGCGGCCGGGACGCTGCTGCTGAGCACCGACGCCGACACCCGGGTGACGCCCGGCTGGGCGCGGGCGCACCTGGCCCGCGCGCGGCAGGGCTACCACGCGATCGCCGGGACGGCCGAGCTGTCGGCGCCGTTCACCACGTCGGCACGCGCGCTGCGGCAGTACGAGCACGTCCTCGACGACGCACGGACAGCGGCGGGCCACGGCTCGGTGTACGGCGCGAACCTGGCGGTCCGCGGGGACGCGTTCGACGTCGTCGGCGGCTTCGGCCCGCGGGCGACCGGGGAGGACCACGACTTGTGGCGCCGCCTCGGGCAAGCGGGCTTCCGCCGCTGCTTCGAGTCGGCGGCGCCGGTGGTGACGAGCGCTCGCCTGCACGGCCGGGCCCCGGACGGGCTGGCGACGCTGCTCCGCCGGCTGGCCCGGGACCACGACGGGTGCGGCCACCGTTCGTGAGCACCTCGACCCGCCCCCGCGCTCCCGCACCACAGCGGTTGTGGAGGTCGTTCGTAGCGGTTGTCGCTGTTGCGCCACCCGCCGCGCCGCGAAGATCGGCCGGTGACGACCGTCTGGAGGATGCTGCCGGCCGCACTGCTCGTGGCGACGGCCCTGACCGCGGTACCCGCCGCCGCGGCCACGGCGGAAACCCGGGTCCAGCTCGTCTCCGTCGTCCGCGACACCGTCGGGATCACCTGCGCCGGGAAAGCGGACCGAGTCGTCTGCGAGGCCGTCCACCAGCCGCGGACCTACCTGGCCGTCCTCGTCACAACGCTTCCAGCTCCGCCCGGACCGCAGCCACGTGCTCGGCTCCCCCGTACTCCCGCAGCATCGCCAGCGCTTCCGTGAACAGCTCACGCGCGCGAACCGGTGACCCCAGCCCCGCGTAGGCCCGACCGAGCTCGGCCAGCGTCATGGCCTCGTACGACCGCACGCCCGCGGCGCGCCACAGCTCGGCACTCCGCCGCAGCTCCTCGACGGCGTCGGCGTACCGCCCCTCTTCGCGGTGGACCGTGCCGATCCGCATCCACCCGTACGCCATCCCCCGCAGATCGTCGGTACCTTCGCCGACGGCGACCGCTTCGGTCGCGTACGCGAGCTCGCGGGAGCGGTCGCCCTGGCGGCCGTAGAGCACGCCGAGGTTCACCAGGTTCAGCGTCTCGACGTGGCGCAGCCCGAGCGACCGGTTGAGCGCCAGGCCCCGCTCGCCGAACTCGATGGCTTCGTCGACGTCGTCGCCGAGGCCGAACACGAAGCAGAGGTTGTTGAGGATCCCGGCGAGCTGGCGGGGGTCGCCGATCTCCTCCCAGTCCGCGAGGCTCCGCCGCAGGTGCGCGTGGGAGCGGCGGTAGTCGGCCGCCTCGCCGCCGTGGGCCAGTTCGGCCTCGGCGACCCCGAGGTCGTTGCGCAGCGTCGCCGCCGCCACCGGGTCGACGCCGTCGACCAGGGTCAGCGCCACCTCGTCGACCTGGATGGCGTCGCGCCACCGCGCCCGCGCCCGGTGGTATTCGAACAGGCCGAGCCCGACGGCCGCGATCGCTTCGGCGGGCACCCCCGGCGTCGCCGCCGCCTGCCGCACGAGCGTGACGAGGTGCGCCTGGTGCCGGTCGAGCCAGCCGAACACCTCCTCCGTCGTGGCCGGGCCGCCGGCCGCCCAGCGCCCGGCCGCCCAGTCGTGGCGGTGCGAGGCCGCCGAGACCAGCGCCATGCTCTGCCACGCGACGGAGGCGCACAGCTCGACGACGCGGGTGATCGCGGCGGCCCGCTCGGCCGCGGGGAGCCGCCCGGCGTGCTCGCGGGCGTAGAGCCGCAGCAGGTCGTGCAGCCGGTACCAGCCCGGGGCGGGCGTGGTCAGCAGGTGCTCGTCGGTCAGCCGTTCCAGCAGGTTCTCGGCCACGCGGTCCGGGGCGTCGAGCAGCCGTCCCGCGACGGGCACCGACAGCTCCGGCACGTCGAGCAGGGACAACAGCGGGTACGCGCGGGCCGCGGCGTCGTCCAGCGCCCCGAAGGCGAGCGCGAAACTGGTGCGGACGCCGGTTTCGTCGAGGCGGCGGCTCTCGTCGCCGAGCCGGTGCGCGAGGTGGGCGACCGGCCACGACGGCCGCGTCGCCAGCCGCGCGCCGGCCAGGTGCAGCGCCAGCGGGAGGTACCCGCACAGGCGCACGACGGCCCGGGCCGCGGCGGGCTCGGCGGCGACGCGGTCCGCGCCGATCTCCGCCGCCAGCAGGCGCAGCGCGTCCGGCTCGGGCAGCACGTCCAGCAGCACCTGGTGCGCCTGGGGCAGGTCCGGCAGCGCGGCCCGGCTCGTCACGATGGCCGCGGAACCGCCCGCGCCCGGCAGGAGCGGAGCCACGTGCGCGGCGTCCCGCGCGTTGTCCAGCAAGAGCAGGACGCGCTTCCCCGCGAGCGCCGAGCGGAACCGCGCCGACGCGGAGCCGAGCGTCAACGGCGTCGGCGGCTCGCCGCCGAGCTCGCGGATCAGGCGGTCGAGCAGGTCCAGGGGATCCGGCGGGTCGGCGGCGTGGCCGCGCAGGTCGAGGTGCAGCGAGCCGTCCGGGAACCGCCGGGCGAGCCGGTGCCCGGCCTCCAGGGCCAGCGCGGTCTTGCCGACCCCGGCCATGCCGGCGATGGCGACCACGACACCCGGACGAGGGTCGGCGAACAGGCCGAGCACGCGGTCGAGCTCCACTTCGCGGCCGGTGAACGCGGCGACCCCGCCCGGCAGTTCCCGCGGCACGGCGGTGGTCCCCGCCGGGGTCTTCGGGCGCGCACCCGCGGCGGCGAACTCCGTGCGGGCGTCGCCGGCCAGGTCGAGGGCGTCGGCGAGCCGGTCGAGGGTTTCGCGGTGCGGGAACCGGCGCTCCCCGCGTTCGAGCGCCCCGACGGCCTGGGCGCTGAGCCCGGCCGCCTCGGCGAGCGTCTCCTGCGTCAGCCCGGCCGCGCGCCGCAACCGGCGCAGCCGTGCCCCGAACGACTCCATCCGCCCCCTCCTCCCGAGGCGAAATCCTACGATGAGACGGCCGGGAGCATTGTCGCGGAAGATCGTATCGCTTATCGTATACGACGCTGTCCTCCTCCCGACGCTGCGAGGTGACCCCGTGCCCGCCCCCACGACCCTCATCGCCCGCGACTTCACCGAGTTCCGCACCGCCGTCTCGCAGTCGTTCGTCCCGCTGCACGTCACGGCGGGCGGTGACGGCTTCCGCGGCCGGATCCGCTCGTCGGGCGCCGACGAGGTGCAGGTCTCCGAGGTGACCGCCTCGCCCCACGTCGTCGAGCGCACTCCCGAGCTGATCGCCCGCGCCGAGCGGCGCTACTACAAGCTGAGCCTGATCCTGGCCGGCACCGGGCTGCTGGTGCAGGACGACCGCCAGGCCGTGCTGCGCCCCGGCGACGTCGCCCTCTACGACACGCACCGGCCGTACTCGCTGGTGTTCGAAGAGGACTTCCGGACGCTGGTGGTGATGTTCCCGCAGCGGCTGATCGACCTGCCCGCCGAGCTCGTCGGGCGGCTGACCGCGGTGCGGATGTCGGGCAAGGAGGGCGTCGGCAACGTCGTCGTGCCGTTCCTCGCCCAGCTCGGCGGCAACCTCGAGCAGCTGGCGGGCCCGGCGGGCGCGCGGCTCGCGCACAGCGCGGTCGACCTGCTCTCGACGCTGGTCGCGACCGAGCTCGACCTCGCGCACGCGGGCGCCGACCCGCACCACGAGCTGATGCGCCGCATCCGCGCGCACATCGACGCGAACCTGCACTCCGCCGACCTGACCCCGGCGCGGATCGCCGCCGAGCACTTCATCTCGACGCGGCACCTGCACGGGCTGTTCCAGGAGCAGGGCACCACGGTCTCCGGCTGGATCCGCACGCGCCGCCTCGAGCACTGCCGCCGCGACCTGCTCGACCCGGTCTACTCGGGCCGCCCGGTCGCGGCGATCGCCGCGCGCTGGGGGTTCGTCGACGCCGCCCACTTCAGCCGCGTGTTCAAGACCGCGTTCGGCCGGGCACCGAGCGAGCTGCGCCGGGAGTTGACGGTCAGCGCGTGACCGCTCGCCCGGACGAGGTGCCCGCCCGACGATCACGTCAGCTCCGCGCCCTCGCCGAGCGGCTGCCGACTCTCGGCGGCACCCTGCCCCGGTGGAGCGCTGCGCGGTGCTCGACCGGGTCGTGTCCGCGTCGCTCGCCGGCGCCGGGAGTTGCCATTCCCGAGCGGCTGCCGACGCTCGGCGGCATCCTGCCCGACGGCGCGCTCGGCGCGGTGCCCGGCCGGATCTCGCCGACGCCGGCGCCGGGAGTTGACCGTCAGCGTCCGGTAGTTGCCCCGCAGCGCGTGACCGCTCGCCCGGACCCGGCCCCCGCCCGACGATGAGGCCATGTCCGAAGCCCCCACCGACGGCTGGCGCACCTACGACGAGTTCGCCGCCGGGATCGCCACCTACCGCCTGCCGGACGCCGACCTCACCGGCCGGGACGTCACGGTCACCCTCGACGACGGCGAAGTCCTTTCGCTGAGCTTCAAAGACGCCGAGCACGTCGTGCTCAACGGCGTCGAGGACCCGTACGACGCCGTCGCCGTGCGCGACGACGTCTTCTTCGTGAACCTGCCGCTCACCAGCGTCGACGGCGAGGCGCTCACCGTCGTGTTCTCCACGACGTCGCACCGCGCGCTCGCCGTCCGCTCGGTGATCGGCGCCGAGGACGTCGAGGACGTTCCCCGCGTCTCGCAACGCTTCTGGTCCGGCGTCACCGACGGCGGAACCCCGTCCGGTGCCGTGCCCGGGCCGTCGCGGGACCTGATCGGCAAGCGGAACCTCTACCGCTACAGCCCCCACCACCTCTACGAGCACGTCTACGTCTCCTCGGAGCGCTACGCCTGGCAGTGCCTGGAAGGCGTCCAGCGCGGCCACGGCGACATGGACCTCTCGACCGTGTGGAAGTTCGCCGACGGGCTGTACCTGTTCTGCTTCCGCGAGTTCCGGATCGCCGTGGCGAGCGTGTGGCTGCACGACCTCGGCTACGCGCTGCGCACCACCGGCGTGTTCCTCGGGCTGACCGGCGAGGGCCGATCCGAGCACTCCCGCGCCGGCGGTCACGTCTACCCGCTCGGCTCGGTCAGCTACCCCGACGCCCAGCCCGCCTGAAGGAGCCTCAAGTGTCCAATGTGGACGTCATCCGCGCGCACTACGCCGCCAGCGACCGGGGGGACCTGCCCGGCATGCTCGCCCCGCTCGGCCCGAAGACGACGTGGACCGAAGCCGCCGGTTTCCCCTACGCCGGCACCTACACCGGCCCGGACGAGGTGGCCGAGCACGTCTTCACCGCGATCGGGCGGGACTGGGACGGCTACCGCTTCACCCTCGAAGACCTGCTGGACGCCGGGGACACGGTGATCGGCGTCGGCACCTACACCGGCACGCACCGCCGGACCGGCCGGTCCTTCACCGCCCGCGTCGCGCACCTGTGGCGCTTCGACGGCGGCGAGGTCGCCGCCTTCGAGCAGATCGTCGATTCCGCGCCCGTCGTGGCCGCAACCCGGGAGCAGCAATGAGAAAAGTCTTTCCCACCCTCGCGGTCGCCGTGCTGCTGGCCACCGCGGGCTGCGCCGGTTCCGACGCCGGTTCGAGCGGCCCGATCGTCGTCGGCTCGGTCAACGCGCTCAGCGGCGCGGCCACCTTCCCGGAGTCCTCGCAAGCGGCGAAGGCCGTGTTCGACGCGGCCAACGCCGCCAGCGGCGTCAACGGCCGCCGGATCGAGTACAAGGCGATCGACGACAAGGGCGACCCGTCGGCCGCCGCGGCCGCCGCCCGCGAGGTGGTCGGCGGCGACTCGGCCGTCGCGCTGGTCGGGTCGTCGAGCCTGATCGAGTGCGAGATCAACGAGAAGTACTACGAGCAGCAGAAGATCCTGTCGATACCGGGCATCGGCGTCGACCCGGCGTGCTTCTCCAGCCCGAACATCGCGCCGGTCAACGTCGGCCCGTTCCACGACATGACGCTCACCCTGCTCTACGGCTCCGAGGTGCTGAAGCTCGACGACGTCTGCGCGCTGCTCGAGATCGCGGGCAACACGCTCCCGGCGTATCAGGCCGCGATCGACGAGTGGACGAAGATCACCGGCAAGAAGCTGAAGTACGTCGATTCGACCGTCCCCTATGGAGGGTCGGACTACACGCCCTACATCGTCAAGGCGCGCGCGGCGGGCTGCAAGGCGATCACGGTCAACCCGGTGGAGCCGGACTCGATCGGCCAGCTCAAGGCCGCGCAGGCGCAGGGCTGGACCGACGTCACGTGGCTGCTGCTGACCAGCGTCTACAGCGAAAACTACGCCAAGGCGATCTCGAACGCCGGCGCCGGGGTCTACGTGCCGGCCGAGTTTTACCCGTTCACCGACGCGGCGGCGTCGGCGAACCAGGAGTGGCGGGACCTGATGGCGAAGAACAAGATCCCGCTGACGTCGTTCAGCCAGGGCGGCTACCTGGCGGCGAAGTACTTCCTCGCGGTGCTGCGCGGGATGAAGGGCGACATCACGCGCGAGACGGTGACCAAGGCGCTGCGCGAGATGAAGCCGATCAGCGACCCGATGGTCGGCACGCCGTACGTGTTCGGGCCCGCGCAGGCGCACCACGACAACACCGCGGGCTGGCCGATCAAGCTGGCCACCGGGACGAACAAGTGGGAGCTCTCGGCGCGGGACTGGCTGCGGATCCCCCGGTCCTAGGAGGACGTTCATGCTGCAGGGCGCACTGGCCGGCCTCGCCGCCGGCGGCCTCTACGCGGTGCTCGCGGTCTGCCTGACCCTGATGTCGCGGCTGGTGCGGGTGGTCAACTTCGCCCAGTCCGCGACCGGGATGTTCGGCTGCTACGTCGCCGTCTTCCTCGCCGTCCACCTGGGTTTCCCGGAGTGGCTGGCGACGCTGGCGGGCATCCTGCTCGGCGGCGCGCTGAGCGCGGTGCTCGGCTGGATCGTCTCGACGTGGCTCGCCGAAGCCGACACCGGAACGCGGTCGGCGGTGACGGTGGCCGTGCTCCTGCTGCTGATCTCGCTGGCGTTCATCCTGTTCGGCAACAAGCCGCAACCGTTCCACCCGCTGCTGGCCGGCCCGGCGTTCACGATGGGTGGCGTGGTGGTCAGCCAGGTCACCGTGGTGACGGTCGCGCTCGCGGTCCTGGTGGCGCTGGGCTGCCGGGCGGTGCTGGCCCGGACGTCGCTGGGCGTCCGGCTGCGGGCGCTGTCGGAACGCCCGACGACGGCGGAGCTGCTGGGCATCCCGGCCCGGCCGCTGTCGGTCGGCGTCTGGACGGCGACCGGGGTGATCGCCACCCTCGCGGTGTCGATCGTGGCGCCGTCGCAGTCGAACGACCCGACGTCACTGGCGATGCTGGTGGTCCCGGCCGCGGCGGCCGCGCTCCTCGGCGGCTTCCGCCGGCTGGACCTGGCCGTGGCGGGCGGCTTGGTCCTCGGCATGGCGCAGGGCGCGGTCGCGCAGGCCGACAAGCTGTCGGTGCTGCGGTACTTCCTCCCGTTCCTGGTCATCGTGGCACTGCTGCTGTGGACGCAGCGCAAGGAGGTGTGGGATGCGGCTCGCTGAAAACCCGCTCGCGCGGGCGGCCCTGCCCTTCCTGGTCGCCGCCGCGGCGATCGCCGCCGGGTACGCGCTCAGCGTCGGGCTCGCCGGGTACTTCGTCTACCTCGGCGTCAGCGCGGTCGTCGCGGCGATCGCCCTCCTCGGGCTCGGCGTGGTCACCGGGACCGCGGGCATGATCTCCCTCTGCCAGCTCACCTTCGCGGCGGTCGGCGCGTTCGTCGTCTCCGCGTGCAACGTCGCCGGCGTGCCCGGCGGGTTCGTCACCTGGCTGCTCCTCGGCGGCCTGGCCGCGGCGCTCGCCGGAGTCCTCGTCGGGCTGCCCGCGCTGCGGCTGCGGGGCATCACCCTCGCCGTCGTCACCCTCGGGCTGGCCGCGGCCGCCGACCTCACGCTCGTGCAGATCCAGTTCCCCGGCGCCACCGAAGGCACGTCGGTCGAGCGGCCGGACGCCTTCTCGGACGACCGGTCCTACTTCCTGTTCGCCGTGCTGGTGCTCGTCGCCTGCGGGCTGCTCGTGCACTTCCTGCGCCGCGGCCGCTGGGGCAGCAGCTGGCACCTGGTCGCCTTCTCCGAACGCGGGACCGCCGCCGTCGGCGCGGGTGTCCGCACCTCCAAGCTCACGGCGTTCGCGGTCAGCGCCGCGCTCGGCGGGATCAGCGGGGGCCTGCTCACCGGGCAGGTCGGCCTGGCCTTCCCGGCGAGCTTCACCGCCATCCAGTCGCTCGCGCTGTACGTGCTGGCGATCATGTCCGGCGCGCACCTGATCGACATGGCCGTGTTCGGCGCGCTGCTCTGGGTCGCCGTCCCCGAGCTGCTCAAGCGCTGGGGCGTGCCGCAGGACTGGGGGTTCGTGGTGTTCGGCGTGCTCGGCGTCCAGGCACTGACCGGCCGCGGCAATCTCGGCACGGCCGTGCGCAACCTCTGGTACCGCCGCGGCGCCCCCGCGGGTGTCGGGCTCGCCACCGAGGTCGCCGACGTCGAACCGCTGCCACCCGGCGACCCCGTCCTGGCGGTGCGCGGCCTGAGCGTCTCCTTCGGACACGTCGTCGCGCTGTCCGATGTGGACATCACAGTGCCCGAGCACGGGATCCTCGGCGTGATCGGGCCGAACGGCGCCGGGAAGTCCACTTTGGTCGACGCGATCAGCGGCTTCCTGCCCCGGGCGGACGGCACCGTCACCCTCGGCGGCCGCCCGCTCACCGGCTCGCCCACCCGCCGGGCCCGCGCCGGCCTGCGGCGGACGTTCCAGCAGGACCGCGTCCCGCCCGGCCTCACCGTCGGCGCGTACGTCCGGTTCGTCGCCCGGCGACGGCTCACCGGTGGCGAAGTCGCCGAGGCGCTGGAGTTCTTCGGCTGCCCGGCGCCGCGGACACCACTGTCGCGAGTGGACGCGGGCGCGCGGCGGCTCGTCGAGGTCGTCGGCCACCTGCTGGCGAAGCCCCGGGTGCTGCTGCTCGACGAACCCGCGGCCGGGCTGCCGCACGAGGAGCACGTCGCCTTCGGGCGGCGGCTGCGGCAGGTGCCCGCCCGGTTCGGGGTGTCGGTGCTGCTCATCGAGCACGACCTCGACCTGGTCCGGTCGGTCTGCGACACGCTCACGGTGCTCGACTTCGGTCAGGTGCTGGCGAGCGGCCCGCAGGCGGACGTGCTGGCCGACCCGGCCGTGCTGAAGGCGTACATGGGTGAAACGGAGCTGCTGTGAACGCGTTGCGAGTCCACGGGCTGACGGTGAAGCGCGGAGCCGGCCCGGTCATCCGCGACGTCGACCTCGTCCTCGAGCCCGGCCGGATCACCGCACTGGTCGGGCCCAACGGGGCCGGCAAGACGAGCTTGCTGGAAGGCGTGTCGGGCGTGGTGGCGCCCTCGGCGGGCAGCGTCCACGTCGGCGGGGTGAACGTCACCCGGCACTCGCGGGTGGCGCGGGCGCGGCTCGGGCTGGCGCACATCGAGCAGGGCCGGGCGGTGTTCCCCGGGCTGACGGTGCTGGAGAACCTCCGCCTGACCGCCCGCACCCCGGCGGGCGTCGACGAGGTCCTCGCGCTGTTCCCCGAGCTGGAGAAGCGCCGCGACTCCCCCGCGGCCCTGCTCTCCGGCGGCGAGCAGCAGATGGTGGTGCTGGCGCGGGCGTTCGCGGCCCGCCCGGCGTTCCTGCTCATCGACGAGATGTCGCTGGGCCTGGCGCCGGTGGTGTTCACGCGCCTGCTGCCGGTGGTCACGAAGTTCGCGGCCGAGGGGGCGGCGATCCTGCTGGTGGAGCAGTTCACGCACCTGGCCCTCGGCGTCGCGCAGGAGGCGGTGGTCGTCTCGTCGGGCCGCGTCACGTACTCCGGCGACGCCCGGACCCTCCTCGACTCCCCCGCCACCCTGCACTCCGCCTACCTCGGGTCCTGACTCACATCCCGGCGCGCTCGAAGGCCAGCGTCGGGAGGTCGACGGCGTGGGCGCCGCCGTCGGCGACCAGGACCGCGCCCGTGATGTAGGACGACTCCGCCGAGCCCAGGAACCGCACGATCGCCGCGATCTCCGCCGGCTCGGCGGGGCGCCGCAGCGGGACCTCCGCCGTCACGCGGCGGTAGCCCTCCTCGTGGCCGCCGGTGAAGCCCGCCGCCGCGGCGAACTGGTCCATCTCGCCGTCCGCCATCGGTGTGCGCACCCAGCCGGGGCAGACCGCGTTCGCGCGCACCCCGCGCGGCCCGAAGTCGCGGGCGATCGACCGGGTCAGCCCGATCAGCGCGTGCTTCGCGACGGTGTAGCCGGCGACGTTCGGCCCGGCGAAGAGCCCGGCCAGCGACGACACCACGACGACCTGCCCGCCGGTCTCCACCAGCGACGGCAGCGCGGCCCGGCACAGCACGAACGCGCTCGACAGGTTCGAGCGCAGGGCCAGCTCCCACTCCTCGTCGCCGGTGTCGACGACCGAAGACAGGCCGTGCCCGCCGGCGTTGGCGACCACTACGTCGAGCCGCCCGTACTTGCCCACGATCTCCGCGATCGCGCTTTCGGCGTCCTCGCGCACGCTCGCGTCGCACGCGATGACGTGCGCGCCGGTTTCCGCGGCCACCTTCTCGAGGGGCTCGCGCCGGCGTCCCAGCACGACGACGTGCGCGCCTTCGCCGGCGTACCGGCGGGCGACCGCCGCGCCGATGCCGGTACCGCCGCCGGTGATCGCGACGACCTTGCCTGATGAGTCCACTGTGGATCCTTTCCTAAGCGGGGAACGCCGAGCGGGCCGACATCCCGAAGTCGGCCAGCAGGGCTTGGCCGTTGACCGGCCGCGAAGCCGGGGACGCGAGGAACAGGACCTGCCGGGCGACGTCGGCGGCGGCCTGCACCGGGAACGCGGGGTCGTCCAGGACGGCGCCGAGGTCGGCGCGCGCCATCGGCGTGTCCACCACCGACGGGCAGACGCAGTTGACCCGGATCCCCGGCACCTCGACCGCGAGCGCGCGGGTCATCGCGACCACCGCGCCCTTGGACGCGCAGTAGGGCACCATGCCCGGCGCGGCCGTGAACGCCGAGTCGCTGCCGAGCAGGACCACCGCGCCGCTCTCGGCCAGCCACGGCAGCGCGTGCTTGACCAGCAGGAACTGCCCGGTGACGTTGACGGCGAGGACCCGCGCGACGGCGTCGGCCGTGGTCGCGGCCAGCGGCGTGCCGACCGGGCCGGAGATCCCGGCGCAGCCGACGACCGCGTCGAGGCCGCCGAAGTCCCGGGCGACGCGGTCCACCGCGGCGGCCAGCGCGGGCTCGTCGGTGACGTCCGCCTGGACGACGCCGGGCCCGGGTTCGCGGTCGATGACGCCGACCCGGGCCCCTTCGGCGCGCAACGCCCGCACGCAGGCCAGCCCGATGCCGGACGCCCCGCCGGTCACGAGGACCGCCTTCCCGGCGAGATCTGTTCGCATGCGCCCATCCTCGCCGCGGGCGGCGGAGACGTGGTTGGCCTCGAGTGCAGCGTTGTTGACGGGGACCGCACGGGCGATGGCGCGCGAGGCGGCACCGGCCGAGACTGGCCAGGGTGAGCACGCCGCACCCCCTCGACCCGCTGACCGCCGCCGAACTGACCGCCGGCCGCGCGGTCCTCGCCGACGCCGGGCTGGCGGGCGGCACGATCCGCGTCCCGCAGGCCGTCCCGGTCGAACCCGCCAAGGAAGAGGTGCGCGCCGGCGACGGCGACCGCCGTATCCGCTACACGCTCCTCGACACCGCCACCGGCCGCGCCGGGGAAGCCGTGGTGTCGGTGACCAGGCAGGAGCTCGTCTCCTGGGACGACTGGGCCGAAGCCGAGGGCCGGCCGTCGTACCTGTTCGAGGAGTACGCGCTGGCCGAGCGGCTGACGAAGGCGTCGGCGGACTGGCAGGCCGCGATGGCGCGGCGCGGCCTCGGCGACCGGATCGGCCACGCCTTCTGCGCGCCGCTCGCCCCCGGGTACTTCGGGCGCGAAGACGAGACCGGCCGCGTCATGCGCTCGCTCACCTTCCTGCGCGAAGACACCGACGACAGCCCCTGGGCGCACCCAGTCGAAGGCCTGGTCGTGCACCTGGACCTCACCGAGCAGCGCGTGCTGCGCGTCGAGGACGAGGGGGACGTCCCGGTGCCCGCCGAGCACGGGCGCTACACCGGCGTCCCGGCCCGCACGACGCTCAAGCCGATCGAGATCACCCAGCCCGACGGCCCGAGCTTCACCGTCGACGGCTCCGAGGTGACGTGGGAGGGCTGGCGCCTGCGCGTCGGCTTCAACTCCCGCGAAGGCCTGACGCTGCACCAGCTGAGTTTCCAGGACCGGCCGGTCCTGTACCGGGCCTCCGTCCCCGAGATGGTCGTCCCGTACGGGGACGTCGCGCCCGGCCGGTTCTGGATCAGCTACTTCGACGCCGGGGAGTACCAGTTCGGCAAGAACGGCAACGACCTGCGCCTGGGCTGCGACTGCGTCGGCGTCATCCACTACTTCCCGGCGTGGGTCGCCGACGACCGCGGCGAACCGGTCGAGATCCCGCGCGCGGTCTGCCTGCACGAAGAGGACGACGGGATCCTCTGGAAGCACACCGACCTCCACGGCCGCCCCGAAGTCCGCCGGTCGCGGCGGCTGGTGGTCTCCTCGATCGCCACCATCGGCAACTACGACTACGGCCACTACTGGTACTTCCACCTCGACGGCTCGATCGAGTTCGAGGCGAAGGCCACCGGCATCGTCTTCTGCGGCGCCGGGACGCCCGGTGCGGACCAGCCGCACGCCACCGAGCTCGCGCCCGGCCTGTTCGCGCCGGTGCACCAGCACCTGTTCTGCGCGCGGCTCGACGTCGAGGTCGACGGCGACCGCACCAGCCTGCACGAGGTCGACGTCGAAGGCGTGCCGACCGGGCCGGCCAACCCGCACGGCAACGCGTTCACCTGGCGGAGCACGCCGTTGCGGACCGAGCGGGAGGCGATGCGCCTGGCCGACCCCGCCCGCGCCCGCGTCTGGGAGGTCCGCAGCGCCGAGCGGGTGAACCGGCTCGGCAAGCCGACCGCCTACCAGCTGGTGCCGCGGCCGTCGGCGACGCTGATGGCGCAGCCGGACGCGACCGTGCACGCCCGGGCCACGTTCGCCACCAAGCACCTCTGGGCGACGCCGTACCGCGAAGACGAGCAGTTCCCGGCCGGCGACCGGCCCAACGCCCACCCCGGCGGCGCGGGCCTGCCCGCGTGGACCGCCGCCGACCGCGACCTCGTCGACACCGACCTCGTGCTGTGGCACGTGTTCGGCCCCACCCACGTCCCCCGCCCCGAGGACTGGCCGGTGATGCCGGTCGACAAGTCCGGCTTCCTGTTCCGGCCGTACGGGTTCCTCGACCGCAACCCCGCGCTCGACCTCCCGTCCGGCGACCACTGCGACCACTGAGGACTGCACCTTGACTACTCTCTCGGACACCTCGACCTGGCTCCCGCTGGACGGCCTGGCCCCGGGCTTCGACGCGAACAAAGCGCCGGTGGTCGGCGACCTGCACGGCCGCGCGTTCGTCCTGCACGACGACGGCGACGGGCCCGGCCGCACCGCCCGGTTCACCGGCGCGCGCGTCGCCTGGGACGGCGCGACCGTCCTCTGCGAAACGTTCCTCGTCGACCCCGACCTGTACTACGTCCAGTTCCACCCCGCCCCGCGCGAGGCGGTCTCGCTCCTGCTCGACCTGCGCGACGGCCGCGCCCTGGTCGTCACCACGACGATCGGCGACGACGGCACCCCGCGCGTCACCCAGGAGTTCCGGCCCGCGACGCTCGACGGGTTCGAGGTCCGCGGCGAGGCGATGGCGCCGAGCACGGCCCTGATCGGGCGCCGGGTGGTGTGGGTCTACAGCCGTGAGCACGCCTACGAGCACGTCTACCTCAGCCCGCACTGGTACACCTGGCAGTGCCTGGCCGGCCCCGAGCGCGGGCTCGCCGACACCGACGAGAACACCGTGTACCGGATCCGGCCCGGGATCCACGTGTTCGCCTGGCGGGAGAAGGTCATCCCGTGCGCGTCGGTCACCGTCGCCGACCACCGCGACGCCCGCCGCCTGCGCTCCCACGGCGTCCTCTTCGGGCTCGACGGCTCCGGCGAGCACCCGACGCACTTCACCTTCGGCGCGTACGGGCGGCTGCTGAGCACCACCGTCCACCCGGACGGCCTGGACCCGGCGGAGGGCTGAGCCGTGGCCGCCGACCTGGTACTGACGAACGCCCTGGTGTATACAGTGGACACCGCGCGGCCGTGGGCGTCCGCGCTCGCGGTGTCCGGCGGGAAGATCGTCGCACTCGAGGACGCCGAGCGCGGCCCGAAGACCGAAGTGCTCGACCTCGGCGGCGCGTTCGTCCTCCCGGGCCTGGTCGACGTGCACAACCACCACGCGATGGCCGGACGCGCCGAGCTGTTCGAGCTGACCTTCGGCGCGGACGCGGGCCTCGACGAGATCCTCGGCCTGGTCCGCGAGCGGGCCGGGACGCTGGGCCCGGACGAGTGGCTGACCGGCGGCGCGTGGGCGTCCACTTTGGTCTCGACGTTGTCCGCGCCGGCCGCGCGGCGGGCGCTGGACGACGCCGCGGGCGGGCGCCCGGTGTCGCTTTCGGACGACAGCAGGCACAACCGCTGGGTGAGCAGCCGGGCCCTCGAGCTGGCCGGCATCACGGCGGCCACCCCCGACCCGCCCGGCGGCGTGATCGTCCGCGACGGCGACGTCCCCAGCGGGCTCCTGCTGGAGGCGGCCGGGGTCCTGGTCGAGCGGGTGACCGGCGGCCTGACGGCCGGGCAGCACCGCCGCGCGTCCCAGCGGGCGATCGAGGTCCTGCACGGCTTCGGCGTCACGGCGTTCCAGGACGCCGGCGTCTCGACCGACATCCTGGGCGCCCTGCAGTCGCTGGATCTCGCCGGCGAACTGGCCGCGTGGGTGGTGTCGTCGTTGCTGGTCAACGACCCGATCTTCGGCTTCGACCCGGTCGGAGCGCCGCTGCTGGAGGTGGCGGACTCGTTCCGCAGCCCGCACCACCGCCCGGACTTCGTGAAGATCTTCCTCGACGGCGTCCCCCCGACCCGCACGGCGGCGTTCCTCGAGCCGTACCTGCCGGACGAAACGCACGGCGGCTGCTTCCGCGGTTCGACGACGATGCCGCCGCCGGAACTCACCGAGTGGCTGCTGACGGCCGCCGCGGCGGGCTTCTCGGCGAAGGTCCACTGCACGGGCGACGCCTCGGTGCGGCAGTTCCTGGACGCCGTCGAGAAGGTGCGCGCCGCGGGGTTCGCGGACACCCGGTTCCAGGTGGCGCACGGGCAGTTCGTGCACCCCGACGACCTGCCGCGGTTCGCCGAGCTGCGGGTCGCGGCGGACATTTCGCCGTTCCTGTGGGTGCCGGGGGTGATCCCGTCGGCGATCGCCGAGGTGCTGCCGGCGTCGCGAGCTTCGCGCATGCAGCCGAACCGGGCGTTGCTCGACAGCGGCGCGCTGGTCGCGGGCGGGTCGGACTGGCCGGTGAGCGAGTCGCCGAACGCGTGGGAGGGGATCGCGGGCCTGGTTTCGCGGCAGGACCCGTTCGGCCGCCGCCCGGGGGCGCTGTGGCCGGAACAGGCGATCACCCTGGCGGAGGCGATCGAGGTCTTCACCCTGGGCGGGGCCCGGGCGTGCGGGCTGGACGACGTCACAGGCGCGTTGACGCCGGGGCGCTCGGCCGACTTCGTGGTGCTGGACCGGGATCCCTTCCGGACCTCCCGGGTGGCGGGGACGCGGGTCGTGGAGACGTGGTTCGCCGGGCGGCGCGTGTTCCAGCGCTGACCCCGCGCCGCCCGGATGTCATGAAAGGGCCGTTCACCGCGCCTGGCGTCATGGACGACCCGTTCATGACGTCCGCAGCCGGCGCGAGCACCCCGTGCTGTACTCGCCGGTACTTTCTCCTACACTGGTAGAGAAACCAGTGCGGGAGGTGCCGGGTGCCCAAGATCATCGACCACGACCAGCGGCGCAGCGACATCGTCGACGTCACCTGGGACCTCATCGTGCGCGGCGGGATCGAAGCCGCCACCATGCGGGAGATCGCCGCCGCCGCCGGGTTCGCCAACGGGGCGCTCAAGCTGTACTTCCCCAGCAAGGAAGACATCATCGCGGCCACCTACGAGCGGGCCCTCGACATGATGCGGCAGTACGTCGAGCTCGACGGGCTCCGGGGGATCACCGCGCTGCGGGAGCTCTGCGTGTCGTCCATGCCGATCGACGACGAGCGGATCACCGCCGGGCGGGTGCTCATGATCTTCTGGCAGATGTCCCTGGACAACCGGACCATGCACGACAAGTACCTCGAGCACGTCCGCGAGTGGCGCGGGCTGCTCCACCGCTTCCTCACCGAGGGCCGCGAAGACGGCGACGTCGTCACCGGGACGCCCGACGAACAGATCGTCGACGAGATCGTCCTGCTCAACGCCGGCGCCAACGTGATGAGCCTGGTGGCGGGTGAGTTCTCCACGATCGACCTCCAGCACCGGCACCTGGAGTCCCTCCTGGACCGCCTCACCCGCCCCTGACCCTCAGGCGAAGATCCCCTTCAGGTACGCCGCCACCTCGGCGTGCGACCGCGCCGACGCCGGCAGGTCCGTGTACAGCCCGTAGAACCCGTGGATCTGGCCCTCGTACCGGTGCACGTCCACCGCCACCCCGG
Organism: Amycolatopsis sp. cmx-4-83; assembly: GCF_046548815.1. NCBI lineage: Bacteria > Bacillati > Actinomycetota > Actinomycetes > Pseudonocardiales > Pseudonocardiaceae > Amycolatopsis > Amycolatopsis sp. cmx-4-83. Next base: position 443,033 of record NZ_JAEBEF010000006.1, on the reverse strand, counting down.
CCTCGGCCAGCTGCCGCGCGAACGCCTCCCCTTCGTCGCGCAGGACGTCGTACTCCGCCGTCAGCACCAGCGCCGGGGGCAGGCCCGACAGGTCCCGCGACCGCGAAGGCAGCACGTACGGGTCGTCCGCCCCGGTAGGGGCGTACTGGGCGAAGAAGAACCGCATCGCGTCCGCCGTCATGCCGTAGCCGGTCGCGAAGTCCACATAGGACGCGTGGCCGTCGTCCGGGTGGCCGAACACCGGGCAGATCAGCACCTGCGCGGCGATCGGCGGGCCGCCGCGGTCGCGGGACATCAGCGAGACCACGGTGGACAGGTTGCCGCCGGCACTCTCCCCGCCGACCGCGAGCCGGGACGGTGAAACCGCGGGCCCGGCGCCGCCCGCGGCCAGCCATTCCAGCACCGCGTAGCAGTCCGACGGCGCGGCCGGGTACGGGTCCTCCGGCGCGAGGCGGTACTCGACCGCCACCACCGCGACCGACGCCGCCGCGCACACCGCGCGTGAGGCCACCTCGTTCTCGTCGATCGAGCCGATCGTCCAGCCGCCGCCGTGGATCCACACGAACGCCGGCACCGGGCCGTCCGCTTCCGGCAGGTACACGCGGACCCGCAGAACACCGCCCGGGCCGGGCACCCAGTGGTCGGTCACCGACGCGACCGCCGCCGCCGGACCCGGCTTCGGCCGGGTGGCCGCGAACGCCGCCCGCAGCTCCACCGCCGTCGGCGGGCGATCGGGTACCGGCGCCGACGCGGCCTGGTCCAGCAGGTCCCGCACGGCCGGGTCCAGGCCGGTGCTCACACCGCCTCCGCGACGAGCACCCGCGGCGAGCCCGGCAGCGTCAGCCGGTCCACCGGGCGCCAGCCGGCGTCGGCCAGCCAGCCGCGGACGTCGGCCTCGGGGTGCACGACGGTGCCGTCGATGACCAGGTACTCCCCCGCGTGCAGCGCGTCGAGCGCCCGCGGCGACGGGTCGTCGTCCAGGAAGAAGTCCAGCAGCAGCAACCGCGCACCCGGTGCCGCCGCGGCCCGGGCGTGGCGCAGGATCGCCTGGTTCTCCTCGGCGGAGAACCGGTGGACGACGTGGTTCACCATCACCAGGTCGAACTCGCCCGCGGGCTCGGCCTCGGGGGTCGGCGCGCCGACGACGGTGGTCCGGTCCGCGAACTCCGCGACGGCTTCGGTGACCGACGGGACCGACCGCGGGTCGTAGACGAACGTCGCCCGCAGCACGTCGTTCGCCCGCAGGGCCTGCAGGGCGAACTCGGCCGAGAGCCCGCCCAGGTCCAGGAGGTTTTTGCAGCCGGTGAAGTCGAATTCGCCCACCAACATACGGGCGTGTAGGGCGTTATACGCCATGACGCCGCCGAGGAAGGTGCCCCAGCGGTCGCCGCCGAGGTCGAGCTCGCCGGGTTCGCCGGTGTCAGTGGTGTGCGAGAACTGCTGCCAGTGCGGGTAGCTGATCGTCTCGAGGAAGGTCAGGAACGGCGCGAGGTCCAGACCTTCTCCCCCGAGGTACGCGGCGGTGTCGGGCGTCAGCCCGTACCGACCGTCCACGCGGGACAGCAGGCCGAGTGCGGCGAGGGCGTCCCCGAGGATCCGGACGGTCTTCTCGGGCCGTCCGGTGCGCTCGGCCAGCTCCCCCGCGGCGAGCGGGCCGGCGGCCAGCGCGGGGAACAGGCCGATGCGGTTGGCGGCGAAGAGCTGCTGGGCGGCCATGTAGCCGACCGCGATGTCCACGATCCGTTCGGGCGTGGCGGGTCTGGTCGTCACGTCGTCCTCCTTTTGTTCGACGCGGACACTCTACATCCGTAGATAAAAGAGTCCAGTGCCGAGTTTTCCCCGTACAGCAACAAAAAGCCGTGATGTTTCAACTTCCTACGTTTGTAGAATAAAACCATTGACACCGCATGGCACCGGTGTCAACATGCGTAGAACTACCCCTGCCGGTGCCCGGCAGTCCGGCCCGCCCGCTCGTGGCGGGCGCGAGGAAGGGGAATCCATGACGCTGCTCGAAATCCGGGAGCTCACCGTCGGCGTCGTCACCGACGACACCGAGCGCGAACTCGTGCGGGAGCTCTCCCTCGATCTCGGGCGGGGGCGGACGCTCTGCGTGGTCGGCGAGTCCGGCAGCGGCAAGACCGTGACCGCCCTGTCGATCATCCGCCTGCTCGAGTTCGTCGCCCCCGTCCGCACCCGCGGCGAGATCGCGGTCGACGGCGTGGACGTCACGAAGCTGCCCGCCGACGCGATGCGCGCCTACCGCGGCCCGCGGATCGGCATGATCTTCCAGGAGGCCCTCGACTCCCTCAACCCGAGCCGCCGCGTCGGCGGGCAGCTGGCCGAGGCCTACCGCGAACCCGGGTCGCTGCCCGGGCAGGCCGCCCGCCGCGGCAGCCCGCTGCGCAAGCGCGCCGAAGCCAAGGCCCGGCGGCTGCTGACCGAGGTCGGGCTCACCGACACCGACCGGATCCTGCGGCTGTACCCGCACCAGATGTCCGGCGGCATGCAGCAGCGCGTGATGATCGCGCTGGCCCTGATGGCCGACCCCGACCTGCTCATCGCCGACGAGCCGACCACCGCCCTCGACGTCACCACGCAGGCGGAGATCCTCACGCTCTTCGACCGGGTGCGCCGCGACCACGGCACGGCGTGCGTGTTCATCACCCACGACATGGGGGTCGCCGCGCAGGTCGCCGACCGGATCGCGGTGATGTACCGCGGCCGCCTGGTCGAAACCGGCTCGCGCGACGAGGTCCTGACCCGGCCGAAGCACCCGTACACCCGGGCGCTGCTCGGGTGCGTCCCGCAGCTCGGCGTCAGCCGCCGCGACGGCTTCCCGACCATCTCCCCCGCCCGGCTCGCGTCGGCGATGGCGGGCGAGGCGACCGACGCCGTCGAAACCCCGGCCCTCAAACCGCGTCCCGAGCGGGAGCACGAAGGACCGCCGCTCACCATCACCGCGGTGTCCAAAGTGTACGGCCGAAAAGGCCAGTGGGTCGAGGCCGTCCGCGACGTCTCCCTCGAGCTCGCGCCGGGCGAGTTCTTCGGCCTCGTCGGCGAATCCGGCTCCGGCAAGTCGACGCTCGGCCGGCTCGTGACCGCCCTCGAACCACCGGTGTCGGGGACCATCGCCTTCGGCGCGCACGGGATCACGCCCGGCGGCCTGATCGGCGACGAACGCGCGTTCCGCCGTCGCGTCCAGCTCATCTTCCAGGACCCGCAGAGCTCCCTGGACCCCCGCCACACCGCCGCGCGGATCATCGCCGAGCCGCTGAAGGAACTGACCCCGCTGCGCGGCGCCGAGCTGGACCGGCGGGTGGCCGGCCTGATCGACGAAGTCGGCCTGCCGAAGGATTCAGCCGGGAAGCTGCCGTCGCAGCTGTCCGGCGGGCAGCGCCAGCGCGTCTCCATCGCGCGGGCGATCGCCGCCGGGCCCGAGCTGATCGTCGCCGACGAGCCGACGTCGGCGCTCGACGTCTCGGTGCAGGGCCAGGTGCTGAACCTGCTGCTGGACCTGCGCCGCACCCGCACGCTGAGCCTGCTGTTCATCACCCACAACCTCAGCCTCGTGCTGTCGGTCGCCGACCGCGTCGGCGTGATGTACCGCGGCGAGCTGATCGAAACCGGGACCCCCGACGAGATCCGGCTTTCCCCGCGGCACGACTACACCCGGCGGCTGCTCGCCGCCAACCCCGACCTGCCCGCCCTCCCCCACACAGGATCGACGCGCCCATGAAGAGAACTCCTCTGCTCGCCGCCCTCGCCGCCGCGGCCACGCTGCTCGCCGGCTGCATGGGCGGCGCCGGCACCACGACGGCCGCCGCCGGGCCACCGGTCCGCGGCGGCAACCTCACCGTCGCCGTCCCCACCGATCCGCAGTCGCTCGACATGGTCGCCAACCCCGGCCAGGTGACCGCGCAGATCGGCAACATGCTGTACGAGAAGCTGTTCGAAGTGGACCAGCACTTCGTCGCCCGGCCGATGCTCGTCGACACCTTCACCACCAGCCCGGACCGGCTCGCCTACACCTTCAAGCTGCGCCAAGGCGTCACCTTCCAGGACGGCAGCCCGCTGACGGCGAACGACGTCGTCGCGAGCCTGCAGCGCTGGCAGAAGAGCCACCGCACCGGGCAGCTCGTCACCCCGGACATCGACGCGATCACCGCGCCCGATCCGGCGACGGTGTCGATCAAGCTCAAGCGGCCGCGCTACCCGCTGATCGACGAGCTGGCCGGCGCGGGCACCGAGATCTACGAGGCGAAGAACCTCGCCGGCCTGCCCGCCACCGGGTTCGGCCAGGACAAAGCGATCGGCACCGGCCCGTACAAGCTGAAGAGCTGGGACATCGGCCAGCAGCTGGTGCTGGAACGCTACGACGGCTACAAGTCGCGGTCCGAAGAGGACTGGGGCGGGCAGGCCGGCGCGAAGCACGCCTACCTCGACACCGTCACCTACAAGGTCGTCGGCGACCAGGACGCGCTGGTCAACGGCCTGCAGACCGGCCAGTGGGACCACGCGATGCCGGCCAACGACCAGTACGAGCAGCTCAAGGCCAACCCGAACCTGGTCGTGCACAACCTGCCGGGCGGCAACGAGAACGTCGTCATCCCCAACTTCAACCCCGGTTCGAAGTTCGCCGACCCGCGGGCCCGCCAGGCGCTGAACCTGCTGCTGGACAAGCCCGCGATCAACGCGGCGACCGGCGGCAGCAAGGACCTCACCATCGAGACGGGCGCGTTCGCCTCGCCGGACAACAAGGCGTCCTACTCGGCCGCCGGGAACGACGTCTACCGGCAGCACGATCCGGCGCGCGCGAAGGAGCTGCTCGCCGAGGCCGGCGTCACCGCCGGGGCGACGATCCACATCGTCACCACCAACTCCTACCCCGAATTCGGGAAGTGGGCCGTGCTCATCCAGGACGCGCTCGGGAAGATCGGGCTGCAGACCAAGATCGACACGTTCGACTTCGCGACCATGCTCGGCACGCTGACCAAGGACCCGGGCGGCTGGGACATCACGACGTTGTTCTTCGACTCGTCGCTGACCTCGCCCGCCCAGATGCCCGCGCTCACCCTCGGCACGCTCAACGGCTCGTCGTCGCCCGAGCTCGACGGGCTGATGGCCGAGTTCAACGCCTCGACGACGCCCGAGCAGGCGAAGGCCGTCATCGACAAGCTCCAGGCGTTCACCTGGAAGCAGCTGTCGGTCATCACGCTGAGCCAGTCCCGGCTGTACGCCGCCTACACCCCGCGGCTCAAGGGCTACGGCGACTTCTACCGGGTCTTCTGGAACTCCTGGCTGGCCGCATGACCGGGCTGCTGCTGCGCCGGCTGCGCGACCTGCTGATCATCCTGGTCATCGTCGGCACGATGATGTTCTTCGTCATCCGGCTGATCCCGGGCGACCCGGCACAGGCGATCCTCGGCCCCACCGCGCGCCCGGCCGACGTCGCCGCGCTGCGCTCGAGCATGGGCCTGGACGGCTCGCTCTGGCAGCAGTACCTGAGCTGGGCCGGGCACGTGCTGCGCGGCGACTTCGGGACGTCGATCACCTACCACCAGCCGGTGCTGGACGTCGTCGCCGCGCACATCGTGCCGACGCTGACGCTGGCCGTGCTGTCCACGGTGATCAGCTTCTTCCTGTCCGTCGCGATCACGGCGTGGCAGGCGGTGTCGCCGCGCAACCCGGTCGCCCGCGGCCTCGACCGGCTGTCCTCGCTCGGCATGGCGATGCCGGACTTCTGGATCTCGCTGGTGCTCGTGCTGGTGTTCTCGGTGACGCTGCGGTGGTTCCCGTCCAGCGGCTACCACGACCTGCTGACCGACCCGGTGGCCGCGGTGCCCGCGCTGGTGCTGCCGGTGACCGTGCTCGTCATCGGGCAGACGGCGCTGTTCGTGCTCACCCTGCGCGAGAGCGTGCTCGGCGAGCTGCCCCTGGCCTACCTGCGCACCGCGCGCGTCAAGGGCCTGCCCGAACGGCGGGTGCTGCTGAAGCACGTTCTGCCGAACGCCCTGATGCCACTGGTGACGCAGCTGGGCAGCAACTTCGCCATGCTGGTCGGCGGGATCGTGATCATCGAGTCGATCTTCGTCGTGCCGGGGCTCGGCCACCTGCTGATGGGTGCGGTGTCCACTCGCGACTTCCCGCTCATCCAGGGCGTGACGTTGTTCGTCGCGGTGCTGTTCGTCGTGGTCAACCTCCTGGTCGACCTGTCGTACGCGCTGCTCGACCCGAAGGTGCGTGTCGCATGAGCGAGCCTGCGAGCGAATCATCCAACACTGCGCTTCCGGCTCAGGCGGCACCGAGCGCCAGCGAGGTGTGCGCATGAGCCTCGCCGTCGCCGAACCGGCGTCCGCTGTGGACACTCCCCCGCCCCGGCGGGCGGCCCGCGCGTTCCGGCGCAACCGGACCCTGGTGATCAGCTCGGTGCTGCTCGGCCTGATCGTGCTGGCCGTGGTCGTGCTGCCGTTCTTCCTGCCGAGCGTCAGCGCGACCGACCCGGTGCACCGGCTGCTCCCGCCGTCGGGCGCGCACCCGCTGGGCACCGATTCGTTCGGCCGGGACGTCCTCGCCCGGCTGGTGTCCGGCGGCCGCGCGTCGCTGGGGCTGTCCGCCTTGATCACGCTCTGCGCGGCGTTCTCCGGCATGGTGATCGGCCTGGTCAGCGGCTTCTACCGGGCCGCGGACGCGGTGCTGATGCGGCTGATGGACGCGTGGATGTCCTTCCCGGCGATCATCCTCGCGATGGCGCTGGCCATCGCGCTCGGGGCGAGCATCTGGACCGAGCTGATCGCGCTGACGGTGATCTTCACGCCGTTCACCGCCCGCGTCATCCGCAGCCGCGTGCTCGGGATCGCCGGGCGCCAGTACATCGGCGCGGCGCGGGTGTCCGGGATGAGCCGCGGCAAGATCCTGCTGGTGCACGTGTTCCCCAACGTGCTGCCGCTGGCACTGGTCCAGGTCGTCATCCTCGCCGCGGCCGCGATGCTGGTCGACGGGGCGATGAGCTTCCTCGGCCTCGGCATCGCCCCGCCCACCCCGACCTGGGGCAACATGATCGCCGAGGGCCGGTCGTACCTGGTGGTCGCGCCGTGGCTGGTCATCGTGCCCGGCGTGACGATCATGCTCTGCGTGCTCCTGCTCAACCTCGTCGGCTCCGCGCTGCGGATCGCCGTCGACGCCCGCGCCCGCACGCTCGGCGAGCTGCAGCGCCTCCGCCGTTCCTCTTGAGAAGGGATCTCCTTGACCGTCACCTCCCTCGCCGTGCGCCGGTTCGCCCCCGCCGGTCCGCCCGCGGGCCCGCCGGTGCTGCTCCTGCACGGCTTCGCCTCCGACGGGCACACCGACTGGGTCAGCACGGGCTGGCCGTCGGCGCTGATCGCTTCGGGGCGCCCGGTGCTGGTCCCCGACCTGCCCGGCCACGGCTCGAGTCCCGCACCCGCCGACACCACGCCGAAGGCCATCACCGAAGAGCTCGCCATCGCGGTCGGCGCGGTGTCCGAAGTGGACGTCGTCGGCTACTCGCTCGGCGCGCGGCTGGCGTGGGAACTGCCCGCGCTGCTGCCCGTCCGGCGGCTGGTGCTGGGCGGGATCAGCCCGCACGAGCCGTTCGGCGCGGTCGACGTCGAGGCCGCGCTGGCCTTCGCCGGCGGCGGCCGGCTGCCCGCGGACCCGCTGACGGCGGCGATCGCCCGGATGATCACCGCGCCCGGCCGCGACCCGGTGGCGCTCACGCACTGCATCGAAGGGCTGCGCCGGGAGCCGTTCGCCCCGCGGGTCGGCACCATCACCGTGCCGACGCGGTTCGTCGCGGGCCGGGACGACCCGGTCAGCCAGGGCATCGAGACCCTCGTCCCCCTGGTCCCGGGCAGCGACCTCCTGGTGGTCCCCGGCGACCACGGCGGCGCCCTGCGCGGCGCCCCCTTCCGCACCGCCGCCCTCACCTTCCTCGACACCCCCTGACCCGACCCGGGGCGTCACTTTCCCTATGAAAGTGACGCCCCGGGGGGGTTACCAGGAGCCGTCGGGGGCGACGTCGTGGTCGAGGCGGAGGTGGGCGAGGGCGGTGCGGATCTCCGGGCCGTGTTCGCGGGCCAGGAGGAGCGCGCCGAGGTTGTCGGTCAGCTGCTCCGCGCGGCTCACGCCGAACAGGACGTTCGCCACCGGTTCGTACGCCAGGCAGAACGCGAGGGCCAGCTGGGCGCGGGTCGCGCCGAAGTCCGCCGCGACGCGGGCGACTTCGGCGGAAGCCTCCACGATGGACGGCCGGATGCCCCCGACGTCCGCCCCGATCTTCCGCGCCGGGGCCGCGTTGCCCAGCAGCACACCGCCTTCGAAGACATCGGACGCCTGCAGTGCCAGGCGTCCGGCGTCGAAGTGCTTCCGGTAGGGCTCGCCCTCGGCCATCGCGCGCCGGGCGATCGAGTACTTCAGCTGCGCGAACTCCGGGCCCGGCAAGCCTTCACGGTCCGCGAACTCCAGCGCCTGGCCGAGGTCGGCCGCGAGCCAGTTGTTGACGCCCCAGCCGCCGATCCGGCCCGCCCGGATCTGCTCCGCGACCTCCGTGACCACGCGCGGGATGTCCGGGCGCTCCCGGTAGTCCCCCACCACGACCAGGTCCGCGCGGTCGGTCCCGATGCGGCCCAGCGACGTCTCGAGCTGCCCGGCGAAGCCGCTGCGGGGGTAGTCCCAAAGCCAGAGCTTGCCGCACAGCACGTAGTCCTCCCGGGCGATCCCGGCCTCGCGCACGGCCTCCCCGAAGAGGATGTCCGTCCGCGAGTTCTCCGCGTGCGGGCCGAAATCGTAGTGGGCGACGTCGAACAACGTGACGCCGGCGTCGACGGCCGTCTTGAGCAGCCGGACGGCGTCGCCGAAGTCCATCCGGTCCCAGGTGTTCCAGGAGCCGAGACCGAAGGCGGATCTTCCGAGCACGGGTTTTCCTTTCGCCGCAGCACATCTTTCATCTACAATTGTAGAATGAAAACACGGATCGTGGTGGTGACCGGCGGCGCGAGCGGAATCGGGCGCGGTGCCGCCGAAGCTTTTCTGGCCGCGGGTGACCGGGTGGTGGTCGCCGACGTCGACGCGCGGGCGGCACACGACGTCGCCCGGGCGATCGGGGCGGAGCACGTCGAGCTCGACATCGCGGACCCGGCGTCGGTGGACGCGGCGGTTTCCCTGGTCGCGAGCCGGTTCGGGCCGATGGACGTGCTGGTCAACAACGCCGGGCTGGCCGGGGGCGGCGGACCGGTGACCGACCTTTCCGTCGAGGTCTTCGACCGGTGCCTGCGGGTCAACTTCCGGGGCACGTTCCTGATGACCCGCGCGGTGGGCGCCCACATGGTCGCCGCCGGGACCCGCGGCGCGATCGTGAACGTGTCGTCGATCGGCGCGCGGCAGCCGACACCCGGGCTCGGCCACTACGAAGCGACCAAGGCGGCGGTCGACGCGCTGACCCGGTCCGCGGCCCTGGAGCTGGCACCGCACGGGATCCGCGTCAACGCCGTCGCCCCCGGCCCGGTGCTCACGCCGATGACGGCGGGGTTCGCCGCGGACACCGCCGCCCGCGCGGCCTGGGAGTCCCGGATCCCGCTGGGCCGCATCGCCGCCGTCGGCGACGTCGTGCCGTCCGTGGTGTTCCTGGCCTCGCCCGCCGCCGGGCACATCACCGGGGTGAGCCTGGCGGTGGACGGCGGCCAGCTGCTCACCTGACTATCCCTTGTGGACGATCCGGCCGCCGGTCACGGTCAGCCCGACCGCGACCGGCGGCAGGTCCGCGAGTGCGACTTCCAGAGGATCTTCGTCCAGGACGCAGAAGTCGGCGGCCATGCCGGGCTCGAGGGTGCCCTTCCACGCCGCGGATCCGTCTTGTGCGGCGGCTTCGGTGGTGTAGCAGCGCAACAGCCGTGCGGTCAGCTCGGGCGTGACACCCCGCGCACCCAGTAGCTCCCCCGCGGCCGCGAGGTGGACCCGCCAGTCCGGCGTCACGACCGGCGCGTCACTGCTCAGCGTGAGCCGCACCCCGAGGTCGAGGACCTCGCGCAGCGGCCACGCCTTCGCGGCCACGTCCTCGCCCAGCGCCGTGGCGACCATCGGCCGCATCGCGGTGGCGATCGCGGGTTGCGTCGTCAGCCCGACACCGCGCTCGGCCATCCGCCGCAGCTGCGCCGGGGTGACGAGGTCGCCGTGCACGAGGTGGTCGCCGTCGCGCAGGTGGGCGAGGGCGGCCTCGATGCTGCGCTCGCCGGTCGCGTGGACGCCGACGACCAGGCCGGCATCGTGGGCCAGGGCGATCATCGCGGCCAGGTTGGCCGCGCGCTCGCCGTCGTCGGGCCCGTCGACGAGCAGCGTTCCGTGGGTGCCGTCGGCGTAGCAGTGGTGGGTCCACGCGGTGCGCATCGGGGGGATGCCGTCGGCGAAGATCTTGACCCCGGACACGGCCAGCCACTCGGGATCCGCGGCCGGCACCGCGGTTCCGAGGCCGCGGGCGAAGTCCGGCAGCGAGCTGGCGCCGTCCAGGAGACCGAACAGGCGCAGCACGGTGACCCGCGCCCGCAGGCGGCCTTCTCGGTGCAGGTTCGCGTACTCGTCCAGGACTTCGGCCGAGAAGCACCCCGTTTCGCCGGGGCCGAGCCCGGGTTCGGTGTAGCTGGTGATGCCGAGCGCCGCGCAGACGTCGCCGGCGCGCAGGATCGCCGCCCGGCGGTCTCCGGCGGTGACCACCGGGGTTTCTTCGTGCGGCGCGCCGAGCAGCGGGTGCGGCCAGCGGGCGCCGAGCCAGGTCGCGTGCAGGTGCGCGTCGTTGATGCCGGGCAGGACCGTGCGCCCGGCCAGGTCCAGCACTTCGGTGTCCGGTCCGATGTGGGCGGTGAGGTCTTCCCCCACCGCGGCGACGCGGCCGTTGCGGACGGCGAGGCCGCCCGCCACCGTGCCGCCGGAGCCGAAGGTGTGCACCACCCCGCCGTGAACCACCAGGTCCGCCGGGTGGATCCGTTGTGCCGTCATGGTTTCCTCCCGGACCTGGACTTTTTCTTCCACGACTGTAGACTAAAAAGATGGCTCTGCCCACCCACACGGAGGCCGCCGTTCTCACCGGCCACCACGCGCCCCTCGAGCTGCGCGAACTCCCGCTGCCTCCGGACCCGGAACCCGGCGCCGCCCTCGTCCGGCTCACCTGCACCACGTTGTGCGGCACCGACGTCCACCTCTGGTCGGGGGAAATGAGTCTCCCCGGCATGCTGCCGATGGTGCTGGGTCACGAGATGGTCGGCGAAGTCGTCGCCACCGGACCCGGCACCACCGACACCCTCGGCCGGGAAATCCGCCCCGGTGACCGGATCGGCTGGTCCGAGTCGACGTGCGGGAAGTGCCACGGCTGCACGATCCTGCGCGAGCCGGTCGCCTGCGAGCGCCGCGGTTACGGCTTCCTGCAGCGTTCCGACCGGTTCCCCTACGCGACCGGCGGTCTGGCCCGCCATTGCTACGTCACGCCCGGCGCCGCGAAGCTCCTGCTGCCCGACGACGTCGAGGACACGTGGGCGTCGATGTCCGGCTGCGCGGGGAAGACCGTGCTGCGCGCGGTCGCCCGGTCCGGCGGCATCCGTCCGAACGCGACGGTCGTGGTCCAGGGCGCGGGCGCGCTCGGCGTGTTCGCCACGGCGGTCGCCCGGCTCTGCGGCGCCGGGGTGGTGATCACCGTCGGCGGGCCGCGGTCGCGGCTCGACGTCGCCGAGCGGTTCGGGGCCACCGCGACGGTCCCGGTCGAGTCCACCCCGGACGAACGCGTCGAGCGGGTGCGCGAACTGACCGGCGGCCGCGGCGCCGACCACGTCTTCGACTTCGCGGGCGGGCCCACGGTCGGCGCGGAGGCGGTCGCCTTCGCCGCCCAGCGCGGGACGGTCGCGATCGTCGGGTCGACCGGACCGGCGCCCTCCCCCGTGCCGCTGGGCACGGTGATGGGCAAGGAGCTGACCATCGCCGGCTCGCTCAACGGCGACATCGCCGACTACCACCGCTCGGTCGAGTTCTTCCGCGCCTTCGCCGATCGCCTGCCCTGGAACGAGCTGTTCAGCGCGCCGGTCGGGCTGGCAGGCGCGTCCGCCGCCGTCGAGTCGATGTCCCGGCTCGGCGAGCTCAAAGCCGTCATCGACCCCCGACTTCCCTAGGAGGGTTTTCGTGCGCATCCCCCAACGCCGCATCGGCCGCGACGGACCGGCCACCGGCGTCCTGTCCCTCGGTTCCTGGCACACGTTCGACCGGATGGACTTCCGCGAAGCCGTCTCGATGCTGCAAACGGCTGTCGACGCCGGGATCGGCCTGTTCGACGTCGGCGTTTACGGCCTGCCCGGCGCCCCGCCGGTGTTCACCGACGTGCTGTTCTCGGCCATGGTCCGCGCCGCGGGCCTGCGGCGCGAGGACTACCTGCTCTCGGCGAAGCTCTGGCTGGAGGGCTACCCGGAGCACAGCCTGCGCGCGCAGCTGGAGAACGCTTTCTTCCGCGCCGGCGTCTCCCACGCCGATCTGGTGATCCTCGGCGACCTCCGCCGCGACGACACCGATCTGCACGCCCTCGTCACCGACCTCGCCGCGCTGCACTCGGCGGGACTGATCGGGCAGTGGGGTGTCAACAACTGGTCGGCGCCGGCGATCCGGGCGGTCCACGACTTCGCCGCCGCGGACGGCGTGCCCGGCCCGGCGATCGCGCAGCTGAAGTACAGCGTGGCCCGGCGGTCCATTCCGGACGGTGCGCCGTTCGCTTCGGTGTTCGGCGAACTCGGCGTCTCGCTCCAGGCGTCCGACGTTTTCGAAGGCGGGGTGCTGCTCGGGAAGGGCGGGCGCCAGGTCGGGCGCGACCCCGGCGATGTCCGGCAGCGGATCGCCGGCTCGGCCGCGGACCTCGCGAGGGTGGCCGAGAGCGTCGGGGCGACGCCGGCCCAGCTGTGCCTCGCGTTCACGCTCACCCACCCGGCGACCACGACGACGTTGTTCGGCGCCACCAGCGTCAGGCAGCTCGAGGACAACCTCGCGGCGGTCACGCTCGTCGAGCGGATCGGTGCGGCGGACCTGCGCGAGCTGGTGGAGCCGTTCTGGGCCGACAAGGACGCCGTCGATCCGGAGGGCCCGTGACTCCGGAACTGTCCGCCGAGACGCTGGCGGCCGTCCGCGCGTCGTTCCGCAATCCCACCCCGGACGAGGCCATCGGCGGCCGGGACATCGAGTGGTCGGACCACGTCCTCGACGACGGCGTGGTCGTCACGGTGCTGCGGCCGCGGCACGCGCGGCCGGACGCGCCCGGGCTGTACAGCATCCACGGCGGCGGGATGGTGATGGACGACCGGTTCGCCGACCTGCCGCGGCTGGTGCCGCTGATCGAGGAGTTCGGGTTCGTCTGCGCGACCGTCGAGTACCGGCTCGCACCGGAGCACCCGCACCCGGCGCCGCTGGAGGACTGCTACGCGGGCCTGGTGTGGTTCGCGCAGACGTTCGGGTTCGAGCAGGTGATCGTGGGCGGCGGCAGCGCGGGCGGCGGGTTGAGCGCGGGGGTGGCCTTGCTCGCGCGTGACCGGGGCGGGCCGGCGCTGGCCGGGCAGCTGCTGCTGTGCCCGATGCTCGACGACCGGACGTCGGCGGACCTCCCGGACCTCGTGTGGTCGCGGGAGGCCAACGACTTCGGCTGGCGCAGCCTGCTGAACGGCCAGACGTCGCCCTACGCGGCCCCGGCGCGGATGACGGACCTCAGCGGCTTGCCGCCGGCGTTCGTCGAGGTCGGCGGGGCGGAGCTGTTCCGCGACGAAGACGTGGCGTACGCCGATCGGCTGGCCCGGGCGGGCGTCCCGACGGAGCTGCACGTCTGGGCGGACGCGCACCACGGCTTCGACCGCTTCGCCCCGGAAGCCGAAGTCACCCGCGCCGCCCTGGCCACACGGTCCTCCTGGCTCCGCCGCCTGCTCGACGGCCCGGGAGGTCGGCGCCGAGGATGAAGCGCGCGGCCTGCTCGCCGACGAGGACCGCCGGTGCGTTGGTGTTGCCCGTCGTCACCCGGGGCAGCACCGACGCGTCGGCGACGACCAGGCCGTCGAGCCCGTGCACCGCCAGCCGCGGGTCCACCACCGCGGCCGCGTCGGTGCCCATCCGGCAGGTGCCGACCTGGTGGTGGTACGTGATCGCCGTCCGCCGCACGTACTCACCGGCGTCGTCGCCCGGCGCCGGGTACAGCTGCCGGGCGCCCCACCCGTCCGCGAGCGCCGGTGCGGCGCCGACCGCCAGGCACTGCTCGACCGACGCCACCAGGCTCTCGAAGTCCGACGGCGCCGACAACGCCGCGAGGTCGATCAGCGGCGAGCCGTCCGGGGCCAGCCGCAGGCTCCCGCGGCTCTCCGGTGACACCATGCCCGCCATCAGCGAAAATCCGGTCGGCGGCCCGGACATCCACGGTTCGTACATCGGCACGCTGAAGCAGATCGGCTGGGTGTCCGGCACCGCGAGCCCGGCCCGGCTGCGCCAGAACCAGTGCACCTGCGTCACCGGCCGCCCGGGTTCCGGCACGACTTCGCGGGACGTCGAGAAGATCACCGGGGAGAGCAGGTGATCGTGCAGGTTGCGCCCCACCCCGGGCAGGTCCGCGACGACGTCGATGCCGAGCGCCGCCAGTTCGCCCGCCGGGCCGACGCCGCTGCGGAGCAGGATCGCGGGCGAGGCCAGCGCCCCCGCCGCGAGCACGACCAGGTCGGCCGAGAGTTCCCGCGCCACCCCGTCGATGGAGACTTCGACACCGGTCACGCGGGCACCGGAGAACCGCAGCCGGTGCACCATCGCTCCCGTGTGGACGGTCATCCGCGAAGCCACCGGAGCGCCGTAAGCGTGCCAGGTGTTGAAACGCCGCCCACCGCGCAAGGTGATCTGCTCGACGGACACACCGTCCAGGGTTCCGCCGTTGTAGTCCGGGTTGAACGCCAGACCGGTCTCGCGGCACGCGTCCACGATGGACCGCTGGACCGGGTGCAGCGGCTCGTTCGGGACGACGTCGAGGAGGTCCTTTTCGAGCCGGGCGAACACCGGCTCGACGTCTTCCCAGTACCAGCCGGGCAGTCCCCAGCCGTCGTAGTCGGCCGGGGCGCCGCGGACCCAGATCATCGCGTTGAGCGCGTGCGACCCGCCGAGGACCTTGCCCCGCGGCAGGTGCAGCCGCCGGTTCGCCGCGTGCTCCTGCGGCACGGTGTACAGGTCCCAGTCCTCGGGCCCGTGCCACAGCTCCCCGGCCCGCGCGGGGTCGTGGATCGCCGGGTTGACGTCCTCGCCGCCCGCCTCCAGCAGCGTCACCGCCGCGCCCGCGTCCACCAGCCGCCGCGCCACCACCGAACCGGCCGAGCCGGCGCCCACCACGATCACGTCCATGCGCTCCAGCGTGGCCCGCGCCCCTGTGGACCCGCGGCATCCCTTCGCGGTCGGTCAACGGGCGTGCGGGAGCGGACAAGACCCGCGGCACCCGGTCGCCCGATACTCGGCTCACCCCAGGCCGAGGAGGACAACGGGATGGCGACACGCCTGTGCATCGACGGACAGTGGACCGAAGCCGGCGGCGGCGTGCTCCCGACCCGCGACCCCGCCACCGGCCGCGTCATCGAAGAGGTCGGCACCGCCTCGCGCGCCGACGTCGACGCCGCCGTCGCGGCCGCCCGGCGCGCGCTCACCGCACCCGAATGGGCCGGGCTGCTCCCGGTCCGGCGCGCCGCGCTGCTGTTCCGGCTGGCCGACCTCGTCGAGCGGCACCACGAAGAGCTGGCCCGGCTGGAGACGCTCGACCAGGGCCAGCCGATCGGGGTGTCCCGGCAGGTGAGCGCGACCGGCACGGCGGAGCACTTCCGCTACTTCGCGGGCTGGGTGACGAAGCTGCAGGGCACCACGAACCCGGTGTCCTTCCCCGACACCCTGCTCTACACCCGCCGCGAGCCGGTGGGGGTGAACGCGCTGATCACGCCGTGGAACTTCCCGCTGATGATCCTCGCCTGGAAGCTCGCGCCGGCGCTGGCGACCGGCAACACGGTGGTGATCAAGCCCAGCGAGGTGACGCCGCTGACCAGCATCCGGCTGGTCGAGCTGGTGCACGAAGCCGGGATCCCGGCGGGCGTGGTCAACCTCGTCACCGGCGACGGCTCGGTCGGTGCCCTGCTGACCGAGCACCCGGACGTCGACCACGTCTCCTACACCGGCTCCACCGCGGTCGGGAAGCTGATCACGGCGGCGAGCGCGGCGTCCAACCTCAAGCGGCTCACCCTCGAGCTCGGCGGGAAGGCCCCGAGCATCATCGCGGCCGACGCCGACATCGACGCCGCCGTCGCGGGCAACCTCGCCGGGGCGACGCTCAACACCGGCCAGGTCTGCGCCGCCTACACAC
Source organism: Amycolatopsis sp. cmx-4-83 (assembly GCF_046548815.1). NCBI lineage: Bacteria > Bacillati > Actinomycetota > Actinomycetes > Pseudonocardiales > Pseudonocardiaceae > Amycolatopsis > Amycolatopsis sp. cmx-4-83. Next base: position 426,640 of record NZ_JAEBEF010000006.1, on the reverse strand, counting down.
GCTTCTACGTCGACCGCAAGCGGGAGCAGGAGTTCGTCGACAAGCTGGCGCGCGGCCTGGAGGGCCTGCGGCTCGGGCCGGGCACCGAGGAGACCACGCAGCTCGGGCCGCTGGTGTCGGAGAAGCACCGCGAACACGTCGACTTCCTGGTCAGCACCGGCCGCGACCAGGGCGCCGACCTGGTCACCGGCGGGAACCCGGTCGACGGCGACGGCTACTTCTACGCCCCGACGCTGTTCGCCGGGGTCCGCGACGACATGGCGATCATGCGCGAGGAGATCTTCGGTCCGGTCCTGGCCGTGACGGCCTACGACGACGGCGACGAACCGCTCGCCCGCGCCAACGACACCGAGTACGGCCTGGCCGCGACGGTGTGGACCCGCGACCTCCGCACAGCGCAGCGCTACGCCGACGGCATCCGGGCCGGCGCGGTCTTCGTCAACATGCCCCCGATCCCGGACATGGCGGCGCCGTGGGGCGGCTACAAGGCCTCCGGCTGGGGTCGCGAAATGGGCCCCTGGGCGCTCGACGCCTACACCGAGACGAAGTCCGTCTGGCTCCACTACGGCGGGTGAAAGGGGGTTTCCCCGCGCCACAGATCGTATATTATTTAAGATACCTTCTTCGAACCGGCAGGCAGGACCACGGATGACGACCCTCCCGCAGCGGCCCGGCAAGATCATCGCGCTGCACCTCAACTACCGCTCCCGCGCCGCCCAGCGCGGCCGGGTGCCGGCGCAGCCGTCGTACTTCCTCAAGCCGCCGACGTCCGCGGCGGCGAGCGGAGCCGCGCTCGAACGCCCGGCGGGCACCGAGCTGCTGGGCTTCGAAGGCGAGATCGCGCTGGTCATCGGCCGCACCGCCCGCCGCGTCACGCCCGAGGAAGGCTGGTCCTACGTCGGCGGCGTCACCGCGGCCAACGACTTCGGCGTCTACGACCTGCGCTACGCCGACAAGGGCAGCAACCTGCGCTCGAAGGGCGGCGACGGCTTCACCCCGCTCGGTCCCGCGGTGCTGCCCGCCGCCGACGTCGACCCGGCCGCGCTGCGGCTGCGGACCTGGCTCAACGGCGAACTCGTCCAGGAGGACACCACCGGCGACCTGCTGTTCGGCTTCGGGCGGCTGGTCGCCGACCTCTCGCAGCTGATCACCCTCGAACCCGGCGACGTCGTCCTGACCGGCACCCCCGCGGGTGCTTCGGTCGCCATCCCCGGCGACGTCGTCGAGGTGGAGGTCGACAGCGACGGGCACACCACCGGACGGCTCGTGACCCCCATCGTCGCGGGCACCGTCCCCTTCGGACCGTTCGGTGCCCTCCCCCGCGCCGACGAGCAGCAGCGCGCGGACGCGTACGGGACCGCCGATGCGGGCTTCGAGCTGACGCCGGAGCTGCGCGCGAAGATCGAGTCCGTCGCCACCGCGACGCTGTCCGCCCAGCTGCGCAAGCGCGGCTACGACGCGGTGTCGATCGACGGGCTCACCTCGACCCGGCCCGGCGCCCGGCTGACCGGCCGCGCACGCACCCTGCGGTACCTGCCCTACCGCGAAGACCTGTTCAAGTCCCACGGCGGCGGGTACAACGCGCAGAAGCGCGCGATCGACGCGCTCGGCCCCGGCGACGTCCTCGTGGTGGAGGCGCGTGGCGAACGCGGGACCGGCACCGTCGGCGACATCCTCGCGCTGCGGGCCCAGGTGCGCGGCGCGGCCGGCATCGTCACCGACGGCGGGGTCCGCGACCTCGCCGCGGTGTCCGCTTTGGACATCCCGACCTACCACGCCGGGCCGCACCCGGCGGTGCTCGGCCGGCGGCACGTGCCGTGGGACGTCGACGTCGCGATCGCGTGCGGTGGCGCCGCCGTCTGCCCGGGCGACGTCATCGCCGGCGATGGCGACGGTGTCCTCGTCATCCCGCCGGACCTGGTCGAGGTGGTCGTCGACGCGGCGATCGAGCAGGAGCTGCAGGAGACGTTCATCGCCGAGCAGGTCGCCGCGGGCGAGCGCGTCGAGGGGCTCTACCCGATGGACGAGCACTGGCGCGGGAGGTACGCCGCATGGCTCGCGAAACGGTGAACGGCACCGCGATGAGCAAGTCGCGGATCGCGTACGAGTGGATCAAGGCCCGGATCGCCGACGGCACCTTCTCCCCCGGCTACCGCCTCGTCCTCGGCCAGCTCGCCCAGGAGCTCGGCGTCAGCGTCGTCCCGATCCGCGAAGCGATCCGGCTGCTGGAAGCCGAAGAGCTGGTGACCTTCGAGCGCAACGTCGGCGCGCAGGTCGCGATGGTCGACGAAAGCGAGTACCAGCACACGATGCAGACCCTCGCGCTGGTCGAGGGCTACGCCGCCGCGCTCGCCGCGCCCGTGCTCCCGCCCGGCGCGCTGGCCGAGGCCCGGGCGCTGAACGCCGAGCTGGCGGACTGCCTCGGGCACTTCGAACCGGCCCGGTTCACCGGCCTCAACCGCGACTTCCACGCCGTGCTGTTCGGCGCCTGCCCCAACCCGCAGGTCCTCGACCTGGTCCGGCGCGGCTGGGACCGGCTGAGCGGCCTGCGCACCTCGACGTTCAGCTTCGTGCCCGGCCGGGCCCGCGAGTCGGTCGCCGAGCACGAAACCATCCTCGGCCTGCTCGAAAGCGGCGCCCCCGCCGCCGACGTCGAGCAGGCCGTCCGCGCCCACCGGCTGGCCACCCTGGACGCGTTCCTCGCCCACCGCCGCCACTGACGCAAGAAGGGAAACCCATGCGCTTCCGCTCCGACCCCCAGGCCATCCGCGGGTCGATCGCGCCGCTGATGACGCCGTTCACCGCCGAGGGAGCCGTCGACCACGCCGGCCTCGAGAACCTCGTGCGCTGGCAGCTCGCCTCGGGCTCGCACGGCATCTCGATCGGCGGCTCCACCGGCGAACCCGGCTCCCAGACCGTCGCCGAACGCGCCGAAGCGATCCGCACGGTGGCCGCCGCGGTCGGCGACCGCGTGCCGTTCGTGCCCGGTACCGGCTCGGCGAAGCTCGACGAGACCCTGGAGCTGACGGCGGCCGCCCAGGACGCCGGGATCGACGCCGCGCTGGTCATCACGCCGTACTACGCGCGGCCGACGCAGGACGCGCTGTTCGTCTGGTACCGCACGGTCTGCGGCGAGTTCCGGGACCTGCCGATCGTCGCCTACAACGTGCCGAGCCGCACCGCGGTCGACCTCGCGCCGGAGACGGTCGCGCGGCTGTTCCGCTCGTGCGAAAACTTCGTCGGGATCAAGGAGACGACGAAGGACTTCGAGCACTTCTCCCGCGTGCTGCACCTGTGCGGCCGGAGCCTGCTGGTGTGGTCCGGGATCGAGCTGCTGTGCCTGCCGCTGCTGGCCCTCGGCGGCGCCGGGTTCGTCAGCGCGACGGCCAACATCGTCCCGGCCGCGTGCGCGGAGATGTACACCGCATGGCAGTCCGGCGACCACGAGCGCGCCCGCGAGATCCACTACGGCCTGCACCCGCTGGTCGACCTGCTGTTCGTCGAAACCAACCCGGCGCCCGGGAAGTGGGTGCTCGAGCAGCGCGGGCTGATCGCGTCCGGGCACGTGCGGCCACCGCTGATCACACCGACCGAGTCCGGCATCGCCCGGATCAAGGACTTCATGGCCGAAGGCGCCCAGTACCTCAGCCCCGCCGAAGGCTTCACCGTGGGAGGGAAGGCATGACCCACTACGTCCCGGAGGGACTGCCGGGCGAGCTCAAGCACTACATCGGCGGTGAGCTCGTCGACAGCGTGTCGGGCAAGACGTTCGACGTGCTCGACCCGGTGTCCAACACCCCGTACGTGACCGCCGCCGCGGGCCAGGCCGAAGACGTCGACCGGGCGGTCGCCGCGGCGCGCAGGGCGTTCACCGAAGGCCCGTGGCCGCGGCTGCTCCCCCGGGCCCGCGCGCGGATCCTGAACAAGATCGCCGACGCCGTCGAAGCGCAGGACAAGCGGCTGGCCGAGCTGGAGACGTTCGACACCGGCCTGCCGATCACCCAGGCGCTCGGGCAGGCGCACCGCGCGGCCGAGAACTTCCGGTTCTTCGCCGACCTCGTCGTCGCCCAGGCCGACGACACCTACCAGGTGCCCGGGCGGCAGGTGAACTACGTGCACCGCAAGCCGGTCGGGGTCGCCGGGCTGATCACGCCGTGGAACACCCCGTTCATGCTGGAGAGCTGGAAGCTCGCGCCGGCGCTGGCATCGGGCTGCACGGTCGTGCTCAAGCCGGCCGAGTTCACGCCGCTCTCGGCCAGCCTGTGGGCGAAGATCTTCGCCGACGCGGGACTGCCGGCCGGGGTCTTCAACCTGGTCAACGGCTTCGGCGAGGAGGCGGGTGACGCACTGGTCAAGCACAGGGGAGTCCCGCTGATCTCGTTCACCGGCGAAACCACGACCGGGCAGACGATCTACCGCAACTGCGCGGCCCACCTCAAGGGCATGTCGATGGAGCTGGGCGGCAAGTCCCCGGCCATCGTGTTCGCCGACGCCGACCTCGACGCCGCGATCGACTCGACGCTCTTCGGCGTGTTCTCCCTCAACGGCGAACGCTGCACCGCGGGCAGCCGGATCCTCGTCGAGCGGCCGATCTACGAGGAGTTCTGCACGCGGTACGCCGCGCGGGCGGCGAACATCGTCGTCGGCGATCCGCACGACCCGGCCACCGAGGTCGGCGCGCTCGTGCACCCCGAGCACTACGCCAAGGTGATGAGCTACGTCGAGCTGGGCAAGTCCGAGGGCCGGCTCCTCGCGGGCGGCGGCCGTCCGTCCGGGTTGGACAGCGGGAACTACGTGGCCCCGACGGTGTTCGCCGACGTCCCCTCCACCGCGCGGATCTTCCAGGAGGAGATCTTCGGGCCGGTGGTCGCGCTGACGCCGTTCGACACCGAAGCCGAGGCACTGGCACTCGCCAACGACGTCAAGTACGGGCTCGCCGCCTACCTCTGGACGTCGGACCTGGAGCGCGCGCACACCTTCGCGCAGTCGGTCGAGGCCGGGATGGTCTGGCTGAACTCGCACAACGTCCGCGACCTGCGGACGCCGTTCGGCGGGGTCAAGGCGTCCGGCCTCGGCCACGAAGGCGGCTACCGCTCGCTCGACTTCTACACCCACCAGCAGGCGATCCACGTCTCGCTCGGGCCGGTGCACACCGCCCGCTTCGGCACCGTCCAGGAGGGACAGTCATGACCGCCACGCCGCCGGACGTCATCCGCTGCGCGTACGCCGAGCTCGTCGTCACCGATCTGGCGGCCTCACGCGCGTTCTACGTCGACGTGCTCGGGCTCGTCGTCACCCACGAAGACGCCGACGCGCTCTACCTGCGGGCGTTCGAGGAGTACCTGCACCATTCCCTGGTGCTGCGCAAGGGATCCACGGCCGCGCTGGGCGTGCTGGCCTACCGGGTGCGCACGCCCGGCGACCTCGACCTCGCCGAGGAGTACTACCGGGCGCTCGGCGTCCGGGTGGAGCGGCGCCCGGCGGGTGCCACGCGCGGCATCGGCGAAGCGGTGCGGATCACCGATCCGCTCGGGTTCCCGGTGGAGTTCTTCCACGAGGCCGAGCACGTCGAGCGGTTCACCCAGCGCTACGACGTCCACGGCGCCGGCGCACTGTCGCGATTGGACCACTTCAACCTGGACACGCCGGACGTGCCGGCCGCCCGGAAGTACTACGAAGGCCTGGGTTTCCGCGTGTCGGAGGACATCCAGGACGACGAGGGCACGGTGTACGCGGCCTGGCTGTTCCGCAAGCCGACGGTCCACGACGTCGCACTGACCGGCGGCGACGGCCCGCGGCTGCACCACATCGCGTTCGCGTCGCACGAGCGGCACCAGATCCTGCACATCTGCGACCACCTGGGCGCGCTGCGCAAGTCCGGGATGATCGAGCGCGGCCCGGGCCGCCACGGCGTGTCGAACGCGTTCTACCTGTACGTGCGCGACCCCGACGGGCACCGCATCGAGATCTACACGCACGACTACTACACCGGCGACCCGGACAACCCGGTGATCACCTGGGACGTCCACGACAACCAGCGCCGCGACTGGTGGGGCAACCCGGTGGTGCCGAGCTGGTACACCGACGCGTCGGTGGTGCTGGACCTCGACGGGGCGGTCCAGCCGGTCGTCGCCCGGTCCGAGCCGCGCGAAGCCGACGTCACCATCGGCGCGGACGGGTTCTCCTTCACCACCGGGGAGGCGGAGTTCAAGCTAGGCGAGCAGGTGTGAGAACCACGCGCGGGTGCGGTTCAGGACGTCGATCCGGTGGTCGCGTTCGCGGATCGAGTGGCCTTCCCGCGGGTAGACGACGAACTCGTGCTCCCGGTCGTGCAGCGCGCGGTGCAGGAGTTCGGCCTGGGAGAGCGGCACGTTCGGGTCGCCCTCGCCGTGCAGGATCAGCACGGGCGTGCGGATCCGGTGGGCGTGGGTGATCGGGCTGTTCGCGAGCCCGCCGAGCGCGGCCTCGAACCGGGTGTGCTCGCCGGTGGCGGCCAGCAGCGGCCAGTCGATCACCCCCGCGCCGACCACGGCGGCCTTGAAGCGGTCGGTCTGCGTGACGGCCCAGGCCGCCACGAACCCACCGTGGCTCCAGCCGCCGATCCCGAGCCGGTCCTCGTCGGCGACACCCGCTTCGACGAGGAGGTCGATGCCGGCGAGGACGTCGGTGAACTCCGCCCCGCCGACGTCGCCGGCGACGCTGCGGGCGAAGGCGTCCCCGTGCCCGAGCCCACCGCGGCCGTTGGGCTGGAAGACCGCGAAGCCGGCGGCCGCGAGCCATTGGCCGGAGGGGTACCAGCCGAGGTGGAAGCGGTCGGCGTAGCGGTCGTGCGGGCCGCCGTGGATCAGGGTGACGAGCGGGAACGGGCCGTCCGAGCGGGTGGTTCCGGGCGGGAGGAGGAGCAGGCCGTCGAGTTCCAGGCCGTCTTCGGCCCGGTAAGCGAGGCGTTCCTGCGGGGCCCAGTCCCCCTTCAGGGCGGTGGTCAGGCGGACGAGCGGCCCCGCGGCCGGCCCGGCGTGCACGGCGTCGGGTTCGGCCGCGGTGCTCGCGACGAGCGCGACCTCGCCGGCCCCGTTCGCGGTCAGGCCGGCGAGCGAGCCCCGGGCGTTGGCGACTTCGGTGAAGTCCGGGAGCCGCCGGATCGTGGTGTCGAGCCCCTCGGCGACCAGGACGAGCGGCGGCCCATCCCCGGCTGCTGCGAGTTCGGTGGGGCAGCCGTCCAGGCCGGCGGTGAGGTTGCGGCCGTCGGCGTCGAAGACGGCATGGCCCCCGACGAGGCCGGGTGGGGTGAGACCGAGGTAGACCAGCCGCCAGCCGGTTTCGTCTCGCCACCAGGTGAGGCCGGTCGCTTCGAGCGCCGGGGTGGGCAGGTCTTCGACGGCGCCGGTGCGGAGGTCGACGAAGTGCAGGCCGGGTTCGAAGATCCCGGGTTCGCGGTCGGCGACGGACCAGGTGAGGACGGCGAGGGTCCGCCCGTCCGGCCGGGCGGCGGCTTCGACGACGTGCCGGCGGCCGAGGTCCGCGAGCGGCCGCGGGGTCTCGGTGCCCGGGTCGAGCAGCCACAGGCGATCCGGCCGGGCCACGGTGTCCCAGCGCGGCCTGGCCACCGGTGGCTGGTGAGCGGCCGCCACCGGGTCCTCGCCAGGCCCCGCACCACCTCCGGCGGGCGTGCGCGCGCCCGGGCCCGCCGTGACCTGGCGAACCCGCGGATCGGCTTGCCGGTCGTCCTCCCCCGGCGCCAGCACCACGACCGCCGCCGCGTCCGGCACCGGAACGCACCCGCTCACGCCCGTGGCCCAGTCCGTCAGCCGCTCCGCGTCGCCGTCGGTCCCGGCGCGGTACAGCTGCGCCTTCCCCTCTTCGTCCCGGTCCGACAGGAAGAAGACCGTCGCCGAGTCCGCCGCCCACCGCGGCTCGCGGCCCGTCGCGAACTCCCGCGGCTCGGCACCGCCGTCCGCCGGGACGAGCCACAAACCCCCGTCCACCGCGTACACGACCCACCGGCCGTCCGGGGACAGCTGCGGGGTGCGTGGCACCTGCCGGTCGACCACGGTCTCCGCCGTCAGTTCAGTCACTTCCCCGATACTGGCCCATCCGGCCGCCGCGCTGCCACGAACCCTCCGGGGAGGTGCGGGATGACCGTCGAAGAAGAAATGAGCCGGGCCGTCGAGGAGCTCAGCATGCGGGTCGCCGCCGCCGCGGAGCTGACGCTCGACATTTCCACGCGGCCGCTGCCACGGCGGGTGCGCTCGGCCGTCGCCGAGTGCGTCGGGTTCGGGCGGCCCCGGGACGAACGGCTCGGGGCGCTGCTCCTGGTCGTAGACGAACTCGTCGGCAACGCCTACCGCCACACCGCGCGGCCGTCCCTCCTGCGGGTCACGCGCGAACGGCGTGGCCTGCTGGTCGAGGTGTCCGACGAGGACCCGGCGATCGAGCGGGTGGCCGCCGGCGGCGGGCACGGGCTGCGGCTGATCGACGAGCTCTCCCACGGCTGGGGCGTGCGCGCGACCGCGCCGGGGAAGGTCGTCTGGGCGCTGGTGCCCGTCCACCTCTTCCGCTGACGCTCACCCCGTCCGCACCCCGACGAGCTCGCCCCGCGACCGCACCTTCAGCTTCCGCAGCACGTTGGCCACGTGCTGCTCGACCGTGCGCCGGGACAGGAACAGCACCTCCGCGATCTCCCGGTTCGTGTGCCCGTCGGTCAGCAACCGGGCCACGTCGCGCTCGCGCGGGGACAGCTCGTCGCCGTAACCGCGGCGGCCGCGACGGGAAGGAGCCGTCGCGCCCGTCGACCGGAACGTGTGGCGGCAGCGGGCCGCGTCGCGGGTGGCGCCCAGTGCGGCGAACGCGTCGGCCAGGTCGCCGAACTCGCCCGCCGCGGCCACGTCACCGGCCTCGTACCGGCAGCGCGCCCGGCGTTCGGCCGCCACCAGCGCCGGGTACGGCGTCGAGAGGCGCTCGTAGCGGGCGCAGGCTTCGTCGAACGCCCCGACCGCGCCCGCGACGTCGCCGTCGTGGGCCGCGACGATCCCGCGCCCTTCGGTGAGGACCGCCCGGGCCATCGGCGCCGCCAGGTCGCGGGTCTCGCGGTCGAGCTCGGCGAGCGCGGCACGGGCCTCCCCCGCGCGGCCGGTCCGGCAGAACGCCGTCACCGCCACCGGCACCAGCTCGCCCGACCACGCCCAGACGCCCTTGGTGCGGACCAGTTCCAGGCCGCGCGCGGCTTCCGCGGCCGCCGCTTCGACGGCGTCCTGGGCCAGCAGCATCCCGGCGATCCCGCCGTGCGCGGCGACCACCACCGGGGTGAACGCGTTCTCCGGCCGGTCGACGCCGGTCACCGCGAAACACGCCGCCGCCCGGTCCCAGGCCCCGCGCGCGCCGGCGAGCAAGCCCAGTACCAGCGACAGCTCGCTGCTCACCGGCAGCAGGTCGCGGTACTCCGCCAGCAGCGCCCGCGCGCGTTCGTCGAGCCCGGCCCACGCACCGCTCAGCCAGTCGATGTGCACCCCGGTCGTGCGGGCCGTGCTGACGACGTACGGCGTCCCGGCGTCGGCCGCGAGCTGCATCCCGCGTTCCAGCAGGCCGCGCGCCCGGCGGTGGTGCCCGGTCCACGCGCCGGCGTCGGCGGCGTTGCAGTACAGCCGCGCCAGCTGGCGCTGTTCCTCGGCCGAACCGGCGCTCACCGGGGCCGCGTCGAGCGCCGCCCACGCGCGCGGGTCGCCGATGTGCAGGCGGGACGGGATGTTGTTGGCCATCAGCGTCAGCCGCAGCCGCGCGTCGGCCGCCGTGGCGATGAGCCCGTCGACGCGGTCGAGCCAGGGCAGGTGCGCGCGCAACGGCGTCGCGCCGATCCACGGCTGCGCGAGCACCGCCATGGCCCGCCCGGCGAGGTCCGGCCGGTGCCCGAGCCCCGGCAGCGCCACTTCGATCTCGGTGCGCGCGGCCTCCAGGCCGCCGGCCTGGCGGGCCAGCAGCAGCCCGAGGCTCAGCCGGATCTCCGCCGACAGCCGCCCGGACAGCCGGTCGCCGGAGAGCAGCCCCTCCAGCGTGGCGACGACCTCGGCCTGCGAGACGCCGTTCGCGGCCACGGACGCCAGTTTCGCCGCCAGTCTGTCCACATCGGACGGATCGAGCTCCGGCCCGGCGAGCAGCGCGCGCAGCAGCCCGATCGCGGTCGCGGGGTCGCCGGCGTCCATCGCGCGGTCGGCCGCGGCTTCGCCGTAGCGCAACGCGTCGGCCGCGTTCCCGGCCTTCCGGCTGTGTTCGGCCAGCCGCAGCCACGGCTCCGGGCGCCGTCCGGCCAGCACCCGGACGGCCCGCCGGTGCAGTTCCTGGCGCACCGGCCCGGGGATCGCGCCGTACACCGCTTGCCGCGCGAAGTCGTGCCGGAACCCGTAGCGGCACTCGGCGGCCTCGACCAGCACCGCCCGCTCGAGGGCCAGCACGAGCGCGTACCGCCCGCGCGCCGCGCCCAGCCCCGCGACCGTCGTGAGGAGCTCGACCGGCGCCGGCTCGGCGAGCACCGCCGCGGCTTCGGCGATCCGCCGCGCCACGAGCGGCAGCGACCCGAGCCGGTCGACGGTCGCTTCGCGCAGCAGCTCGGGCACCTCGACGCTGTCCAGCGCCCCGTCGGTGACCGGCGACGGCAGCGCGTGGACGGCTTCCTCGACGACGAACGGGATCCCGGCCGTGCGCTCGTGCAGCCGGGCCGCGAAGGCGCCGGACACGCCGGGCTCGCCGAGCATGGCCGCGGCCAGCTGCCCCACGCCGTCCGGGTCCAGGGGGCCGACCCGGACCAGCGTGGTCGAGCTGCCCGGCGCCGGCCGGTGCGCGCGGCCCAGCGGGAGCCCGCCCGGCACGTCTTCGGGCCGGTAGCTCACCAGCAGGACCGTCCCCGCCGGCAGGTCGCCCATGAGGAACCGCAGCAGCCGCCGCGAGCCGTCGTCGGCCCAGTGGACGTCCTCGACGACGAGCACCAGCGGGCCCAGCAGGTCCAGCAGTTCGCGGACCGCGCGGAAGAACCGGTGCGCTTCGGCCCGGCGGTCCCCGGGCGGTTCCGGCGCCGCGGGCAGCAGCGGCGCGAGTTCCGGCAGGTGGCGGCCCAGGACGCCGGTGAGCGGGCCGGGCGCCGGGGCCGACGGCAGGTACTTCGCGGCGTCCCGCAACGCTTCGACGACCACGCCGTACGGGAACGGCTCCCGCTGCGGACGGCACCGGCCGGCCAGCACGCGCGCCCCGGCGAGCTCGGGCCGGGCCAGGAGTTCGGCGGCCAGCCGGGTCTTCCCGGCGCCCGCCTCCCCTTCGAGCACGAGGACCGCGGGCGGGCGCAGCGCGGCGGACACGAGCGCGGCCAGCTCGGCCGTCCGCCCGACCAGCACCGGCGAGCCGGCCCTGGCCAAGATCCCGTTCGTCATCGCCCGCCCCCCTGAAAGCGGCATAACGCCCCGAACCACCCTGTCCGGTGACCGGAGCTTAGGACCGCCGTTCGGGCGCGCGGAACCCGCGCGGCCGGGCACGGAACTTTCGTAGGGGAACCGCGAAAGGCATTAGTTACGTAGGCCTACGGGGCGCTGCCTCGCTTGTTAGCGCAGGTGAGCCCACCCGACAGTGAAACGGCGGTGGCTCTCGGTCACCGCACCGCGATTCACCTGTTCGAGTGAGTGGAGTCGAAGCATGCGCACAGTTCACCGCAAGGCGGGCGCCGTCGCCGCGGCGGTCGTGGCCGCGCTGGCCACCGCCGGCGTGGCGGCCGCCGCGGCACCGGAGGGCACCGTCGTCCCGGCCCGGCAGCACTACGGCGACCAGTACATCGTGGTGCTGAAGGACGCCCAGGCGCTCGTCGCACCCGCGTCGCTCGCCGGGCGGTACGGCGGCGAAGTCCGGTCGACGTACTCCCGGGTCCTGCACGGGTTCTCCGCCCGGCACCTGAGCGCGCCGCAGGCGCGGCGGCTGGCCGCCGACCCCGCGGTGGCCGCGGTCTACGAGGACGGCACCGCCCGCGTCGCGGGCACGCAGACCAATCCGACCTGGGGCCTGGACCGCATCGACCAGGCGAACCTGCCCCGCGACAACTCCTACACCTACCCGAACACCGGCGAGGGCGTCACGGCCTACGACCTCGACACCGGGATCAAGCCGGACAACCCGGAGTACGAAGGCCGCGCGTCGATCGGCAAGGACTTCGTCGGGGGCAACGGCAGCGACTGCAACGGCCACGGCACGCACACCGCGGGCACGATCGGCAGCAAGACCTACGGCGTCGCGAAGAAGGTCAAGCTCGTCGGGCTCAAGGTGCTCGGCAACGACTGCTCGGGCAACGGCCCGGACTCCGCCGCGGTCGACGCGATCGAGTGGGTCACGGCCAACGCCGCCAAGCCCGCGGTCGCGAACATGAGCCTGACCATGGACCAGGTCGGGGTCGGCGACGACGCGATCAAGCGGTCGATCGCGGCCGGGATCGTCTACTCGGTGGCCGCGGGCAACAGCTCCACCGACGCGTGCGGCACGAGCCCCGCGCGCGTCCCCGAGGCGATCACCGTCAACGCCTCCGACGAGAACGACAACCGCGCGTCCTTCTCCAACTACGGCAGCTGCACCGACCTCTTCGCGCCGGGCAACAACATCACGTCGCTCGGGCTGTCGAACGGCAGCAGCGCGAACATGAGCGGCACGTCGATGGCGACCCCGCACGTCACCGGCGCGGCCGCGCTGTACCTGGCCGCCAACCCGGGCGCCACGGCGCAGCAGGTGCGGGACGCGCTCGTCGGCGGCGCGACTTCGGGCGTGGTCAAGAACCCGGGGAGCGGTTCGCCGAACAAACTGCTGAACGTGTCGTTCATCGGCGGCGGTACCCCGCCGTCGAAGTGCGGCGCCAAGTCGAACACGACCCCGGTGGCGATCCCGGACGCCGGCGCCGCGGTCACCAGCTCGGTCACCCAGGACGGGTGCGACGGCAAGGCGCCGGCGACGCTGGCGGTCAAGGTGGACATCACCCACACCTACACCGCCGACCTCGCGGTCGACCTGATCGGGCCGAGCGGCGCGGTCTTCCCGCTGCGGAAGGCCGGCGGCACCGGCTCGGCGGCGGGCATCCACACCACCTTCACGGTGAACGCGGCGGCGGAGCCCGCGAACGGCACCTGGCAGGTGCGGGCGCAGGACGTCTACCGCTTCGACACCGGCACGCTGGACGGCTTCACGATCACCTTCTGACGCCGGAACGGGGAGGCGGCGGCCTCCCCGTTCCCGGTCCTCATTGGACGGTCAGGGTGTACTTCGCCGTCGCGGTCTTGCCGGTGGAGTCCTTCGCGGTGACGGTGACCGGGTAGGTCCCGCGCTGGAACGGCCCGGTGAGCTGCATCCGGGACATCCCGCCGCCGTTCACCGTGGCGGGGTTGAAGAACGGCGCGAACGACAGCCCGGTGGCCGACAGCGTCACGGTGCCGGTGCCGCCGGAGACGGTGACCGCGGCGGTCGTGAAGAACCCGGGTCGCACGGTCCCGCTACCGGGGTCGACGCTCACTTTGAGGTCACCGTTGGGCGGCTGGCCGGTCCCGACGGTCAGGGTCAGCTTCGCGGTCGCCGTGCCGCTGGGGCCGGTCCCGGTGATCGTGACCGGGTAGTCCCCTTGGAGTGTGGTCGCGGCTGTCTCGATCGTCAGCTTCGCGGTGTCCCCCGAGGTGATCGTCGCGGGCTGGAACGTCGCCTTCGCCCCGTCCGGCAGGCCCGACGCGGTCAGGTCGACCCGCTCCGCGCCGTTCTTCCCGGCGGTGCTCGTCACCGACGCGGAAACGTACCCGCCCGGCTCGGTCTTGACCGCGCCCGGCGTGACGCCGATGCCGAACGTCTCCGGCGGGGTGACGTCGCCGATCTGCTGCTTGACCCAGTCGCCCATGTCGTTGTTGAGGCGGCCGTAGACGCTGTACCACTTGAAGTCGCTGCGGCTCCACGACGCGACGCCGGCGACCTTGCCGTCGACGAGCAGCGGCCCGCCGCTGTCGCCGGGCAGGATCGTGACGTGGCCGTCGGAGTAGCCGCTGCAGATCATGGTGGCTTCCTGGAAGCCGGCGCCGACGCCGCTGCAGTTGCTCCCGGCCACGATCGGCAGGCTGAACTTCGTCAGCGTGACGTCGCGGGTGTCGTCGTTGAAGTCCTTCTTGCCGTAGCCGAGGCCGAGCCCGGTCTTGCCCGGCTTGTTCAGGTCCGTGTCGGCCGAGGTGGCGACCTTCGCGTACTGCCCGCCCGGCACCGGGATGTCCCGGTCGGTGGTCACCACCGCGACGTCGTAGCCCTGGTCGAAGTTGACGTACTTGGGGTGGGTGTCGTAGCTGACCACGCCGATCGCCGTGCCGCCGCCGGCGCTGAGGTCGTCGAGTCCGTAGAGGAACGACTTCTGCCCCTCGGCGGCCTTGCAGTGGGCGGCGATGAGGATCTTGCGCGGCGCGACGACCGAGCCGGTGCAGGTCTGCCCGAGCGGCCGCGGCCCGCCGTCCCGCAGCCCGGCGATGACGAACGGGTAGTCCTTGACCGACGCGGGCGTCCCGCCGACCGAAGACGGCGACACCCCGGCCGGCAGCGGCGTCCCGCCGAGCGGCGCCACGGCGGGCGGATGGTCACCCGCCTGTGCGGCGGGTACGGCGACCAGCGGCAGGGCGAGGACGGCGGCGAACGCGCCCAGCAAGCGTTGTCTCGAGTTCACGGCAGCTCCTTTTCGAGGTTGCTGCCGGTCACTTTCCGGTGACGCCGGGTACGAGAACAACCGGGGAGCCGCCCCGTACGGCTACGGAACTATTGCCGCGTCATTGCCGCGCCGCGAGGGCGTTCAGCAGCCGTTCGTGGTCGCCGGCCTCGCGCAGCACCGGCGCTTCGAGCTCGCCGGCACCGGGGTCGTCCGCGCGCACGGCGGCCAGGAACCGGACCACCGCACGGACTTCGGGCACCGCTTCGCCCCCGAGGTGGGCCAAGACGGTCGAGGGATCACCGGCGGCGCCTTCGATCGCCGCGGCCCACCCGTGCCGTTCGTCCCAGACGAGCGCGAGATCGTGGTCGGGAAAGCGGCTCAACCGCCAGTCGAGGGCGATGTAGGCGGCGGCGGGCGTCCCCGGGTCGAAGGCGCAGGACTCCAGCCCCACCCCGACGGCCTTGGCGACCGCCTCCACGTATCCGCGCAACCGCCGCTCGAACGAGAACTCCGTGTCGCGCCCGAAGTCGATCAGAATGCTCAACGCCGCCTCGCTTCCCGAACCGCCGCGGGATCCCCGCGATCCGGACGGCGAGTACCCCGTCCCGGTGTCAGCCAATCGTGGGCCACGCACCGGAATCGACGGAGCAGTTCGGCCCGGCAGCGCGGCCATCCTCGCCGGGGCGCGCGGCGATCCCGGCGGCGCAGCTCGAACCCACGCCCACCGCTTGCGCGCCCGGGATTGCGCCGGAGGGGCGCCCAGGGCCGCCCGGCGGGCGTCGGCTCAGCGGCAACGGCCGGCCGCATGTCCGGCACAGGGCCCGCGGCGGCCGCGCCATCGGGCCATGCAGCCGGAGCCGACTGCGTTTCCCTGACAGCGGGCGCCGGAGGGGGCGAACGTCGGCTCAGCGGCCGCCGCGATCATCCGGGCCGAGGTGAACCGCGCGAACCGATCCCGCGGCTCGAAACTCGCGGCCGGCCGCGGTGACCGGCGCACCGCCGCGACCCGAGGCCGCGTTCAGTCCGCCGGGGGCACTTGCAGTCCCGAGAACACCGCCGCGATCAACCGCCGTCCCTGGGCCGCGCCCTCGTCGTCGTTCGCCACCCGCCACAGGAAGCTCATCAGCATGATGATGTCCGCCGGGTCGTGCCCCGGTGCGATCGTCCCCTCCGCCACGCACGCGTCGGCCAGCTTCTTCACCGCCGCCGTCGCCGGTGCCCACGAAGCGCTGATCACGTCCTGGGCCGCGGGACTGTGCAGGGCGTCGCCCAGCCCGTGCTTCAACCGGATGTAACCGGCGAGCGTCTCGAACCACTCGACGAACGCCGCCTTCGCCGACGGCTGCCTCTCCAGCACCGCGTCCGCCTCCGCGGTCAGGCGCTCGATGTCGTGCTGGTAGGCCGCCAGGATCAGGTCCTCCCGCGTCGGGAAGTGGCGGTACAGCGTCCCGGCCCCCACGCCCGCGTGCTTCGCGACCTCGCTCAGCGGCACGAGCGGGTTGGCCGCGAACAGCTCGTGCGCGGCTTCGATGATCGCGACCCGGTTGCGCGCGGCGGCCTTGCGCTGGGTGCCGTACGTGCCGTCGGTCATGCCCCGATCATGCCCCACCTTTGACATCCGGAGAGCTCTCCGCTAATTTCGAACTCGCGGAGGATCCTCCGCGAGTTGCCCAGGCAGGAGCACCCCATGCACTACGTGAAGCTCGGCACCACCGGCCTCGACGTCTCCCCCGTCGCGATCGGCGCGATGACCTACGGCGAGCCCGACCGCGGCCACCCCGTCTGGTCACTCGGCGAGGACGACGCGCGGCCGCTGATCAAGCACGCGCTCGACGCGGGCATCAACTTCTTCGACACCGCGAACATGTACTCGAACGGCTCCAGCGAGGAGATCCTCGGCCGCGCGCTGAAGGACTTCGCCGACCGCGACGACGTCGTGATCGCCACCAAGCTGCGGCACCCGGTGCGGCCCGGCCCGAACGGCAAGGGGCTCTCACGCAAGGCGATCATGACCGAGGCGGACCACTCGCTGCGCCGGCTCGGCACCGACTACATCGACCTCTACCAGGTGCACCGCAACGACCACGCCACCCCGCTGGAGGAGACCCTCGAAGCGCTCAGCGACCTCGTCAAAGCGGGCAAAGTGCGCTACCTGGGCGCCTCCTCGATGCCCGCCTGGGAGTTCGCGAAGGCCCTCCACCTGCAGCAGCGGCACGGCTGGGCCCGGTTCGCCTCGATGCAGGACCACTACAACCTCCTGCACCGCGAGGAGGAGCGCGAGATGATCCCGCTGTGCCTCGACGAAGGCGTCGGCACGATCATCTGGAGCCCGCTGGCCCGCGGCCGCCTCGCCCGCGCCTGGGACGACGCCCGCTCGACCGCCCGCGCCGAGACCGACGGTGCCTTCGCGGACATGCTCTACTCCCCCACCGAGGAGGCCTCGAACCGCGCGATCGCCGAGGCCGTCGGGAAGGTCGCCGCGGCGCACGGCGTGAGCCGCGCGCAGATCGCGCTGGCCTGGCTGCGGCGGCAGCCCGTGGTGACCGCGCCGCTGGTCGGGGCGGGTTCGGCGGGGCAGATCGACGACGCCGTGGCCTCGCTCGACGTCGTGCTCTCCGACGACGACGTGCGCGCGCTCGAGGCGCCCTACACCCCTCGCCACGACTGGCAGGGCGTCTCCGACGAAGCCGAGCTGGCCGCGATCCGCGCCCGCATCCCCGGTATGGCACTGAAGTAGGCACCGGGACCGTGCGCCTGCCTGGTCCGTGAGGCAGGATCGAGGCGTGACCATCGATCAGGCCGGGGTGCCCGAAGCCCGTCCGGGCCCGGCGTTCCCCGAGCACGAAGCCCGCGTCGACGCCCTGCGCCGGCAGCTCACCGAGATCAGCGGCGAAGCCACCGTGCGGCTGGCCAAACGCACCTCGAACCTCTTCCGCTCCCGGACCGCGTCCCGCCACCCGGGACTGGACGTCGCCGGGTTCAGCCACGTGCTGCGCGTCGACCCCGAAACCCGCACCGCCGACGTCGAAGGGATGGTCACCTACGAGCAGCTGGTCGACGCCACGCTGCCCCACGGGCTGATGCCGCTGGTCGTGCCGCAGCTCAAGACCATCACCCTCGGCGGCGCGGTCACCGGGCTCGGCATCGAGTCCTCGTCGTTCCGCAACGGCATGCCGCACGAATCGGTGCTCGAGCTCGAGATCCTCACCGGCGACGGGCGGATCGTCCTCGCCACGCCGGACAACGAGCACCAGGCCCTGTTCCACGGCTTCCCCAACTCCTACGGCACCCTCGGCTACGCGCTGCGGCTGCGGATCCTGCTCGAGCCGGTCAAGCCGTTCGTCGAGCTCCGCCACGTCCGCTACCACGACCGGGACACGTTCTTCAGCGCGCTCGGCGAAGTCTGCGAGAGCGGCGAGCAGGACTTCGTCGACGGCACGGTCTTCGGCCCGGACGAGCTCTACCTGACGCTCGGCACCTTCACCGACTCCGCGCCCGCGACCAGCGACTACACCTGGCTGGACATCTACTACCGGTCCATCCAGCGGCGCGAGACCGACCACCTCACCGTCCGGGACTACCTGTGGCGCTGGGACACCGACTGGTTCTGGTGCTCGCGCGCGTTCGGCGTCCAGCACCGGCTGCCGCGGCTGCTGCTGGGGCGCCGGCTGCTCCGCTCGTCGGTCTACTGGAAGGCCGTCGCGCTCGACCGCCGGTTCAAGATCGCCGAACGGCTGCTCAAGCTCCGGCGCCTGCCGCCCGAGGAGACCATCGTGCAGGACATCGAGGTGCCACTCGCCCGCGCGGCGGAGTTCCTCGAGTTCTTCGAGCGGGAGATCCCGATCAGCCCGGTCTGGATCTGCCCGCTCCGGCAGCGCCCCGGCGGCGTGCGCTGGCCGCTCTACGAACTCGACCCCGCCGAGCTCTACGTCAACTTCGGGTTCTGGTCGGCGGTGCCGCTGGAGCCCGGCGAACGCGACGGCGTGCACAACCGGATGATCGAGGCCGAAGTCACCCGGCTCGGTGGGCACAAGTCGCTCTATTCGGACAGCTTCTACTCCGAAGACGAGTTCTGGCGGCTCTACAACGGCGACGCCTACGCCGAGCTCAAGCGGACCTACGATCCGCGCGAGCGGCTGCTCGGTCTCTACGAAAAATGCGTCCGCCGCCGGTGAAAGGAACGAAAGTGACCCAGGCAAGCACCACGGTCGGCGAGGTCTTCGAGCGGCTGCTCGGCCCCCGCGCCACCGTGTCGATCACCGCCTACGACGGCAGCAGCAGCGGCCCGGCCGACGCCCCCGTGGCCATCCAGGTGCGCTCTCCGCTCGCGCTCGACTACCTGATGTCCTCCCCCGGCGACCTCGGCCTGGCCCGCGCGTACGTCGCCGGCGCGCTGGACGTCACCGGCGACCTCTACACGGCGCTGCACGCGCTGTCGGCCCAGGTCGACCAGCTCACCGCGGCCGACCGGCTGTGGCTGCTGCGCAAGCTCGGCCCTGGCCACCTGCGGCTGGTCAAACCGCCCGCCGAGGAGCACCCGAGCCGGTTCCGCCGCGGGCTGACCGCGCTCCGGCACTCGAAGGAGCGCGACAGCGAGGCCATCGCCAGCCACTACGACGTCTCCAACCGCTTCTACGAGCTCGTCCTCGGCCCGTCGATGGCCTACACCTGCGCGGTGTTCCCGACCGCGGACGCGACGCTGGAGGAGGCGCAGGCGAACAAGTTCGACCTCGTCTGCCGCAAGCTGGGCCTCAAGCCCGGCATGCGGCTGCTCGACGTCGGCTGCGGCTGGGGCGGCATGGTCGCGCACGCCGTCCGGCACTACGGCGTCGAGGCCCTCGGTGTCACACTTTCGCGTGAACAAGCGCAGTGGGCGCAGAAGAACATCGTCGCCCTCGGCCTCGCCGACCGCGCCGAAATCCGCCACCTCGACTACCGCGACGTCACCGAAACGGGGTTCGACGCGATCTCGTCGATCGGCCTGACCGAGCACATCGGGGCGCGCAACGTGCCCGGCTACTTCCGCTTCCTCGCCGGCAAGCTCAAGCCGCACGGACGGCTGCTCAACCACTGCATCACCAACCCGGACACCAGCGTCGCCCACCGCTCGCGCGGGTTCATCGACCGGTACGTCTTCCCGGACGGCGAGCTCGAAGCCCCTGGTGAGATCGTCACGGCGATGCACGACAGCGGCCTGGAGGTGCGGCACTCGGAGAACCTGCGGGAGCACTACGCGTTGACGCTGGCCGGCTGGTGCGAGAACCTCGACGAGCACTGGGACGAGGCGGTCGGCGAGGCCGGCGCCGGGCGCAGCCGCGTCTGGGCGCTCTACCTCGCGGCCTGCCGGCTGGCGTTCGAACGGCGGGAGATCGAGCTGCACCAGGTGCTCGGAGTCCGCACCGACAGTGCCGGCGGGATGGGTCTGCCGCTGCGACCCGACTGGGGGGTTTGACCCGGGTACGGGGAGTAGTGCGAGAATAGGGACGAGACCGGGACGTCCGAACGGGACGCTCCGGCTCACTAACAAAGAGTAGGTATTGGTATGGCTCAGGGCAGTGTCAAGTGGTTCAACGGTGAAAAGGGCTTCGGCTTCATCGCCCAGGACGGCGGGGGTCCGGACGTGTTCGTCCACTACTCCGAGATCCAGGGCACCGGCTTCAAGTCGCTCGACGAGGGTCAGCGCGTCGAGTTCGAAATCGGTCAGGGCCAGAAGGGCCCGCAGGCCCAGCGCGTAAGCGTCATCTGAGCCACGAGGCACCTGAAGGCCCTCGCCCGTTCCGGGCGGGGGCCTTCTTCGTGCGCGGCCACACTGCGGATTCACAACAGTCCGGTAACGTATGGGGTGCCGGGAGCCCTTCCCACGCCCGGCCCGCGGCCACCGGTCGCCGTCCGGTTCCGGGTGTGGCAGCCCCGGCGGCGGCGATGCCGCGATGACCACCGGGGCCGATCGCCGGCAGGAGCGGCGACACGCCCGGCCACCACCCCAGACCGCAGACCGCCGGGTGATCCCGCTCCCCGGCCCCCGCGCGAGGACCAGGTCCCGCGCGGCGAGATCCTCGAATCGAGTAGTGCATGACCGCCTCCGTGAAGGCTCCCCGCCCGATACCCAAACCCGTGCTCAGCGGCCGCCAGAGCGTCGCCGAGCTGATCACCATCCGCACGTTTCTGCTGGTCCCGTTCCTCGCGCTGGCCGCCGCCGTCCCGGTGTTCTGGGGCTGGGGCGTCAGCTGGCTGGACCTCACCATCGGCGGCGCGTTCTTCGTGGTCTCGACACTCGGCGTGACCGTCGGCTACCACCGGTACTTCACCCACGGCGCGTTCCGCGCGAAGCGGGCGCTGCGGATCGCCCTGGCCATCGCCGGCGGCCTCGCGGCGCAGGGCCCGGTGATCGGCTGGGTCGCCGACCACCGCCGCCACCACGCCTTCTCCGACCGCGAGGGCGACCCGCACTCCCCGTGGCTGTTCGGCACCTCCCCGGTGGCGCTGGCCCGCGGGTTCTGGCACGCCCACATGGGCTGGCTGTTCGGCCGGGACAAGACCAACGTCGAGCGGTTCGCCCCGGACCTCGCCGCCGACCGCGACCTGCGCGTCGTCGACCGGCTCTTCCCGCTGTGGGTCGTGCTGAGCCTGCTGATCCCGCCGCTGCTCGGCGGCCTGATCACGCTCTCCTGGTGGGGCGCGCTGACCGCGTTCCTCTGGGCCGGCCTGGCGCGGATCTCGTTCCAGCACCACGTGACGTGGTCGGTGAACTCGATCTGCCACATGATCGGCGAGCGCCCGTTCGCCAGCCGCGACCGCTCGGCGAACTTCTGGCCGCTGGCGATCCTGTCGATGGGCGAGTCCTGGCACAACACCCACCACGCGGACCCGACGTCGGCCCGCCACGGCGCCCAGCGCGGCCAGATCGACATCTCCGCGCGGGTGATCTGGGCGTTCGAGAAGCTCGGCTGGGCGTGGAACGTCCGCTGGCCGACCCCGAAGCGGCTCGCGGCGCTGGCCCGCTGACGAAACCCCGCCGAAAGTCCTTGCCCCCGCGGCCGCGCCGGGTGACCTTGTCCGGGTGGACGCAGTCGCGCTGACCTTCGACGACGGCCCGTACCCGTCGACCACGCCGGCTCTGCTGGCGGCCCTCGGCGGCGTACGGGCGACGTTCTTCCTCTGGGGTGAGCACGCCGCGGCGCACCCGGACCTGGTGCGGGCGATCGCGGCCGCGGGCCACGCGATCGGCAACCACACGTGGACGCACCCGCGGCTCACCACCCTCGACGCCGCGAGCCGCGACCGGGAGGTCCGCCGGACGCAGGATCTCCTGGCGGCGCTCACCGGCGTCCGCCCGGTGCTGTTCCGGCCGCCCTACGGCGACACCGGCCCCGACGTGGCTTCGCTCGTCGCCGCGCAGGGGCTTACCGAGGTGCTGTGGAGCGTCGACACCCGCGACTGGGCCGGCGCGTCCACCGGCGAGATCGTCACGGCGGCTTCGGCGGTGGAGCCGGGCGGGGTCGTGCTGCTGCACGAAGGCCGCCCGGCCACCGTCGAGGCGGTGCCCCGCCTCCTCGCGGACCTGGCCGCCCGGGGCCTGCGCCCCGGTCCGGTCAGGGGTTGATGCGGGTGTAGGCCGGCTTCGGGCGCAGGTCCTCGTCGAAGAGGCAGGCCGCCCCCTCGCCGGGGAACACGTCCGGCACCCAAGAGTGCCGGTCGGTGAAGCCCCACGTCGTGAACTCGACGCAGCGGCGGACCGCCTGGCAGCCGTCCCACAGCCGGCCGAAGTAGCTCGCCTGGGTGGCCAGCTTCGCCGCGTCGGGCGGGGTCGGGATGCGGACGTCCGCCTCGGTGATCGCGACGTCCACGCCCAGCTTCGCCAGCCGGGCCAGGTTGGCGCGGTACTCGGCCGGGAAGCCGTACTGGATCGACAGGTGCCCCTGGATCCCGACGCCGCCGATCGGCACGCCCTGCCGCCGCAGGGTCTTCACCAGGTCGTACACGGCGTCGCTCTTCGGGTTGCGGCCTTCGATGTTGTAGTCGTTGATGTAGAGCGTCGCCTTCGGGTCGGCCGCGTGCGCCCACCGGAAGACGTCGGCGACGAAGCCGTCGCCGAGCTTCTGCCGGAAGACGGTGTCACGCCGGGTGCCGTCCTCGTTGAACAGCTCGTTGACGACGTCCCAGGCGCGGACCTTTCCCTGGTAGCGCTTGACTTCCGTGGTGATGTGGTCCTTGAGGACGCGGCGGAGCTCGTCGGCCGGCAGCGCGGCGACCCAGTCCGGGAGCTGCGAGTGCCAGACGAGCGTGTGCCCGCGGACGGTCTTGTGGTGCTGCTGGGCGTACCGGACGATCGCGTCGGCGCCCGACCAGTCGTACTGCCCGCGGACGGCTTCGACGGTCCCCCACTTCATCTCGTTCTCGGGGGTGACGTTGTCGAATTCGCGGGTGAGCACGGCACGGTAATCGGGTTCCGCCGCCAGGTAGGACGCGGCCACCGCGCTCCCGACGTAGCGGTTCGTGCTGTATTGCAGCGGAACCGACGCGGACGCGGCAGGCGCCTGCCACGCCGCGATACCGGCGACGGCCGCGAGCACCAGCACGGCGCGTTTCTTCGGAATTCTTCTCAGCATCTTCACCCTTCCATCGACAATGGCGAACCGAAAGTTTCGAGGCGTTTCAAATCAGGTTTCGATGACCTAGAATCTCCTCCATGACAACGAAGTCCGAGGATCTCGAGCCGACCGCGTCCCGGGTCACGATCGCCCGGATCGCCGCCGAGACCGGTGTTTCCGTGCCGACTGTTTCGAAAGTCCTGAACGGTCGGCCCGACGTCGCCGAAAGCACCCGGGCCCGGGTGGAAGCGGTCATCGGTAAATACGGTTACCGCCGCCGGGCTGACGAACGGTCCCGCCGTTCGCGATTGCTGGAACTGATGTTCCACGAACTCGAAAGCACGTGGGCACTCGAAATCATCCGCGGGGTCGAGTGCGTCGCCCGCGAAAACGGAATGGCGGTCGTGCTCGCGGAATCGTCCGGGCGGCACACCCCCGGCCAGAGCTGGCTGGAGAGCGTCCTCGCCCGCCGCCCGGTCGGCATCGTTTCGGTGTGCTCGGACTTCACCGGCGGGCAGCTGGCCAAGCTGCGCGCCCGCGACATCCCGCTGGTCGTGGTCGACCCGGCCGGCGCGCCGGGCCCGGAGACGCCCTCGATCGGGGCCACGAACTGGCAGGGCGGCCTGACCGCGACCCGGCACCTGGTGGACCTGGGTCACCGCCGCATCGCGATGATCGGCGGACCGGAAGGCGTGCTGTGCAGCCGGGCGAGGATCGACGGCTACCGCACGGCCCTGGAGACGGCGGGCCTGGCGTTCGACCCGGCCCTGGTCCGCCGCGGCGACTTCCACGTCCGCTCGGGTTATCGCGAGCTGGCATCGCTGCTCACCCTCCCCGACCCGCCGACGGCGGTGTTCGCGGGCAGTGACCTGCAGGCTCTCGGCGTGTACGAGGCCGCCCGCGGCGCCGGGCTGCGCATCCCGGACGACCTGAGCGTGGTCGGCTTCGACGACCTGCCGATCGCCCGCTGGCTGACCCCGGAGCTGACGACGATCCGCCAGCCCCTGCAGGAGATGGCCGCGGCGGGCGCGAGGTTGGCGATTTCGCTGGCGCGCGGGGTGCACCCGGAGAGCCACCGGGTGGAGCTGGCGACGAGCCTGGTGGTCCGGCAGAGCACGGCGACCCCGGCGCACCGGCCGAGCGAGGCCCTTCCGGTCGGCCGGAGGTAGCGGCCGACCTGCGGGGACCCCCAGCCCTGTCGCGGCACTTTTCCGTGAAAGTGACGCGGGGCCGGGCGAGACGCGACAGCACCGGCGGCCCCGCCACGGTCTTGCGCGGCTCCGCTCATCCCGGCCACCGCATGCTCTCCGGCGGCCCCAGGTAGCTCGGCCGCAGCCCGCCGGTGTCCACCACCAGCTTCTGCAGCACCACCGCCGGGTCCACCATCCAGAACTTCAGCACGTGCGGGCCCGCCGCCCCCACCACGTGGCCCGTCGACGTCAGGTTCACGTTGTCCGACGTCGTCCGCTCCCACTGCCGGTTCATCGACGTGTCGTCCGCGCCCGTGGCCTTCGTGATGTTCACGACCTGCGGCTCCGCGTCGTCGAACGAGACCGCGTAGCGCAGCCCGTCCCCCGCCAGCACGTTGTTGCGTGGCGAAAGGTACGCCCACACCGTGACCGGGCCCGCCGTGAACAGCGTCATCCGGTACTCCAGCCGCGGGCCCGCTCCCGGGTTCCGGCTCGCCGACGTCACCGGGAACGGCGTCATCCCCAGGTCCGGGACGCGCCGCCACGACGTCCCCTCGACAGCGACGTTCGCGCTGCAGTGCGGGGCTTCCACCGACACGTACCCGCCCGCTTCGACGAACCCGCGCCGCCACGGCGCCGGCAGGTCGCGGTGCCGCACCACCGCGTCCACCACCACCGACGAACCGGCGCCGGACACCGTGATCGGCACCGTCGTCGTCCCGCGGGGCGCTCGGGCCCAGTCGATCCGCACCGTCATCCGCAGCTCCTCCTCCACCCGCCCGCCGCGCGGCTCGACCCGCACCCACGGCGCGCCCGGGGTGACCGTGCAGCGGAACGGCGTCCGGCCGCGGTTGAAGACGTCGATGTACTGCGCCGGCGCGCTTTGCCACGGGCTGAACTCCGGCAGCGCCGGCCGGCCGGCCGCTCCCGGCCACGCCTCGGCGGCCCCGTCGACCGCGACCCCCAGCGAAGCCGCGGCGGGGACGTCGAGGCGGCGCACCGCCGGGAAGATCACGTCCGGCAGGGCCACGTTGTTCAGCTCCGGCTGCTGCCACGGCGCGTTCGGGCCGTACCGCTCGACGTCGCCGTAGTCGATGTGCGGCTGGGTCTGGAAGCCCTTCCACTTCCCGCCCGCGACGCCGGTGTTGTACTTCTCCGCCAGCGCCAGGTCGTCGGCGAACCGCGCCTCGGTGACGGCGGCGAGCCCGTTCGCCGAAGCCCGCCCCTGGGTCACGTACAGCAGGTTGGTGAACTCCGCGCGCCGCAGCGCGTACAGGTTCGCCGAGGCCTGGACTTCGTACAGCACCAGTTCGTAGAAGGCGTCCCGGTAGGCCGCGGGCACCCGCGGGGAAAGGCGGGCCGCCCGCGCCCCCAGGTCCTGCCACTCCGCCGTGACCCGGTCCAGCTCGCCGTAGTTCACCAGGCTGAACGGCGTCGCCTGGTCGTCGTAGGTGATCGTGCCGTCTGCGGCCAGGGTGATCCGCCGGTTCAGCAGCTCCGGCTTCCGCCGCGACTGCAGCCGCCCGTAGTCGTGCAGCACCCCGGCGATCTCGCCCGCCAGCGCGGGGCCGAAGTTGAGCGCGGCGAACTCGCGCTCCCAGGTGGACAGTCGTTCGGCCGGCCACGCCGCGGGGTTCCAGGCGTAGTCGAGGAAGAACTGCAGCGGCAGCTCGTTGCCCTTCATGTCCCCGACGTTCGCCACCCACAGCCGGTCGTTCCCGTAGGCGGTGGCCTGGTTCAGCTGCTCCCACGTGTTCGCGATCAGCGCGGTGTCGACCCACTTGTAGTTGCGCCCGCCGCCGACGTAGTCGAAGTGGTAGTAGAGCCCGTACCCGCCCGGGTGCGGCGGCAGCGAGAGGTCCGGGTGCTTGCGGATGTTGCCCCAGTTGTCGTCGGTGAACACGACGATGACGTCGTCCGGCGGCCGCAGGCCCTTGACCCAGTACCGCTGGACCTCCTTGTAGAGCGTCCACACCTGCGGGACGTCGGTGCTCAGCTCGCGCGCGAGGATGTCCCGCTCGGCCGCGAGGATCTCCGCCATCAGCTCGATGCCGTCGCCGTCGGGCAGGCTGACGTCGCCGTTGCCGCGCATGCCGAGCGTGACGACGCCTTCGAAGCCCTCGCGGGCCATCCGGCGGATGCCGTCGGTCCAGTAGGCCTTGATCGCTTCGCCGTTGCGGCGGAAGCTCCACTCCCCCGTGCCGCCGTAGGGGTCGTGCCCGGGGGTCGCGTGCCGGTTCCACTCCTCGATGCCGCGCATCATCGGTGCCTCGTGCGAGGTACCCATGACGACGCCGTACTCCTTGGCCGTCGCGTGGTTGAGCGGGTCGTCCTCGGCGAACGCCCGCCCCCACACCGCCGGCCACAGGTAGTTGGCGCGCAGCCGCAGCATGGTTTCGAACACCTTCGCGTAGAAGAGGTGGTTGAAACCGTTGGGGAAGCCCGGTGCGTGGCCCGGCCCGAAGTACTCCGGAGCCCAGGTGCCGAGCGCCGGGTTCTCGTCGTTGACGAAGAACCCGCGGTACTTGACGTACGGGGTGCCCAAGCTGAAGCGCTCGCCCGGGAGGTGCAGCTCGGCCTGCCGCCGCGGCGGGACGTCGGCCCACCAGTACCACGGCGAAACACCGATCCGCCGCGAAACCTCGTAGACGCCGTAGATCACACCGCGCTGATCGCTGCCGGTGAGCACGAGCCGCCCGTCGACGACCTGGCTCAGCGACGTCTCCCACTTCCCGGCGATGTCCCGGACGTCCAGGCGCCCGGCCCGCACCAGGTCGTCGACCAGCGGGCTGTGCCCGAGGGTGCCGACCAGCACCACGGGCCCGTGCTCCGGCACCACATCGGACACGGCCGGGCGGACGCCCGTGACGCGTTCGACGTCGGCGGCCAGGTCCCCGGCGACCCGGCGGACCCCCGGCAGATCGCCGGGGGCGACCACGATCGTCGCGGCCTTTCCCCGCGACACCAACGGGAATCCGGTCCCGGCTTCGGCGAGTCCCGGCAGGGCGGCCGAACCGGCCCCGGCCAGCGCGAGCAACTGCAGAAAGGTACGGCGGTGGACCTCGGACGGCACGGGAGACCTCCTGAGTCAGCCCTTCACGGATCCGGTCAGCCCGCCGACGATGCGCCGTTCGGCGAGCACGAAGAACGCGAGCGCCGGGATCATCGACAGCGCGGTGAACGCGAGCACGCGGGCGGTGTCCTGGGAGTACTGCGACTGGAACGTCGCGACGCCGAGCGGGAGCGTGAAGTGCGCGGAGTCGTTGAACACGAGCAGCGGCAGCAGGTAGGCGTTCCAGCTGGTGACGAAGGCGAGCACGCCGACCGTGGTCAGCGCGGGTGTCGACAGCGGCAGCAGGATCCGCCAGAAGAAGCCCAGCCGGCTGGCTCCGTCGAGCACGGCCGCGTCCTCGATCTCACCCGGGATGGCGTGCATGAACGGCCGCAGGATCACGATCGTCACCGGCAGCGAGAACGCCGCCTCCGGGATCGCCACGCCCCAGAAGCTCTCGAGCATGCCCAGCTGGCGCAGCCACAGGTACAACGGCAGCGTCGCCACGGTAAGCGGGAACAGCAGGCCGAGGGTGAACAGGGTGTACAGGCCTTCGCGGCCCTTGAACTGGTACCGCGACAGCGCGTACCCGGCCATCGAGCCCAGGCCGACGGCGACCGCGGTGGCGATCACGGCGATCAGCGCGCTGTTGCCGAGGAACGTCCAGAACGCGCTCGAGCCGAGGACCGAGGCGTAGTTGTCCGAGATCCACGGGCCGGGCAGCCCGGCCGGGTCGTTGTTGAGCTGGGCGTTGCTGCGGAACCCGCCGAGCACGACGAACAGCAGCGGCACGACGGTCACCCCGAGCACGACGATCGCCGCGAGGTAGCCCACCGACAGGCCGAACCGGCGTGAACGCATCAGCCCACCATCCTCGTCAGGGCACCCTGGGTGTCGCGGCGGAGCGCGAACCGCTGGTACAGCAGGGCGAACACGAAGCAGATGACGAACAGGATCACCGCCACCGCGGAACCGAACCCGAATTCGTAGCGCTTGAAGCCGTGGTCGACCAGGTAGGTCGCCATCGTCGTCGACGCGTTCGCCGGACCGCCCGTCGTCATGATCCAGGCGACGTCGAACAGCTGGAGCGAGCCGATCACCGAGAGGAAGATCCAGATCCGGATGGTCGGCCCGAGCAGCGGCAGCACGACGTGACGGGTCGTCTGCCAGGCCGACGCGCCGTCGAGCGCGGCGGCTTCGCGCAGCTCCGCGGGCACGCCTTGCAGGCCGGCCAGCAGCAGGATGATGCCGAAGCCGATGTACTTCCAGGTGATCACCGCGAACAGCGTGTAGAGCACGATGCCCGGGTCGGCCAGCCAGTTGTGGATCAGGCCGCCGAGCCCGGCGCCCTTGAGCACCTGGTCGGCGAAGCCGTTGGGCTGCAGCATGAGCACCCAGATCACCGCGGTGATCGCCTCGGACAGCACGTACGGCGCGAACACCAGTGCGCGCAGCACCGCCCGGCCGCGCAGCTTCCGGTTGAGCAGCATCGCCAGCCCGATCGACAGCGGCAGCTGAACCACGATCGACAGTCCCGCGATGATCAGGTTGTGCACGATGGCGCTCTGGAACACCGACCCGCTGAAGGCGTCGGCGTAGTTGTCGAAACCGATGAACTTGTCGAGCGGGCCGAAGCCGTTCCACTTGAACAGGCTGTAGAAGGCCGCGATCCCGATCGGCACCAGGACGAACCCCGCGAACAGCAGCAGGGCGGGCCCGAGCAGGAGCGCCAGCTCGAGCCGTTTGCCGAGACCGGACCGCTTCGCGCGGCGGCCCGGAGCCGGTGCGGACGGCCGGTTCGCCGTCCGCACCGGCTTCGTCGCCGTGGTCACTTGTTGCCCGCCGCGGCCTGGTTGACGGCGGCCACGATGCCTTCGGGGGTGCCCTGGCCGGCGAACATGTTCGCCACCGCGTCGTTCAGCGCGGCGCCGACCGCGGTCGGGAACGCCCGGTCGAAGTACATCTGCAGGTACGGCGCCTTCGTGCCGTAGTCGTAGACGGCCTTCAGCGTGTCGGTCTTCAGCGCCTTCGCGGCGACGGTGTTGACGGGCAGGCCGGCTCCCTGCGCGGCGAGCTGCGTCTGCACCGGCTCGCTGCCCAGGTACTGCAGGAAGTCCGCGCACGCCTTCGACGCGCGGGTGGTGCAGGCGAACCCGTCACCGCCGCCGAGCACCGCCGCCGGGTCGCCCTGCCCGCCCGTCACGGCCGGGAACGGGAACCAGCCGACCTTCGAATCCAGCTGCTTGTCGTCGGTCAGCGCCGACATCGTGCCGGGCTCCCAGTCGCCCTGCAGTTCCATCGCGGCCTTGCCGTTGGCGACCAGGCCGGCCGAGCTGCCCGCGCCCTGCTGGGCGGGCGTGCCCGCGAACCCGGTCTGGAACGGTTGTGTGGCCAGGAAGTTCTTCAGGTCCTGCCCGGCCTTCGTCCAGCACGGGTCTTCGAGCTTGACCGCCTTCACCGACTGCTTGAGCACGTCGACCGAGCACTCGCGGATCGCGAAGTAGT
The DNA here is from genome assembly GCF_046548815.1 of Amycolatopsis sp. cmx-4-83. Lineage (NCBI taxonomy): Bacteria > Bacillati > Actinomycetota > Actinomycetes > Pseudonocardiales > Pseudonocardiaceae > Amycolatopsis > Amycolatopsis sp. cmx-4-83. The sequence continues at coordinate 396,622 of NZ_JAEBEF010000006.1, read as the reverse complement.
TGAAGTAGAAGGCGTCCGGCCAGCGGTCCTTACCGCCGACCGAGATCGGCGCGATGTTCTTGGCCTTCAGCTGCGTGACCGCGGCGTTCAGCTCGTCCATCGTCTTCGGCGGGGTGGTGATCCCCGCCTGCTGGAAGAGGTCCTTGCGGTACCAGAAGCCGACGAAGTGCTGTTCGAACGGCACGCCGTACTGCTTGCCGTCGACCTGCCAGTTCTCCCCGAACTTGCCGGTGGTCTGGGTGATCCACGGCTTCGTGGCGTCGGTGATGTCGGCGACCTTGCCCGAGGTGATCTGCGAGGCCAGGTCTCCGGCGCCCCAGGACTGGTAGACGTCCGGCGGCTCGGCCCCCTGCAGCGCGAGCGGGACCTTCGTCGGGAAGTCCTCGTTCTGCAGCGGCTGGGCCTTGATCGTGACGTCCGGGTGCGCCTGGTGGTAGTCGGCGACGACCTTCTCCCAGATCGACTTGATCGGATCGGTGGTGCCGTTGTGCCACCAGGTGAGGGTGACCGGCCCGCTCGGCTGCGCGGGCGCGTCGCTCCCCCCGCTGCACGCCGAAAGGGCGAGCGGGAGGACGGCTGCCAAGGCCGCGAGAACGGGGATTCTGTGCTTCGCGAACATCGTGGGTCCACTCCTGACGACTTCGGCCGAGTTGGACGGGGCGCGACTGCGCCCGGGTTGGCGAAGAGTTTGCTCCGGGGCAAATCGGATGTCAATCGTTGTCGATAACGTTTTACATGGCTAGTCTGAGCCGATGCAGCCCAGTTCCAGGGTGACCATCCGTGACGTCGCGGCCCGCGCCGGCGTCTCGGTGGCCACGGTTTCCAAAGTCATCAACGAGCGCTACGGCGTCTCCGCCGCGACGCTCGCGCGTGTCCGAGCGGTGATCGACGAGCTGGGCTACGAGGCGAGCCTCGTGGCGCAGAGCCTGAGAAACCACCGGACGAACGTCATCGGCATCCTGGTCGCCGACCTCGAACCGTTCTCGACCGAGCTGCTCAAGGGAGCCGCGGACGCCATCCGCGGCAGCGGTTTCGAGCTCGTCGTCTACTCCGCGGGCGGACGCACCGGCGACCCGGCCGGCTGGGAGAAGCGCTACCTCTCCCGCCTGTCCGGCACCCTCGTCGACGGCGCCGTGCTGGTCACGCCCGCCGTTTCGCTGGAAGCCGTGCCCGGCACGCCGGTCGTCGCGGTCGACCCGCACACCGGCCCGTCGCACCTGCCGACCATCGACTCCGACAACCTCCGCGGCGCGCAGCTCGCCACCGAGCACCTCCTGGAACTCGGGCACCGCCGGATCGCGTTCCTCTCCGGCCGCCCCGACCTCGAATCGGCGACACTGCGCAAGGCGGGCTACCTGCGGGCGCTGGAAGCCGCGGGCGTGCCGGCCGACGAGAACCTGGTCCGGATCGGCGCCTACGACCCGGAGGTCTCCGCGGCCTCCGCGCACGACCTGCTGACCGGGCCGGACCGGCCGACCGCGGTGTTCGCCGCGAACGACATCTCGGCCATCGCGACCGTCGGCGCGGCCCGCGAGCTGGGGCTTTCGGTGCCCGACGACCTTTCCGTCGTGGGCTTCGACAACGTCCCCGAGTCCGCGCTCTGCAGCCCGCCACTGACCACTGTGGACCAGCCGATCCGCGAGATGGGCCACCGGGCGATCAGCATGCTCATCGCGCTGATCAACGGCGACGCGGTCGAGCGCACCCACGTCACCCTCGACACCGGCCTCGTGGTGCGGCACTCGACCCGGGCCCTCTCCCCACCTCACCTGTGACATCCGGGGCTTCGCCCCGGGCCGGGGGCTCCGCCACCCGGAACCCCCGAAGAATCTCTCATGAAGGGCGGAAAGCCTTGACCACGCAGCCCACCACGGCGCCGGAGCCGTGGCGCGACGCCACAGCCGACCCGGGCGAGCGCGTCCGCGCGCTGATGGCCCGCATGAGCCTCCGCGAAAAGCTCGCCCAGCTCTACGGCGTGTGGGTCGGCATCGACTCCGGTGGCGAGATGGCCCCGCACCAGCACGACTTCGTCGACCCGTCGGTCGACTTCGACGACCTGGTCCGCCACGGCATCGGGCAGCTGACCCGGGTGTTCGGCACCCGCCCGGTCGACCCGGTGATCGGCGCGCACAGCCTGGCGCGAACCCAGCGGCAGATCGTGTCCAGCAGCCGGTTCGGGATCCCCGCCGTGGTGCACGAGGAATGCCTGACCGGGCTGGCCGCGTGGCAGGCCACGATCTACCCGGCCCCGCTGTCGTGGGGTGCGACGTTCGACCCGGACCTCGTGCGGCGGATGGCGGCGCGGATCGGCGCGACGATGCGCGGGCTCGGCGTGCACCAGGGGCTCGCGCCGGTTCTCGACGTCGCCCGGGACCTGCGCTGGGGCCGCGTCGAAGAGACCATCGGCGAAGACCCGTACCTGGTCGGCACGATCGGCAGCGCGTACGTCGCCGGCCTCGAGTCGGCCGGTATCGTCGCGACGCTGAAGCACTTCGTCGGCTACTCCGCCTCGCGGGCCGGGCGCAACCTGGCGCCGGTTTCCGCCGGGCCGCGCGAAATCGCGGACGTCCTGCTCCCGCCGTTCGAGCTGGCGCTGCGGGCGGGCGCGCGGTCGGTGATGAACGCCTACACCGACACCGACGGCCTCCCGGCCGCCGCCGACGCGGAGCTGCTGACCGGGCTCCTGCGCGACACCTACGGTTTCGACGGCACGGTCGTCGCCGACTACTTCTCCGTGGCGTTCCTGCACCGGCTGCACGGCGTCGCGGCCGACCGCGGCGACGCGGCCGGGCAGGCGCTGGCCGCCGGGATCGACGTGGAACTGCCGACCATGGACTGCTACGGCGAGCCGCTGCTCGCCGCGGTGGAAGGGGGCGCGGTCGACGCCGCCGTCGTCGACCGCGCCCTCGAACGCGTGCTGCGGCAGAAGTGCGAGCTGGGCCTGCTCGACGCGGACTGGGCGCCCGAGTTCCCGGAGGAGATCGACCTCGACGACGCCGGCTCCCGGGCGATGGCGCGCGAGGTGGCCGAGAAGTCGATCGTGCTGCTGCACAACGACGGGACGCTGCCGCTGGCCCCCGGCGCGAAGCTCGCCGTCGTCGGGCCGCGCGCGGACGCGGCGGGCGCGATGCTCGGCTGCTACTCGTTCCCGCTGCACGTCGGCGTGCACCACCCCGACGTCCCGTTCGGTGTCTCGGTGCCGACGGTGGTGGAAGCGCTGCGCTCCGCCCACGACGTCACCTACGCCCTCGGCTGCCCGGTCACCGGCGGGGACGACGAAGGGATCGCGGAGGCCGTGTCGGCGTGCACGGACGCGGCGGTGTGCGTGGCCGTGCTGGGCGACCGGGCCGGGCTGTTCGGCGGCGGCACGTCCGGCGAAGGCTGCGACGCGCCCGACCTGCGGCTGCCCGGCCGGCAGGAGGAACTGCTGGACGCGTTGCTGGACACGGGCAAGCCGGTCGTCCTGGTGCTGCTTTCGGGCCGGCCGTACGAGCTTTCGCGTCAGCTGCCGCGGCTGGCCGCGGTGGTGTGCGGGTTCTACCCCGGCGAAGAAGGCGCGCCCGCGCTGGCGGACGTCCTCAGTGGACGGATCGACCCGGCCGGCCGGCTGCCGGTGAGCTTCCCGGCGGCCGGCGCGAGCCAGCCGTCGACCTACCTGGCGGCACCGCTCGGCCGGCGCAGCGAGGTGAGCACGGTCGACCCCACTCCCCTGTTCCCCTTCGGCCACGGGCTTTCCTACGCCCCGGCGACCTGGGTGGACGTCAGCGCGACGGGTTCGCTCTGGCCGACCGACGGCGTCTGCCGGGTCCGGGTGACGCTGCGCAACGACCACGACCGCGAGACCTCCGAAGTCGTCCAGGTGTACCTGCACGACCCGGTCGCCGAGGTGGCGCGACCCGAGCGGCAGCTGATCGCGGCGCGCCGGGTCACCGTGGCCCCGGGCGCGAGCGTGGTGCTAGACATCGGGCTGCACGCGGACCTGACCTCCTACACCGGGCGCGCCGGGCGCCGCCAGGTCGACCCCGGTGACGTCGAGCTGCGCGTGGGTACGTCGAGCGAGCAGATCGTCGCGACCCTGCACTGCACGCTGACCGGGCCGCGCCGGCACGTCGGCTTCGACCGGGTCCTGACCCCGGAGTTCTCGTTGTGAGACGCACTTCGCTGATCGCCGTGCTGGCGCTGCTTACCGCGTTGTTCGTCGGCGCCTCGGGCCGCCCGCCGTCGTCACACTGGGTGGCGACGTGGACGTCGATGCCGCAGCTGACCGAGCCGGGCAACCTGCCGCCGGCGCCCTACACCGGCACGAACCGGGTGCTGGACAACGCTTCCCTGCGGCAGACGGCGCACGTCACGGCCGGCGGGCCCCGCATCCGCCTGCGGTTCTCGAACGCCTTCGGCGGCGCGCCCCTGCCGCTCACGGCGGTCACGGTGGCGCGGCCGGTCGCGGGGGCCGCCGGGGTTTCGGCGGTCGTCCCGGGCAGCGCGGCACCGGTGACGTTCCACGGCAAGGCGGGCACGGTGGTTCCGGTGGGCGCGCAGGTGGTCTCCGATCCGCTGCCCTTCCCGGTGCGGCCCTTCGAGAACATCGCCGTGACGACGTACCTGGCGCACGGCCAGGCGTCCCTGTCGGTCACTTCGCACCCGGGCTCGCGGACGACGTCGTACCTGGTGCCCGGTGACCAGGTGGCCGCGCCGGAGCTGCCCGGCGCGACTGCCGTGGACCACTGGTACTTCCTCAGCGGCGTCGAAGTGCTGTCCCCGGCCTCGGCGGTGGCGGTGATCGGTGACTCGCTGTCCGACGGCCGCGGCTCGACGACGAACGGCAACGACCGCTGGCCGGACGTGCTGGCCTCGCGGGTCCCATCAGCCGTGCTCAACCAGGCCGCGGGCGGCAACCGCGTGCTGCAGGACGGCCTCGGCCCGAACGTGCTGGCGCGCCTGGACCGCGACCTGCTCGCCCAGAGCGGCGTGTCGTGGGCGATCGTGTTCGAAGGCGTCAACGACCTCGGCACGGCCACCCCGGCCGCCGCCGCGGACGTGGCCGCGCAGCTGATCGACGCCTACGACCAGATCGTGGTCCGCGCCCACGCGGCCGGCATCGAGGTGTACGGAGCGACGCTGACCCCGTTCGGCGGCAACACCGGCTACGACGCACCGGAGCGCGAAGCGGCGCGTCAGCGGGTGAACGCGTGGATCCGCGAGCCCGGCCACTTCGACGCGGTCCTCGACTTCGACCGCGTGGCCCGCGACCCGGCGGTCCCCACGCGCCTGCTGCCGGCCTACGACGTCGGCGACCACCTGCACCTCAATCCCGCCGGATATCGCGCATTGGGTTCGAGCGTTCCCGCGCGCCTATTCCGAACGGACTGAAAGAAATGCCGGCTGGGCGGAAAGTGGACAATTCCTGGACGTCATTTCCGCGCGTCATCACGGATCGCCGAACCGGACCTGACGGACGGTGATCACCCCGGCGAGCGCCGGATATCCGTTGGGACACAAGCGAGTCTCGAAGGTGGGGGCCTGTGCCGCGCGTCACAGGCTTCACCCTATAGTGGCGCCCGTCTGTTCGTCCCCACAGTGAGCCGTCGCTCCCCGGGAAGGGAACCCATGTCCGACGTCATCAACAGCATCTTCGGCCGCCCCAAGAACGAAAACCCCAGCTCCGGCGGGTACGCCTACGGCACCCCCGAGCCCGAACCCGCGGTCGCCGAGGCCCCGGCCGACGGCGCCGAGGACACGGATTCCGCACCCGAGCCCGAAGCCGCCGCGGAAACGGCCGCGGTCGAGACCACCGAGACCGCCGAAGACGACACGGCCGCGACGGACTCCGAAGAGGACAGCGCCGAAGACGACGACACGGCCGCCGTTGCCGAGGATGACACCGACTCCGACGCCACCGAGGACGACACGGCGGCGGACACCGCCGTCACCGACGACGACTCCGAGCCGGCGGCCGAGACGGAAACGACCGAGGAGCCGGTCGCCGAAGCCGAGACCGTCGCCGAAGAAGAGCCGGCCACCGAGCCCGTCGCCGAGGCCGAGCCCGTCGTCGAAACCGAGCCGGTCGCGGAGGTGGAACCGGCCGCCGCGGCGGTCATCGCCGAAGCCGAGACCGTGGTCGCCGAAGCGGCCCCGGCCGAGGTCCGGCCCGCCGCCGGCACCCGCGGCAGCACCACGGTGGCCGACGGCGTGGTCGCGAAGATCGTCACCCGGGTCACCGCCAAGGCCGAAGGCGTGCACAGCGTCGACGAAGACGGCATCAAGATCGAGCTCGCCGACGAGGTCGCCTGGATCACCATCCCGCTGGTGATCGCCTTCGGCCACGCGGTCAAGGCGCTCGGCGAGCAGATCCGGGTCTCCGTGATCGACGCCGTCGAGCAGTACCTGGGCCTCGACGTCGAGGTCGTGGACGTCCACGTCACCGACATCCACTTCCCGGAAGCGGACTGACCGCGGGCGCCCGGTCCCGCGGGACCGGGCGCCCTCTCGGGACGCTCTCCGTCGTACCGCGAGCACCCGCGCCACTCCTTCGAGTGGTGCCCCGATTCCCTCGTGGGTAAAGAATTCCCGACCCGCCGCCGTCGTCGAGCCGGGTGCGGGCCGCGCTGCTAAAGTTCCGCGCTCTGGTCCGGACCACGCCGGCCCGATCTCCGGAAAAAGGCGACACTTGACCCACCTGACCCGCCCCGGCCTGCGCGAGCCCGTGCCGGACACGCCCGACTGGCACGTCACCGCGTTCCTCGCCCCGCGGCCGGGCGACGGCGACCACTCGGCGCTCGACGAAGTCCGCGCCCTGCGCGCCCGCATCGTGGTCGACCACGGCCGGCGCCCCGCGTTCCGCCGCGCGGACGGCACCCAGGCCGACGACCGGAACCTCGATTTCGGCGCCTGGCACTTCCTCGCGCGACGCAGTCCCGGCGGCCCGCCGCTCGGGTACGTCCGGCTGTCCACACCGGACACGGGCGCGTTCTTCCGGTCCCGCGACTTCCTCGGGGACCAGGACTACGAAAAACTCCTGGCGGCCGAGGGGTTCCCCGCCGAGGGCGTGTTCGAGCCCAGCCGGCTCGTCGTCGAGCACGGCGCCCGCCGGCTCGGGCTCGGGCTCCACCTGAACGCGCTGGCCATCGGCGCGGCCCACCACCTCGGCGCGCGGGCGGTGATCGGCACGTCCGGCACGAAGGACGGCCAGGACCGCTTCCACGAGCGCTTCGGCTTCCGGCCCGTCCGCGGCACGCGCCGGTACGTGCCGCAGTACACCGAAGACGTCGTCGTCATGCTCCACCGCGTCGCCGACGGCGGCGGGCAGCACCACGACCTGATCACCCGGCTGCGGGACGAGTTCCCGGTCGTCGCCGGCGCGGGAGCCCGCACCACCCGGGTCACCTCGCGTGGCGCCGCGGCGCCCGACCGCGACACCTTCCGGCCGGTCCTGCACGCCGCGGCCGAACTCGACGCGCTGCTGGCATCCGGTGCCGTCCGCGACATCCACGACACGATCGACGACCAGCTCACCGAGCTGGTCCGCGCCCGCGAACCGGCGTGCCGCGACGCCACCGAGATCGCGCGCGAGAAGCGCGAGCAGCTGGCCGGCACCGAGCCGTGGGAGTACGGCACGTGGGCGTGGTACCCGTGGTCGGGGCGGCTGGTGCACGTCCTGCCCCGCGAGGAGTTCCGCCTGGCCCGCACCGGCCGGAAGCAGTTGTCCGGCCGGCGGATCGGCGTCCTCGGCCGGTCGGACGGCGACAGCGTGGCGCTGACGTTGGCGCGGGAGGGCATCGGCGGCGCGTTCAAGCTGGCCGACTTCGGGCCCTCCGGCCTGAACCGCCTGCGCGGCGGCCTGCACGACATCGGTGTCGACCAGGCGGTGCTGACGGCCCGGCAGCTGACCGAGCTCGACCCGTACCTCGACGTCGAGGTCGAACGGGCCGGACTGAGCCCGGAAACGATCGAGCGGTTCTTCGCCGGCGGGCTCGACCTGCTCGTCGAGGGGTGCGCTACGCCGTGGGCGAAGATCGCGGCCCGCGAGTACGCGCGCGACCTCGGCATCCCGGTCGTGATGGCCACCGGCCGCGGCACGCTCGACGTCGAGCGCTTCGACCGCGAACCCGACCGACCGCTGCTGCACGGCCTGCTCGGCGACGTGAAGTCGGTCGACGTCCTCGAGCTGACCGCGAGTTCCCGGACCGAGCTGCTCCGGACCATCGAGGACGCCGACCGGCCGCAGCCGGCACCGGGTGCCGCGCTCGTCGGCGCGCTGTGCGGCGAGGCGGCCCGCCGCATCCTGCTCGGCCGCCCGTGCGAGTCCGGCCGCTTCCACGCCGACCTCGACGAGCAGCTGCACGGTCCGTAACACGAACGGCGGCACGATCGACCGTAGGTAGACTGCCGTTGCGTTCGGTGACGGATCGGGGAGGCGGCACATGCCCATCGACAAGGTGCGGGTGGATCTGGGCTGGGGCCCGGCGAAACTGTCCGGCGAATGGCGCCCGGACCAGGCCGAACGCGATGCGGCGTGGGAACTGTACGTCGAGCTGGTCACCCGTGTCACGGTGGCCCCGCTGGCTCCGGACCACGGCATCCTGCGTGAGGCGCTCAGCTCGCTGTACCAGCTGTTCGGCGTGACGCGGGAAATCCTGCGCCGGTACGGGCCGTCCGTGGCGAAGCCGCCTCGAAAGGGTGAATACCGCTTCGGCCACCTGGCGATCTGGATGCTGAACGCGGTCCTGCGCCCGGTACTGGCCCGGTGGCACCCGGCGTTGCAAGAGTGGGAGGCGAGCCGTCCCGACGGCACGGCGGTGGTCGTCCACGAGGCAGCGTGGGAGAAGTCGGTGGAGCTGCGCGCGGAACTGGAGCGGCTGCGGCTCGTGCTGCTGCAGTACGCGGAGATCTTCGCCAAGGTCTGCGAAGCGCCGGCGTTGATCGACGCGACGCACGACATCCTCGCGCAGTACGAGGCCGAGCAGTCCTAACGCACGACCTCGTAACGCAGATGCGTGACGTCGCGGTCTTCGAGGCGGCGGACCAGCCGCAGCTCGACCGGGTCCGACTCGCCGAACAGGCGCCGCCCGCCGCCGAGCAGGACCGGGACCAGGTGGATCTCCAGCTCGTCCAGCTCGCCGGCCGCCAGCAGGGCCTGCGCCGCACCCGCGCCGTGCACCATGACCCCGCGGTCGCCGGCCGCCGCGCGGGACTCCTCGGCGCACGCCACCACGTCCGTGAAGTACCGCGCGCTGCCGGGTAGTGCGTCTGCCGGGTCCGCGTGGTGGGTCAGGACGTTGATCGGCACGCCGTCGTGGTGGTCGCCACCCCACCGGCCGGCCAGCTCGAACGTCCGCCGTCCCGAGATCAGCGCGCCGGTCGAACACGCCTCGCGGTAGACCCGGCCGCTGGGTCCGGCACCGTGGCGTTCGTCGAGCCAGTCGAACAGCCGTCCCCCGCCGCGGCCCAGCTCCTGGCCCGGCCGGTCGTCGGGACCGGCGATGTAGCCGTCGAGGGACATGGACATGGACATGTACAGGCGGATCATGGGGTGCTCCTCGGGTCGCGTTCGCTTCACCCCTGCGTCGAACGAACTCCGCCCGGATCGACACGCCTCACTCGTCCCGGGCCCGGGCGATCACCTCTTCCAGCCGCAGCGGGCTCGCCGGGTGGTGGGACAGGCACAGCGGCGTCGCCACCTGGCGGAACCCGAACGCCTCCCCCGCCACGTAGAACTGCGCGCGCTCCAGCCGTGAGATGTCCGCAACCGGACTCCCTTTCGCGCGGGCCAGCTCGTTGGCCGCCGCGATCTGGGCCGGGCTGTTGAGTCGGCCGAAGAACTGCGTCATCGCGTTGCCGACGACCTGGTTGTGCAGCCCCTTCGGCGCCTGCGTGGCGAACAGCAGCCCCAGCCCGTACTTGCGGGCCTGCGACGCGAGCACGATCGTGCTGCGCGTACTCGCCGTGAGGCTCCCCGACGACGCCATCGTCTGGGCTTCGTCCATCACGAACAACGCCCCCAGCGGCCGCTCCCCCGCCGGGTTGCGCTTGATCCAGGCGAACAGCTCCATCTGCAGCTGGTTGACGAAGTTCTGCCGCTGCTCGTCCGCCTGCAGCCCGACGAAGCTGATCACCGAGACGCGGGCCCGCTTGCCGTCCGCGGGAGTCAGCAACACGCCCGGATCCACCGGTTCGCCGCCACCCGCGAAGAGCGGGTCGTTGACCATCGCCGCCTTGAGCACCTCGGCCAGGCCGGCCGCGATGCGCTTGGCGTCGTTGAGGTTGCTGACGTCCTCGGGCAGATCGGTCAGCAGCTCGATCAGCTCGGGCAGGCTTCGCGACCCGGTCTTCGCGTGCTCGACGACCGCCTGCCGCAACACGGCCAGCCCGATGTTGGTCTTCGCGGTACTCCCGGTCAGCCGCGCCTGCGGAGCCAGGGTCGCCACGGCCACCTCGACGGCGGCGGCGAACTCGTCGGAGTCGTCGAGCACGCCGGCGAAGTCCGGCAACGGCTGGAAAGCGAGCGGTCGCCCGGTCGCCCGCCCCGGCGTCCACACGACGACGTCGGTCTCGGCGAGGTACCGCTTCGCGAGCTGGGCGTCGTCGGGCCCCCAGCTCTCCGGCGGCGTCGGCCAGGCGTCGCCGAGCCGGGCGAGGTCGTTGTTGGGATCCAGGACGATCGCGGAGACGCCCAGCAGCGCGCACTCCTCGACGATCCGCCTGAGCAGCACGGTCTTCCCGGACCCGGACCCCGCGAAGACGGCGGCGTGCTTGCGCAGCGCGGAAAGCTCGACCCGCACCGGCTCCCCCGACCCGACGACGGTCCCGAGCGTGATCTCCCCGTCGGCCGGTGGCGGATGGGTCCCTTCGGCAGGCTGCCCCGACGGCTTCTCCGGCAAGACGGCGGACAACAACTCGGACCGGCTCGCGGGCCGTCGGTCGATCAGCCATTCATGCAGTTCCCGGCCACCGTTGGCGAGCATCTTGTCCAGGGCCCAGAAGATCCGGACGTCGGCCGCGCTCGGCGGGATCGTCTTGCCACCCGCGGTCGTGAACTTGTCCACCTCTTCCCGCGTCTTCGCGCCCTTTCCCCAGGCGTCCCGCAGGATCACGAGGTGCCGGTTGTCCGCCCCTTGCCGCTGCCCCGCCGCGGACCGCGCCTTCCGGAACCGGCTCAGCGCGGCCCGCGGATCCCGTGCGGGAATCGCCCGGAAGGCCCAGTGCTCCTGGAGGTCGGCGGCCTCGTCGAGGGTCCGCGTGAGCCAGGCGTGCACCTCACTGCGGGCGTTCTGCCGCTCGCACGACCACTCGAGATCGTCATCCCCGACTTCGGTCACCCAGCACCGAAGGGCGGCGGAAAGGAGATCGGGCATGGCCTTGTCGACGCTCTTCTCGGCGAGCAGCTTCCCGGGATCGGCTTCCGCTTGCAGCTTTTCGAATTCACTGTCGAGCTCTGCGAACCGGTCACTCTCGACGGCCGTGCGCACGGGCGCGACCGGCACCGGGGTCTTCTCGTCGAAGGAAAAGAGCTCCCTGACCTGCCCGCTGCGCAGGCACGCGTCGATGTGCGCGCCGATCCGCTTCAGCAGCTCACGCGGTGTCCACTGCTCCCACGGCTCGTCGAACGCCTCGGGCGCCACGGGCCAGCTCGGATAGGGCGGGGTGAACTCCATGGCCTGGTAGGCGACGCCCAGCCGTTTCTCGACCAGCGCCCGCCCGACTTCGGCGTGGGTGATCCGGCCGAGCATCACCGATTCGCGGAAGCGATCCGGGACGGTTCCCGCCGCCTTGGTCTTGATCTGCTCCCACGTCGACGGCAGGCAAGCCAGCACGGTCAGGGTCTTGTGGGTGACCTCCCGCAGACCCATCAGCCCGTCGGCGATCTGCGCCACGAGCAGGTCGTCCCCGACGCCTTCGCGGAGCATGCCCTGCGTCGACCGCGCGACGAGCGTGTCGAGCTGGTCGACGGCGATCACGACCGGCCCGGTGAGGGCGAGCAGCCGCGTGATTTCCTGGACGAGGACACGGGACGGTTTCGGCCTCGAGTAGATGTTCCACTGCCGGGCTTCCGACGTCAGCTCCGCGTCGCCGTCGAGGAAGTCCTCGCCGATGTACTTGGCGCCGCGGTCCCGGCTGGCGATGAGCACGAGGGCCCGCGCGGTGTCCCCGCATTCGTCGGCGACCATCTCGTCGAGCGAAGCCACCCCGTCGACGAACGCCTCGACGTCCTCCACCGTCAGCCCGCGCCCCCGCCGGATCCTCCCCTCGACCTCGGCGGCGACGTGCGCCCGCAGGCACACGCGCAGCAGGAACCGCTTCAGCTGGGACTCACCCGAATCGTCCGGCCGGGTCAGCCCACGGCGCAGCGCCTCGGCCGTGTTTTCCCAGAACGCCTCGGCGGCGGTGACGTCGTCGAGGAAGAAGTACCCCCGCGCGCGGTGCACCTGACGCCGGACGAGGCCCAGCAAGTGGGTCTTGCCGACCCCCTTCAAGCCGCGCAGGACGAGCCCGATCGGGCTGGGCCCGTCGCTGGTCACCGCATCGCGGATCCCCGTGTCGAGTGCGGCGAGCGCATCGGCGTGCAAGCCCTCGACGTGGTACGGCGAATCCCGCCAGACGTGGTCTGGGGTGTCCGCCCAGTCGAAGCTCAGCGTCGCCAGTGCTTTCAGCTCGTCCATCACGACGCCTCGAACGCGACGAAGTGGTTGTCCTCGCCGCCGATGCGGATCGCCGCTTCGTGGTCGGCCGCGGTGAGCGCCTTGCGGTTGTCCTCCGGGACCAGGTGCACCTCTCCCGCGCGGCTCAGTTCCTTCAGGACGGCATCGACTTCCGCCGCGGGTGCACCCAGCTTCGGCCGCAGGTCGACCAGGCCGACCCAGCCCCGGGGCTCCTTCACGAGCTCGCGGTAGGCGACGCGGATCCGGTCCTCGAGGCTGCCGCCCGACACGGTTGCCACAGCCGGACCGCCTTCGACGCCGGCGAAGACATCGGCAAGCTTGAGCTTCTCGCGCTGCAGGTACTCCGCCAGCCGCCCCAGCATGACGTAAAGCGCTGCGGCCAAGGGACTCTGGCCCCGCTGCGGCGGCGGACCGCCCATCGTCAGTTCCTGATCGCACCACGCCCAGCCGCTCTCGCTCAGCTCGTGCACGAAACTCCGCTTGGGCCCCGTCCGGTCGCTGTCGACGTAGCCGAGCTTGTTCAGCCCCGTGCGTTCGGTGCCCGTGAGGGTGAACCCCACGACCTCCTCCAGCTCCTGGTTGGACACCTCCCGGCCCAGCACCATCAGCGTGAACATCGCCGCGGTCTGCTTCTGTCCCAAGCGGTCCGTCATTCGAGATCCTTCCGGTGCTGCGTCGTGGTTTTCGCGCGGGTTTCGAGGAGGCGCAGGAGCCACTCGATCGCGTGGCGGGTCGGCAGGGGGGCGCCGTCGCGGACGTCGCCGTTCGGGGGGCGGGTGCGGGTGGCCACCGCCAGGTCGGCCGCGAGGTCGTTGGCCCGGGCGTCGTCGCCGGCGCCGATCGCGGCGCGGAGGCCCTCGATCAGCTCGTCGACCAGGTCCCAGCGGGACGGGCGCAGGTGCGCGTCGCGGGCCTGGTGCAGGACTTCGGCGACGTCGACCGCGTCGAGCAGCGGGGTGAAGCCGCGCAGCTGGCCGACCAGGTCGCGGGCCACCTCCGCCGGGCCGCGGGCGCCGAGGCGTAGGTAGCGCAGGTTGCCGACGTAGCCGGGTAAGCCGGCCGCCTCCGTGCCGGACGTCAGGACCGGGATGACCCGGCGGTCCTGGCCGAGCGTCCGGTGCAGGAACAGCTCGACCTCCGCCGACTGCCAGCGGCTCACCTTGCCGTCGACGACCAGGCACAGGTGGCGCGCGTCGTCCGCGGCCCTGGACAGCAGGGAACGGTCGCCCGACAGGGACTTCACGACCCGGACGTCCAGCTTCTCCAGTTCCGCGACCAGCTCGGCCGCCGGTCCCACCGACGAGCGCGGGATGCTGACGCGCAGTTCGTGGGTGAACTCGTGGCGGCTCGCGCGCACCGCCGCGACGTACGCGTCGCGGTTTTCCGCCAGCAGGTCGGTGCGGTCGAAGCGGCACGCGATCACCGCCGCGACCGTCTCCAGCGCGAACCCGATCTGGTCCGCGCTCGGCGTCTTCTCCGACAGCACCGGCAGCTGCTCACCGAAACTCCAGTACGACACGTACGGCAGCGTCAGGTGCCGGGACATCGTTTCCGGCGCGACGCCCTGGTCGAGCCACGTCCGGTACAGCTCGGCCGTCTCCCCGAGGACGATCCGCCGCCACTCCTCCGACCGGCCGTACTCCTCCCGGTTGTCGAAGCGCGACAGGACCGGCAGGACGGTCAGCCGGGACCGGTCGAACGGCAGCAGGTTCCGCGCCGCGTCCGCGCGCCGCGCGAGTTCCATCGCGCCGCGGATGCTCTGCCGGTTCGCGGTGAACAGCAGCACGAGGTGGTCCGGCAGGTGCGCGGTGCAGATGCTGCCGATGTCGGAGATCCCGGTGCGGCTGTCGATGAGGACGAAGTCGTAGTCCGCGGTCCACTGCTCCCGGCACTTCTCGAGGTATTCGCCGAACCCCTCGTCGTACAGGACGTCCCAGTCGATCGCCTGGACCTGGCCGATGTACCCGGGCCCTTCGCTCCCGGCGGCGATGAAGTCGAGCGCGCGGGCGCCCCGCAGCCGCGTGACGTGCGCGCCCGGCGCGAACCGGCCGGCCTGGAAGTCCGCCACGAGGTCCACCACGCCCCCGCGCGGTTTCCCCGGCAGCTGCGGCCGGAAGTAGTCGACGAGCCCGGGCGCTTCGAGGTCCCAGTCCAGGCAGAGCACCCGGTGGCCCCAGCGGGCGAGCAGGACGGCGATGTTGGCCAGCGTGAAGCTGCGGCCGACACCGCCCTTGTAGGAGTAGAAGGTGAACACCGAACCCGGCATCCGTCAGAACCTCGGCATCCGCGCCGGCTTCGACGGCTCGGGAGCCGGCGTCAGCACCGGCCAGTCCGCCCGCCAATCCGGCGCTCGTTCGATGAGTTCTTCCAGTTCCTTGGCGATTTCCGCGATCTTGTGGTTGAACTCGAGGTACGCCGGCGCCAGCTGGAAGTGCTCGAACGGGTGGTTCCACTGCTGCAGGTCGCGCATGCGCCGCTCGTGGGCCCAGTCCGGGAAGTTCCGGGAGTCGCAGAAGATCACCGGGTAGATCAGCGGCCCCGCGGTCAGCTCCTCGCGCTTCGCCATGGAGTACCACTCCGCCAGGCACCATTCGTCCCGGAAGTACTTCGGCGAGCACACCGGAACCAGGACGCGGGTGTGCTGCAACGCCGTGCGCCATTCGACCGGCCAGCTGGTCCCGGTGGGCACGCGGTCGTCGCAGAATATCCGCGCGTCGCGGTAGAGGTTGTTGTCGAGCACTTCCGAGAGCCGCGGGTGGAAATGGTTTTTCACCCACGCGGAAATGTCCCGGCCGGTGCGTTGGTAGCTGATGAACACGTCGTACTCGTACACGCGTGCGCTCGCTCCTTCACCGCTCCCCACCAGGCAACGGCCATCCTAGGCCGGGCCGGAGCGGCCGGGAAAGGCGGGAAACTGGACAGAATCATGCCAGTACCTGGCCACCACTGGACAATATCTCCGGCCCACTCGAAAACCTTGACAAACGCCGAACCGGCGGATAATCGTTTTGCCGATGACCGACCGTGAAGCGCCCCGGGTGTTCGTCACCTACGCGCACGACACCCCAGAGCACAAGGAACTCGTGCACCGCTTCGCGTCGTTTTTGCGCGTCGGGATCGGCCTGGACGTGCACCTCGACGCCTGGTACGACAACAGGCGCCGGGACTGGTCGTTGTGGGCCACCGAAAACCTGGAGAAGGCGGACTTCATCCTCGTCGTCGCCTCCCCCGACTACAAGCGCCGCGCCGACGGCACCGCGATGCCGCACGAGGGCCGGGGGTCCCAGTTCGAGACGGCGATCATCCGCGACAACCTCACCCGGGATCTGCGCCGGGAGACCGAACGCGTGCTTCCCGTCGTCCTGCCCGGCCGTTCGATCGACGAGATCCCGGCCTTCCTCAACGCGTACTCGACGACGAGGTACTCGATCGACGAGTTCACCGAAGCCGGCGTCGCCGACCTGATCGCCGCGATCACCGGGCAGGGCCAGTACCCGATGCCCCGCCGCGGGACTTGGCTCGGCGGGACCCGCGAGCCGCGCGAAGTGCCCGCGGGCGAGCTGCCGTGGCTGTGCGCCAGCAACGGCGTCCGCCGCGGTCCGGCGTCGATCGGCGGCACGCACTACGAGGAGAGCATCGTGCTGCGGCCGACGTCGCCGACGGCGACCGGAACCGGGTTCGTCGAACTGGAGCTGGGCGGGAACTACCAGCGGTTCAGCACCGTCGCGGGCGTCCCCGACGACGCCAGGGACGAGTTCCAGGTCGGCCGGGTCCGGGTGGTGCTCGACGGGACCCCGCGCGCCCAGCACGACGTCACCGCCGGGAAGCCGGCCGCCATCGACCTCGACGTCACCGGCGCGCGCCTGTTGCGCGTGGAGATGTCCCGCCCGGGCGCCGCGACGTCGCCGTTCGGGTCGGCCGCCGTCGTGGTCACCCGGCCGGGGCGGCCGCCCGAGCTCGCGCTGGGCGACCCCACCATGACCTAGACGAGTAATGCGTAGTTCGTTCAGTGGTCGTAAGCGGTCAGGGATCGGGTGATGGGCCGGCTGGTGGCGCGGTTGTGCCGGATGGCGGCGGTAAGTGCCAGGAAGCGTCGGGCGACGCGGGCTTGCGGTTGCGGTAGGACGGACGAATCAGCCGGACCCCGCACTCGGTGAGGTAGTGGTCGCAGATCGCCATGAGCAGCCGCGGTCCCCAGAACCAGCGCGAGTGTGAACGGCAGAAGCCGTACTTGGCCCAGCCGGCCAGCTCCTAACGCTTGACCGTGGGCCGGGACCGGCCACTCCACCGGGGTCCACAGGTCGGTGTCGGCCGCCAGCCAGCGCGTGACGAGCTTGATCGGTGGCAGTGCGGCACGCAGGCGGCGGTTGTAGCCGGATTGGCCGGGCAGGAACCGTAGCCGGCGGGCCTCGGAGGCGCCGGCCGGTGAGGTGGTCGTCGATCTTGACGTGGAGTGCGGTGAGAAGGGTGTTCAGGTCCGTCGTCACAAACGGACCTTGGACACCCTTCGTCCGCCTCCGGTCACCACCCGGACTTACGCATTACTCACCTAGCCGCTCACGGGGTGATGACCACCTTCAACGCCGAGTTCGCGGCCGCGTTGGCGAAGACCTCGTACGCCTCCTCCATCTCACCGAACGTGAACCGGTGCGTGCCCATGTGCTCGGCCGGGATGCGGCCCGACGCCACCATCTTCAGCAGCGTCGGGATCGAGACCGTGTCGACCAGGCCCATCGTCAGCGTCAAGTTCCGGATCCACATCTCCTGCATCGGCAGCTCGACCGGCACCCCGTGGACGCCGATGTTCGCGATGCGGCCACCCGGACGGACCAGGGAGGCCGCCGTGCGCAGGGTTTCCGGGTAGCCGACCGCTTCGATCGCCACGTCCACGCCGAGGCCGTCGGTCAGGCCCAGCACATCGGCGCGGGTGTCCGGGCCGGCTTCGAACGCGTCCGTCGCGCCGAACTCCAGTGCCTTCTCGAGGCGGAACTTGTCGGAATCCACGGCGATCACCTTCGCTGCGCCCCAGAGCCCGGTCGTCAGGATCGCGGCCAGGCCGACCGCGCCGGCGCCGACCACCGCCACCGTGTCGCCCGGGCGGACGCGGCCGGCCAGGACGCCGACCTCGTAGCCCGTCGGCAGCGAATCCGCGAGGAAGATCGCCTGTTCGTCGGTGACCTCCGGCGGCACCGCGTAGAGCGAGGTGTCCGCGTACGGCACCCGCACCAGCTCGGCCTGCGTGCCGTCGATGAGGTGGCCGAAGATCCAGCCGATCCCGCCGACCGTCTGACAGTGCGACGGCATCCCGCGCCCGCACTGGGTGATGGCTGGCACGAGCACCCGGTCCCCCACGGCGAACGCGCGCACGGCGTCCCCGATCGCCGTCACCGTGCCGACCGCTTCGTGGCCGAGGATCCGGCCGTCGGTGACCGCGGCGACGTCGCCCTGCAGGATGTGCAGGTCGGTGCCGCAGATCGTGGTGGTGTCGACGCGCACGACCACGTCGGTCGGCTCCTGGACGGCGGCGTCCGGGCCCGGCCGGTTCCGACGCTAAGACCCGGAAACCGGCCCGGCTGTCGCAATTCGAGACACGTCCGGCCCCAGCAGCGCGATCGACGCCCGCACCGCCACCTCGGTGACGTCGCCCGCGCGGCCGCCGTCCTCGACCGTGGTCGCGATCAGCTCGCGCAGGCCGCCCAGCAGGATCACTGCCACCTGGCGGGACGGCGGGCTGATCCCCGCCGCGCGCAACGACGCCGTGTCCGTGAGGCGCTGGGTCATCGCGATGAAGCCCTCCATCGCGTCGCGCTGCAGGTCGCGGGCCGCGGCGCCGAGGGCGGGGACGTCGCGGATCCAGCTCAGCGTGATCGCCGGCTCGGACTCCGCGCACGCGATCCACGCCTCGATCGCCTGGCGCACCTGCAGGGACCACTGCGCGGCGGGGTCGACCGCGTCGGAGATCTGCTGGATCATCGCGCGGTTCGCGTCGGCCAGCAGCGCGATCAGGCACTCTTCGCGACTCGAGAAGTGCTCGTAGAACGTCCGGCGGGAGGTGCGGGCGCGGCGGACGACGTCGGCCACCGTCGTGTCGCGGAAGCCGGTCTCGGTGATCGACGCGGCCAGGCCGTCCAGCAGGCGCTGGCGGTGCCGGCGGGTGTCGACGTCCACAGCGGTCACCCCTTCCTCTTGAAACCGGATGGTACACCGGCGTACCGTACCGACGGTACGGTCGCGTACCACCTTTCCGGGAGGGTCGATGACGACCATGACACGCCTCGCGACGCTGCCGCCGGGGCCGGCCGTGCCCCGCGCCGTCCAGGGCGCCTACGCGCTCACCCAACCGTTGCGGGGCATGCGGCGGCTCAAAGAGCGCTACGGCGACGCCTTCACCGTCGACGTGCCGATCTTCGGCAACGCCGTCGTGCTCGCCAATCCCGCCGAGATCAAACAGCTCTTCACCGCCGGCCCCGACCTCGTCGACAACCTCGAAGTCAACCTCGGCCGCGTGCTCGGGCCGCGGTCGCTGTTCGCCCTCTCCGGCGACGAACACAAGCGGCAGCGCAAGCTCCTCGTGCCGCCCTTCCACGGCCGCCGCCTCGCCGCCTACGAGCGGATCGTCGAGGAAGAAACCGTCCGCGAGCTGGCGAGCTGGCCGGAGGGGAAGGCCTTCGCCACGCTGCCGTCGATGATGCGGATCACGCTCAACGCCATCCTCCGCGCGGTGTTCGGCGCCGAGGGGGCCGAGTTCGCGCAGCTGCGTGAGCTGCTTCCGCCGTTCGTCACGCTCGGGTCGCGCCTGGCCGTCCTGCCGATCCCGAAGAAGGGCCGCTTCAACCCGTGGCGCCGCTTCGAACGGATGCGCCGCGAGTACGACGCGATCGTCGACCGGCTGATCGCCAAGGCCCGCCCGGACGGCGACGACGTCCTCGCGATGATGCTGCAGACCCGCTACGACGACGGCTCCGGGCTCACCCGCGAGGACATCGCCGACCAGCTCCTCACCCTGCTCACCGCCGGGCACGAAACCACGGCGACCACGCTGGCCTGGGCCGTCGAACGCCTTCGCCGCCACCCCGCGCTGCTGGCCGAACTCGAAGCCGGAGTCGAGGCGGACGACGGGAAGCTCCTCGACGCGACCATCCTCGAGGTCCAGCGCAGCCGTCCGGTCATCGACCTCACCGCCCGCCAGGTCAAGCAGGACGGCTTCCGGCTCGGCCGCTGGACGCTGCCGAAGGGCTACAACGTGCTGGTCAGCATCGCGCTGGTCCACGACGACGACGCCGTCTTCCCGCACGCGGCCACCTTCGACCCGCACCGCTTCGAAGGCGCACGCCCGGATCGCTACCAGTGGATCCCGTTCGGCGGAGGCACCCGCCGCTGCCTCGGCGCCGCCTTCGCCACCATGGAGATGACCGTCGTGGTGCGGACGTTGCTGCGGGACTTCACCCTCGTGCCGACGACCGAGCCCGGCGAACGCTGGCACTCGCGGGGCGTGGCCTACGCCCCCGCCAAGGGCGGCCGCGCCATCGTGCGCCGCCGGAGCACCGGAGGAGATTCGTGACCGAACAGACCGCCGACGTCGGCCGGGGCATTTCCCTGGTGTACGAACGGATCGGGGACACCGGCGCCGAGCCCCTGGTGCTCGTCGCCGGCCTCGGCCAGCAGCTGCACAGCTGGCCGGACGCCTTCTGCAAGCAGCTCGCCGAGCGCGGCTTCGAAGTCGTCCGCTTCGACAACCGCGACGCCGGGCGCTCGACGCACCCGCGCTTCCGGCCGCCGAGCCTCGCCGGCATGCTCGCCGGGCGGTTTCCCGAGCAGCAGTACGACCTGCTCGACATGGCCGCCGACACCCTCGGCCTGTTCGACGCCCTGGACCTCGAAACCGCGCACATCGCGGGCGTTTCGATGGGCGGCATGATCTCCCAGACCGTCGCCGCGCGGTACCCGGACCGGATCCGCACCCTGACGTCGATCATGTCGACCACCGGGTCGCGCCTGCTCGGCCGTCCCGCGCTCTCGACGTTGCGGATGATGGGCGCGAAGCCGCCGAAGTCACGCGAAGAGGCCGTCGAAAGCGCGGTCCGGATGTTCCGGCACATCGGGTCGCACGGCTTCCCGTTCGACGAAGCCTGGGTGCGCGAGACAGCCGGGACGGGCTGGGACCGCGACCCGACGGCCGGCGGCGTCGGCCGTCAGCTCGCCGCGATCATGAAGTCCGGCAACCGGACCCCGCTGCTGCGCAAGATCACCGCGCCCACGCTGGTGATCCACGGTGACCGCGACCGGATGGTCCACCCGACCGGCGGCGGCGCGACCGCCCGCGCCATCCGCGGCGCCCGCCGCGAAACCATCGCCGGCATGGGCCACGACCTGCCCGAAGGCGCGTGGCCCACGATCCTCGACCTCATCGACAAGCACGCGAGGAGCAGCGATGTCACGGCCCCGTAGTGCCGATCCGACCGAAAGCAGACGGAAACGGTCCGCAGCCGATCCGCACGAGGCAACGGTTTCCGCCGTGACTGCCGCCGGATCGGCACGCAAACGACACAGCCTTGTCGGCAGGCCGGTGGTCATCACCGGCGCGGCCTCCGGCATCGGCCGCGCGCTGGCCACCCGGCTCTCCCGGCTCGGCTCGCCGGTCGCGCTGGCCGACGTCGACGCGGACGGCCTGAAGGCGACCGCCGCCGCCCTGCACGGCCGGGTGCTCACCCGGGTACTCGACGTCCGCGACGCCGAAGACCAGCTCCGCTTCGCCGCCGAAGTGCGGGACTGGCTCCCGGCGCCGCTGGCCGCGGTGTTCAACAACGCCGGGGTCGCGGTCACCTCGAGCGTGCTGGACGCGGTGGCCGAAGACGACGACTGGCTGCACGACATCAACTTCCACGGCGTCGTGCACGGCACGCGCGCGTTCCTGCCGATCCTCGTCGAGCAGGGCGAAGGCGCGATCGTGAACACCTCCAGCGTGTTCGGCCTGCTCGGGATGCCGAACCAGAGCGCGTACTGCGCGGCGAAGTTCGCGGTCCGCGGTTTCACCGAATCGCTGCGGCAGGAACTGCACGGCTCCGCGGTCCGCGCGATCACCGTGCACCCCGGCGGCATCACGACGAACATCGCGCGCAACGCCCGCGTGCGCCGCGATCCGGCCGGGCTCGGCCGCAGCCGCGAGGAGATGGCCGCGCAGTTCGAGGCCATGACCATGACCTCGCCGGACAAGGCGGCCGCGATCATCCACGCCGGCGTCGACCGCGGGAAGGCCCGCATCCTGGTCGGCCCGGACGCCTACCTGTTCGACGCGCTGGCCCGCATCACCCCCACCCACTACAACGCCGTGCTTTCGCGTGTGATGAGGCGCCCGCGGCGGAAGGAGGCCGTCCGATGACCGAGCACGTCGAAGTCCTGATCGTCGGCGCCGGGCTGTCCGGTGTCGGCGCGGCCCACCACCTGCGGACGGCGTTCCCGCGCAAGACGTACGCGATCCTGGAGGCCCGCGACGCCATCGGCGGCACCTGGGACCTGTTCCGCTACCCGGGCGTCCGGTCCGATTCGGACATGCAGACCCTCGGCTACCGGTTCCGGCCGTGGACCGACGCGAAGGCCATCGCGGACGGCCCGTCGATCCTGCGCTACGTCCGCGACACCGCGGCCGACGCCGGGATCGACCGGCACATCCGGTTCGGGCACAAGGTGGTCCGCGCCGAATGGTCCACGGAGGACGCGTTGTGGACGGTCGAGGCGGTGCACGACGGGAAACCCGTCGAGTTCACCGCGAAGTTCCTTTACCTGTGCAGCGGCTACTACGACTACGCGGGCGGCCACACGCCGGAGTTCCCGGGCCTCGAGAACTTCGGCGGCACGGTCGTGCACCCGCAGCAGTGGCCCGAGGACCTCGACTACACCGGCAAGAAGGTCGTCGTCATCGGCAGTGGCGCGACCGCCGTGACGCTCGTCCCGGCGATGGCCGAGCGCGCCGGGCACGTGACGATGCTGCAGCGCTCCCCCACCTACATCCTTTCGCTGCCGTCGGAGGACGCGCTGGCGAACCGGTTGCGCGGGCTGCTCGGGCCGAAGCTGGCGTACCCGATCGCGCGCTGGAAGAACGTCGCCGTCAGCACGCTGATCTACCAGCTCAGCCGGCGCCGCCCCGGCGTGGTCAAGGCGATGATCCGCAAGGCCGCGATGAAGCAGCTGCCGCCCGGGTACGCCGTCGACACCCACTTCAAGCCGCGCTACCAGCCCTGGGACCAGCGGCTCTGCCTGGTGCCGGACGGCGACCTGTTCCGCTCGATCAAGCGCGGCGACGCCTCGATCGCCACCGACCGGATCGCCTCCTTCACCGAGCGCGGCATCCGGCTGGAATCGGGCGACGAGCTCGAAGCGGACGTCGTGGTCACCGCCACCGGGCTGAAGCTGCTGGCCTTCGGCGGGATCGACCTGGTCGTCGACGGCGACCCGGTGAAGCTGCCGGAAACCATGGCCTACAAGGGCATGATGCTCAGCGGGGTGCCGAACTTCATCTTCACGATCGGGTACACGAACGCGTCCTGGACGCTCAAGGCCGATCTGGTCGGCGAGTACTTCGTCCGGCTGCTGCGCCACCTCGACCGCACCGGGCACGACCAGGCCGTGCCGGTCAACGACGACCCGGCGGTCACCGAGCGGCCGCTGCTGGACTTCGACGCCGGGTACGTGCTGCGGTCGATCGACGAATTCCCGAAGGCGGGTTCGCGGGCGTCGTGGCAGCTGGGCATGAGCTACGCGCACGACGTCGTCAAGCTCCGGCACGGGCGGATCGACGACGGCGCGCTGCGGTTCTCGCGACGGCGGGCGGGAGCGGGCAGACTGGGCGCATGACGCTCGGAACCGCCCCCGCCCGGGGCCGCTGACATGCACTCCGCGGGACTGGTGCTGCACCCCCGCCGCGACTCGGCGGCCGCCGTCGAAGCCGTGCTCGGCTGGGCGGGCAACCGGGGGATCGAAATCCTCGGCATCGAGGACGAGATCGTCCGGCTGGACTGCGCCGCGATCGGCGTGACGCCCGAAGAGCTCGGGCGGCGCGCCGACCTCGTGGTCAGCCTGGGCGGCGACGGCACGATGCTGCGCGCCATGCGGCTGGCCGACGGGCAGCGCGCGCCGGTGCTCGGGGTGAACCTCGGCAAGCTCGGCTTCCTGGCCGAGGTCGACGTCCCGGACCTGCCGGGCGCGCTCTCGGCGATCGACGACCACCAGTTCACGGTCGAGCCGCGGCTGGCCGTGGACGCGGTGCTCGCCGGGCGGCGGATCACGGCGTTCAACGACATCGCGGTGGTGCGCGTGCCCGGCGACGGCAGCGCGGTGGTCGCGGTCCGCGTCGGCGGGCAGCAGTTCGTGAGCTACTCGGCGGACGCGGTGGTCGTGGCGACCCCGACCGGCTCGACGGCGTACAGCTTCTCCGCCGGCGGCCCGATCACCAGCCCGTCGGTCGAAGCGCTGCTGGTCACGCCCGCGGCGCCGCACTCGGCGTACAGCCGGGGCATCGTCCTCTCGGTGCACGACGAGGTGACGCTGGAGCTGCTGCCGACCAGCGGGCGGCTCGCGGTGGAGGTCGACGGCCAGGTCGAGGGCTACGTCTCCCCCGGCGATCGCCTCGACCTGAGCGCCCGCCCGAGCGCGGCGCGGGTGGTCCGGCTCGGCATGACGACGTTCTACCAGCGCGCCCGGCGCAAGCTCCGGCTGACGGACTCGGCGGAGATCCCCGGCGACGGCGACCTCTGAAGACGTCACTTTCCCTACGAAAGCTCCGCCTGGGTGGCCTGGGTCACATCTCGGGTGTGTCGCGCTTGGATCACGGAATGGTCACGGGTAGCGTCCGCGACTTCGCCTGAACCAGCCGAGCCGTCCCGGAGTGTTTCCACGCATGCTGTGCCCTTCACCCGTCCGTCCGTCCCTGCGCGCCCGGCTGCTCGTCCCCGGAGCCCTGGCCGCCTTCGCCGGGGCCGTGGTGCTCCTGGCCGTGCTGCACCTCGACCGGCGGGTGGCGCCGCTCGACCCGGTGAGCACGATGCTCAGCGACTACGCGCTGAGCCCGGGCCGCTGGCTGTGGGACGGCGCGCTGCTGCTGACCAGCACGGGCTCGGCGTTGCTGCTGGTCGCGCTGTACCGCCGCGGCCTGCTGGCGAACCCGGCCCTGGTGGCGGCGAAGGCGCTGTGGTGCGTGAGTCTGCTGGCGGTGGCGGTGTTCGCGAAGGATCCGCAGGGCGGCGCGATCACGGCGACGGGCAAGATCCACCTGTACGCGTCGGCGGTGACGTGCCTGAGCCTGCCGGTGGTCGGCTGGGCACTGGGCCGCCGGCACCGCGACGACCCGCGCTGGCGCCGGTTCGCGGCCTGGTCGCGGCGGCTGGCGCTGGCGGCCATCCCGTTCTACCTGCCGTTCATCGTCCCGTTCGCGGTGAACGTCGTATTGGGCGGCCACCTGCCGACGGTGGCGACGGGCCTGGTGGAACGGCTGATGATGGTGCTGGAGATCGCGTTGCTGGCGGTGCTCGGGCAGTGGGCCCACCGCGCGATGCGCCCAGTTCAGGCGGGTGTGGGTTCGCCGTTGTCCGGCTGGCCGAGGCTGCCGGGGAACCGGGACGTGACGACCTCCGCGACGACGGCCTGAACGATGATTTCCCGCGACCGGATCGCGCAGCGGACGCCCTGCCGGAAGAGCCCGCCGTGCTCCCACAAGTGCAGCGGATCGACTTCCAGAAACGCCCTCGACCAGGTAGGCCGCGAACGACACCACGACCAGCAGGCCACCCTTGCCCACGTAGGCGCCCAGGTCCCACAGCGCCGCGAAGGCGCGCTGCGGAGGGCGGCTTTCCGGGAAGGGGTCCGCGACCGCGAGCAGCCACGCGAACCCGCTGGCGATCGGGGTGCGCACCTCGCGCAGCCCCGGCAGGAGTGAAGCCAGCACGCGGACGAGTCGCACGAAGGCGGTCGTTCGCTACGCCTCCGGCTGCTTCCGCGTCCGGTGCAGCAGCCAGTCGCGCTCGGTCCGGATCAGCGCGTACCGCACCGACGACGTCCGCCCGTGCAACGTGAACAAGATCCGCTTCTCCGTCCGGTCGTGCTCCTCCCACCACCCCGTGTCGGCGACCTTCTTCGTCTCGTCCTCGTACCCGAGGTGGTCGAGCGCGTGATCGGGGACGGCGACCGCGAGCCGGTTGCCGCGGGTGTCCGGTGGCAGTCCCCGAGGCACCGCCCACGACCGCAGCACGCCGTCTTCCTCCAGGCGGAGGTCGAAGTGGTGCCGCGGCCGCCAGTGCTCGTGCAGCACGAAAGCCGGTCGCTCGCTCATCACCCCACGATGCCAGAACTCCCGGCTTTTACCCGTTTTCCCGCGCGCCAAACAGTCCATCCGTGGACTTGACTCATTCCGAAGAAGCGCGCACGGTGGGGTCCATGAGCGATGTGACCACCGCGCTGCGGGCCGCCGGTCTGCGGGTCACCCAGCCGCGACGGGCGGTGCTCGCGTGGCTGGCCGGTCATCCTCACTCCACAGTGGACGAAATCGGCACCGGGGTCCGCTCGGTGCTGGGTTCGGTTTCCACCCAAGGCGTCTACGACGTCCTGGGCGCGTGCACGGAAGCCGGCCTGATCCGGCGGATCGAGCTGCCCGGACACCCCGCCCGCTTCGAACGGCGGGCCGGGGACAACCACCACCACGTCGTGTGCCGCTCGTGCGGGCGGACGGAAGACGTCGACTGCGTGGTCGGCGAAGCACCGTGCCTGGCCCCGGACGACGCGCACGACTTCTTGATCGACGAAGCGGAAGTGGTGTTCTGGGGCGTCTGCCCCGGCTGCCGCGCCACTCCGCGGAAAGAGACACCGCGATGACGCAGTCCCCTCCCGAACCGACCACCACCGACGCCGGGATCCCGGTCGAGAGCGACGAACACTCGCTCACGGTCGGCCCGGACGGCCCGATCCTGCTGCAGGACAGCTACCTCATCGAGCAGATGGCGCAGTTCAACCGCGAACGCGTCCCGGAGCGCCAGCCGCACGCGAAGGGCAGCGGCGCGTTCGGGCGGTTCGAGGTGACCGGCGACGTCAGCGCGTACACCAAGGCGGCGGTGTTCCAGCCGGGAACGACGACCGACCTGCTGATCCGCTTCTCCACCGTCGCCGGGGAGCGGGGCAGCCCCGACACCTGGCGCGATCCGCGCGGCTTCGCGGTGAAGTTCTACACCAGCGAAGGCAACTACGACATGGTCGGGAACAACACCCCGGTCTTCTTCATCCGGGACCCCTTGAAGTTCCAGCACTTCATCCGCTCGCAGAAGCGCCGCGCGGACAACAACCTGCGCGACCACGACATGCAGTGGGACTTCTGGACGCTGTCGCCGGAGTCGGCGCACCAGGTGACGTGGCTGATGGGCGACCGCGGCATCCCGCGGACCTGGCGGCACATGAACGGCTACAGCTCCCACACCTACATGTGGGTCAACGCCGCCGGTGAACGCTTCTGGGTGAAGTACCACTTCAAGACCGACCAGGGCGTGGAGTGCTTCACCCAGGACGAAGCCGACCAGATGGCCTCGGCCGACACCGACTACCACACGCGCGACCTGTACGAGGCGATCGAGCGCGGCGACCACCCGAGCTGGACGCTGAAGGTGCAGGTCATGCCGTTCGACGACGCCAAGACCTACCGGTTCAACCCGTTCGACCTCACGAAGGTGTGGCCGCACGGCGACTACCCGCTGATCGATGTCGGCCGGATGACGCTCGACCGCAACCCGACCGACCACCACACCGAGATCGAGCAGGCCGCGTTCGAGCCGAGCAACCTGGTGCCCGGCATCGGCGCCAGCCCGGACAAGATGCTGCTCGGCCGCCTGTTCTCCTACCCGGACGCGCACCGCTACCGGATCGGCGCGAACTACCGGCAGCTGCCGGTCAACGCGCCCGTCGCGCCCGTCCACAGTTACAGCAAGGACGGCGCGATGCGGTACACGAAGGTGTCCGACCCGGTGTACGCGCCGAACTCCAAGGGCGGCCCGCACGCCGACGTCGCCCGCTACGGCACCCCGGCGGGCTGGCACACCGACGGCGACATGGTCCGCACCGCCTACGCGCTGCGCGAGGACGACGACGACTTCGGCCAGGCCGGCACGATGGTCCGCGAAGTCCTCGACGACGAGCAGCGCGCGCGGCTGGTCGACAACATCGTCGGACACCTGCTCAACGGCGTGGGCGAGCCGGTGCTGACGCGCGCCTTCGACTACTGGCGCAACGTCGACAAGGACCTCGGCGACCGAATCGAGTCCGGTGTGCGCGCCAAGCAGGACGAGAAGGACCCGAAGGCCGCCGACCAGGGCAACCCGGCGCGCTCGAGCATGCAGCGCAAGGCTTAGCCCTCCCCGGAGCCGGCGGCGGCGCACGGGCTAGGTTGGACCTCCGCGCGGGGGAATAGCCAAGGAGGCCCGAGTGAACGTCGCCGGCGGGGTGCTGCCGGTCGCGGCCGCGGTGGCGCTCCTCGTGTTCGCGGTGCGGCTGGCGCGCGAGCCGCGGCGGCTCGGCAACGCCGTCTGGCTCGGCGTGGCGCTGCTGCTGACCGCGCTGTGGCTGCTGCGGGAAACCCCGGTGCTGGTGGCGGTGGCCGGCGCCGCGGTGGTGCTCGGCGCGCTGGTGCTGCCGGTCGCGCTGGTCGTCAACGGCATCCAGATGTGGCGGCGGGAAGGGCGCAGCACCGGGAACCTCCTGTCGCTCGGCCTCGGTGTCGGCCTCCTCGCGCTGGAAGCGCTGTTCTTCGTCCCGCTGGGGCGGTGGGGCTCGGCGCTGGTGGGCATCGCGGCCGTGCTCGCCTGCTACTTCGGGTTCCTGTTCCTGTCGCTGCTGGTGTATTCCGCGGTGTACAGCCGGATCGGACGGCGGGGCGGCATCGACGCGATCATCGTGCTCGGCTGCGGCCTGGCCGGGAATCGGGTGCCGCCGCTGCTGGCCGGGCGCCTCGATCGCGCGCTCCGGCTCGCCGCGCGGGAACCGGAGCCGCCACTGCTGGTGGTTTCGGGCGGGTGCGGTCCCGGCGAGACGGTCACCGAGGCCGAAGCGATGCACGCCTACCTGCGGGAGCGCGGGATCCCGGCCGAGCGGATCCGCCGCGAGGACCGGGCCACCACGACCGAGGAGAACCTGCGCTTCTCGGCGGAGCTGCTGCCGCGCGACGCCCACCGGGTGGTCGCGGTGACGAGCAGCTACCACGTGTTCCGGGCCGCGGTGGAGTGCCGCCGGCTGCACCTGCCGTTCCACGCGACCGGGTCGCCGACCGCGCGGTACTTCCTGCCGAGCGCGCTGCTGCGCGAGTTCGCGGCGCTGATCCTCCACTACCGCCGGACGACGATCGCGGCGTGCGCGGCGATCGCCGGCACCGGCTTGGTGCTGGCGTTCACGGCCTAGTGTCCTGAGTCGTCAATTCGTTGGCAGTGTGCGGCGAGAGTGTCGAGGATCTGGTCGGCGGTCTTGGTCCAGACGAAGGGCTTGGGGTCGTCGTTCCAGGCCTCGACGTCGGCTTCGAGTTCGGTGACGCTGCGGTGGGCGGATCGGCGGAGCTTGCGGTTGGTCAGCTCGGCGAACCAGCGTTCGACCAGGTTGAGCCAGGAGGCGCTGGTCGGGGTGAAGCGCACGGGGAAACGCGGGTGCTGCAGCAGCCAGTTCTTGATCGCCGGGGTCTTGTGTGTTGGCGTCGATGGTCGTGAGGAATTTGGAACTCCTGATGCCGGTGCCGTCGGTCGTGCTGGGCGATCACCGACCCGGTGGCCGGGTTCAGGGCGGCGAACAGGCTGGTGGTGCCGTGCCGCACGTAGTCGTGGGTCGGCATCACGGCACTTTAGACACTGACCACGAGATCAAGACTCAGGACACTGGACGTACCGGGCCATCCGCTCCTTCCTGCGCCGCGGCCGGTTCGCCGCCCGGCCCACGACCGCGCTTCCGCGTCACCCCCTCCGTGCGCTAGGTTCATCCGCAGATCTGGTTTGCCCAATAAACCAGTTACGAATCCGGGGAGCACACATGACCGATCTGCCGCCGGCCGCGCTGCTCGACGAGATGACGCGACTGCGCGCACGGACCCGGGCGGACCGGCACGCCTACGTCCCGCCGCTGCTGCTGTTCGGCGTGCTCGTGCTGCTGGCGCCGCTGTGGGCCGAGGGCGGGCCGCCGCGGTTCGGGCTCGCGGGGGTCTGGTTCGGGACGCCGTTGCAGCTGTACTGGCTGGCCGTGGTCGTCGGCGGGTTCCTCGCCACGGCCGCCTGGTACCTCTACCGCGGCCACCGCAGCGGGGTGCGGACGCCGATCCGCGGCTACCTCGCGATCGGGCTGGTCGGCGTCCTCGGCGTCTCGCTCGGGCTGCCGGTGGTGGAGTCCTTCGCCTACCGCGTCGCGCGGTCGCCGTACGCGCAGCCGTCGTTCACCGTCCCGGTGGCGGCCGTCGCCCTGCTGGCCGGCGCCGGGGTCCTGGGGCTGCGGACGCGGCTCGACGGCCGGGGCGCGCGCGGTGCGGCCACGGCCGCCACGATGGTCTGCGGCTTCGTCGTGCTGGCGATGCTCGACCTCGCGCTCGCGCCCGCCCGGCCGTACGCGCCGCTCCTCACGATCGCGCTCGGCCTGCTGGGGCTGGCGTGGCTGGAGCGCAGCCGGGTGCTCGGCGTCGTCAGCGGGCTCTTCGCGGCGTCAGCGCTGCTGGTGAACCTCTACAACGTGCAGCACGTCTTCTTCCACCTCGGCCTTTTCGCGCGCTACGAAGGGGAAGCGACGATGGCGTTCACGAACACGCTGCCCCCGGGGCTGGTGCTGCTCGCGGGCGGCGCCTTCGCGGCCTGGCACGAGCGGCGGCCGCGCGCATGAGCGAGCACCCCGCGGCCGGCCTGGACGAAACGGTCCACCAGCGGCACCGCCTCGGCATCCTCACCATCGCCGCCGAGGCCGGGAAGGTGGACTTCGGGTACCTGCGCCGGACGCTGGACATGACGGCCGGGAACCTGTCCCGGCACGTCACGATCCTCGAGGAGGCCGGGCTGATCGACGTCGAGAAGGGGTACGAGGGCAAGCGGCCCCGCACGTGGATCACGATCAGCCCGGCGGGCCGCAAGGCACTCGCCGCGGAGGTGGCCGCGCTGCGGGCGCTGGTGTCGGCGGTCGAGCGCGCGGTCCCGGTGCGGCCGCGCACGACCTGATCCGGGCGTCAGCCGGGTGCCTGCACCTCGGTCGCGGACCTCTCCCGGCCGGCCGCCCACGACGCCAGCAGGACCAGGCCGTCCGCGGTCGCCGTGCCGGCCGGCGCGGTGTAGACGTTCATGAGCAGGCCGGGTTCGGCGGGCAGCTCCATCGACTCGACGTCCAGGTCGAGCCGGCCCACCACCGGGTGGTGGATGCGCTTGCGGCCGGACCGGTGGAGCCGGACGTCCTGAGCCGCCCACCCCCGCCGGAACGGTTCACTGCGTGCCGAGAGTTCCTCGACCAGGGCGAGCAGCTCCTCGTCGTGCGGATCGCGGCCGGCTTCCATGCGCAGCTTCGCGGCCACATCGCGGGCGATCCGGTCGTAGTCGACGAAGAACGTTCTCGCCGCTTCGGGATCCAGGTACACGAACCGCGCGGTGTTCGCCGGCCGTCGCGGGCCGGCCAGCACCGGTGAATACAGCGCGCGGGCCAGGTCATTCACGGCCAGCACGTCGTAACGGCCGTTGCAAATCCACGCGGGCGCCTCGGTGATGGCGTCGAGCACCCGCTGAAGCGCCGGACGCACGGTCGCGGCGGGTCGCCGGCGGCGCGGACCGCCGGGCGCCCCGGACTGCCGCGCGAGGTGGAACAGGTGATCGCGCTCGGCCTCGTCGAGGTGCAGGGCGGCGGCCAGCGCGTCGAGGACCCCGTCGGAGGCGCCGGCGAGGCCGCCGCGCTCCAGCCGCACGTAGTAGTCGACCGACACCCCCGCCAGGAGAGCCACCTCTTCGCGACGCAGGCCTTTGACCCGGCGGTTGCCGCCGTAGGCGGGCAGTCCGGCCCGTTCGGGCGCGATCCGCGCGCGCCGCGAGCTCAGGAACTCCTTGATCTCGGTGCGCAGATCGATCTTGGCCACTCCCCCACCCTAGGCGCTGTCCGCGGGCGGAGGGAGGTACTGCGGGTACCCCGCGACGGCTAGGTACCGGTCGCGGTCGTGGCGATGCCGCCGTCGCTCGGGATGACGGTGCCCGTCAGGTAGGACCCGGCCCGGCTGGCGAGGAACACCGCGATTCCCGCCATGTCGTCGTCGCGGCCGAGCCGGCGCAGCGGGGCCTTCGCCGTGATCGTGTCGCCGACGGCGTCGAGCGTGGCCGCCATCATGTGCGACGGGAACGGTCCCGGGGCCACCGCGTTCACCGTGACGTGCTGGGGGCCCAGTTCCCTGGCCAGCACCCTGGTGAGCTGGTGGAGTGCTGCCTTGCTGGCGGCGTAGGAGTAGTTGGGCGACTCGGCGACGTGGATGGCGGCGATGCTGCCGATGTTGATGACCCGCGCGGGATCATCGGCCGTGCCCGCCCGGCGAAGTGCGGGGAGCAGCGCCTGCACCAGCCAGAACGGCGACTTGAGGTTGAGGTCGAGCACCGTGTCCCACGCCTCGTCCGGGAACGTCGCCAGCGGCTCGCGCCACATCGCTCCCGCGTTGTTGACGAGGATGTCCAGGCGGTCCGAGCCGGCCTGGACGAGATCGGCGAGGCGCCGGCACTCGCCGTGCTCGGACAGGTCGGCGGGGATCGCTCGGACGTCGCCGAATCCGGACAGCCGGCGCTGTGCCTCCGCGCACGTGTCCGCGTTGCGCGAGCTGATGACGACGCGGGCGCCGGCCTGCAGGAGGCCGCGCGCGATCATCATCCCGATGCCCTTGGTGCCGCCGGTGACGAGTGCGTACTTCTCGCTCAGGTCGAAAAGGCCTGAGTGGGTGGTGAACTGGTGGTCCGCCATGGGTTTTCCGTTCCTCCTGCCGTGGAAGCCGTGAGCCGGCTCACCCAGGTTCACAGGCGTCCCGGACGGCCGGGAGACCCTGGTGGGACAGGGACCGGGAGGACCCCTCTCGCTAAGCGCCCCGCAGCACCGAAACGGCGTGGGCGACCCCGTCCTCGGCGCGGAGCCGGGCGCCGACGTACTGCGCGCCGCGGCGGAAGAGCGGGTTTCCGGTGAGCTCCCGCAGCCGGGCGGTCAGCACTTCGACATCGAGTGCCTTGAGCGGCAACGGTTTCGGCCCCGCGCTGAGCCGCGAGACGCGGTCACCCCAGTAGGGCTGGTCGGAGAAGACCGGGCACACGAGCGACGGCACCCCGGCCCTC
Organism: Amycolatopsis sp. cmx-4-83; assembly: GCF_046548815.1. Taxonomy (NCBI): domain Bacteria; kingdom Bacillati; phylum Actinomycetota; class Actinomycetes; order Pseudonocardiales; family Pseudonocardiaceae; genus Amycolatopsis; species Amycolatopsis sp. cmx-4-83. The sequence goes on along the minus strand of NZ_JAEBEF010000006.1, from coordinate 363,642 downwards.
AGCGCCGCGGCGGTGGTGCCGGCGCCGCCGTGGTGGACGACGGCCGCGGTGCGCGGGAACAGCCACCCGTGCGGGACGTCGGCGACGGTCAGCAGATCGTCGTCGTCGAAGTCGCCTTCGGTGGCGAGGAGGCCGCGCAACCCCGCACGGCGCAAGGACGTCCGGACGGTCTCGAAGGTCTGTTCGGCTTCGGCCGGGCGCATGCTCCCGAACCCGACGTACACCGGCGGCGGGCCGGCGGCGAGGAAGTCGCGCAGCCGCGGGCCGGGGCGCCACGGACCGGCGTCGAGGAACCAGTACCCGGTGACGTGGACGTGCGCGGGCCAGTCCGGCGGCCGCGGCACGACGGCGCCGGAGAACCCGCACAGCACCGGGGCCCGCCGCCGCGGCCCCCGCGCTCCAGCCGCGGGCAGGCCGAGAGTTTCCCGGCGCCAGTGGTCGATTTCGGGACGCAGGAGCTGCCAGGCCAGAGCGTCGACCGCGGGGAAGCTCAGCTGACGGCCCCAGGGTCCGAGGCGTCCGGCCGCGGGGAGCAGCGGGTGCGCGAAGGCCCGGGTCGGCACGCTGGGCTGGTAGTGCAGTTCGGCGTTCGGGACGCCGAGGTGGGCGGCCAGGTGCGTACCGAGGAAGCCGAGGGTGGGCGCGAGGATCAGGTCCGCACCGGCGGCGCCGGTGTGGGTGTCGGCGAGCAGCCGGGTCAGGATCGGCCGGAGCACTTTCCGCAGCCCGCTCACGAACTTGTGCGGGCGCCCGGCGGTCCAGGCCCGACCGGCGGCCGAGCCGAGGACTTCACCCGGATCGGCGGAGAGCGGGGCGAAGGCAAGCCCGCGTGCTTCGATCAGCCCCCGAAATCCCGGCGCGGCGAGCACCCGGACCCGGTCCCCCGCGGCGGCGAGCCCCTGACCGAGCGCAACACACGGCTGGACATCCCCACGCGAGCCGGGCGCGACGATCACGACCAGGCGGCTCAACGGCCGACTCCGACGATGCGGTCCCCGACCACCGCGGACCGGGGTGGTGAGTCGCGGCACCCCGCCGCAGTTGGCCACGGCACGCCCTGCCTCACCATCCGGCCGCCACAGCCCGGCCGCCAGTCCGGCGCCACTGCCCCGCCGCCGCGGGTCGTCGCTTGGCCGCCGCAGCCAGGCCACCGGTCCCGCACTACCGCCCCGCCGCTGCGAGTCGTCGCCTGGCCACCACAGCCCGGCCACCAGCCCAGCGCCACCGCCCCGCCACCGCACGCATTCATCGCTTGGCCGCCGCGGCCCGGCGACCGGTCCCACGCCACCGCCCCGCCGCCGCGGGTCGTCACCTGGCTACAACAGCCCGGCCGCCAGCCCAGCACCACCGCCCCGCCGCCGCACGCGCTCATCGCCTGGCCACTCCAGTCCGGCCACCAACCCAACGCCACCAACCCGCCACCACACGCGCACATCGCCTGCCCGCCACAGCCCAGCGACCAGTCCCACGCCACCACCCCGCCGCCGCGGGTCATCGCTTGGCCGCCGTCAAGCGATAACGCAAGCGGAACGGCAGGTTCGCCAGAACCGCCGCCACCCGGGCGTCCGTGCCCACCAGGTACCGCGGTGCCGGGCGGCGGGCCGTCAACGCGCGGACCACCACCTCCGCCGCCCGGCGGGGCGGGACTCCCGTCCGCGCCGAACGGGCCGCACTCCGCTCCGCCGCCTCCAGCTGTGCCGCGTACCGCTCGAGGCCCGCCGCCGGAAGAGTCGCGCGCACCTGCTCGGCCGCCGCGCGGGCTCGGGGCCAGATCGGGGTCGCCACCGCGCCCGGCTCGATCAGGACCACCTCGATGCCCTCCGGGGCCAGCTCCGCGCGCAGGCTGTCCGTCAAGCCGACCAGCGCGAACTTCGACGTGTGGTACGGCCCCACCATCGGGCCCGCGATCCGGCCCCCGATCGAACCGAGCGTCACGACCCGCGCCGTCTCCGCGATACGCAGGGCCGGGAGCATCGCGCGGGTGACCGCGAGCTGGCCGGTGACGTTCACGTCCAGCTGCTCCCGGAACGCCTCCAGCGGCACGTACTCGAGCGGGCCGGGCCGCGCGAGGCCGGCGTTGTTCACCAGCCCTCGCACCGGTCCGCCGGCCGCGACGCGCTCGCCGCACGCCGTGATCGATGCCGGGTCGCGCAGGTCCATCCGCAGCACCGTGACCGCGTCGCCGTACGCGCGGGTGAGGTCCGCCTCGTCGCCGTCCGTGCGCACGCTCGCCCACACGTGGGCGCCGCGCCGGACCAGCTCCGCCACGCACGCGCGGCCGATGCCGCCCGACGCGCCCGTGACCACATAGGACACCCGCGTCACGACGCCGCCGCCAGCACCTGCAGCATCCGCGGCCACGTCTTGTGCAGCTGCTCCTGCCAGTACGCCCACTGGTGCGTGCCGGGCCCGTAGAGGTCGGTCGTGACCGGGACGCCGAGGGCGCGCAGCCGCCCGGCCATCGCCGTGGTCTGGCCGCCGCACAGGAATTCCAGGAGCATCGCGCCGGGCAGGACGTCGATCGGGAGCTGGGCGTCCAGCGGTCCGGGCAGGCCGTTGCCCGCGGAAAGGTACAGCTCGGTGCCGCGCAGGCGTTCGGCGTTCACCAGCGGGTCGTGCGCTTCCCAGCGCGCCGGTTCGCGGCGACGGTCGCCCCAGAGGGCCTCCGGGTCCAGGCGGGCGGAAGCGACGATCGCGTCCGTGAGCAGCTCACCGGTCGGGCCGGCCGGGTTGAGGTTCCCGCTGTAGGAGGCGGCGTAGCGGAACACGCCGGGCCGCCGCGCGGCGAGTTCGATCGCGCCGTAGCCACCGAGGGACAGCCCGGCGGCCGCACGCCGGCCGTCGCCGCGGTAACCGCGGTCGATCAGCTGCGGGAGCTCGACGGCGGTGAAGGTCTCCCACTGGTTCAGCGCGATGTCCTTGCCGTAGTTCCACCAGTCGCTGAAGAACCCCGCCGGCCCGGCCCCCGGCATCACGACCAGGACGCCGGCGTCGTCGGCCAGCCGCCGGACGTCGGTGTTGGCGCTCCAGCCGCGGTAGTCCTGCAACCGGGTCTCCCCGGCGAGCAGGTACACCGCCGGCCACGTCCGGTCCGGGTGCTCCGCCCAGTCGCGTGGCAGGATCAGCCGGACCATCGCGTAGGCCCCGACCCCGGTGGAGCGCACGGTGAGGTCGAGTACCCGCGCGTCACCGTCCACAGTGGTCTCGGCGACGACGTGCGAGCCGTCGTCGGCGCGTGGCCCGTCCGCCGCCGCGGCAGGGGTGCCGGGCAGCACGCACGCCACGGCCGCCAGCGCGGCGAGCCACCTCGAAGACATGCGCATACGCTTTCCTTTCCGAAGGTCCCGACGATGCGCCCAAGCTAAAGTCATCAGGCCGGAAAACGCAATTGTCTCGTCCGCCACACGACCGGACAATGTGAATTGCAGGCAAACAAACTCCCCCATACGGGTGAGCCGACGAGCACGCTCGGTCACCAAAGTCGGACGGACGTGCCAAAAACTCGCCGGTAACCTGCGATCCAGCAGGTCACGCCGTGTACACGAGCAGCGTTTACGGGATCTTGAGGCCCTTCCGGTAACCGATTTCTTGCCCTAGCCTCGCCCGTATCGCCGGGTTAGGCCGCCCTCGCCGCCGTCCCCGTCACGCGTCCCAGCGCCGGGACCCAAAAACCCCGAGAATGCTCCCGAAAGGGTCCACCATGGCTGCCCGGAATCGTTTCCCCCCGTTTCGAATCACCGCGCTCGCGGTCGCCGCCGCGGCGGCGTCCACCATTTCCGGACCCGCCGAAGGCGCGACACCCAGCCCGTCCCCGGTTCCGCCGGCCGCGCTGCTGCCGGCCGAAGCGATCCCCGCTCCCCCCGCACCGCGTGCCGGGTTCGACGTCGCCACCGCACTGTCCACTCTGGACGCCAAGGACGACGGCGGGTGCACGGACGTCGTGCACGGCAGGCTGCTCCGGGGCCCGGCCACCGGCCAGGGCTTCCAGACGGCGGTCCCGGGTGGGCAGGTGAGCGAACTGGTCGCGCGCACCCCGGACCCGCCCGATCTCGCCGCGTGGACCGCGAAACTCCGCCAGTGCGCGAGCGTGACCGTGGACGACCAGGACCTCCCCACCGTCTCGACGCTCACGACCGGGACCGCACCCGCCGTACCCGGCGCGAAAACCCTTTCCTACCAGCAGTTCCTGACGCTGCCCGGCCAGCCGGCCGAGCTGCCGGGACTGCGCCTGCGCACCGTCGCCGTCGCCGCCGACGACGTGCTGGTCGTGCTCCGCGACGCCGGCACGACCGACCTCGACCTCGACACCCTGGCCGTCGCCGCGTGGCAGCACGCGGCCGCGCGGCTGGGCCGCTAGCCAAGGAGAACCCATGTCCGACGTGAACTTCCCGGCGGTGGGCGGCGGCACCCTGACCGCGTGCCTGCGGCACTGGGCGGCGACCACCCCCGACTCCCCCGCCCTGACCTTCGCCGACTTCGCCACCGACCGCGACGGGCGGCGGCGCACCCTCACCTGGCGCCGGCTGGGCGAACGCGTCGACGCCGTCGCGGGCGCCCTCCCGGTCCGGCCCGGCGACCGGGTCGCCGTGCTGTGCCCGCAGGGTCCGGACTACGTGGTCGGGTTCCTCGCCGCGATCACCGCGGGCGCGATCGCGGTGCCGCTGTTCGACCCGGGGCTGCCCGGCCACGCGGGACGGCTCGCCGCGGTGCTCGCCGACTGCGCGCCCTCGGCCGTCCTCACCACCACGCCGAGGCAGCCGGCCGTCGAAGAGTTCGTCGGGGACGTCCCGGTCGTCGCGGTGGACCGCCCCGGCCCGGTGCGGTCGTGGCCCGCTCCCGAAGCGGTCCCGGACGACGTCGCCTACCTGCAGTACACGTCGGGCTCGACCCGCACGCCGGCCGGCGTGGTGCTCACGCACGCGAACGTCCTCGCGAACGTCACCCAGGCCGTCCGCGGCCTCGGCCTCGACCCGGGCGCGTCGACCACCGTCTCGTGGCTGCCGCTGTTCCACGACATGGGACTCGTGCTCGGCCTGATCACGCCGCTGGCGCTGGGCCTGCGGTCGGTGCTGATGGACCCGCTGGCGTTCATCGAGCGGCCGGTCCGCTGGCTGGAACTGCTCGGCGACCACGCCGGCGCGTGGAGCGCCGCCCCCAACTTCGCGTTCCACTACTGCGCGAGCCGGATCCGCGACGCCGAACGCGCCCGGCTGCGGCTCGGCCGCGTCACGGCGATCGTCAACGGCGCCGAGCCGATCACCCCGGCCGTGCTCGACCGCTTCCACGCCACCTTCGCGGCCGCCGGGTACACCCCGGACAAGACGCGCCCGGCGTACGGCCTCGCCGAAGCGACCGTGTTCGTCACCACCGGGCCCGCCGCCGCCCCGCGCGTCACGACGTTCGACCGCGACGCCCTCGCGACCGGCACCGCGCGCCCCGCGGCCGACGGCGTGCGGCTGGTCGCCTGCGGTGCCCCGGCCGGGCAGCTCGTCGCGCTCGTCGACCCGGAAACCGCGGTCGCGCTCCCCGACACGTCGGTCGGTGAGATCTGGGTGCACGGCCCGAACGTCGGCGAGGGCTACTGGCAGAAACCCCTGGAGAGCACGGAAACCTTCGGCGCGCGCCTGGCCGGTGACCGCGGCGACCTGCCCGAGGGGCCGTGGCTGCGGACCGGCGACCTCGGTCTCCGGCACGACGGCGAGCTCTACATCGCGGGCCGGATCAAGGACCTGATCATCGTCGACGGGCGCAACCACTACCCGCAGGACGTCGAAGCGACTGCCGCGTCGGCCGACCCCGAGATCCGGCCCGGCAGCGTCGCGGCCTTCGCGATCGAAGGCGCCGACACCGAGGCCGTCGTCGTGGTCGCGGAGCACCGCGCGCACGCCGACCTGGCCGAAGCGGCGGAACGCGCGCTGGTCACGACGGTCCGGCGGCTGGTCGCCGACGCGCACGGGCTCGCGCTGCGGGACGTGCTGCTCGTCCCGGCGGGGCGGGTGCCGCGCACGTCCAGCGGGAAGATCGCCCGTGCCGCCTGCCGTGACCGCTACCTCGCCGGTGACTACGGGAAGGCGTTGGCACGATGAGAAACCCGGACACCCTGCGCCGCTGGCTGCTCGACGCGGTCGCCGAGCACACCGGCCTGACCGCCGAACCCGACCGGCCGCTCGGCGACTACGGCCTGTCCTCCCGCCAGGCCGTCGGGATCGCCGCCGACCTCGAAGAGCTGCTCGGCACCCGGCTGCCGTCGACGCTGCTGTGGGAGAGCCCGACCATCGACCACCTGGCCCGCAGCCTCACCTCCGGCGCCGAACCCGAACCCGCCGCGGCGGTCCGGGACCGCCGCCGGACCGACCCGATCGCCGTCGTCGGCCTCGGCTGCCGCTTCCCCGGCGCGGACGGCATCGAGGAGTACTGGGACCTGCTGCGGACCGGGCGCGACGCCGTCCGGACCGCGCCACCCGGGCGGTGGAGCGCCGACGCCGCGCCGGTGGTGGGCGGCTTCCTCGACGACGTCGCCGGGTTCGATGCCGAGCACTTCGGCATCACCCCGCGCGAAGCGGCGACGATGGACCCGCAGCAGCGGATGCTCCTGGAGGTGACGTGGGCGGCGCTGGAGCACGCCGGGATCGCGCCGTCGTCGCTGCGCGGCAGCCGGACCGGCGTGTTCACCGGTATCGCGACGCACGACTACGGCCACCTCACGATGACCGGCGGCACCCCGGACCTGTGGACGGCGACCGGCGCGGCGGGCAGCATCGCGGCCAACCGGCTGTCGTACGTCTTCGACCTGCGCGGCCCGAGCGTGGCGGTGGACACGGCGTGCTCGTCTTCGCTGGTGGCGGTGCACCACGCGGTGCGCGCGCTGCGCGACGGCGACGCCGACCTGGCGCTGGCCGCGGGCGTCAACCTGATGCTGCTGCCCGGCCCGACGGCGGCGTTTTCCGCGGCGGGCCTGCTCGCGGCGGACGGCCGCTGCAAGACGTTTTCGGCGGCCGCGGACGGCATCGCCCGCGCCGAAGGCTGCGGCGTGGTGGTCCTCAAGCGCCTGGCGGACGCCGAAGTGGACGGCGACCGCGTCCTGGCGGTGCTCCGCGCGTCGGCGGTCAATTCGGACGGCCGGTCCCACGGCCTGGCCGCCCCCAACCCGGCGGCGCAGCAGGCGATGCTGCGGGAGGCCTATCGCGGACTGGATCCGTCCACTGTGGATTACGTGGAGGCGCACGGGACGGGGACACTGCTCGGTGACCCGATCGAGGCTCGTGCTTTGGGTGCGGTTTTGGGCGCGGGGCGGGATGCCGGGTCACCGCTGCTGATCGGGTCGGTGAAGACGAACATCGCGCACGCCGAGGCCGCAGCGGGGATCGCCGGGGTGATCAAGGTGGTGCTGGCGCTGGTGCACGGCGAAGTCCCGCCACAGCTGCACTTCGCGGCGCCGAACCCGCACATCCCGTTCGAGGAGCTGGGGTTGCGGGTGGTGAGCGAGGCGACACCGTGGACACGGCGCGGTGGGCGCGCGGTGGCGGGGGTGTCGGCGTTCGGGTTCGGCGGGACGAACGCGCACGTGGTGCTGGAGGAGGCGACGGTTCCGGAGCCGGCACTCGGTGAGGACGGCCGGACCGGATCGCGAGCCGTCCCCGGCGGCCTGGCCGGCACGAGCGAGAGCGGCGGGGTCCAGGCCGGGAGGCAAGCCACCCTCGACAGCGGCGCCGGGGCCCGGACCCCGGTACCAGCCGCCCTCGACGGCGTCCAAGCTGGGCCGCAAGCCACTCCCGCCGACGGCGCCGGGACCCCGGCACAAGCCACCCTCCAGCTCGGGCGTGGCGGACCGCAAACCGCTCCCGGTGGCGGTGTCGCCGGCGTTCAAGCCGGACCGCAAGCCGGACCGCAAGCCGCCCTCGGTAGCGCCGGGGTTCGGATCGCCCTGCTGTCCGCCCGTACCCGGGACCGGCTTGCCGAGCGGGCCTCCCAGCTCGCGCGGTGGCTGGATTCCCCCGCCGGGCAACGAACTCACCTTGCCGATGTCACCCACACGTTGTTCCGGCGGGACGATGCCGGTCCGCACCGGGCCGCCGTTGTCGCCGGGGACCTCGGTGAGCTCGCCGTGCTCCTCCGGGAAGTCGGGGCCGGGGCCGATCCGCTGCCCGCCGGCGCCGTCGCCGGGCGGGCCGTCGGCGGGGAAGGGCCCGTGTTCGTCTTCTCCGGGCACGGTTCGCAGTGGGCCGGGATGGGCCGCGGGCTGCTCGCCGCCGAACCGGCGTTCGCCGCGCAGGTCGACAAGCTCGGTGATCCCTTCACCGAGCACACCGGGCGGTCGCTGCGTGCGCTGCTCACCGCCCGGGACCCCTTCTCCCTCACCGAAACGCAGCTGGCGATCTTCGGCACGCAGCTCGCGCTGGCCGCCCGGTGGGAGGCGCTCGGGGTCCGCCCGGCCGCTGTCGTGGGGCACTCGCTCGGGTCCGCGGCCGCCGCCGTCGTGAGCGGGGTGCTGACCGCTGATGAGGCCGTCCACCTGGTCGCGACGCGGGCGCGGCTGCTCGGCACCGTCGGCTCGGGCGGGGCGATGGCCGCCGTCGAGCTGACGCCGGACGAGGTCGACCGCTACCCCGGTGTCGAGCTCGCCGTCGATTCCGCGCCCGGGCAGGTGACCGTGGCCGGGGACGCGCCGGTGCTGGACGCGCTGGTCGCGGAGCTGACCGCGGCCGGGCGGAGCGCGCGCCGGCTGCCGGTGGACGTCGCCGGGCATTCGCGCGGGGTCGAGCCGGTGCTGGGCGCGCTGCGCGACGCGCTCGCCGAGCTGGGCGGGCGGCGGCCGCTGGTGCCGTGGTACGACACGGTGCTGCCCGACCCGCGCGAGCTGCCCGACTTCGACGCCGGCTACTGGGCCGCGCACCTGCGGCGCCCGGTGCGGTTCCGGCAGGCCGTGACCGCGGCCGCCGCGGACGGGCACCGCGTGTTCATCGAGGTTTCCCCGCACCCCGTCCTGCGCGGATCGCTGGCCCGCACGCTCGAGGCGGCCGGGATCGCGGACGCGGTGGTGACGGGCACCCTGCGCCGCGGCCAGGACGAAGTCCGCTCGTTCGGCGCGGCCGCGGCGGCGCTGTATTGCGCGGGCACGCGGATCACGCTCTCCGCCCCCGACGACGGCGCGAAGCTGACCGACGTCCCCCCGATGCCGTGGCGCCACGAACGGCATTGGTACACCGGCGAAACCACGCCGCCCGCGCCCGAGCGGCCCGTGACGACCCGAGCGGCACCGCCCTCCCACGGCACCGGCGACCGGCTCACCGAGATCGTCGCCGCCATCATGGGGATCTCCCCCGGCCGCCTCGACGCCGACGTCCCCCTCGTCGAACTCGGGCTCGACTCCCTCATGGCGAACCGGATCCGCGAAGCGCTCCGGCGTGAACTCGGTACCGACCCCGACCCCGCCGTCTTCCTGCGCGGCGCCACCCTCGCCGACCTCAACCGCGACCTCCGCCCGACCCGCGGCCGGGCCTGGGACGCCGCCGACCGGCTCATCCTCCGCCTCTGGCACGAACACACCGGTACCGATCCCGGCGGTACGCACCTCCGCCTGACCGGCACCGCACGACCGGAGCACCTCGCCCAAGCACTCGCCGACGGCCTCGCGACCGAACTCGGCACCCCGGTCGACCCCGCCGAACTCCTCAAACACGACTCACTGGCCGCCATCGCCGAAGTGGCGCGGGCGATCCTCGACACCCGGCAGGAAAGCCTCCTCAAACCCGGCGACGCCGGCACCGCCCCGCTCCTGCTCTTCCACCCCGGCGGCAGCACCTGCACGGTCTACCGCCCGCTGCTGGACCGGCTGCCTGCCGGCGTGCCGTGCGCCGGGTTCGAACGCGTGCCCGGGACCAGCATCGAAGAGCGCGTCGAACGGCTGCTCCCGCTCGTCCGCGCCCGCCGGCCGCACGGGCCCTACCGGCTCGCCGGGTGGTCGTTCGGCGGGGCCTTGGCCTACGGTGTCGCCGCGCGGCTCGCCGACGAGGGCGAAACCGTCGAGCTCGTCGCCCTCATCGACACCATGCTGCCGCTGCCGGAACCGGACCTCGACCCGCGGGCGTCGTCGGCGCGGCGGTTCCTGCGGTTCACCGGGTACGTCGAAGGCACCTACGGCCGCGCGGTCCGGCTCGGCCACGACGAACTCGCGTCACTGCCCGAAGAAGACCAGATCGAGCTCACCATGCGGCGGGTCGCCGAAGCCGGGTTGCTCAGCCCCGGCGTGCTGCGCCACCAGCGTCAGTCCTTTTTGGACACGCTGGCGGCCGAACGCGGGACGCCGCGCCGCTACGACGGCCGGGTCGTGCTCTACCGGGCGACCGAGCCGTACGCCGCCGGGCTCGCGATGGAACCCCGGTACTCGCGCACGGACCTCGCGGCCGGGTGGGCGGAGCTGTGCCCGCGGCTGGAGATCGTGCCGGTCGCCGCGCACCACCTGTCCGTGATCGACCCGCCGCACGTCGACGTCGTCGCGCGGCACCTGGCGGGCCTGCTGTGGCCGTGACCCGCGCCTGGCCGCTGCTGGCCGTGCTCGGGGCCGGCTTGTTCCTGGTCGCGGTGGACGCGACCGTGCTGCACGTGGCGCTGCCCGACGTCGTCCGGCAGCTGCGGCCGGGCGCCGCCGCGCAGGTCTGGATCGTCGCGATCTACCCGCTCACCGCGGCGCCGCTGCTGCTGCCGTTCGGCACGCTCGGCGACCGGTACGGACGACGGCGCGTGCTCGTCACCGGCTACGCGGTGTTCGGGCTCGCGTCGCTCGGGTGCGCGGTCGCGCCGGACGTTCCGGCGCTGCTCGCCGCGCGGGCCGTGCTCGGCTGCGGCGGCGCGCTGATCATGCCGGTGACGATGTCGCTGCTGCGGGAACTGTTCCCGGAGCAGCGGCAGCGGCGGGCGGCGATCGCGGTCTGCAGCGGCATCGCCGGCACCGGCTCGGTGTTCGGGCCGGTGCTCGGCGGGGTGCTCGTCGAGGCGTGGGGCTGGCGGGCGACGTTCCTGGTCAACCCGCCGGTGATCCTCCTCGCGGTGGTCGCGGCGCTGCGGTGGCTGCCGCGGTCCCCGCCGGGGCGGCAGCCGTGGGACGCGCTCAGCGCGCTGCTGGCGGCCGGCGGCGTGCTCGGGCTCGCCTTCGCGGCCGGGCCGTCGGGGGGCGGCTTCGCGGCCGGGGCGGCGGGCGCTGTCCTGATCGGACTGTTCGTGCGCCGCCAGCGCCGGGCGGCGGTCCCGTTGCTGGACTTGACGTTGTTCCGGCGGCCGGGCGTGCCGGGCGCGGTCGGCGGGGTGCTGCTGGTGATGAGCACGCTGGTCGGGCTCGGGTTGCTGCTGGCCCAGTACCTCCAGGTGGTGCTCGGCCTGTCCCCGACGGCCGCCGCGGCCCGGCTGCTGCTGGTGCTCGGGGCGTCGGCGGTGGGCAGCGTGGTGGCACCCGCGCTGCTCACCCGGTTCGGCAACGCGCGGGTCCGCACGGCGGGGTTCGCGGTGACGGCGGTCTCCTTGCTCGTCCCGGCCGCCGGGGCGCTGACCTCCGCGTGGTGGCTCGGCGGCGCGCTGGTGGGCACGGGGTTCGGGATGGCGCTGGCGCTGACGTCGAGCACCGACACGTTGCTCTCGGCCGCCCCCGCGGACCGCGCGGGTGGCGCGGCGGCGGTCGAGAAGACCGGCTACGAGCTGGGCGCCGGGCTGGGCACCACGGTGTTCGGTTCCCTGGCGGCGGCGGTCTACGCGGGACGGCTGGTGGTGCCGGCCGGCGTGCCCGAAGCGGCTGCGCGGCTGGCGTCGGCGGGTCCGGCACAGGCGGAAACGGCTTCACGGGGGCTGGCGGCGGCGGACGAGCTGCTCGCGGCAGCGCGAACCGCCTGCACGGCGGGGGTGCAGGCGGCCGCCGGTGTCGCTTGTGGACTGTTCGCGCTCGCCGCGGGTGTCTCGATGCTCCGCCGGAGCAGGAAAACAAGCCCCGCCGTGTAGGTCGTTATACGCTCACTGGAACCACTGGCCGGCCCCCGGACGCGACCCGACCGGGCGCACCTCCGGGATCGGGAGCGAGCCCTGGCTCGGCGGCCAGAGCGTCACCGCCGGGACGTGGCGCAGCTGGGCCCGCAGGCTGTGCAGCGGCAGCGGGCGGCGCCGGGTCAGCAACGTCGTCGTGCGCGGGTGCAGGTCGACGAACGGGTAGGTCGCGTGCAGGGCCGCCAGGCGGTGCTCCAGACGCCGGCTCCGGTCGGTCAGCTCGTGCGGGTACACCGCCGGCTGGATGACCAGGAACTCCCCCGGCCCGAGCCGGACCGCGCGGTCGAGGGGGCGCAGGCCGTCGCGCAGGAGGTCGGCGATGTTCTGCTCCGTGTGCATGCGGATGCGGGTGCCGTGCCGCCGCTCGAGGGCGCCGGGGTCGTCGACCGCGACGAAGACCAGGCCCAGCGGGACCGTGTCGGTCGCGTCGCCGAGCCAGGACTGGATGCCCGCCAGGGTGTCGAGGCCCGTGTCCGGGTCGACGGCCGGGCCGGTCGCCGGACGCGGCTCCGCGCGGGAACGGGCCTTGTCGAGCTTGGTCGCGACGTGCCGGAGCGCCGCCTCGGCGCGGCTTTCGACGTCGAGCGCCGGCGGGGTTTCGACCGAGGCCAGCACCTCGCCGACCTTGCGCCGGACCGCCGGGGGCAGCCGGTCGCCCATCGCGTCGCGCAGGCGGACCACTTCGGCGTACGCCTCGTCGCGGCGCAGGCCCCAGCGGCCGCGGAAGAGCCGGGCCGCCTCGACCGCGGACGCCGCCGGGTCGATCTCGTCGAGGTCCTGCGCGACGACCGAGGCGCCGAACGTCGGCGACAGCACGGCCACCGACCACTCGCGCGCCATCGGCTCGTCCGGGCGCAGCAGCACCGGGGTGACGCCGTGCGGCAGGTCGGGACGGCCGGAGTCGACCATGCCGACCACCGTGACCGCGGCGCGCCGCGCGATCTCGGCATACACCTCCCGCTCGCGTTCGAAGTACGGGAGCCGCTGGAACAGCGCGAACACGACGGTGTCGTCGCCCGCGCCTTCGGCCAGGGCCGCGCGCTCCACCGCGTGCGACGCCGTCACGAGGGCACGCTTGGAAAGCACGCCAGCGCGCGGATCTGCGTCGGGCATGGGATCGCCTTCGCCGGGGAAAGGGAGACAACAACCGTAAGAGAGCCCGCCGCACCCCGCTAGTCACCCGATGGTGCGAACTCAGAAGTGGTCGCGGTCGGCCTCCCGGGCGACGACCTCGGCCCGGTCCGCGAGCCGCTCCAGCCCGCTCAACGGCTGCCGCATCCGGTGGTTTCCCCGCAGCCGCGCGGCATTGCGGTCCAGGAACGCCCAGTAGCCCGCGGTGAACGGGCACGCGTCCGGCCCGGTCCGTTTCTTCGGGTCGAACACGCAACCCGGACAGTGGTCACTCATCCGGTTGATGTAGGCGCCTCCGGCGGCGTAGGGCTTGGTCCCGACGACCCCGCCGTCGGCGTACTGGCTCATCCCGATCACGTTGGCCGGCATCACCCAGGGGAACCCGTCGACGAACGCGGTCGCGAACCAGTGGGTCAGCTCGGCGGGGTCGTAGCCGCGCTGCAGCGCGTGGTTGCCGAGCACCATCAGGCGCTCGATGTGGTGGGCGTAGCCGCGGTCGCGCACGCCGGCGAGCGCGGTGCGCAGGCAAGCCGCTTCGACGGCGTCGGCGTCCAACGAACGCCACCACTCCGGCAGCTTGCGCCGCGCCTGCAAAGCGTTGCGGTGCAAGTACTCCGGCCCCTGGTGCCAGTACAGGTGCCACACCCAGTCACGCCAGCCCAGCACCTGGCGGACGAACCCCTCGACGCTGCTCAGCGGCGCCTCGCCGGCCCGGTACCGCTCCTGCGCCTTCCGGACGACGTCCCGCGGGTCGAGCAGCCCGAGGTTGAGCGGGACGGACAGCAGCGCGTGCGCCATCGCCCAGTCGTGGGTCAGCATCGCGTCCTGGTGCGGCCCGAACACCGGCAGCCGGTGGTCGAGGAACCGCTTGAGCGCGCGCTGGGCTTCGTCGTGCCCGACGGCGAACTGCCGCGGCCCGTCCACACCGACCGGGTGGATCTCCCCCGCGCGCTCGGCCGCGTCGAGGTCGGCGCGGACGCGGTCGTCGATCTCGTTCTCCCGCGGGTGCCACGGCGCGGGGACGTCGAGGCGGGTGGTCTTCGGGGGCGGCTGCCGGTTGTCGTGGTCGTAGTTCCAGTGCCCGCCTTCGGGCTCGCCGTCGGCTTCGAGCAGCACGCCGAACTTCCGCCGCTGGTCGCGGTAGAAGTCCTCCATGACGAACCGGGTGCGCCCGGCGGCCCACTCCGCGAAGTCCGCTTTGGACAGCACGAACCCGGGCGTCGGCAGGATCTCCGTGACGACGCCTTCGCCGTGCAGCTTCCGGACGAAGGCGTCGGCCGCGTGCGACGTCGGTTCGTGCACGACGACCGGCCGCCCGAACTCGCGCAGGCCGGTGCGGTAGTCCGGGGCGTCGATCAGCGTGACGCGGTCGCCGAGGTCGGCGGCGAGCCGGTGCAGCGCCGCCTGGACCAGGTGCAGCTTCTGGCGGTGGAAGGGTTTCGCGGCGAAGGCCGCGGCCGAGCGGATCACCAGGACGTCCCGGTGCCGGTGCTCGGGCGTGCCGTGGAAGTGCGGCCCGAGCTGGTCGGCGAACAGCCACAGCGCGGGCTCGTCTCGCATGCGGGGAACGCTAACCCGCTTCCGGCGGCTCCGCAGCGTACGCCCGCAGCACTTCCGTGGTGTCCCCGAGGAACCGCGCGACGACCTCGGCGTGCGCCGGCGTCAGCCCGTCGGTCAACCGGGTGACGGCGTCGACCAGCGGCGCGAGCGCGACCCGGACCTCGTCGCGGGCGGCTTCGCTGAGCACGAGCGTGATCCGCCGCCCGTCGCTGGGGTGCGGGCCGCGGCGGACGTGCCCGGCCGCTTCGAGGCGGTCGACCAGCACGGTGGCCGACGCCGAGCGGATCTTCAGCGCGTGCGCCAGGTCCACCGTGCCCATCGGCGTGCCGAAGGCGAGGTGCTGCAGCGCCTGCACGTCGGTGGCGCCCAGCCCGAGCCGGCGGGCGAGCGCCGCCTGGACGTCGTGCGCGAGCGAGAGCAGCTCGCGCAGGGCGAAGTTCACCCGAAGGGCTACCGGAACGTCTTCCACCAGGCCATTCTAGGTTAGCTAGACAATCTAGCGAGTTTTGCTACCGTGGAGCTCGTGGACGTCCGAGCGATGAATGCCGAAATGACCGCGAAGCTGATCGGTGCCCCGGCGGAGCCGCCGCCCGAAGGTGGCTACGCGCTGCGGGTCGTCGAGACCCGCGGCCGCAGCTCCGGCAGCCCCCGCCGGGTACCGCTGGCCGTGGTGGCGAAGGACGGCGGGCACTACCTCGTCTCGCCGGTCCGCGACCGCGACTGGGTGGTGAACCTGCTGGCCACACCGGAGTGCGCGCTGCTGGCGGCCGGTGAGCGGGCCGAGCGCCGGGCCGAACCGGTCGGCGGCGACGAGGCCGCCGGGGTGGTCGCCACCTACCTGGCCGCGATGTCCGTGCCGTGGGCGGTCAAGGCGTTCCCGGTCCCCCAGGACGCCGGCCACGAGCAGATCCTCGAGCACGTGCCGGGGATGGCGGTGTTCCGCCTGTCCACAGTGGACCCGGCGTGAGCGTCGCGGTCGCGGGTGGCGGCCCCGGCGGGCTGCTGCTCGGCTACCTGCTCGCCCGCGCCGGGATCGAGGTCACCGTGCTGGAAGCCCGGTCGGACTTCGACCGCGACTTCCGCGGCGACTCGCTGCACCCCTACACGCTCGAGCTGCTCGACCGGCTCGGCCTCGCCGCGGACCTGCTGGACCTCGACCACTTCAAGGCGCGTTCGTTCCGCTTCCACACCCCGGCCGGGGTCTACAGCTGCGCCGATTACGACCGCCTCCGCACGCCGTTCGGCTACGTCGCGCTGATGCCGCAGGTGCGGTTCCTCGACTTCCTCGCCGAGCGGGCGAACGCGCTGCCGACGTTCCACCTGCGCACGAACGCCAAGGTCACCGGCCTGCTCGAGGACGACGACGGGACGGTCACCGGCGTCCGCTTCCGCGGCGGCGAGCTGACGACGTCGCTCGTCGTCGGCGCCGACGGCCGGTTCTCCACCGTGCGGCGGCTGGCCGGCCTCGAAGCCCGCCCGCTCGGCGCCACCACCGACCTGCTCTGGTTCCGGCTCCCGCGCTCCCCCGGCGACCCGCCCGACGCGGACCTCGACCTCTACTTCGGGCGCGACGCGTACGTCGGCGTCCTCGGCGGCGTGCATGACTGGCAGGTCGGCTACAGCATCGAGAAGGGCGCGTACGCGGCGTTGCGTGAACGCGGGGTCGAGCCGATCCGAGCCTTCGTGCGCGAGCGCGTGCCGTGGCTGGCCGACCGGGCGCACCTGCTCACCGACTTCTCGCAGACGACGCTGCTGTCGGTGGACATCTCCCGCGTCGAGCGCTGGCACCGGCCCGGCCTGCTGCTGCTCGGCGACGCCGCGCACGTCATCTCCCCGGTCGGCGGCAACGGCATCCTGATGGCGGTGCAGGACGCCGTCGCCGCGGCGAACCGGCTGGTCCCCGCCCTGCGGCGGGGCACGGTCACCGACGAAGACCTCGCGGCCGTGCAGGCCGCCCGGATCCGCGCGATCGAGCGGGTGCAGGCCGATCAGGTGCGGGTGGAGAAGCGGGCGGCCGCGGCGCGGGCCCGCGGCCGGGGCACCGCGCCGCCGTCACTGCTCAAGTACCTGTTCGCGATCCCGGCGCTGCGCACCCGCGGGGCCCGCGGCAACGCCTACGGCCCGTTCCCGCCTCAGCTGGACGAATCCCTCTTCGCGTCGTAGGAGGTCCAGCCGCCCTCCCCTTCGGCCGCTTCGACGTCGGCGTCGGAACTGGCGGCGTGCGTCATGGCGGCGATCGTGCGCTCGAGGCCCTGCTGGACCTCGCCGCCCTCGGCCTCGCGGACGCTGTGCAGCGTCACGGTGATCTGCGAGGACGCCGGGCCGTCGTCGTCGATCCGCAGCTCGCCGTGGTAGTCGTCGGGGCCTTCCGCGCCCCACTTGAGCGACCGGGTGCCCGGGTCGGTGTGCAGCCAGGCCTCGCTCGCGACGCGCTTGCCGTGCACCTCGGCTTCGACGTGCACGCTGTCGCCGCCCTTCGGCTCGGCCACCTTCATCTCCGGGAAGTACCGGGGCAGGTTCTCCGGGTGGCTCAGGAACGCGAACAGCTCGTCGGCGGGGATGTCGGCGGTCGCGGTGTGGCGGTACTCGGTCATCGGGGTCACCTTTCGTCGGTTCGCCGGTTACCCCTGAAGCCGTGCATTAAAAGGCCCCGCACGGGGAACCTGAGGGACATGACGGCCACCGAACCCGAAACCCGGCGCGGACCCGCCCCCGTCCAGGGCATGGGCATGCTGATCGGGTTGCTCTTCCTCGTGCTCGCCGCGCTCGAGCTGATGTCGGGCGTCACCGACGGCGGTGGTCCGCACGAGCTGTTCGGGGTGTTCTCCGTGTCGGGGCTGTGGGCGCTCCTGCACCTGCTGACCGGCGCCGTCGCGGTGTTCTGCACCCGCTCCTCGCGCCTGGCCGCCCGGTTCCTGGTCGCGGCGGGGGGTGTCTACGCCGTGGTCGGCCTGGTCTTGCTGCTCCCGCTGCCGCAGGCGATCACCGACGCGCTGCCGATGAACACCGCCGGGCTCTGCCTGGTGCTCGGCCTCGGCACGGCGATGCTCATCCTGGGAGCGGGCTGGCTGCAGCGCGGGCCGGGACGGCGCCGCTGAAGTCGTCGGCCGGCCGCGGGAACCGCACCAGCACCGCCGTGACCAGCACCGCGAGCCCGAACAGGACGTAGCCGTTGCCGGTGAGCTGCTGGAGGAAGTCCCAGCGGCGCTCGACTTCGCCGCCGCGCGGCCACCACCACTGCGGTCCCGCGACGAACAGCACGACGCCGACGCCCGCCAGGACCGCGATCCCGCGCCGCCGCGTGCGGCGGGCCAGCTCCGCCCAGCCGAGCAGCACGATCACGGCCCACACCCAGTGGTGCGTCCAGGAGATCGGCGAAACCAGCAGCCCGCCGAGGGCGTTCAGGCCGAGCGCGATCGTCGTCTCCCCCGCGGCCAGCGCGCGCCGCACACCCAGCGCGGTCAGCACGAGCACCACCGCGACGAGGGGCAACCACCACGCCGTCCGCGCGTCCGCCGGGACCCCGGCCCGGGCCAGCAGGCCGAGCAGCGACTGGTCGCCGGCGTAGGTCGGTTCGCCGACGCGGCCGGTGTCCCACAGCGCACCGGTCCAGTACCGCATCGAATCCGCGCCGGCCAGCAGGAAGCCCAGCGCCGTCGCGGCCAGGAAGGTCACGCCGGCGGTGATCGCCGCCCGGGTGTCGCGGCGGAGCAGCAGGTACAGCAGGAACACCGCCGGCGTCAGCTTGATCGCGGCGGCGAGGCCGATCAGCAGGCCCCGCGGCCACCTCGGCGCGGCCACGAGGACGTCGAGCGCGACGAGCGCGAGCAGCAGCAGGTCGATCTGGCCCGCGTACAGCGTCCGCAGCACCGGCTCGAGCGCCTCGGCGACCAGCAGGACCGCGGCCACCCGCCACCGGTCGCACCGCTTCCCGAGCGCGCGCAGCACCGCCCGCAGCACCAGCGCCAGCACCCCGAGCGTCAGCAGCGTGAGGGCGAGGCAGGCCGCCCAGTACGGCAGGACCGCCAGCGGCGCGAGCAGGATCGCGGCGAACGGCGGGTAGGTGAAGAGCAGGGACTGGCCGTCGCCGGTGGGCGGCAGCGTGCCGTACAGGTCATGGCCGTGCAGCAGCGCCGCCGAGCCGAGCCGGTAGACGTCCAGGTCGACGCGGTAGGCCGGGAACCGCCACCGGCCGTCGTTGTAGGACACCAGCAGTGCCGCCAGGACCAGGACCTGCGCGCCCGCCAGTAGATGTTTCCCCCGCATCCCCAGCATTCTGTCGGGTCACCGCGCGGGAGCCATCCGGGTATCCCCCGGACCGGACCCGGGGAAAACCGGTTGCCCGCCGTGCCACCCTGGGCGGATGGGGACCCCGGAAGGCTTCGCGCACCGCGCCGACGAGCACGGCGTCGTGACGATCACGCACCACGGCCGTCCCGCGGGCACCCTCCGCGGCGCCGCGGCGACCCGGTTCCTGGCCGCGATCGCGCGCGGCGACGACCCGCAGCTGCTGATGGCCCGCGTGACCGGCAACTACAAGCACGGCAACGAAAGGCGCGCCCGCGAGCACCCGCGCAACCGCGGCCGGTGACTTTCTCGCCCGTTCGGGTCAAGCGGCAGGACTGGATGGGTTAGCATCTGCCCCCGTGCCGAGCTCGCCAAAAATTCACGCCAATCCCAACGTCGGCTTCGCGTGGCTGAGGATGATCGGCGCGATCACCGTCATCGTCGACCACAGCATGCCGCTGCTGCACCCGCAGCGGCTGACGATCTTCCCCGCGTCGTGGCACATGTCGCCGGGGTACATCGCGCTGATGGGGTTCTTCGCGATGAGCGGCTACCAGATCCAGGACAGCTGGACGCGCGACCCGTCGTGGTGGCGCTTCTCGGCGCGGCGGCTGCTGCGGATCATGCCGCCGCTGGTCGTGGTGCTGCTGGTGACGGTGTTCGTGATCGGGCCGCTGGTGACGACGTGGCCCGCGCACGACTACTGGACGCACATCCAGACGTGGCGCTACCTGGTCGGCACGACGGTGCTGTTCTACATGCAGCACGACCTGCCCGGCGTGTTCGCGGGCAACCCGTACCCGTTCTCGGTCAACGGCGCGATCTGGACGCTGCCGATGGAACTGCTCGGCTACGCGCTCGTCCTCGTCGTCGGCGTGGCCGTGCTGATCGGCCTGCCGCGGCTGGTCCTGTTCCTCGTCCTCGGCGGCATGGTCTACACGGACACGGTGCTGCACGCGACGTTCGAGCAGCACGGCCTCGGCGGCTCGCTCCTGGTCGTCCCGATCGGCTCGACGGTGTCGTTCCTGGTCCCGTTCGTGATCGGGATGGTGCTGCACGCCTACCGCGACCGGATCCCGCTCAAACCGTGGGTGGCGCTGGTGCTGTTCGGCGCGTACCTGGCGCTGAGCCAGACGCCGGCGAGCCGCTACCTGCTGGCACTGAGCGCGGCGTACGGGGCGATCACCCTGGCAATGCACTGGCCGCGGCGGCTGGAGGCGGCCGGGCCGTGGGTCTACGGCAGTTACGGCACGTACATCTGGGGCTTCCCGATCCAGCAGCTGTTCATCCTCGCGGGCGTGCGGCAGGTGTGGCTGCTGATCCTGCTGGCGGTGCCGTCGGCCTACCTGGTGGGGCAGCTGTCGTGGAACTACGTGGAGAAGCCTACGCAGAAGTTCCGCCGGTATTTGCAGACGCCGGCCCCGGTGCGGCGTCCGGTGGCGGCGCCGCCGCAGATCCCCGCCACGGCGGCCGCGCCGCTGCGGAGGTCTTGAGTTTCTTCGGCGGGCCGGGTGTGGTGCGTCGCGAATGACCCATCGGGGACGTCGGAGGCCGCGAATGGGTCATTCGCGACCTCCCCTTGGCCCGGCTGCCCGGCCCTGCGGAGACCTTGAGCCCTCCAACGGCATCGGGTTCCCCGCCCGGCCCAGCCGACAGCCCCGCGGAAACCTTGAACTCCCCGGCGGTACCGGATGCGGCGCGTCGGGATGACCCATTGGGGACGCCAGAGGGCGCGAACGAGTCATTCGCGCCCTCCCGCTGGCCCGACCGCCCGACCCGAAGGAGACCTTGAGCCGAGCCGGGCGGCATCGGGTTCCCCGCCCGGCCCGGCCACCGATCCCGCGGAGATCACCGCTCCCCACCAGCCTCGAGTGCGCCGCCCGGCCCTGCGGAGACCTTGAGCTCCCCGGTGGCGCCGAATGCGGCGCGTCCCGAATGACCCATCGGGGACACCAGAGGCCGCCAATGAGTCATTCGCGACCTCGCCCGGCCCACCGGAGATCTTGAGTTCCGCGCTCGGCCTTCGGCATGCTGGCGGCGTGACCTACGACGTGCAGAGCATCCGCAAGCACTTCCCCGCGCTCGCCGACGGCGCCGCCGCCCACTTCGATGGGCCCGGTGGCTCGCAGGTCCCCGATGTCGTCGGGGAGGCGGTCGCCCGCACGCTGTGCGCCGCGATCGCCAACCGCGGGGTCGTCACCGCCGCCGAGCGACGGGCCGGTGCGGTCGTCACCGAGGCTCGGCAGGCCGCCGCCGATCTGCTTGCCGCCGAGCCGGGCGGGGTCGTCTTCGGGCGCAGCATGACCCAGCTGACCTACGACTTCTCCCGCGCGCTGGCCAAGAACTGGGGCGACGGGGACGAAATCGTCATCACCCGCCTCGACCACGACGCCAACATCCGGCCGTGGGTCCAGGCCGCGGCGGCCGCCGGTGCGACCGTCCGGTGGGCGGACTTCGACCCCGCCACCGGCGAACTCGCCACCGGGGCGATCACCGCCCTCCTTTCGGAGCGCACCAGGCTGGTCGCGGTCACGGCGGCGTCGAACCTGCTCGGCACCCGGCCGGACGTCCCCGCGATCGCCGCGGCGGTGCACGACGCCGGCGCGCTGCTGTACGTCGACGGCGTCCACCTGACCCCGCACGCGGCCGTCGACGTCACGGCGCTCGGCGCGGACTTCTACGCGTGCTCGCCGTACAAGTTCCTCGGCCCGCACCTCGGACTCGTCGCGGCGGCGCCGGCGCTGCTCGAGACCCTGCACCCGGACAAGCTGCTGCCCTCGACCGACGCCGTCCCGGAGCGCTTCGAGCTGGGGACGCTGCCGTACGAACTCCTCGCGGGCACCACGGCGGCCATCGACTTCCTCGCCGGGCTCGTGCCGGGAACGGGCGACCGCCGGTCGCGGCTGCTCGCGTCGCTGGAAGCCTTGGAGGAGCACGAAAACGCGCTGCTCGCCCGGCTCGACGCGGGCCTGGCCGCGATCCCCGGCGTGACCCGGTACGGCGCACCCGGACGCCACCGCACCCCGACGACCCTGTTCTCGGTCGACGGGGTGCGGTCGCAGGCGGTGTACGAGCACCTCGGCGCGCAGGGGGTCAACGCCCCGGCCAGCAGCTTCTACGCGATCGAGTGCTCGCGGCACCTCGGGCTGGGTGACACCGGCGCCGTCCGGGCCGGGATCGCGCCCTACACCACGGAGGCCGACGTCGACCGGCTGCTCGCCGGGCTGACGTCGCTCCCCCGCTGACTCACGGGTCTACTTGGGGTCCTGGTCCAGCTGGGTGGCCTTCACCGCGTTGCCGACCTGGGTGCAGTCGTCCGTCGTGATGCCGGCGGTGCCCGCCTTCGCGAGCGCCGCGCACGAGGAGTTCAGCGCCTCGCCGACGTCCTTGAAGGTCGCGCTCTGGGTGAGCGTGTTCTCGACGCCCCACCAGACCTGGACGGCCTTGTCGAGGCCGAGGCCGCGAACGGTCTGCCCGTTGAACGTGTCGCCGTCGGTGATGAGGTAGTCGGCCTTGTTCACGACGCCGTCGTTGATGTGCTCGTCCGGGTTGTTCGTGTCCCAGCCCGGGCCGTTGACCATGTCCGGCTGCGGGGACAGCGACGAGCGCGGGTCCTTCATGTTCCGGATCGCGCCGAGCGACGAGCCCGCGCCGAGCAGCCAGCGGTTGCCGCCGGTGTCGTTGGGGTCGTTCGACGTGATGCCGATGAACTTGCCGAAGACGTCCGACAGTCCCTCGTTGATCGAGTCGGCCTGGCCGCCGCTGAGCCCGGACGTGTGCTGCGTGACGCCGTGGGTGAGCTCGTGGCCGGTGATGTCGTCGGTGGTGACGCCCTCGCCGAACGCCATCTGCTCGCCGTCCCAGAAGGCGTTGGCGAACGGGCATTCGCCGTCGACGCAGATCCGGACGGTGCCGCGCAGCGCCTGGCCGGTGCCGTCGGAGTAGTCCGCGCCGATCAGCTTCGTGAGGTCGACGTTGACGTACTTCTGGTAGAAGTCCGACGCCTGCCCGAAGAAGGTGTAGACGTTGTTGACGTCCGCGACGCCCGACTCGGCGCCGCCTTCCTTGCGGGTGACGTCGAAGGCGGTGCCGCAGCGGACCGAATCGCTGCTGCCGCTGACCACCTTGTGGTTCGCGTCGCAGACGTCGCGGTTGGCCTCGCGGACCTCCGACCACGACGTGACGACGTCCTGCGTGCCGGCCTTGACGACCTCGGTCCACTTGTCGTCGAGCTTCTTGCCGTGCACGGTGACCTGGTAGGTCGGCACCGCGACGCCGTCGCCCTTCGCGCCGCCGAGGGTGGCGTCGTACCAGTACGCGCGGGGCGCGTCGGCCTTCAGCGTGTTCGCGGCCAGCCCGGTGCGCTTGGCGACGTCCGCGATGGCGGCGTCGGTGGCCCCCGCGGCGCTCGCCGGGAAGGACCCGGTGGTCTTCTTCGTGGTGCGGCCGTGCGTGGCGAGCACCGCGCCCGCCTTGTCGCGGACCTGGATCAGCTGGCCGCCGAACACCGGCACCCCGCCGATCTCCTGCTGGGACCGCAGCACGCTGCCGAACGGCATCGCGAGGGGGTTCAGCGCGTGCATCGACGGCTGGGCGATGGTCGCGTAGGCGGGCGAACCCGTCGTGAGCAGCGACACCGCGACGACGGTCGCGCTCACTGCCGCCGTCCCTGCGATGACCCGTTTGCGTGACACCCGGTACACCTCCGTGGAAGCTTGATCACCTGACGTGAAGTCCGAGCAGGCTCACATGCCCCGAAGGGGTCGCACACCGGTCGAAAGTAGGTAACTGACCAAGTCCAGCCGAGTTTCCGGTAGTTAATCACCGACAATTCGGACGATCAGGAACCAGCGGCGTCAGGGCCGGGCCGGTGGTGACGCGGGCGGGGCCACCACCCGCAGCTGCAGCATCGCCGCGAACCGGGCCTCCGGGTCCGTCATGTCGAACCCGCCCACTTCCGCCAGCCGCCGCAGGCGGTACCGGAACGTGTTGGGGTGCACGTGGACCGCGGCCGACGCGGCGATCACGTCGCCGAACGCGTCGAGCCAGGCCCGCAGCGTCTCGACCAGGTGCGCGTGGTGCTGCTCGTCGTATTCGATCAGCCGCGCGACCGGCCCGGTCGGGCGGTCGCCGCGGACGGCGACCAGGTCCTGCAGCTCCAGCAGCAACGCCTCGACGTGGACGTCGGCCAGCAACGCCACCCGGCGGCCCGCGCGGCTGCCCGACCGCAGTACCCGCAGCGCGCGGTCCGCGCTCGCACGGGCTTCCGGGAGTTCGGCCGCACTGCGCGCCACCGGACCGATGCCGACCACCGCCCGGACGCGGTCGCCCACCCGGTCCAGGAAGTCCTTCGCGATCCGGAGGGCGCGCCGCTCGCCGTCGGCGTCGCGGGTCACCGGGACCAGGCCGTACGCGGTGTCGCCGACGAGGGCCGCCGCGCAGCGTGGGTGCACCGCGCTCAGGTGCATCGCCAGGCCGTCGGCCAGCCGCTGCCGCTCGGTCGCGATTTCGGCGTCCTCGGCGCCGTTCTCCGACACCGCCAGCGCCAGCACGACGACCGGCTGGTCGGCCAGCCCCAGCCGGCTCAGCGCCTCGCGCGCGGCGGCCCCGCCCTCCAGTGCCGTGCTGAGCAGGTCCGCGCGCAGCCGCCGTTCGACGTCGGCGCCCGCCCGCACGCGCAGCAGGTGCAGCGCCACCAGGCGGGCCGCGTCGCAAAGGGCCTGGGTGCGGTCGGGCGTCAGCGGTTCGCGCACGGCGGCCCAGATCGAGCCGAGGATCTCGTCGCCCGCCCGCACCGCGACCGCCACCCGCGGGATCATGAAACCGTCGGGGCTTTCCGCCGGCCGGTCGACGAACACCGGCTGGTCGCTGCGGTAGAGCTCGCGGAACACCCCGCGGTCGGCCAGCATCCGCGAAAACCGCTCCGGCACCTGCCGCCCCAGGATGGTCTCGACCCGCGACGGGTCGGCCTCGTCCTGGTGGCCGGAGAACGCGAGCACGCGCGAGCGGCGGTCCTCGATCGTCACCGGCGCGTCGATGAGCGCCCCGATCGCGTTGGCCACCGCGAAGAGGTCGCCCGACGGCAGCCCGGCCAGCGTCTCCGGTTCGGCGTCGCCGACGTCGCCCTCGGCCAGCAGCGACCGCAGCATCGCGGCGAGCTGGGCCCAGGACGCACCGCGCGCCAGGCCCAGCAGGGCGACGCCGGTCTCCTCGACGGCGGCGGTGATCGCCGCGGTGACCGTGACCGGGGCGCGCAGCACGAGCCCGGCCGCGTCGTGGCGCGCCAGCGAGCGCAGCTGCCGCACGACTTCGCCGGGCTCGGCCAGACCGACCCCGAGCACCAGGGCGTGCTGCGGCAGCGCGGGTTCGTCGAGCGGGTCGTGGATGGCGACGCCGCCGATGCCGCCCGGGCGGTCGGGGTCGCCGAGGACCAGGTCCAGGAGGGTGCCGCCCAGGTCGTCGAGGACGCGGCCGAGGCTGGCGTGCGGGCGCAGGTTCACCGAAACGAGCACCTCCCGAAGCTAGGCGGGACGGCGCCAGCCTAGTTCGTCGGAGGGCACGAAATCAGCACCCGTTTTCGTCGGCGGGCACTAACTCGCGGTTTCGCGGCGCCGCGAGGAGTTGCCGGCCGCCGCCGCGGCGTAGAGCCACGCGAACGCGGCCCACATCCCGGCGAAGATCAGCCCGACCGCGACGTAGGCGACCGTCCACAGCACGAGCGGGGTGTCGGTCTTGCGTTCCCGCTGCAGGAACGAGATCTCCGAGACGAAGTCGCGCTTGCCGGACCCGGCCGTGATGGCCTGCGCGTTCGCCGCCGGGTCGGCGGGTGCGTAGATCGGCGCGAGCGCCATCAGCCGGTCGGCGACGTGCAGCCGGATCCCCGCCTTCCACTGCCCGAACACCGGCAGCGGCTCGGCCGTGCGGTAGACGCCGGGGCCGAGCTTCTCCAGCGGCGCGGAGTAGAAGTCCCCGCCCTGCCAGGCGAAGCCGGTGAGCCAGACGGCGTCGTCGGCGAGGTCGGGCCGGCTGATCGTCACGGTGGCGTCCACCCAGCGGGGCGTCCCGCCGCCGTGCGGGTTGGAGATCTCCTGGCCCGCCGCGGCTTCGGTCAGCCGGACGTCGGCGGCGAGCCCGGGCGGCGGGGCGAGCGGCGCCGCGACCGCCGCCATCAGCGCGACGACGCCGAGGGCGCCCACCAGCCCGGCGGCGTGCCGGGCCCCGAACCCCCGCCGGAGGCGGGAACCCGCGGCGACGTCCTCGATCCGCTGGTACTGCCACGCGCCGATCAGCGCGCCGCCGATGCTCGCGGCCGCACCGAAGGCGAGGAAGAGACCGAGGTCCGCGGCAGGCCACGGGTCCGGCATCAGCCACCGCGAGAACGCCCACTCGCCGAGCAGGCCGAGGGTGCCGCTCGCCAGCCCGGCCACGACCGGGAACAGCGGCCCACGCACGAGCAGCGCGACGACCTCGATCACGACGGCTTCGGCGGCGTACGGCAGCAGCGAAGCGACGTGCAGGTCGGCGACGAGCGGGATGATCGAGAACACGGCGCGGGAGACCAGCAGCACGGCGACCACGATGAGCGCGCCGCCCGGTCCCCACGAGAGGCGGCCGCAGACGAGCGTCCAGCTGCCGATCAGCCCGACCAGCACCACCTGCGCGAGCATCGGGAACTGCGGCACGCCGAGGTCGAACTCCATCAGGAACGCCGACGCGCCCATCATCCAGGCGCCGGCCAGCACCGGCCCGAGCAGCCGGACGAGCGGGCCGGTGGCGCCGGCCTGGCGGGCTTCGGCCAGCAGCAGCTGCAGGCCGATCACCACGCCGACGCCGCCGCCGATCATCAGCACGTGGGTGGGTCCCCACTCGGTGACGTCCTGGCCGAAGAGCCGGTGCCAGACGTCGTCGAGCGGGAAGCCGGCGATGCCGACCAGGCCGGTCAGCATCATCTGGACGCTGCCCATCGGCACCCGCCAGTGCGGGCCGAGCTTGAAGGTGCGCTTGGGCAGTTTCCCCTTGGCCAGCGCGGCGCTGAGCACGCCGCTGGCGAAGATGCCCATCAGGCCGAAGTAGATCGGGTAGTGCGACGGGTTGGCGAGCGGGCCTTCGTCGCGGCCGAGCTCCATGTGGATCGGGACGTCCCAGTAGACGCCGATCAGCGCGGACATCCCGGAGAGGAAGGCGACGAACATCGGCAGCGCGGCCCAGCGCGGCAGGCCGGACAGCTCGCCCGACCAGTCGGCGAGACGGCCCACGAGCGTCCGTTTGCCGGCCCGCTTCCGCAGGACGAAGATCGCCAGCGGGATGAAGACCAGCAGGAACATCAGCAGCGCGACGACGATCTGGCCGAATTGCGCGCCCCCGGCCGGGGGGCTGTTCTCCTGCGCCAGCAGCATCGCGTGCGCCTTCCTGATTCCGTGAACTGAAGTAACTGTTACTGTTCGTCACACGATAAGCCGGGCGAACCGCACCGGCAAGCCCGGGGTGGCCGCAACCGGACATCCCGCACGAGGAGAAGGACAACGATGCGGCGGATCCTGGTGCCGGTGACAACACTCGCGCTGCTGGCCGGCTGCGGCACTCCCGCGCCCCCGGCCCCGGCGGGCGAGCAGGTCGCGCAGTTCACCGTGCGGGGCGGCAAGCGGGTCGCCGGGCCCGACCGCGTCGAGGTCGCCCCCGGCCGCGCCGTCCGGCTCGAAGTCACCTCCGACACCGCCGACGAGCTGCACGTCCACGGGTACGACAAGGAGGTCGAGCTGACCGCGGGGCAGCCCGGCTCGGTGTCGTTCACCGCCGACGTCCCCGGCCTGTTCGAGGTCGAGCTACACCACAGCGGGGCGAAGCTGACCCAGCTGCGGGTCGGCGCGTGAGGATCGTCCTGACCCACGGGCTCGGCGGGCGCTCCGACCTGCCGGTCCCGCTCTGGCTCGCGCTGTACGCGGGCGCGGCGGCCGTGCTCGCGTCGTTCGTCGCACTGACCCTGTTGTGGAAGACGCCGCGGCTGCGGGGTGCCGAAGCCGGCCGTCCGCTGCCGTTCGCGCGCTTCCTCGACTCCCGGGCGCTTTCGTTCGTCCTCAAAGGACTCGGGCTGGTTTTCCTCGCCGGGTTCCTGGCGATGGCGTGGTTCGGGCCGGGTACGTCCGCGGCCAACCCGGCGCCCGCGTGGTTCTACGTGTGGTTCTGGGTGGGGCTGGTGCCGCTGTCGCTGCTGTTCGGCCCGGTCTGGCGGCGGATGAACCCGGTGCGCACCTTGGCGTCGCCGTTCCCGGGCCGGCGTCCGCTGCCCGCCCGGCTCGCTTACTGGCCCGCCGTCGTGAGCCTGCTCGCGTTCCTCTGGCTGGAGCTGGCTTCCGGCCACTCGGACTCGCCTCGGCTGATCGCCGGGTTCGTCACCCTGTACGTCGTTATACACGTGACCTGCGGCGCGGTGTTCGGGCCGCGGTGGTTCGATCGCGGCGACGGGTTCGAGGTCTACGCGGTGCTGATCGCCGGACTGTCCCCGGTCGGCCGCCGCGCCGACGGCCGCCTGGTCGTGCGCTCCCCGCTCGACGGGCTGCTTGCCCTCGGCGGCTCCCCCGGCCTGACGCCGCTGGTCCTGGTCGTCCTCGGCTCGACGGCGTTCGACGGCCTGACCCGGCTCCCGTTCTGGAGCGACCTGACCCCGTCGATCCCGCTCGCCACGGCCGGTTTGCTCGCGGCCATCGCCCTCACCGCGCTGGCGTACGCGGGCGGCATCCGGCTGACGCGGCCGTACCTGCGCAAGGGCACCGAGCCGTACGCGGGGTTCGCGCACACGCTGGTGCCGATCATGGTGGGCTACACGGTGGCCCACTACTTCTCGTTCGCCCTCTTCGAAGGCCAGCGCGGCTTCGACCCCGCGGTCGTCGACTACACGCTGGTGTCGACGGCGGTCATCGCCGTGGTCCAGGTGGGCGCGATCGTGCTGGGGCACGTGCTGGCGGTCGGCTCGGCGCACGACCGCGCGCTCGGCGTGCTGCGCGGCGGCTACCGGACGGTGGGCCAGTACCCGCTGCTGGCCCTGATGGTCGGCTACACCGCGGTCGGCATCTACCTGGTGTCGGGCGCATGACCACAGTGGACACCGCGGCGCGGGTGGTGATGATGCACCAGGGCGGCTGGGACGAGATCGCCCTGTTCACCGGCCCGGTCGCGATCATCGGCCTGCTGGTCTTCCTCGCCCGGCGGCAGGTGCCCCCACCGGACGAGGAAGACGACGACGAAGTCAGCTAGTCAGCTTCGCCGCCACGTTGTACGCCTCCACCAGCAGTTTCGCGTTCGGCACCCGGCGCCGCGGCTCGACGCGGATCGTGCGGGTCTCCCCCGGCAGCAGCCAGAAGTAGTTGTCGCCGTAGCGGGTCGGCAGGACGCGGTCGGTGCCGTTCTTCTCGCGCAGCGACAGCCGGATCATCGCCGCCACCGTGCGGCCGTCGTTGCGGACCGTCGCGGTGAACGCGTCGCCGTCCGGGCGCAGGGACGTCGTCAGGCGCGCGCCCGGGAGCTGGTTCAGCGCGCGCATCGCCGTGTCCGTCCGGTAGCGCCAGTACGTGTTCTCCGACAGCACCGCACCGTGGGCGTCGGTCAGGGTCAGCCGCAGCAGGTGCAGGTCGGGCTGCCCGTCGGCGAACGGGACCGTGAACGCCGCCGCGGCCGAAATCGGGGCCACGTCGAGCTTCTGCTGCTGCGCCGGGCCCAGCGCCGCGCCGTCGAGGCCGAACAGGCGGGCGGTGGCGGTCACCCCGCTCAGCGCGCCCGGCGTGTGGTTGACCACGCGGACCTGCCACGTCGTCAGGTCGGCCTGCACGTGGTGGTGCTCGCACCCCTTGCGCGCGCCGTAGTAGCTGCCGTTGACGTCGAGGTCGTAGTCGTAGGTCTGCCAGACCGTGCTGTGCCACGCCGGGTGCGACATCCACAGCAGCACGCCGGTGGCGTCGTCCCAGAGTTTCGCGTTCCACGCCTCGAAGATCGCGCGCATGCTCTCGTAGTTGACGAACTGCGCCTTGCGGCAGAACTCCGCCAGGCTCGTCGACGGCGCCAGCCGCGCGTCGATCGCCGCGAGGTAGCTCTGCGGCGACTGGTTGCCGCCGGTGGACCAGTCGTGCAGGAACCAGGGTGCGCCGATCGGCCAGCCCGGGTCGTCCTTCCCGACCAGGTTGCGCATGCTCTCGACGACCGACACCGTCGGCAGCCCGATCTCGCTCCAGAACCCGGCCTTGCCGCCGGTCGCCTCGCCGGTGAAGTACCGCTTCGGGTCCTGCCAGTAGTACGGGCCGTCGCCGGTGATCACGCCGCCCGCGGAGTTGCCCTGGTAGAGCAGGTCGGTGCTGGAGTGGACGATGTCGCGCAGGGCGTTGTCGATGACGGGCGGGGGTGTGCCTTCGTTGCAGCCGAACCAGACCGTCGCGCACGCGTGGTGGCGGTAGCGCAGCACGGTGTCCTTCGCCTGCGCCAGGAAGATGTCGTTGTTGGCCGGGTCGGTCGACCAGCCGTCCCAGAACTCGTTCCACAGCAGGATCCCGTACTTGTCGCAGGCGTCGAACAGCTCCCGCCTATACGACGAGCCCACCCAGTTGCGGATCAGCGTGAAGTTCATGTCCCGGTGCATCGCGACGACCGCGTCGGTGCGCTCGGCCGGCATCCGGCGCAGCAGCTCGTCCCAGCCCCAGCTGCCGCCGCGGGCGAAGATCTTGACGCCGTTGACCAGGAAGGTCAGCGGCTTCGGGCTGTTGTCGACCGAGGCCGCGTCGGTCCAGGTGCCGCCGTCCTGCGAGACCTGGATCTTGAAGGTCGCGGCGTACGCGGTTTCCCAGGTGAGCACGACCTTGTCGAACGCCGTCGCGGCGCCGAGGTCGACCTGCAGCCACTGGTTGTCGTCGTAGGCCGACGTCCAGCGGGTGTTCGGATCGCCGTCGAACGCGCGCTCGGGCGGGTTGCCGTCGGCCACCGACAGCGAGCTCGACGGCTTGCCCCGCGCGACGTCGGCGCCCGAGCTGTCGAGCACCGACATCGTCCAGAGCGAGAAGCCCCAGCTGGTCGCGCGCTTGAGCCCCTGCATCCGGACGAACCGGGCGGTCTGCGGAGCGAGGTCGACGGTCTGCGTGGCGCGGCCGTCGGCGATGACGATCGGCAGGTCGTACTGGTAGCCGATCTCGCGCAGGCCGATCTTGACGGTCCGGCGGTCGCTGGTGGCGGCGCCGATCGCCGCGGTGAGCGTCAGGTCGTACAGGTTCGGGTCGCCGTACCCGTTGGGCCACCACAGCTTCGGGTTCTTCACCACCTGTTTCGGGAAGACGACGTCGGTGGTCTGCCCGGCCGGGACGGTGACCGTGCTCGACACGCTGACCGGGCCGAACGCGGCGCTGACCTTGACGCGCTGGGCGGTCGCGGCGGCGTTGCGGACCGGGACGGTGAGCGTCACCTCGGCGGTGCCGGCGTCGGGCACCTTGGTGTCGGCGCGGACGTCACCGAGCACGGCGGCGCCGGTCGAGCGCAGGCGGACGTGGTCCCAGATGCCCGAAGCGCGGTCGCGGACCGCGGGCATCCAGTCCCAGCCGGACACCGCGAGGTAGGTCGGCGAGTTGTCGAACATGGTGCCGCCGGCGTCGACCCAGGAGCTGCCGTCGGCGCCCTTGTCCCCCGGGCTGCCCGGGCGCGGCATCGGCGAGATCTTGACGGCGAGGGCCTGGTCGCCGGAGCGGCGCAGCGCCGCGGTGACGTCGAAGGCGCCCCGGCCGAACGGGTGGCTCTGCGTGCCGATTTCGGCGCCGTTGAGCCAGATCCGCGCTTCGTGGTTGACGCCGTCGAACTCGAGCCAGACGTGCCGGCCGGGCGAGGTGTCGAGGCCGCGCGGGAGGCCGAACTGGCGGCGGTACCACCAGGCGTGCCGGGAAAGCGCTTCCGGGACGTGCAGGTTGTTCAGGCCGGACACCGGGTCGGGCAGCTGGCCCTGCTCGACGAGCGAGGCCAGCACGGTGCCGGGAACCGTGGCGGGCAGCCAGCCCCGGGTGTCCACGGTGGACGCGGAAAGCGCCTTGCCGTCGCCGGTCGGCGCCCAGTCGTCCATCGTGAGCACCCAGCCGGAGTCGAGCGGCACGGTGCCGTCGGGCGCCACGGCGAGCGCGGGCGGGTCGGCGTGCGGGCGGAGCGGGAAGCTGGTCCAGCCGTGCACCGCCGGGCGGTTCTGCGGGCCGCTGCCGAAGACCTGGAAGCCGTTGAGGCCCAGCGGGTTCGTGGTCGAGCGGCGGCTCGCGGTGAAGCGGACCCAGCGCGCGGTGAC
The DNA here is from genome assembly GCF_046548815.1 of Amycolatopsis sp. cmx-4-83. Lineage (NCBI taxonomy): Bacteria > Bacillati > Actinomycetota > Actinomycetes > Pseudonocardiales > Pseudonocardiaceae > Amycolatopsis > Amycolatopsis sp. cmx-4-83. The sequence continues at coordinate 331,343 of NZ_JAEBEF010000006.1, read as the reverse complement.
CGACAGCGGGATCGTCACGACACCGCCGGTGCCGGCGTCGGTGTGGTGGACGGTGCGCCAGGCCCGGCCGTCACCCGAGACGTCGAGGTCGAAGGCGGTGGCGTAGCTCGACTGGACCTCGGCGCCGCTGGTGCGGCTGCGGGACGCGGCGGCGTCGAAAGCCGGGTCGCCGGGCTGCGCCTCGAAGGTGAGGACGACGGAGTCGATGCGGCAGGCGGCCTGCAGGTCGACGACGATCCACTGCCCGTCTCCTTGGGCGGCGCGCCAGCCGGAGCCGCGGACGCCGACCTGCGCGAGGCCGTCGACGGCGAACTCGGCCGGGGTGGCGGCGTAGGCGGTCGAGGAGACCTGGACGGGCCGGAAGAGCGCGAGGTCGGTCTTCGGCGCCACCGCGGCGGGCGCGGCCGAGGCGACCCCGGGCAGCACGGCCGCGAGCCCGAACCCGGCGAGCAGCCCGGTCCCGGCCGCGAGAACGTGCCGCCGCGAGACAGCGGCGACTTCCGCGCGCTCGACATCCGGGGCGATGCCGTACTCCTCCGCCATTGCGAACTCCGTTTCCGGTGGGCTGACAACGTTGCCAGGAAGCTTCCGCCGAGCCCGTCGGCAGGGTCAAGAAGACAAGGTGGACAAGAATTAGGAAGAATGACATCGATGTCGGCGAACCGGTCAGCATGCCCCGCTGAGCGGTGCTGGGTACGGTTGCATCGAACCCGCACCGATCTTCCAGGAGGCGTCGTGGTCGAGGTCGAACGAACGCTCACGGTGCCCGTCCCGGTCGAGGCCGTCGCGGGTTACCTGCAGGACTTCGCGCACACGGAGGAGTGGGACCCGGGCACGAAGTCGTGCACCCGAACCGACGCGGGCCCCATCGAGGTCGGCGCGCGGTGGCACAACGTGTCGGAGTTCCGCGGCCGCGAGACGGAGCTGGACTACCGGTTGACGCGCCGCGAGCCCGGCCGGGTGACGTTCGTGGGCTCGAACAAGACGGCGACGTCGACGGACGACTTCACGCTGACGGCGGACGGCGGTGGGACGAAGGTGCGCTACCAGGCGAAGATCGAGTTCCACGGGCTGGCGAAGCTGGCGGGGCCGCTGTTGAAGCGCGAGTTCGAGCGGCTGGGTGACGAGGTGGTGCCGGAGCTGACGCGGGCGCTCGGGAAGCTGGCCTGACGCCTGCAGGGGTGGCGAGGAATCGCCTGGACCGGGCGGCGACGCTGGACCGGCTCGACGACCTTGCGGCGGCGGTCGCGAGGGGGCGACTCGCCCCGGCTGAGCCGGCCGCGATTTCGTCGGGGATCCGAACCTCGCTCACGGTGGCACCCACCGAGCCCGATCTGATCGGCCGGCTCCCGACCCCTGCTCGAGGCGACTTCCGCGGACCCGCTCCCGGCCGCCGGGCCGCGATCCCCTCAGCCGCTCCCCGGCTCACCCGCGAGACGGATTCCGCCGATCGGCTGCCGGCGGCCGGGCCGCGATCCCATGGGCCGGCTTCCGGCTCCGCCTGCGAGGCGAATTCCGCCGACCCGCTCCCGCCAGCCGGGCCACGATTCCATCGGGCCACCCGCACCCGCCACCTCGGCGAGCCACGCTTCCGGCAAGTCGCCCGCCTCTGCCGACCGGCAAGCCGCGACCCCACTGGCCCACCTGCAACCCGCTACCTCGGCGAGCGGCGCTACCGGCAAGTCGCCCGCCTCTCCCGACCGGCAAGCCGCGACCCCATTGACCCACCTGCAACCCGCCACCTCGGCGAGCCACGCTTCCGGCAGGTCGCCCGCATCGGCCAGCCGGCAAGCGGCGGCCCCACTGGCCCACTTGCAAACCCGCCACCTCGGCGAGCCACGCTTCCGGCAGGTCGCCCACATCGGCCGACCGGCAAGCGGCGACCCCACTGACCAGCTGCAAGCCCGCCACCTCTGCGAGCCGCGATTCCACCGCCGGCCGACTAGCCAGGCGAGGTGCCACGCCCGCCTACGGCCGAGCAGCGAGCCGACCGGGCTACACCTCGGCGTACTCCGCTGCCAGCTCCACCGCCGACTCGAGGTCGTTCACCCTCGGGTAGCCGCGGTCGCCCAGGTTGTCCCAGCCCGGGCCTGCCGTGCCGACCGGGCGGCCCAGCGCGCTCACCCGGGCCGCCAGGAGGTCGTCGGCTGTCGGTGGGCTCATCGACCACAGGACCACCAGCACCGGGTCCAGGCGGGCCGCCAGGTCCGCCAGTGCCTCCGCCGGGACCAGCTGGCCCAGGTACGCCACCGGGATGCCCGCCTCCGCCAGCGTCGCCCGCAGTGCCTCCATCGGCAGGGAATGCCGCTCGGCCGGACAGCACGCCAGCAGCACCGGCCGGCCCGGGACCGCCGCCGGGAAGCGGACGCTGAAGCGCTCGTACGCCAGGGAGATCTGCGTCGTCAGCGCCCACTCCGAGCCGAAGCACACGTCGCCGCGCTGCCAGCGGTCTCCCAATCCGCGCAGGACCGGGGCGAAGACGTCCGTCCAGGCCGCCGCCGGGCCGAGGGTGCCGAGGGTTTCGTCCAGGAGGCCGGCCATCGTCGCCGAGTGGAGTTCCTCCGCCGCGTCCGCGAGCTCGCGGGCCCGGTCGGCCGCCGGGATCTCGGGTGCGCCCGCTTCGCCGCCGAAGGCCGCGGCCGCCGCTTCGCGCACCGGCATTCCGCGCGCGACCAGGCGTTGCATCTGCTGGAGGCGGCGGACGTCGGCGTCGGAATAGCGGCGGTGGCGGCCTGCGCCGGCCGGGGGGCCGATCCCGTACCGCGCGCTCCAGCTCCGCAAAGTCACGGGCGACACGCCCAGCAGCTCGGCGACTTTGCCGGGTGCCCAGGCTCCTGCGTCGACGTTCTTGGCTTCCACCGCTTCCTTTCGCCTCACGGACGGCGAACCGCCGAAGCTTAGCGACGCCCGGCGCGCAGGGGGACGCGGCGGCGGGGCGAAGGCCTGCCGCGTCCCCCTGTCGGCGCCGCGGGGGCGCCGGTGATCCGGCCCGCGTCAGCCGGATCCGGCCGGCCGCGGGGCGTGGCATCCGACGCGACCGGCGAGGTGCCGGGGAAACGGTGGTGCTGCCCGAATACGGTATACCCGCGCGCAACGCTTGTGCATCGTTAACCCTCGAATGTCGTAGCGACCCGCCCCGGACGAGTGATTTCACGCCGACCGGGGTACCACTCGCCGCAAGGGGCGACTGGAGGGAACCGATGACCGAGCACCGCACCGCGCCCGAGCTCTCCACCAGGACGGACGCCGGGATCGTCACGGTCCGCTGCACCGGCGAAGTCGACCTGGGCACGGCGTGCCGCCTCCGCGACCGGCTGCTGGCCCCGATCCGCGCGGGGGCCCGAGGGGTCGTCGCGGACCTCACCGAGACGACCTTCTGCGACTCGACGGTCTTCAGCGTCCTGGTCGAGGCCCAGCGCGACGCCGACGAGCGCAACGTCGCCTTCGCGATCGCCCCGGGCGACACGGCGGTCTTCCGTCCCCTGCACATCCTCGGTCTGGACCGGACGCTGCCGCTGCACCGGGGACGCGCGGCCGCCCAGGCGGCGGTGGCGGAGGCGCCGGTCGTGAGCCGCCGGGTGTCCTGACTCGCGAAGTCGGTCGGCCGCCGAGGGAAGCCGCGGCGAAGGAGCCAGCAGGCCGCGCGGGATCGGCGGCCCCCCGGGCGACTGGCGCATGGCCGGGGCAAGGCGCGCGGGATCGGCGGGCCCATGTGCGACGGGCGCCGTGGCTTGGCAGGCGATGGCCGCACCGGCGGGCACCCGGGCGGCTGGCGCATGGCCCGGCAGGGCGCGCGGGATCGGCGGGCGCCGTCTGGCACGCCGCTTGGCAGGCGATGGCCGCACCGGCGGGCCCGCAGGCGGCTGGCACATGGCAGACAGGCCTCGCAGGATGGGCGGGCGCCGTCTGGCGCGGATTCGGAGGCTGGGCCGCACCGGCCGACCCCGGGCGGAGAGCGCGCCACTGAATAGCGGGCTGCGAGCGCACCACTAAAAAAACAGCGGCCCCAGTCGGCGGCGAGAGCAACTCCGGCGTCGCCCGGCAAGCCGTGTCACAACGGCCGGCCGCACCCGCGGACCCGACGACTGCGGACGCAAGTCGCCCAGCAGGCCACGGCCCACGCGCACCGACCGTGGCGGGCCACCCGCACAAGTCACCGATCGCGACACTCCCCGATCGGGTGGATAGCCGGGCACCCGTCCTGACCTGCCACTATCGTCCGGCACGGAAAGTCCACTGTGGACAGGGGGAGGTCCCGTGCGCGTGACCCATGCCGCCCTCGCGGCGCTGGCGGCCTGCGGGCTCGTGGTCCTTTCGATCCCGATCGGCCTGTCCGCGGCCGCCGATCCGCTGCCCGGCGGGCTCGGGCCGTGCGTGCCCGGGTCGTGTCCCGGGACTTTCCCGCCGGTCGGGAACGGGGCCTTCGCCGGGCGGGACAACGCCATCAACGTCTTCGCCGGCGGTGACATGCGCGTCACCGGGAGCGCCGCCGAGGCCGAAGGGCGGGTGGTCGTCGGCGGGGACTTCACGCTGCGGAAGACCTCCGGCTCGTCGATCTACAACGTCGGGGTCGCCGGGGTCGGCTCGCGCGTCCCGCCGCCGGACGGGGCCGACTTCCTGACCGTCGGCGGGGACCTCTCCGTGGCCGGTGGGCAGCGGCTCGACGCCGTGGGTGACTCCGGTGGCGGGGTCGTCCGGCACGCCGGGAACGTCAGCGGCACCGTGATCGGGACCGTCGTGCACGACACCGCCGCGATGAAGCCGTACGCGGGGCTGCGCGCCGAACTCACCGCCGCCAGCGAGTGCTACGCCCGGGCCGCGGCCACCGGGACCGTCGTGAACCAGAACTACCAGACGCTCTTCACCGGCGACGGGAAGTCCGCGCTGCAGGTCTTCACCGTCACCCAGGACATCGCCGGCCCGGGCGGTGCCACCCAGGGCATCGCGTTCGAGGGCATCCCGGCCGGGGCCACGGTGCTGGTCAACCTCACCGGCTCGGCCCGGGTGATCAACACCTACAGCGGCAGCCTCGACGACAACGACCCGCTCAACCGCCTGCGCCCCCGTCTGCTGTGGAACTTCCCCGACGCCCACGTGGTCCGCCTCACCGGCAGCGGCATGTTCCAGGGCAGCGTGCTCGCGGGCCGCCCGGACGGCACCACGACGGTCACCCTCCCCGGCACCAACGGCCGCTTCTTCACGGCGGGGAACCTGGTCCACGGCTCCGGGGCCGGCCAGGGCAGCGGGCAGGAATTCCACGCGTACCCGTTCACCGGCGACCTGCCCTCGTGCGCGAAGCCGCCCGAGCCGACCACCACGACCACGGTCACCACGACCTCGACGGCGCCCACGACCACGCCGACCAGCACCACCACACCCACCAGCACCACCACGACGCCGACCACCTCGACCACCGAGCCCTCCACCACCGAGCCGTCAACCACGACCCCGACCACACCCACGAGCACCACCGAGCCGTCGACCACCACCCCGAACACGGCCACCAGCACCACGACCCCGTCGGGCACCACCACGGTCACCTCGACCACGGTCACCACGCCCACCGGCACCGCGACGACCACCACCCCGACCAGCACGGAGACCTCCAGCACCACCCCGCCCGGCCCGAACCCGGCCCCGACCACCCCGGGCGGGCACGGACGGCTCCCGGGCACCGGCACCGACCTGGGTCCCGTCCTCGGCCTCGGCGCCCTGCTGCTCGCCGCCGGCATCGCGCTCGTCTTCCTCTCCTCCCGCCGCCGGACGCGCTGACGCTCCACAGTGGAGCGCGGCCACACTGCGGGCCGACACGAGCCGTGTCACGATCGGGTGACCTCCGGACGGGCCCGGCCCCCGGAGGGCATTCGATCGGGACGAGGCGGATCCCGCGCCGTCGGCGCGTCCGCGAGGTGGACAGGGTGCTGGCGGAGACTGACGCGGACAGAAGGACCGAAGAGCGGACGAGCACGCGCGGCCGGTGGCTGCCCGCCTACGGGGCGGTTCTGGGTGCCGTCGTCTTCCTCGTGGTGCGCGGGAGCCTCACCGACGACGCCTACATCACCCTCGCCTACGCCAAGAACCTCGCCGTCCACGGCGAGTGGGGCATCATCCCCGGCTCGCCCGCGAACTCCGCGACGTCGCCGCTGAACGTCCTGCTCCTCGGCGCGCTGACCCTTCTCACCCGGGTGGCCGGCGGGCCGCACCCGGTCGTCGCGCTCGGCGTGCTGACCATCGCCTGCGGCGCCGCGCTCGGGTGGGCGTGGCTGCGGCTCGGCCGGCGGCTGGCGCTGCCGCCCGCGGCCGGGGTGCTCGGGGTCGCGCTCGTGCTGCTGAACCCGTTCGTGCTGTCCGCCGTCGGCCTGGAGGTGCTGCTGATCCCGGCCGTGCTGCTGGTGCTCACGGTCCTCGCGCTCGAAGCCCGGCCGCTCTGGTTCGGCGTGGTGGCCGGCCTGGCCGTCCTCACCCGGATCGACCTCGGCGTGTTCGTGGTGGTCATCGCGCTCAGCGCGCCCGAGATCCGGCGGAAGCTGCTGCCCGCGGCCGGCGTCGCGGTGCTCACCTCGGCGCCGTGGTTCCTGGTCAGCTGGATCGCCTTCGGTTCGTTCGTGCCCGACACGCTCGCCATCAAGCAGACGCAGGCGGGGCTGTTCGCGCCGTGGAGCTACAGCACCGGCCCGGTGATGTACTACCTCGGCTGGCCGGTCACCGTGCTCGTGTCGTTCCTGCCCGCCCTGCTCGGCGTGGTCGCGCTCGCCGCGTGGGCGGCGGCGCGGTTCGCGGTCCGGTGGCCGCTCTTCCCCGCGCTCGGCCCGGTCGCGGCGCTGGCCGGCGGCGGGGTCCTCTACTACCTCGCCTACTCGTTCATCGGGGTCGGCCCGTTCCACTGGTACTACGTGGCGCCGGTGACCGCGGGGAGCGCTTTCGCGGTCGCCGCGTTCGGCACCTGGTACGCCCAGGCGCGCGAACGGCCGGAGCTGCGGACCGGGCCGCCGGTGCTCGCGCTCGGGCTCACCGGCGTGCTCGTGCTGAGCGGTGCCGCGGTCGACGGCGCCCAGGGCCTGCCGTGGCCGTCGCCGGTGGTGTTCGGGAACTGGGCCAGCGCCGACGACTACGCGCGCGTCGGCACCGAGCTCGGCGCGCGGCTCGACGGCGCCAGTGTGGCCAGCCCGGGTGAGATCGGCACCCTGGCCTACTTCTGCGAGTGCGCCATCCTCGACGAGTTCTCCGACCGCGGCGAGGCGGTGAAGCTGGTCGAGAAGCGGATCGCGACGGCGAACCCGCTGATGAGCCTGGCGCTGCGGGTGAACTACCACTGGCTGGACACCTCGGTGGCGCCGCGCAAACCGGACTTCCGGATGCAGTACGCGTCGGGCCCGGCGACCGGACCGGACGACTGGCAGGTCCGGTCCGCGGCGAAAGGTGTCGGCCACTTCGTCTTCACCCGGGAGCCGTGAGCACGCCGCTCATCTGAGCAGTGACGGAAAACTCTGGTATTTCCCCTGGACGCCAGACTGCGCGAAACCCCCGTGAGGCCATAGGGTTTCGGCATGAAGGTCGGCCTGCTCACCCGGGAGTACCCGCCGGAGGTCTACGGCGGCGCCGGGGTCCACGTGGAGTTCCTCGCCCGGGAGTTGCGGCCGCTGGTCGAGCTCGACGTGCACTGCTGGGGCGCGGACCGCGCCGACGCCACCGGGCACACGGATCCCCACGGCTACCGCCAGCCCGCGTTCACGACCATGGACATCGCGGTGTCCATGGCGAACGCCCTCGAAGGCCACGACCTCGCGCACAGCCACACCTGGTACGCGAACCTGGCCGGGCACCTGGCGAAGCTGACCCACGGCATCCCGCACGTCGTCACCGCGCACTCGCTGGAGCCGCTGCGGCCGTGGAAGGCCGAGCAGCTCGGCGGCGGCTACCGCGTCTCGTCGTGGATCGAGCGCGAGGCCTACGAGGCCGCGGACGCGATCGTCGCGGTCAGCGGCGGCATGCGCCGGGACGTCCTCGCCGCCTACCCCGCGGTGCCGCCCGAGCGCGTGCACGTGATCCACAACGGCATCGACACGGCGCTCTACCGCCCCGACCCCGGCACCGACGCGCTCGCGAAGCACGGCATCGACCCGGACCGGCCGTACGTGCTGTTCGTCGGCCGGATCACCCGCCAGAAGGGCGTCCCGCACCTGGTGCGGGCCGCGGCGAAGCTCGACCCGGGCGTCCAGCTGGTGCTGTGCGCGGGCGGCGCGGACACCCCCGAGCTGGACGCGGAGTTCCGCGGGCTGGTCGCCGAGCTGGAGCGGACGCGCACCGGGGTCCGCTGGATCCCCGAGATGCTGCCGCGCCCCGAGGTCGTGCAGCTGCTCACCCACGCGACGGTGTTCGCCTGCCCGTCGGTCTACGAGCCGCTCGGGATCGTGAACCTCGAGGCGATGGCGTGCGGCACCCCGGTGGTGGCCAGCGACGTCGGCGGCATCCCGGAGGTCGTCGACGACGGCCGGACCGGGCTGCTCGTGCACTACGACGAGCGTGACCCGGACGGGTTCGAGGCGGGCCTCGCGGCCGCGCTGAACGAGGTGGTGGGCGCCCCGGACCGGGCCGCCGCGATGGGTACGGCCGGCCGCGAGCGCGCGGTCGGCGAGTTCGGCTGGAGGGCGATCGCCGAGCGGACGGTCGCCCTCTACGAAGCGTGCGGGAGGTCGTCGTGAACACTGGAGCCGACGTGCTGGGCATCGTGCTCGCGGGCGGCGAGGGCAAACGGCTGATGCCGCTCACCGCCGACCGCGCCAAACCCGCCGTGCCCTTCGGGGGTGTGCACCGGCTGGTCGACTTCGTGCTGTCGAACCTGGTGCACGGCGGGTTCCGGCGGCTGTGCGTGCTGACGCAGTACAAGTCGCACTCGCTCGACCGGCACATCTCGACGACGTGGCGGCTCTCGGCGCTGACCGGCGAGTACGTGACGCCGGTGCCGGCGCAGCAGCGGCTGGGGCCGCGCTGGTACCAGGGCAGCGCCGACGCCATCCACCAGAGCCTCAACCTGGTCTACGACGAGGACCCCGAGTACATCGCGGTGTTCGGCGCGGACAACATCTACCGGATGGACCCCCGGCAGATGCTGGACGCCCACATCGCCTCCGGTGCCGGCGTGACGGTGGCCGGGATCCGCGTGCCGCGGTCGGAGGCGAGCTCGTTCGGCGTCATCCGGACCACCGACGGGCTGATGATCGACGCGTTCATGGAGAAGCCCGAAGACCCGCCGGGCCTGCCGGACTCCCCTGAGGAGTCGTACGTGTCGATGGGCAACTACATCTTCACGACCAAGGTGATGCTCGAGGCGCTGCACGCGGACGCCGACAACGCGGCCTCGCACCACGACATGGGCCGCGACATCATCCCGGCGCTGGTCAAGTCGGGTGAAGCGGCCGTGTACAACTTCAACGGCAACGTCGTGCCCGGTGAGACCGAGCGCGACCACGGCTACTGGCGCGACGTCGGGACCATCGACAGCTACTACGACGCGCACACCGACCTGATTTCGACGCACCCGATCTTCAACCTCTACAACCGGAAGTGGCCGATCCTCGCCCACCCCGGCCAGCGCGCGGCGGCGAAGTTCGTCGAAGGCGGCTCGGCGAACCAGTCGATCGTCAGCAACGGCTGCATCATCTCCGGGGCCCAGGTCGTGGACTCGGTGCTCTCCCCCGACGTGCTCGTCGAGCAGGGCGCCGTGGTGCAGGGTTCGGTGCTGCTCGACGGCGCCCGCGTCGGCCGCGGCGCGGTGGTGCGGCGGGCGATCCTGGACAAGAACGTCGTGGTGCCGCCGGGGGCGCACATCGGTGTCGACCTGGCCCGCGACCGCGGGCACTACCACGTCAGCGAAGGCGGGATCGTCGTGCTCGGCAAGGGCGAACGCGCGATCTGAGGAGCTCAGGAGCCGGCGGCGGCCGAAATCCGCTCGACCACCTGGCGGGGGTCGATCCCCCAGCGCTCGGCGAGCTCGGAGATGGTGGCGCCCGCAGCGTACTCGGCGGCGATCAAGCTGTTGACGACGCCTGCCACGGCTCACTCCTCGACTACCGGGTGCACGAGCACCCGAGATGCTACATGTTCACTGCGGACGTCGAACAAAGTGCCACACGTCCGGCGGGCCGGCGTCCGCTCACCGCCCGGCTTTGTCCGGTTCCTGCGCCGGATTACCCGTATTCGCCTTCGCGCGCGTGGCACTGAAGACCGCGTCGAAGATCGGTGTCGGTTCTCGTTCGTCGCGCTTCGGCCGTTCGTCGTTCGGCGCGCGCTTTTCCTCTCCCACGCGCCCAGTTTCTGCGACGGCGGCCGGTTTCGCTCGGGCAACACCGAAAATCGCCCGGCCGGGGGATCACCCGCGTGGCGCCGATTTCCGCTTTTCCCGGCGGGGAAAAACCGATTTCCCGTCGCGCGATTTCCGGGTGCGCGGGGAATAACCGCGGGTCGGGCGGGATTGCACCGGACATGAAAGCAGTCGTCTACCGCCGTCACGGCGGACCCGAGGTGCTGGCACTGACCGAGCGGGCCGCGGCGGACCCGGGTCCCGGTGAAGTCCGCGTCCGGATCGTGGTGTCCGCGGTCAACCCCACCGACTGGAAGGCCCGCGGCGGCGCCCGCGCCGAACCGGGTGCCGAGGTACCCGAGACGGTGCCCAACCAGGACGGCGCCGGCGTGGTCGACGCCGTCGGCCCGGACGTCACCGGCTTCGCGCCGGGCGACCGCGTGTGGGTGGTCATCGCCGGCGCGTACGGGCCCGGGTCGGGCACCGCGCAGGAGTACACGGTGCTGCCGGCGGCCAAACTGGTCCGGCTGCCCGATGGTGCGGGCTTCGACGAGGGTGCCGGGCTCGGCATCCCGGCGCTGACCGCGCACCGGGCGCTCACCGTCGCCGAAGACGGGCCGTCCCGGCTCGCCCCCGGCGCCCTCGACGGCCGCACGGTGCTGGTCAGCGGCGGCGCGGGCGCGGTCGGCAACGCGGCGATCCAGCTCGGCCGCTGGGCCGGGGCGACGGTGATCGCGACGGTCAGCAGCGACGAGAAGGCCGCCCTCGCCCGCGCGGCCGGCGCCCACCACGTGCTGCGCTACCCCGATCCTTCGCTGGGCGCCCGGATCCGCGAAGCCGCTCCCGACGGCGTCGACCTGGTGGTCGAGGTCGCGGCCGGGGTCAACGCGAAGCTGCACACCGAGGTGCTGCGCCCGCGCGGCACGGTCGCGATGTACGGCGACGACCGCGGCACGGGGACGGTGACCCTCGAGTTCGGCGCGAACGTGTGGCTGAACGCGCGGTACCAGTTCCTGGTGCTGTACACGGTGGGCGAGGACAAGCTGCGCGCCGGCACGGAGGACGTCACGGCGGCGCTGGCCGACGGCGCCCTGCGCGTGGGCGAGGACCGCGGCGTACCGGTCCACCGCTTTTCCCTTGCCGACACGGCGAAGGCGCACGCGGTCTCGGAGGACGGCGTCACGGGCAAGGTCCTGATCGACGTCACCGCTCCCTGACCCGCCGCTCGTGCGCGACCACGGCCGGTGGCAGGTGGTCGAGGACACGGTCACCGACGTCGTGGCCTGACCTGCGGGTGCGCCGGGCCGGGGGTCCCGGCGCACCCGGAGTGCGCGTTCCGTCCTTGCCCCGCGGTCCGACGTTCTACCATCGCCCGCGGAGGTGGGTGTGGAGCCGTTGGGACCGGGTGAACCGGCGCGGGCCGGGCGGTACCGGCTGCTCGCCGCGGTCGGCGCGGGCGGGATGGGACGGGTGCTGCTCGGCGTCGGCCCGGACGGCAGGCTCGCCGCCGTCAAGCGGGTCCACCGGCAGTTCGCGCACGACCCGGGCTTCCGCGAGCGGTTCCGCCGCGAGGTCGAGGTCTCGCGGCTGGTCTCGGGTGCCTACACCGCGGCGGTGCTGGACGCCGACCCGTTCGCGCCGGCGCCGTGGCTCGCCTCGGTCTTCGTCGCCGGGCCGTCGCTGCAGGAAGCCGTCGACGCGACCGGGCCGCTGCCGCCCGCCGCGGTCCGGCACCTCGCCGCCGGGCTCGCGGCCGCGCTGACCGGCATCCACCGCGCCGGGCTGGTGCACCGGGACCTGAAGCCGGGCAACGTCCTGCTCGCCGAGGACGGGCCCCGCGTCATCGACTTCGGCATCGCCCGCGCCGCGGAAGGCGCCACCGACCTGACGCACACCGGCGTCATCCTGGGTTCGCCGGCGTTCATGTCGCCGGAGCAGGCGGACGGGCGGCCGCTGACCCCGGCGAGCGACGTCTTCTCCCTGGGTGCCCTGCTCGTGCTCGCCGCCACCGGGCGCAGCCCCTTCGCCGGGGCGTCGGCGCCGCAGTCGCTCTACAACGTCGTCCACACGCACCCGGATCTGCGGGCCCTGCCGCCGGACCTGCGCGCGCTCGCCGAGTCGTGCCTCGCCAAGGACCCGGCCCGGCGGCCCACACCCGCGCAGCTGCTCGAACTGCTCGGACCGCTGCCGCCGGTGCAGCGCCCCTGGCCGCCCGCCGTGCACGCGCTGATCGCCCGCCGCCAGGCCGAGGTCTCGGCCGTCGTGGCCAAGCCGCCGAAGCCGCGCCGACGCCTGCGGGTCGCGCTCGCCGCCACCGCGGCCGCCGTCGTCCTCGGCGGCACGATCACCGCCGTCGCCCTGCTGAACGGCGACGACGGCGCGACCGCCGCCCCGGCGAACAGCACCCCGCCAGCACCGGCCACGACGACGTCCGCGCCGAACCCCGACCCGCTCGGCCCGGACAAGCTGCGCGGGGCCGACCCCTGCGCGGTGCTGCCGTCGGTGCCCGGGACCGGGAAGCTCACGCCGAAGATCGGCGTCCACTTCTTCGCCTGCACCTACGAGACGGCGCAGGGCCAGTGGCTGGAGCTGACGATCGGTGGCCCGGTCGCGGCCAAGGGGACGCCCGCCGGAGAGCTCGACGGCCGGCCGCTGAGCGTCGAGGACGAGACGACCCGCTGCACCGCGGCCTTGCCCGTCGTGGACCGCCCGGCCGCCACCATCGGCGTCGAGGCGAGTGACGCGGCCGGGAAGTTCGCCAAGCCGTGCGACACGGCGAAGGCCGCCCTCGGCGAAGCGGTGAAGCGGCTCCGGAGCTTCGATTCCCCTGTGCCGCAGGGAAGTCTCGCGCCGGTCGACCCGTGCGGGCTCGTCCCGGCGGCGACCGCCCAGCGGATCCTCGGCCCGGTCACCAAGGTCGAACCGACCGGGCTGCACGAATGCCACTGGCAGGTCGGCGGCGAAGTGACGCTGACGCTCGAACGCGGCAGCCGGCCGTTCGTGTCGAAGGATTCCTACTACGACTCGGCGGGCACCGTCGACCTCGACGGCGTCACCGCCTTCTTCACCACCAAGCGGTTCAACCCGGCGAAGGTGCTCTGCAGCCTGACCTGGCTGCACCGGCCGATCGACGAACGGATGTCGGAGAACGTGACCGTCGCCTACAGCACGTCCGCGGGCTCGCTGGGTCCCGACGAGACCTGCCGCCGCACGCGGGACTTCGCCAAGGCGGCCCGGCCGGGGCTGCCGAAGCCGTGAAGCCACTCGAAGCGGGCGAGGCCCGCACCGCCGGGAAGTACCGCCTGATCGCCGAACTCGGCGAGGGCGGCATGGGCCGCGTCCTGCTGGGCGTGGCCCCCGACGGGCGGCTCGTCGCGCTCAAGCAGGTGCACGCCGAGTTCGCGCGCGACCCGCACTTCCGCGGCCGGTTCCGGCAGGAAGTCGTGGCCTCGCAACGGGTCTCGGGAGCGTTCACGGCGGCCGTCATGGACGCCGATCCCGACGCCGAAACGCCGTGGCTGGCGTCGGTGTTCGTCACCGGGCCGTCGCTGAAGGAAGCCGTCGAAGCGACCGGGCCGCTGCCGGTCGAGGCCGTGCGCAGGCTCGCCGTCGGGCTGGCGACCGCGTTGACCGAGATCCACCGCGTGGGCCTGATCCACCGCGACCTCAAGCCCGGCAACGTGTTGCTCACCGGCGACGGGCCACGCGTCATCGACTTCGGCATCGCGCGCGCCGCCGAGGGCGGGGCGGACCTCACCGGGACCGGCGGCATCGTGGGCTCCCCCGCGTTCATGTCGCCGGAGCAGGCCGAAAGCCGGCCGCTGACCCCGGCGAGCGACGTCTTCTCCCTCGGCGGCCTGCTCGTCATGGCGGCCACCGGACGCGGGCCCTTCACCGGTTCGACGACGGCGCAGCTGCTCTACAACGTCGTGCACGCCGTACCGGACCTGACCGCGGTGCCGCCCGGGCTGCGGGCGCTGGTCGAGCCGTGCCTGGCCAAGGACCCGGCGCGGCGGCCGTCGCCGGCGCAGCTCCTCGACTTCCTCGGCTCGGTGCCGCCGGGGCCGTGGCCACCGCCGGTGCACCGGCTGATCGAGGCGCAGGACACCGCGGTCCGCACCGCGCTCGCGTGGCCGGCGCCCGAGCCGCTGCCCGCCCCGCCACGGCGGCGCCGCTGGGTGCCGCTCGTCGCGGTGGCGGCCGCCCTCGTCGCGCTCGCCACCGGCAGCCTGGTGGCGGTCGAGGTGTTCGGTGCCGATCCGCCGCCGCCGAGTCAGCACCTGGACCCGGTGAGCCTGGAAACGCTGCGGCGCACCGATCCCTGCCGGGTGCTCGACGGCGTCTCGGTCGCGGACGTCGGCAAGCTGCGGGCCGAGCCGGACCCGCTGTACTTCGACCGCTGCGACTTCAAGAACCGGTCCGGCGCCAGGATCGGCGTCAAACTGGGCGATCGGATCTACGTCGAGGGCGGCCGGCCCACCGAGGACCTCGACGGCCGGCCGGTGCTGTTCAGCGAGATCAGCGGCAGCACGTGCGACGCGAGCGTCCAGCTCCCCGCCCAGCCCGAACTCGGCGTGACGGCGCTGGCGAAGACGTGCGCGCTGGCGAAAACCGCGCTCGGGACGGTGCTCCAGCGCCTCCGCGACGGCGGGATCGGGTACGCCCTGCCGCCGGGCACGCTGCTCGCGCTGGACCCGTGCCAGGTGCCCGAGAAGCCCGAGGCGGTGCTGGGCCCGGTCCGCCAGGTCACGCTCAACCGCCTCCGCGAGTGCGAGTGGACGGCCACGACGTCGCTGCAGCTGACGTTCGAAAAGCTGACCGTGGTCCCGGAGGAGGGCACACCGGTCGACCTCGGCGGGGTGCCGGCCACCCGCCGCGAAACCGGCGACAGCTGCACGGTGACGTGGAACCACCGCCGGTTCGACGCGACGCAGGCGGAGCACGTCCGGCTCTTCGCGACGAAGCCGGGCGGCGGCGCCTGCGACGCGGCGGTGGCGTTCGGCAAAGCGCTGGTGGGCAAGCTGCCCCGGCCGTGAGTCAGCCGCGCAGCCCGCGGCGCAGGGCCTCGACCTCGTCGGCGAACATCCGGCGCGAGATCCCGGCCGCCTCGACCATGCCGGAGCCGTGGAACGTACCCGGGTAGTGGCGGAGCTCGACCGCGACACCCGCGTGGGCCAGGCGCTGGGCGTACTCGATGCCTTCGTCGCGCAGCGGGTCGAACTGGCACGTCGTCACGAACGCGGGCGGCAGGCCGGCCAGGTCGGTGGCGCGGGCCGGGGCCGCGTACGGGGAAACGCCGTCGCCGCCCGGTTCCGCGCCGAGGTAGCTCGTCCAGCTGAAGATCGCGTTCGGGCGGTTCCAGACCGGGGTGTCGACGTACGCCCGCATCGACGGGGTGGTGAGCCGGTCGTCCAGTTCCGGGATGCCGAGGTACTGGAAGGCGAGCGCGGGGCCGCCGCGGTCGCGGGCCAGCAGCGCGACCGCCGCGGAGAGGCCGCCGCCCGCGCTCTCGCCGGCGACGCCGAGACGGGCCGGGTCGACGCCCAGCTCGTCGGCCTTGGCTTCGAGCCAGGTCAGGGCCGCGTAGCAGTCTTCGACCGGCGCCGGGAACGGGTGCTCGGGCGCGAGCCGGTAGTCGACCGAGACGATCACGATGCCGAGCTCGTCGACCAGGCGGAGCAGGGAGGTGTGGAACATGTCGAGGTCGCCGAGGACGAACCCGCCACCGTGGATGTAGAGCAGTCCGGGCACGGCTTCGGTGCGCCCGGCCGGGGTGTAGACGCGCACCGGCACGTCCGGGGCGTCGGACGGGCCGGGCACCGCGGTGTCCCGGACGTCGATCGGGTCGGCCGGCTCGTAGCTCGGGAGGACTTCTCCCAGCTGCGACATCGAAGACCGCGCGGCCAGCAGGGATTCGTGGTCGGTCAGGGCCACCGCCGGCAGCATGTCCAGCCAGGGCAGCAGCTCGGGGTCGATCGCGTAGGTCATGCCCCCGATCATCGGCCGCCCGCCCGGCCCGGGCCACCGCCACGCGGCGGGCGTTGGTGCCGCGGAACTCGCCATCCGGCGGCGAGCGCGCCTATCGTGACGGCATGAAGGGGCTGCTGCTGCGGCTGTCCGGCCTCGACGCCGACGCCGAGAACGCCGTGCGGGTGATCGGGTTCTTCGACCGCTTGATCACCGCGCGAGCGGACCTCGACACCCTGGTCCGCACGACGGCCGACCTCGCGGGCTGCCCGGTCGGCGTGCACGCGCCGGGCCGCGGCCTGTCCCTGCGCGCGGCCCCGGGCGGCGAGGTTTCGGCGCCGGGGACGGCACCGACCGGGTCGGCGGTCCGCTCGCTGGAGGGCGGGGTGGCCGTGTGGGTGGCTCGCGCGGGCGCGCCGCTGCCGCTGGACGACATGCTGCTGGAGCGGTTCGCGATCGCGACGGCGATCTTGCTGGAGCACTCCGGCGTGCCGACGCCGGAACTCGGGGATCCGGCGCTGGTGGAGCTGGCCCTCACGGAGGACGCCGGGACGGCGGAGCGCTCCCGGGCACTGCACCTGCTGGGGTTCGGCCCGTCGGCCCGGCTGCGGGTGCTGGCCACGGTGGGCGGGGAGGTACCCGCGGGCCGGTCGGCGCTGCTCGGGAACGTGCGGGCGGTGCTGGTCGCGGATGCCCCGCGGTCGCCCGCCGGCTCCGGTGCGCAGGCGACCGCGACCCCGGCCGGTCACCGCGTGGGCGTCGGCCCCGTCGTACCCGCCATCGAGGTCGCTCGCTCCTGGGCCGCCGCGCGGACCGCGCTCAAGTTCACCTCCGACGGCGACCCCGTCGTCTCGTGGGAGCGGCTCGGCAGCCTCGCCGCCTTCGAGGGCGCGCTCTCCCCCGCCGGCCTCGCCGAACTCGCCGACGTCCGCGCGCTCGACCGGCTCGCCGCCGAGACCCACGGGGAAGACACCCTCGCCGCGCTCGAGGCCCTGTGCGCCACCGGGTCGGCTCGCAAGGCGGCCGCGGTGCTGCACCGGCACCACAGCACCATGCCGGCGCGGCTCGCGCGGGCCGAGGCCGTGCTCGGGTTCGACGTCGACTCCCCCGCCGGCCGCTTCCGGTTGCACCTCGCCTTGATGCTGCGGCGGTTGCGGGACAACGCCGAACTCAGCCGACCGTCCTGAGTGGACCGCGCACCAGGTCCGCCGCCGCGGCGGGCCAGGACGGGAAGGCGAACTCGAAACCGGCCTCCAGCAGCCGTCCCGGTACCACGAAACGGCTCTTCAGCAGCAGCTCCGGGTCGCTGCGCAGCACGAACGCGCCGAGCGCGGCCATCCACCTCGTCGCCGGCAGTCCGAACGGGACACCCGCGGCCGTGCGCAGTGACCGCAGGAACTCCTTGTACGGCAACGGTTCCGGGGCCGCCAGGTTCACCGGGCCGCTCAGCTCCTCGTGCTCGACGAGGAAGTCGATCGCCCGGAGCAGGTCGGCCTCGTGGATCCACGACATGTACTGCCCGCCGCCGGCGACCGGGCCACCGAGGCCGAGCCGCGTCAGGCGGAGCAGCATCTCGAACGCCCCGCCCGGTTCCGGGCTCATCACCATCGACGTCCGCAGCGCGACCTTGCGCGTGTGCGGCGTGTCGGCGAGCTCCTGCTCGCGCTCCCACGCCCGCGCGATGTCGACGCTGGAGGACCAGTACGCCGGCACGTCCGGCTCGGCGCCACCCAGGACGCCGGTGGCCTCGTCGTTCGGGGTGTCGTGGCGGTGCGCGTAGATCGTCGCCGTGCTCATCTGCAGCCAGAGCCGCGGCGGCCGCGCGGCGCGTTCGATCGCGCCGCCGACGACCCGCGCGGAGTCGACGCGGGAGTTCCACATCTCCCGCAGGTTCGCCCGGGTGTAGCGGCAGTTCACCGATCGGCCCGCCAGGTTGACGACCACGTCGCTGCCGTCGATCTCCGCCGTCCACGGCCCCGCGCTCCGCCCGTCCCAACCGGCGGTGCGCACGCCCGGCTCCGCGGCGGCCGACCCGCGCGTCAGGACGACGACCTCGTGCCCGCCGCCCGCCAGCGCCCGGCTCAGCACGCGCCCCAAGTGTCCGGTCCCGCCCGGTATCACGACCTTCATGACCCCACCGTACCGAAAGAGTTGAACGCGTTCAAATACTCTTCTCGACGAGGTCGAGCAGCGTCCGCAGCGCCCGGCTCGGCGGCTTGGCCGCGGCGGTGACCAGGTTGAGCGGCCAGTCCAGCCCGGCGCCGGCCAGCGGCCGGACCACGACGTCCGCGTCGGCCGGCGCGGGCGTGTCCGGGACGACCGCGACGCCGAGCCCGGCGCGCACGTACCCCGGGACCGGGCGCAGGTCGGCGACCTCGACGGTGACCCGCCGCGGCGAGCCGAGCGCGTCGAAGGCCCGGTCCAGCAGGACCCGGTTGCCGAACCCGCGCGGGGTGTCGATGAACGCCTCGCCGGCGAGGTCGGCCAGCCGGACGGCCTTCCGGGCGGCGAGCCGGTGCGTGGCCGGCAGCACCACGACGAACGGGCGCGTGTCGACCAGCAGCACGTCCAGCCCGGCGAGGTCGGTCTCGGGCAGGCCCACCAGAGCGACGTCGAGCCGGCCCTGGCGGACCTCGTCGGCCAGCCCGGTGGAGCCGGTGATCGACACCGTCACGTGGATGTCCACCAGCGGGTAGCGCCGGTGGAACGCGCCGAGCAGCGCGGGCAGGTCGACGCCGCCGATCGACGTCAGCGTGCCGATGCGCAGGCTGCCGCGCAGGCCCTCCGAGGCCTCCTGGACGGTCGCGCGCGCCCGTTCGAGGGCCTCGATCGCCGCTTTGGCCTCGGGCAGGAACGCGGCACCCGCGGCCGACAGCGCGACCCGGCGGGTGGACCGGTCGAACAGCCGCGTGCCGAGCTCGGCTTCGAGGGACCGCACGGCGGCGGACACGGTGGACTGCACCGCGAACACCCGCTGGGCGGCCCGGGTGAAGCTGAGTTCCTCGGCGACGGCGACGAAGTACTCGAGCTGACGCGTCTCCATCCACCCAATCTATCGGCTTGACCGATAACTGGGACCAGCACTTTTCGTTGGACTTGCTGAGTCGGCGGGGTGATCGTGGACAGCGGAAGATCCACTGGCGTTCTGGAAGGTCCCGATGTCCGTCACCCTGTCCCCCGCCCGGCTCCGCGTGAGCCACGGGCTGGGTTTCCGCGTCGTCGCGGTCGCGTTCGCGACGGCGCTCGCGTTCTCCACCCTGCCGACCCCGCTCTACGCGCTTTACCAGCAGCGGGACGGCTTCCCCGCTTTCCTCGTCACGGTGATCTTCGCCGCCTACGCGGTCGGCGTGATGCTCAGCCTTTACCTCGCCGGGCACGTCAGCGACTGGCTCGGGCGCCGCCGCGTCCTGCTCGCCGGGCTGCTCGCGGAAGCCCTCGCCGCCGCGCTCTTCCTGCTGTGGCCGGACGTTCCCGGCCTGATCGTCGCGCGGCTCCTCAGCGGCGCGGGGATCGGCGTCATCACCGCGACGGCCACCGCGCACCTGTCCGAGCTGCGGGCCCCCGCGCTCACCGCGACCGTCGTGAACGCCGGTGGTCTGGCCCTCGGCCCGCTCGTGGGCGGGGTGTTCGCGCGGTTCGCCGTCCACCCGCTGAGCACGCCGTTCGCGGTGTTCCTGGTCGTGCTCCTGCTCGAAGCGATCGCGGTGAGCCTGGTGCCGGAGACGGTCGAACGCCGGGAAGAGCGCCCGGCCTACCGCCCGCAGCGGCTCTCGCTGCCGCCTTCGGCCCGGCGCGAGTTCACCGGCGCCGCGATCGGCGCGTTCGCGGCGTTCGCGCTGAGCGGCCTGTTCATGGCACTCGCCCCGGCTTTGCTGGCGCACGAACTGCACGAGCCGTCCCGCCTGCTCGCCGGGCTCGCGCCGTTCACCATGCTGGGCAGCGCGACGCTCGCCCAGATCGCGTTCTCACGCCTCGGCACGCGCGCGCAGCTGCGGTCCGGCTACGTGCTGATGGGCACCGGCCTGGTGCTGCTGACGGCGTCGGCGTTCGCGGCCTCGCTCCCGCTGTTCTTCGCCGCCAGCGTGCTCGCGGGCGCCGGGTTCGGGCTGGGCTTCCGCGCGTCGGTCGGCACGGAGGCGGCGCTCGCGGACGACCTCACCCGCGGCGAAGTGCTGGCGGCGCTGTTCCTCGTGGCGTACGCGGGTCTGGTGCTGCCGGTGCTGCTCGTCGGGCTGGCGCTGCTCCTGGCGCCGGGTTCGGTGGCGCTGGCCGGGTTCGCGGTGCTGGAACTCGCGCTGCTCGCCTGGTCCGTTCACCGCTCGGTGTAGACGAACCCGATCTTGTCGACCTCGCCGCCGGCGCGCCCGTGGAAGCCGGCGAGCTGCCAGCCCGCCGGCGCCACGCGGGTCACGCAGTCCGCCGTCGCCGAGCCGCCGGCCAGGGTGCGGCCGGTGCTGGTCGTGAACGCCGCGGAGAAGATCCGCGTGTGGCCCTGGTAGCTGCCCTGGCACAAGGTCGCTCGCGTGACGTATTCGCCGGCGCCGAGGGTCAGCGCGGCCGCCGTCCCGCCGGTCCCGCCGTGGGTCAGCACCGTGCCGTTCTCGAGCGTGACGCCGAGCTGGTCCACCCGCGAGCCCGCGCGCAGCGAGAGCGTCCGGACGCGGGCGCCCGCTCCGACGGCGCCGACGTCGGTGAAGTAGTCGCCGTGGGGGCCGCCGAACTGCTCGGACAGGCGCAGCGCCGGGTTGCGCGTCCAGCCGAACCCGACGGTGACCGGGTCGTGGTCGGACAGCATCCGGCCTTGGTCGTCGAGGAACTTCGCGTGCTCGTTGTGGTAGGCCGTCGCGTCGAGGGAGACGAGCGGGCTGCCGCGGTAGAGGACCTTGTCGACGACTTCGCAGTCGTCGGTGACGTGCTGCGGGTCGCACACCAGCGCGGGACTGCCCGGCGCGGGCGCGGACCCGCCGCGGATGAGCTGCACCCAGGCGTCGGTGAGACCGTTGTCGGCGGCGAACGCCGCGATCGTGTCCGCCGCGCGGGTGTAGCGCGTGTTGGTGTCGCCCATGACGAGCACCGGGTTGCCCGCCGAGTGGGTGCGGATGAACGCGGTCAGCTGCGCCAGGTTCGACGCGCGCGACTCCTCGTCGCCGTCGTTCGTGCCCGCGTTGGTGTGCACGTTGTACGCGTCGACGTAGACGCCCTCGGCGAGCCTCAGCCGCATGAAGGTGAATCCCTTGGGCGTCAGGCAGTCCCCGGAGTCGAACTGGCACGAGTTCCAGCGCACGCGCTCGAAGTCGCCGGTGTCGTAGGGCAGCGACGACAGCGTGTTCAGGCCGCTGCCGATCCCCGCGCCGCCGCTCGTCGGGGTGCGGTACGGGTGGTGGTCGGCCGCGTAGAGCGTGGCGTGGTAGTTGAAGTCCTCCTCGACGTGCACCACGTCGTAGGGGCCCAGCCGCTGCCCGATGGCCGTCGTGGCCGGCTCGCGGGGAGTCGGCGCGCTCGAAATGCCTTCGGGCAGCCCGGCGACGTTGTAGCTCAGCACGGAGAAGGTGCCGCCGTCGGCGGAATCGGCGTGCGCGGCGGCCGGCACCAGCGCGGTGGCCGCGCACAGCAGGACCACGACGGCGAGGCGGATCTTCACGGAGTACCTCGTTCTCCCGGGGACGAGCGACCGGAATGATCGGGCGGCGCCGGGACGCGCGTCAAGGGCCCGCGGAGGAATTCGGCCGAAAGCCGGACCGTTCTTTTCGCCGCCACCGTGAATTCGTCGAATTCGACCGCCGCTCGCTGATTCCGGGACATCGCCGCACGGGTCCTCGCGGCGGCCTACAGTCTTGAGGATGACCGGACCGCCGATCGTCGCCGGGGTGGATGGGTCGGCCGAGTCGCTCGATGCCGTCCGCTGGGCCGCGCGGGCCGCGCGTTTGCGGGGCGCGCCGCTCGAAGTCGTGCATGCCCTCGATGTGCCCGCGCTGCTCGCCGGTGGGGTCGTGCCGCCGCCGGACGAGCTGGTGGACGGCCTGCGGGCGCGGGGCCGGCGGGCGTT
Source organism: Amycolatopsis sp. cmx-4-83 (assembly GCF_046548815.1). Classification (NCBI taxonomy): domain Bacteria; kingdom Bacillati; phylum Actinomycetota; class Actinomycetes; order Pseudonocardiales; family Pseudonocardiaceae; genus Amycolatopsis; species Amycolatopsis sp. cmx-4-83. Next base: position 309,030 of record NZ_JAEBEF010000006.1, on the reverse strand, counting down.
GCGGATCGCGCGGGAGCTCGCCGCCGCGCAGGGTGTCGATGATGCGGCCACGCGGCTCGATCCCGATCGGGCGGCGCAGGCGCTGATCGACGCGTCGAGGTCCGCCGCATTGCTCGTCGTCGGCTCGGCCGGGCACGGGCGGCTCACCAGCCTGCTCGCCGGCTCGGTCGCCGCGGCCGTCGGGACGCACGCCCGGTGCGACACCGTCGTCGTCCGCGGGGACGGCTGGGACGAGCCGGACGCGGCGCAGCGCCCGGTCGTCACCGGGATCGACGGCAGCGAAGCCGGCAGCCGGGTCCTCGAAGCCGCGCTGGCCGAAGCGCGCACCCGCGGCGCCCCCCTCGTCGTGCTGCACGCCTGGGCGGACACGCCACCGCCGCGCGCGGATCCCCGGTGCGTCACCGAAGCCGGGCACCGGCTGCTCGGCGCGGGGGTGCTGGCCCACGACACCGGCGACGTCGAAGTCGAGCGCGTCCTGGTGCACGCCCACCCGCGGCGGGAGCTGATCGAGCGCAGCGGCGACGCCCAGCTCGTCGTCCTCGGCGACCGCGGCCGCGGCGGCTTCCCCGGTCTCCTGCTCGGTTCGACCGGCCAGGCCCTGCTGCACCACGCCGCCTGCCCGGTCCTGCTGGTCCGCACCGCCGGGTGAGGAGAAGTGAAACGGAAGTGCCGCCGTCCAGGATGGGGGCATGAAGACTGCGATCCGAGCCGGACTGGTGGCCGCGCTGGCGGGCGCCACGGTGCTGGCGGCCCCGGCCCAGGCGGCCACGATCACCCAGAAGACCGCCGTCTGCCATTCCGGCGACTTCGGCGGCTCGTTCACCCTGCGCTACGAAACCTCCGGCGGCTACCACCACATGCTCGGGGCGACGACGTCGTCCGGGCCGTACATCGGCGACGCGGGCAACCTGCTGCTGCGGATCTCCTACCGCGACGGCTTCACCACGCACACGATCTACACCCGGTCCGTGCCGACGTCCGGGACCACGAGCCTGACGCTGCCCCCGGGCGTCGACGTGCCGGCGACCGCGCTGGGGACGGCGTCGACGACCTTCAGCAACGGCACCGACTCCTGCATCGCGACGGTGCCGATCACGTAACCGGGTCGAGCGCCGCCCGCAGGATGGCCCGCGCGGAACCCGCCAGCACCTCGGCGGCCCGCGCGCGGTCGAGGCCGCCGATGTCGGTCAGCCAGACCAGCGACTCGATGCCGGACGCCGAGCGGATCGCCGTGGCCAGGCCGTGGACGTCCAGGTGCGGGTGCGTGTCCGCGAGCGGGACGAGGGCCTCCTCGATCCAGCGGATCGCCCGGCCCCGGCGCAGCACCGGCTGCCGGGCGCCGGGTTCCAGGGACAGCCGGAGCTGCGCGCGCAGCTGCGGCTCCCAGCGCAGGGTGAAGGCGATGAACTCCCGCATCACGAGCTCGAGCCGCGCGACGGGATCGGCGGGCGCGTCCGCGGGCAGCAGGCCGGCGTCGTCCTGGATCTCCGGGTAGGCGGCGAGCAGCAGCTCGCGCTGGTTGGGGAAGTACCGGTAGGCGGTGGTACGCGAAATCCCGGCCGCCGCGGCAGCGTCCTCGACGGTCGGCGACCCACCATCGGCGAGCAGCGCGTGCGCGGCCTCGACCAGCGCGGCCCGGGTCCGGCCCTTCTGCCGCTGCCTGCCGGTGGACTCGTATGGGACTGCCATGCCATCATGGTACTCACGTCCCACGAAGGAGGCGGCCATGACCGGTGACCCGGCCGAAACGAACCCCGAGCTGTACCAGGTGGTTTTCGAGAACGAGCGGGTGCGGGTGCTGGAGTACCGCGACCGGCCGGGCGATCGGACCGAGCCCCACCGGCACCCCGACACGGTGATGGTCACGTTGAGCGCCTTCAGCCGCCGCATCTCGTCGGGCGGCCGCGAGGTGGCGGTGGACTTGCCTGCGGGGGCGGTGCGCTGGGTGGGGGCGCAGGAGCATTCGGGCGAGAACGTCGGCACCACGCCTACGCACTCGCTGTTCGTGGAGTTGAAGGAACCCGGTGGGGCGGTGGCGGGCTCCGCGCTGGGGCCGGCCCCGGCTGGCGGGTAGGGAGTTTTGCGTGCGGGCAGCACGGTCGGGCTTGGGAGGCGTTTGTTGCGGTGCGCGGCTGGCTCGAGGCTGCCGCGAGTGAGGGCGCCGGGGGAGCTCGGCAGTTGCGGTGACAGGCCAGTGCAGTGAGGCCGCGGCTGAAGGGCCGCCACAGGAAGCCCAGCAGTTGCGGCGAACAGCCAGTCCAGTGACCCAGCGACAGAGGACCACCGCGGAAAGCTCGCCAGCTGAGCGAACGGCCAGCACAGCGATACCGCGACTGAAGGGCCGCCCTCGAGAAGCTCGGCAGTTGCGGCAAATGGCCAGTCCAGTGACCCAGCGAGGGAGGACTGCCGCGGAAAGCTCAGCAATTACGATGAACGGCCAGCGCAGCGATGCCCCGAGCGAAGGACCGCTGCAGGAAGCTCGGCAGTTGCGTGGAAAGGCCAGTGCAGTGAGGCCGCGGGTGAGGGGCCACCGCGGGGAGGCTGGGTGCCGCCGGTGCCAGGATTGGTGCGGGTCCGGGGATTGCTTGCGGCGGGTTCGCCGACCGATCGGGCGTCGGAGGATGGCGGGCTTCGTCGATCATGCGAGTGGTGTCGTGGGTGTAGGCCCGTAGCCGGTGGCTGCGGGCCTTTCCCGTGTTCGGTTGTGTCAGGCTGCGAATGGGAGTGGCTGGTGGATGTTATTGCGCCTGGGTTTTCGGTGCTTGTCCAGGAAGCGTGGAGGTAGGAATTCGGGGTGGCCGTCGGAGGCGAGGCGGACCTGCCAACCCGAGCGATGCATCAGCCGGTGATGATGAGCGCAGAGCAGCACCAGGTTGGCCAGGTCCGTGGGGCCGCCGTTGGCCCAGTGGCGGATGTGGTGGCCTTGGCAGTGCCGGGGTGGGCGGTGGCAGCCGGGGAAGGCGCAGCCTCGGTCACGGAGGAACAGGGCTCGGCGGAGGCCGGGTGAGATCAGGCGGCGAGCTCGGCCCAGGTCCAGGGGTTCGCTGGTGGCGCCGAGGACGGTGGGGATCAGTTTGCAGTCGCAGGCGTGGATGCGGGCTTCGACCGCGGAGATCAGGCCGGTGTCGCCCAGGGTCGCCTGGCCGAGGCCGGATTGCAGGTCCGACAGGGAGACGGCGACGAGGACGTGGGCGCGTTCACCGGCCTGGGTCGGGAGCTCTGGGGAGTTCAGGGCCAGGTCGATGGCGTCGGAGAAGGCGTCGCCGTAGCGTTCCTGTGGGGAACGGAAGTCTCCGCCGTCGTCGGCGGTGCGGCGTTCGGCCAGGGCGTCGAGCAGGGCGCTGGCTCGGGTGCCGGTTTCGTCGTCGAAGCGGCCGGTGAGTTCCCAGGTTCCGGTGCGCCTGCGGCGTAACGAGAGTTCGCGGGTCGGGGTGGCGGGCTCGACATCGACCGGCTCGGCGCCGTCGGGGTCGAGGTGGGACAGGATCCGGGTGCCGAGGGCGGCGACTTGTTTGTGGCCTGCGTCGGCGGCGAAGGCGAGCAGGTTCTGTTCGGCGGTGTCGCGGTGTTCGAGGGGGATGGGGGTGAGGGCGGTGATGATGGTGTCGATCATCGGGGTGCTCAGGGAGCCCGTCAGAGCGGCAGCGCCGGTGGCGGGGGCGACAGCGGGCGTGGCGTCGAGGGTGTGAGCAGAGGTGAGGGAGAGGGCTCGGGTGACGGTGCGTTGGGCAGCCGCGTGGGGAATGTCGGCGAGGTGCTCCAGTAAGCGGGAAGTGGAGCGGTAGCCGAACAGTTCCATGACCCCGCGGGATTCGATTTCCACCAGCAGAGTCCCGATTTCCGCCTCGGCAGACCGCACGACGGTGAGCAGCCCGCGGAGGCGGTCGGCCAAGGCCTCCGCGTCTGTCTGCCACACCGCTTCTCTGTCCACACAACAAGATTACCCGACACCCGAACATCTGTTCATCACTCGATCAGGCGAACAAAACCGGAGCGAGAATCGGAGCCAACCGGTCGGCGACCTTCGTGTGGCCCCCGTCGTTCGGGTGGCCGTCGCCGTCCGCGTAGTCCGTTCCCGTTGTCAGCCAGCCTTCCGTGGTGATGAACCGGACCTTCGGGTCGCCCGTCGCCGCGACCGCGTTCTTCGTCTCCGTCACGTACCGCTTCTTCAACGTCTCGAACGCGAACAGTGTCGCGTTCGGGTACTTCGCCCTGATGTCCCGCAGAAGCTTCGTGTACGCCGCCTGGAAAGCCGGTCCGCTGACACCGTGCCCGGCGTCGTTGGTGCCGAGGTTGATCACCACCGCCGTCGCCTGGTAGCGCGTGAAGTCCCAGGCCGTGTCGCCCGTGCTGTCCGTGCGGAAGAACTGCGCCGCCTGCCCGACACAGCCCGACGCCGCCACCAGGCAGTAGCCGGAACGCGCGATCTGCGTGTGGCGCACCCCGAGCCGCTCCCCCACCTGCCAGCCGTACGCGGAAAGCGCCAGTTTGCTCGTCAGCGCGCCGTACGTGATCGAGTCGCCGACGAACTCCAGCAGCTTCGGCGGCGGTGTCACCGGCGCCGTCGACGCTCCCGCGTCCAGGACCAGGCCCTGGAAGATCGTGTCGCCGGACCGGTAGGACAGCCGCAGTGAATGCGTGCCGGCGGGCAGTGCCGACGGCGTCAGCGGGACCGTCCCCTTCACCCCGGCGAAGAACACGTCGGGGCCGTTGTCGATGCTCGCGTAGAAGTTCACCGCCGCCCGGGCCTTCACCTTCACCGTCGTGCCGGTGACCTTCGCGGTGACGTACGCGCCGGCCCAGTGCGGGACCGCGCCGGCGGACTCGGTGGTCCACCGGCCGGTGTAGGCGAGGTTCGCGTCGGTGACCGGGACGTCCGCGGCCGCCGCCGGGGCGAGCGACACCGACGCCACCGCGGCGATCGTCAGGAACAGGCGCATGACGGGGACTCCCGAATTCAGTAGACGTAGGGCCAGCCGGCGCTGTCGTAGCCGATGAGGTTGATGCCGAGCTTGCCCGTCTGCGGCGTCGCGTCGGAGTAGTAATAGTGGTAGACCAGCACGTCCGCGTCGGTGTCGTGCAGCACAGCCACGTGGCCGGGGCCGTGGACGTCGCCGTGGCTCGCCAGGATCTGCGTGCCGCCGCCCGCGGTCAGCCGGACGCCGTTGCGGTCGGTGTACGGGCCGGTGATCGACGTCGACCGGCCGGCCATCACGCGGTACGTGCTCTTCGTGCCCTGGCAGCACGAGTCCCACGAAACGAACAGGTAGAAGTAGCTCCCATGCTGCACGATGTACGGCGCTTCCTCGGCCGTCGTGCTGCCCGTGCGCTGCGCGATGCTGCGCAACGCGGTGTCCGTCGTGCTGCGCTTCCCGGTCGCCGGGTCCAGCCGGTACACCTTGATGCCCGTCCACCACGAGCCGAAGCTCAGCCACCAGCGGCCGCCCGAATCGACGAACAGGTTCGGGTCGATCGCGTTGTAGTCGTCGCTGGTGCTCGTCTGTGTGACGATGCCCTGGTTGGTCCAGCTGCCCGGCAACCCCGTCGGGCTGGTGGCCAGGAAGATCGCCGAATTGCGCGAGCCGAACGTCGAAGCCGCGTAGTACAGGTAGTACCGGCCGTTGTGGAACGAGATGTCCGGCGCCCACAGGTAACCCGGGTGGGCCGGGTCGGTGAAGGGTGCCGTCCACGGCGCGCCGCCCGGCCACACCGAGCCGATCTTCGTGAAGTGGATGCGGTCGGTCGAACGGCGGATCTGCAAGTACTGATCGGTCGAGTAGAGCAGGTAGCTGCCGTCCGCCGCGCGGATCATCGACGGGTCGTGGACCGCCGTGACGTCCCCGGTGACGTACCCCGGGTCCGGGTAGGTGGCGGCCTGGGCGGCGGGTGCGCTCAGCAGGGCGGCGGCCAGGACGGCGAGCAGGCGGGGCAGGCGCATGAGGTGTCCTCGCAGTCGATGGGGTTTCCGGGTCAGTGCACGGGGTTCCACCCGTCGCCGCCCGCGAGGTAGCGCTGCGCGGTGAAGTTCGCGACCTGCGCGGCGGGGAGCTGCGGCCGGTCGGTGCCGGTGCCCGCGCCGGGTCCCGTGTTGCGGTATTCGAAGAACCGGGCGTCCTTCCACGAGAAGCCCGACATGTCCGTCCACGGCGTCGCCTTGATCGCCGCCGGCAGGGCGGTCTCGCGGATGACGACCTGCGCGATCGCGTCGACGTCGCCGCTCGGGTGCCACGGCCGCCCCAGGTAGAAGCTGGCGTTCGCGGCCGGGCTGAGCACCCGGCTGCCCACGATCAGGAAGCCGTACGGGTTGGTCCGGCGGGTGCTGGCCGCGGTCAGGTAGCCGTTCGGGTTCGAACCGCGGTCGAGCGCGGTGATCGTCGCCCGGTCGAACACCGCGGTCGCGCGCCCGAAGAGGAAGTCGACGTCGCCGCTGATCGAGCAGTTCCGGTAGTACTGGCGGCCGGTCGTGCCCACGGCCGCGGTGTCGGCGTAGAGCGTGTCCTGGTGCCCGAGGAAGGTGACGTTGTCGAAGACCATCCGGTCGCCGGTGGTCTTGACCGCGACGGCCTGGGTGGCGGTGATCTCCGGGTGGGCCTTGCGGTCGAAGGAGTTGCGGAAGGTCAGCGCCGTCGCGGTGAAGCCGTTCGCGGCGAGCGTCGCGGTCGCGCTGCCCGTCGTGCCGTAGGTCGAGCCGTCCGGCTTCTTCGTCCCGCTGGCGTTGTCGTAGTCGACGACGACGTCCGACGCCTTGCCGGTGGTGCCCCGCAGGGTCACCCCGGTCTTGGCCGCGGGCACGGTGATCACCTCGCGGTAGGTGCCGGGTTTCACCGACACGGTGCCGCCGGCCGATACGGCGTCGATCCCGGCCTGGACGGTGCTGTGCGTGCCGGTGCCGTCCTTGGCCACGACGACGTTGACGACCGCGGCCCCGGCCGGCGGGGCGGCCAGCGCCGCCCCCGCGAGCGCCGAAGCGACGAGCAGGGTCTTGAGCATGACGCCTCCCTGGGAGCGCCGCGGGTGCCGGACGGCGGCCGGCACCCGCGGCGCGGCTCGGACTACCGGTAGGTGATGTTGGCGCTGGTGTAGAGGCAGTTCGTCGCATCGGGGCCGCTGCCGGTCTTCGTCGGCTCGCCGCTGGTGACGCCCTTGTACTTCTGGCAGGGCTCGATCTTGCGGCTCGAGTCGCCGACGATGGTGATCCGCGTCAGCTTCGCGGTGTCGCCGTAGTTCGTGTTGATGCCGACCAGCGCCTTGCCCGGCACGGTGGCCGTGACGTTGTCGACGACGACGTTGCGCTTGTACTGCGTCTTGCAGTTGCCGCAGGAGCGGTACAGCTTGCCGAAGTCGTTGACCTCGAAGTTCCGGATGTACATGGTGCCCGGGCCGTTGTGCTGGAAGACCTTGTCCGACGCCTTGCGGGCACCGCCGCCGTCGATCGTCATGGTCTGCGAGGCGGAGGTGCCCTTGAAGGTCGCCGAGTCCTCGCCGACGTCCTCCCACCAGACGTTGAGCAGCGTGCAGGTGCCGAGGCAGTGCACGCCGTCGGCGGCCGGGCTGCCCAGGACGACGTTCTTCAGCGTGGTGCCGTTGGCGAGCTGGAACAACGGGTCCTGGCCCTCGTCCTGGCCGCCGGACCCGAGGTCGCCGGTGCCGTAGAACCGCTTGAGCCCGCCGTCGTAGGTGCCGCTGGTGACCTTGATCGTCGCGCCGACCGGCACGTTCGTGCTGGGGCTCGGCCAGGTGGCGGCCGACGCGGTCGCGCCGGTGCCGGCCGCCGCCGAAACCACGAGCGCGGCCACGGCGGCCACCCGGATCATCCGGGAAATCACTGGGGAAACCATTCATCACTCCCTGGTCTGATTCTTCAATCGGCGCTGACGAAACGTCCGACCGGGTTGTGAAAGCGCTTTCTCGCCACTGAGTTTCGGGTTGCGGACAGTCCGTGTCAATGTCGTTCGCCGCTGCGCCGGGCAAGTCGCCCGGATGGTCGCCGCCCGCGCGGGTTTTCAGAAAACACCGAAAGTGTCGAACGGTCAGCGCGCGGGCCCGGCGCCGGTGAGCACCCGCGCCGGGACCTGCCACGCCGGGTCGAGCCGGTCCACCAGGGCCGGCGTCCACCCGACGTCGGAGCCGAGGTCCGGGTCGTTGGCCGCGTTATACTCGGCCAGCAGGTCCACCGGCCGCGGCCACGCGGTACCCGTCGCGACCAGGGTGCCGGTCGCGTGCAGCACCGTGCCCTTCCAGTACTCGACGAGCGCGCCCAGCGGTACCGACGCCGGGATCCGGAAGAAGTTGTCCTCCGCGTAGATCCGGGATTCCACGCCGACCCCGAGCGAATACGTGTAGGCCGCCGCGTCCCGCACCGCGTACAGGTTGTCGTAGACGTGCACCTGCCCGTACCGGACCCGCGGCGCGCGCTGCCCGATCTCGGAAAAGAGGTTGTGGTGCACCGTGACGCGCAGCTTGCCCACGTCGTGGGTGGGCTTGTCGGTGTTGCCGATCAGCATCGTCTTGTCGTGGTCGTGCAGCCGGTTGTACGACACGGTCACCAGGTCCGACCCGTTCACGATGTCGAGCAGGCCGTCGTGGACCTCGTACTCGCGCCCGAAGTAGGTCGGCTGCCGGTCGTTCCCGCCGTCGCCGAAGTCGTTGTGGTCCACCCAGACGTGCGTCGCACCGACCAGGTCGACGTTGTCGTACTCGGAGTTCCAGTTGCCGTCGGCGCCGTCGAGCGGGTCCCACTGCGGGAAGCAGTCGTGCGCGTCGGCGAAGCCCAGGTTCCGCAGGATCACGTTGTCGCCGGTCACGCGCAGCGTCAGCCCGTGCAGTGTGGCGTGGTCGCCGATGATCGTCGTGTTCGGCCCGACGTCGAGGACCACCTGCGCCGCCTGGTTGGCCTGGGACCGGGCGCGTGCCTCCTCCAGGGGCCCGGACGGCTCGACCTTGCCCCAGGTGGCCGGGTCGTACGCCGCCAGGTACGCGGGCAGGGTGTAGCCGGGGTCGGCGAAATCGGTGCAGCTCATCGGCCGGTCCCGGTCGTCCACGTTGCCCTCGATCGTGCCGCGGACGCGGATGATCTTCGGCGCGCCCGGATCGGCCGCCAGCGCGGCGACGAGTTCGGAGCGCTTGGTCACCGTGCGGATGCCGGCGGCGGCCGCTCCCCCGGTCGTCCCGGTGGTCGCCGCGGCCCAGCCGTCGCGCGCGCCGAGCACGACGCGGCCGGGGTCGTGCCCGTGCGCGGACGCGGGCGCGGCCGCGCAGGTGAGTCCGATCAGGGCGAGGCACCCCGCGAAAGCTTTCCAGCGCATGGCAGTCCTTTCACTCGGCCGCCCGGGCCGCGAGCTCGGACAGCCGGGCGGGGTCCGGATCGCCGTCGACGACGACGAGGTGGTGGGTCAGCGTCAGTTCGCCGCCGGGTTCGAACAGCCACGGCCGGTGGTAGGTGGCGGCGAAGCTGACCACCGGGAACGGCTCGGCCCGGACGTACCAGGCCGTCGGGTACGCGGGGTTCGCCGGGCTGTCGGCGAACAGCAGCGTCGAGGTCCGCAGGCTGACGTCGTGCCGTCCGGTGAAGGCGAGCCACGGCGCCCGGTGCCCCATCGCGCCGGCCGCGCTCCGGCCGTCCGGGGTCCGGACTTCGCCGCCGACGAACGAGCGCGGCCCGCGCCAGAACAGCCCGCCGTAGCCGGCCGTGTCCCGCCCTTCGGTGACCGGGCTGCCCCAGCGCAGTTCGCGGCCGCTGGTGTTGCGCAGCCGGCTGGTCCAGGTGAGCGTCCAGTGCCCGCCGTCGACGTCGACGTCCCCGAAGCGCAGCGTGCGGTGCTCGGTGAGCCAGCGACGGCCGGCCGCGGTGCGCCAGGCCAGCTCGTGCCGCAGTTCGCAGTGCCCGGGCGCGGACACCCGGCTCTCCCAGCGGACGTGACCGACGGTGCCGTTGTTGTCGAGCGGGGTGTACCCGCGGCCGCGCACGTAGGTGCGCCCGCCCCAGAAGTTCTCGCCCGAGAGGTGGGCCATCGTGAACTGCAGGCCGTTGTGCCAGGTGTGGTCGTGCGGCCGGACCGCGGTCACGACCTCGCCCGCGGTGGTGCGCAGCGGGTGCAGGTACGGCTTCGGCGAGTCCCCCGCCGGGGTCGGCGGCGCGACCACGTACTCGGCGAGGTCGAGCTCGCCGAGGCGGACCCGCACCCGGCCGTCGCCGGCTTCGGCCGGCGCGAGCGTCCCGTCCCCGACCACCGCCCGGCTCACGCCGGGTCCCCGAGCTCGGCGAGCAGTTCCGCGACGGCGACCGGCCGTCCGGTCGCCAGTGACCGGTTGGCGGCCAGCCCGGTGAGCAGCGCCGCCAGCCCGGCGTCGTGGCCGGCCGCGCAGCCGAGCGCGTCCGGCTCGGCGTCCCCGAGCAGCTCGGCGAGCATCCGCTCGTCCCCGCCACCGTGCCCGTCGCCGAGGACCTGGTCGAGCACGACTTCGGGCGGTGCCCAGAGCCGTTGCAGCGTCAGCCGGGCGCGGCCGGGTTCGGGCACCACGCCGGGCGGGAGGTCCGCGACGGATTTGGCCGCGCCCACGGCGTGCTCGTTCTCGCGGACGTCGAGTTCCAGCCGTCCCTCGCTGCCGGCGAAGGCGACCCGGTAGCCCTCGCGGGGTGAATACGCGTGGAGGTGGTAGTTCAGCACCGCACCGCCCTGGTGGCGGACGAGCACCGACAGGTCGTCCTCGATCGTGATGCCGGGCGCGAAGACCGTGCGGTCGCGGAGATAGCCGTCCTCGGCCTCGGCGTCGCGGTAGAGCGCGCGCAGCCGGGGCGAGCGGTCGAGGTCGAGCGCGAACGGGTCGCCGGTGGTCCCGGTGCCCCGCGCGTAGTCCGTCCGCTGTCCGTGCCGCCGCCCGTTTTCCTCGCCGTAGAAGAACAGCCCGCCCAGTGCGAAGACCGTCTCGGGCCCGCGGCCGAGCCACCAGTTGACGAGGTCGAAGTGGTGCCCGGACTTGTGCACGAGCAGGCCGCCGGAGTTCGCCTTGTCGCGGTGCCAGCGGCGGAAGTAGTCGGCGCCGTGCGCGGTGTCGAGCAGCCAGCTGAACTCGACCGAGCCGATCTCCCCGATCGCGCCCGCCACCAGGAGTTCCCGGACCCGGCGGTGCACCGGGTTGTAGCGGTAGTTGAAGGTGACGCGCACCGAACGCCCCGTTTCGCGCCGGGCATCGAGGATCCGGCGGGCGCCGTCGACGTCGGTGGTCATCGGCTTTTCGGTGACGACGTCGCAGCCTGCCTCGAGCGCGGCGACGACGTAGTCCGCGTGCGTGTGGTCCGGGGTGCACACCACGACGATGTCGATGCGCTCCTTCGCGAGCATCGCGGTGAAGTCGCCGGGCCGGTAGCCGGGCACCGCCGTGCCCAGCCAGCCGTTGTGGACGCGCATGCGGGTCTCGTTGGTGTCGCAGAAGGCGGCGAGTTCCGCCCGCGGCGACCCGGCCAGCGCACCGGCGAACAGCCCGGCCCGCGAGCCCAGGCCGACGATCGCGTACCTACGCACCACCATCACCTCTCTTCCCGGCGCGGGTCCCGGCGCCGGTCCAGGGCAGAGCGAGTTCGGAGAAGAGGGCGAGCCGCCCGGCGGCGGCGTCGACCGCGGCGTCGACGCCCGGGACGACGTAGTGCCGGTCGGGGCCGGTGCCGGCGGTCCGGACCCACTCGGCCGGCAGCGGCCGCGGTTCGGGTGCGTCGCGGACCGCCTCGACCAGCGCGGTGAAGGCGCGGGTCGCGGCCAAGGGCGCCCGCAGGGCAACGCCGTCGCGCAGGTGCTCGACGAGGTTGACCAGGAGGTCTTCGGGCGGCTCCACCGGCACCGGGGTGCCGCGGATCTCGACGACGTCGGTCTTGTAGTCCCAGCGGATCCGCCCTTCGGTGCCGTGCACGAGGACGTAGGGCTGGTGGTCGGCCTCGGCGGCGAGCGTGGCCGCGACGACGACGTCCGGCGCGCCGGCGAAGGCGAGCCGCGCGCAGGCGGTGTCGTCGGATTCGATGGCGCGGGCCCGGTACAGCTCGACGCCGAGGTGGTCCGGGAGCAGTCCGGCGGTGCCGTTGAGCAGCAGAGCGGTCGCCACGGCGTGCGCGAAGGGGTTGGTCAGGGAGCCGTCCACGACCGGCTGCCCGCCGACGCGCCGCCGTCCCGCCCACTCGGCCCGCCCGAAGTACCGGTCCCGCCGGATCCACGCCCCGGCGGCGGCGATCCCGGTGACCGTCCCGATCTCACCGCGCCCGATCGCCGCGCGGATCAGCGGGACGGCGGCCGAGCCGAAGCTCTGGAACCCGGTCTGGCAGGCGAGGCCGCGGTCACGCGTGAGCCGCTCGAGCTCGCCGAAGCCCGCGAGGTCGAGCACCGGGGGCTTCTCGACCAGCAGGTGACAGCCTGCTGCGAGCGCACGCCGGGCGAGGGCGAGGTGGGTGTGCGGCGGCGTGGCCACGACGGCGATGTCCGCCCCCGCGACGAGGTCCCCGGGATCGGTGGTCAGCTTCGCGTGGTCCGGGAGCAGCGCGCGGGCTTCGTCGGGCGGTTCCCGGACGTCGCAGGCCCCGGCGAGGACGATCTCGCCGCGGTCGTGGAGCGCGCGGGCCCGGCGCAGGTGGGTGAGTGCGTGCCCGGCGGTCCCGAAGACGACGACGGCGGGGATCACGATCGCCTGCCGGTCGCGACGGCGGCGAGGCACAGCGGCCCGGGGACGACGAACGCGAGGATGGGGAGCATCCAGACGAGGACCGCGGAGAGGAGGATCGCCCCGGCGAGGAGCGCGGCGCTGCCGGGAGCGGCCAGGGTTTCCCGCGCGGCGGCGAGGCCGGCGCGGAGCCAGGACACGGACCCGCGCCGAGCCGCGGCCGGGCCATTCGCGCCCGCCTCTCCCGGCGCCGGGGCACCGGCCATCGCCGGCGAGACCGCTGCCGAGTCGCGGGTGGCCACCACCTCACAGGTCCGCACCGCGATCACCAGCGCCACGCCGGCCAGCACCCCCAGTACCGGCCGGAGCACGCGCCCTCCCGGCAGCGAGCCCGCCACCTCCAGGTCCACCGCGAACAGCACGGCCGCCAGCACCGCGAGCCCGCCGAACACCACCCCGCCGCGGGCGGCCGCGCGGAAGTCGGCCCAGAACGTCGTCCACAGTGGACCGCCCACGCCGCGCCCGGACCGCTCGATCGCGCGGCAGCCCGCCGCCAGGGCCGGGGCCGCCGTCACCACCGGCACGGACGCCAGTGCCACCAGCACCCCCGCCAGGAGGCAGTCCGAGAACTCCCCCAGTCCACCCCGCCAAGTCGCTTCGCGCATCCTCACCCCTTCAGGCCGCTCGTGCTCACGCCCTCCACCAGCAGGCGCTGGAAGGCGAGGAAGAAGAGCACGATGGGGACCAGCGCGAGCGCGGACATCGCGAACATCGCGCCGAAGTCGGACTGGCTGCTGGTGTCCACGAACAGCCGCAGCCCCAGCGGAACCGTGAACTTCTCCGTGTCGTTCAGGTACACCATCTGCGTGAAGAAGTCGTTCCACGTCCAGATGAACGTGAAGATCGACGTCGTCACCAGCGCCGGTTTCGACAGCGGCAGCACCACGTGCCAGAACGTCCGGTACACCGAACAGCCGTCGATGATCGCGGCTTCGTCGAGCTCCCGCGGGATGCCGCGCATGAACTGCACGATCAGGAACACGAAGAACGCCTCGGTCGCCAGCAGCTTCGGCAGAATCAGCGGGACGAACGTGTTGACCAGGCCGGCCTGCTGGAAGATCACGTACTGCGGGATCAGCGTCACGTGGTAGGGCAGCATCAACGTCGTGATCATGAACGCGAACAGCGCGCCGCGGAACCGGAAGTTCAACCGGGCGAAGGCGTACGCCGCCAGCGAGCACGAAAGCACGTTGGCCACCACCGACAACCCGGCCACCAGGAAGGAGTTCAGGAAGAAGCGGCCGAACCCGACGTCCGCCGCGCCCTCCCAGCCCTTCGTGTAGCCGTCGAAGACGAAGCGGGTCGGCAGCAGCGCCAGCCTCGAGAGGATCTCGTCCGGCGGCTTGACCGACGCGAACGCCAGCCACACCAGCGGGTACAGCACCACGGCCACGATCACCAGGCACAGCACGTGCCGGCCGAACGAGCGGGCCGGGCGGGGCAGTGTGGTCATCGGCGCTCCCCCGTGCCTTCCGCGTCGTCGTAGAACACCCACAGCTTCGCGGTGCGGAACACGATCGCCGTGACGATCGCGATCACCACCAGCAGCACCCACGCCATCGCCGACGCGTAACCCATCCGGAAGTCCTGGAAGCCGACCTCGAACAGGTAGAGGGTGTAGAACAGGTCCGCGTCGGCCGGGCCGCCGCGGCCGCCGCCGATGACGAACGCCGGGGTGAACGCCTGGAACGCGTGGATGGCCTCCATCACCAGGTTGAAGAAGATCACCGGCGAGAGCATCGGCAGCGTGATGTGCCGGAAGCGGCGGAACGCGCCCGCGCCGTCGATCGCCGCCGCCTCGTGCAGCTCCGCCGGGATCTGCTTGAGCCCGGCCAGGAAGATCACCATCGGCGCGCCGAACTGCCACACCCCGAGCAGCACGATCGACGCCAGGCTGAACTGCGGGTCGTCGACCCAGCTCGGCGTGTGCCAGCCGAAGAACGCCAGCGCCTCGTTCACCGGGCCGCCGCCCATGAACAGCGCCCGCCACACGAGCGCCGCCGCGACGCTCGCGCCGAGCAGCGACGGTGCGTAGAACGCGGCCCGGTAGAAGCCGTTGGCCCCGCGGCGGGTGTTGAGCAGCATCGCCACCAGCAGCGACACCGTCAGCTTCAGCGGCACCGAGACCAGGACGTAGATCAGCGTGACCTTCACCGACTGCAGGTAGCGGTCGTCGTCGGTGAACATGTGCGTGAAGTTGCCGAAGCCGACCCAGTCCGGTGCGGTGAACATGTCGTAGTCGGTGAACGACAGGTACAGCGAGACGACCATCGGGCCGACGGTGAGCGCCACCGCGCCGAGCAGCCACGGCGTCAGGAACGCGAAGGCCTCCGGCTGGCTCTTGCGACGTCGGCCCGGCCGGTCCCGGCGCCGGGGGCGCACGGTCGCCGGGGCGAGCGGCGGGTCCGGGGTGCGCACGGTCGTCATCGGTTAGGACAGCCCCTTCTCGGCTTCGGTCATGAACCGGTTCACGGCGTCGTCGATGCTCATCCGCCCGAACGCGACCTCTTCGTAGGTGCGCTGGAGGAGCTTCTGGATCGCGCCGGCACCCTTCGGCGGCACCGGCGGTGCGGCCCCGAGCTTCGGTTCGAGCGCGGCTTCGAAGTCGTAGAGGGTCTTGTCGTTGCCGGTCGCCGACCCCGCCAGCTGCGCGCGGACCTTGAGGTTCGGGGCCAGCCCGCGGTCGGTGCCGACGATCTTGCCCACCTCGGCGTCGTTCACCAGGAAGTCGACGAGCTTCGCGGCCGCCTCCTGCTGCGCGCTGCGGGCCGAGACGGCCAGGAACATCGACGGCCGCCGGTACTGCCCGGTGTCGCCGGCCTTGTCGCTCGGGTACGGCGCGACGTTCAGCGGCTTGCCGTTCGCCTTCTGGTACGCGGGCAGCAGGTTGTCGTAGGCGAACTCCGAGCTGGTCAGCTTCTTGCCGAGCGGGGCCTGCTCGGGCGAGGTGTTGTACGACGCCGTGACGTCCGCGGGCGAGGCGCCCTTGGCGTCGCGGAACCCGCTCGCGAGCTGCCAGTAGCGGCGCAGGTCGTCGGCGGCGAAGCCGAGCTTGCCCGCCGGGGTGTAGAACTGCTTGCCCTGCTGGCGCAGCCAGATCTCCAGCGTCGTGTCGAGGATGCCGAAGTCGGTGGTCCCCCGTGCGGAGAACCCGCTCGCGGCGCTCACCTTCCGCGTCGCGTCGGCGTACTGCTGCCAGGTCAGGCCCTTGGCCGGGTCCGCGCCCGCCGCGGTGAACGCGGCCGGGTCGTAGATCATCGCCGGGGTGTTCTGCGCCCACGGCACGGCGTACCGCTTGCCCTGGTACACCCCGGTCGCGGCCAGCTCCGGGTTGACGTCGGCGAGCGAAACCGCCTTGCCCGCGCCCTGGTTCAGGTCGGCCAGCACGCCCCGGCCGCCGTACTCGGCCAGGTAGCGCGTGTCGACGTTGAGCACGTCCGGCGGCTTGCCACCGGCCGTCTGCGTCGCCAGCTTCTCCCAGTAGGCCGCGTACGCCGAGAACGACGTCTGCACCTTGATCTTCGGGTTCTTCTGCTGGAACAGCTCCACGGCCTTCTTCGTCAGGTTCGCGCGCCCGTCGCTGCCCCACCAGACGAAGGTGATGGTCACGTCCCCGTCGCCGGTCCCGGAGCCCGAGCCGCACGCGGCCACCCCGGTCAGCAGCAGGGGAACCACCACGGCCAGCGCGGCGACCCCGCGCCCGGTCCTACGCACCGTTGTCCGCACCATCGAATTCTCCGTCCTCAGCCGGTCAGCACTTTCTGAAAACGCTGTCAGCGCGCTCACGGTAGGCAGTGCGCGACACCGGTGTCAACGGTCGATTCGCAACCACAACCCTTGTGCCGCAACGGTTCCGACGATTGGCGGGCACGCTGAGAAAGCGCTTACAGCAACCGGGTGAAGGTCCGGGCCGCCAGCGCGATGGGCACCGGCGCGGGTTATCCGGTGCGTTGGGCGGTCCCCGCGGCGCTCGCCCACGGGACACCGATTTCCGAGAACAGCGCCAGCCGGTCCGCGGCCACGGCGACCTCTTCGCCGATCCCCCGCACCACCGGGTGCCGGCTCGCGCCTTCGCCCGCCGTGCGGATCCAGCCCGCCGGGATCCGCGCCGGCGACGGCGCGTCCCGGACCGCTTCGACCACCGAGGCGAACGCCCGGGTCCGCGCCAGCGGCGCGAGCAGCGGCACCCCGGCCGGGTCCCGGTGGTGGGCGACCAGGTTGCGCAGCAGGTCGGCCGGCTCCCCGAGGTGGACGCGCTCGTCGTCGACCTCCAGCCGGTGGCTCTTGTACCAGAACTTCGCGCGCCCCTTCGTGCCGTGCACGACGACGTAGGGCTCGTGGTCCTGCTCCGCGCACAGCGACGCGGCGACGACGATCTCGGGCCCGCCGTCGAACCGGATGCGCAGGCACGCGGTGTCGTCGGCTTCGATGTCGCGCGTGCCGTAGAGCTCGAGCGCGATCTCCGCCGGGTCGAGGGCGGCGACCCCGCCGACGAGCAGTGCGGTGGCCACCGCGTGGGAAAAGGGGTTGGTCAGCGCGCCGTCGACGACGGCCTCGCCGTCGAGCCACCGGCGGCCCGCCCACGGGTTGCGGCGGTAGTAGGCGTCGGTGCGGATCCACGCCCCGGCCGCGCCGACGCCCGCGACCGCCCCGAGCCGGCCGGCGGCGATCGCCGCGCGGAGGACGGGCAGGGCCGGGGAGCCGAAGCTCTGAAACCCGGTCTGGCAGGCCGCGCCGGACTCAGCGGCCAGCCGGGTCAGCGTGGTGAACCCGGCGAGGTCGAGCACCGGCGGGGTTTCCAGGAGCAGGTCGCCGCCCGCCCGCAGCACCGCGCCGGCGACCTGGACGTGCGCGTGCGGCGGGGTCGCGACCACGGTGATGTCGGGACGGCAGCGGCGGAGCAGGTCGTCGACGCCGAGGTGCGCGGTGGCCCCCTCGGGCAGCAGCGCGACCGCGGCGGCCGAGGGCACCCGGACGTCGGCCATGCCCGCGAACCGCACCAGGCCCTCGTCGTGCAGGATGCGCGCGCGGTGCAGGTAGCTGAACGCGTAGCCGGACGTGCCGACGACGGCCAGCCTCGGCGGGTCCGCGGCGGTGCGGCTCCGGCTCCCCGACATGGGTCTCCGATCGGCGGGGCCCGGCCGGGCCCCGCGGAAGGTGACGAACTGGGTCAGGCGTTCGGGAGAAACTTCAGGTCGTCACGGTAAGGCGTTCCCGACAAGGGTGTCAATGTTCGTCGAATTCATCGAAACAAAGGTACTCCGAACGGCGGCGAGCGATTCGAGATAGCGCTTACTGGAAACGTGGCACGGGTTTGCAGCATTTGTTGACAACACTGCCGGGCGTTTTCATCATGGTGCAGGAGCCCGAGGAGTTGCCGTGACCGTCACGATTCACGACGTCGCCCGCCGCGCCAACGTGTCGATCTCGACGGTGTCGCGGGCGTTCACGTCACCGGATCTGGTCCGCCGGCAGACCCGCACCCGGGTACTGGCCGCGGCGACCGAACTGGGCTACCACGCCGCGGGCGCGCCCCAGCCGGTGCCCGCCGCCCGCACCGGGCACATCGGCATCGTCGTCTCGGACCTGGGCAACCCGTTCTTCACCGGCGTGCTCAACGGCGTCCAGGCCCGCGCGCGCCAGGACGACATCGCCGTGCTCTTCGCCAACAGCGACGAGGACCCGGCGACCGAGCAGAACCTCGTCCGCCGGATGGCGAAGCAGGTCGACGGCGTCGTGCTGTGCAGCCCGAGCATGACCGACGACCAGCTGCGCGCGCTCGCCGGGCAGACCACGCTGGTGCTGCTCAACCGGGAGGTGGAAGGGATCCCGTCGATCGTGATGGACGCCGCCGACGGGATGCGGCAGGCGGTCCAGCACCTGGCCGCGCTGGGGCACCGCCGGTGCGCCTACCTGGGCGGGCCGCGGGCGTCCTGGGCGAACCGCGCCCGGCGCCAGGGCCTGGCGGAGGCGGCCGAGCGGCACGGCACCGACGTGGTCGAGTTCGGCCCGTTCCCGCCGGTGTTCGAGGGCGGGCTGCAGGGCGCGGACCTGGCGCTGGCCGCGGACGTGACGGCGATCGTCGCCTACAACGACCTCGTCGCGTTCGGCGCGCTCGCGCGGCTCAACGCCCGCGGCGTGCCGGTGCCGGACGAGATCAGCCTGGTCGGCTTCGACGACCTGGTCTTCGCGGCCATCTCCGCGCCGCCGCTGACGACGATCGCGATGCCGACCGAGGCGGCGGGCCGCGCGGCGGTGACGATCCTGCTGGGCCTGCTCGAGGGCGAGGCCGACGAGCGCACGGCGCAGGTGCTCGACACCTACCTCATCGTGCGCGCCACGACGGCTCCTCCCGCCGCGGCCGGTCGTGAGTGAGAAACAGTGTTCTGAGCCTGTTTCCCCCTCACGACCGCTTGTCGGCCGGGCCGAAGACGTGGCGGTCGAGGAACGGGTTCCGGAACTTGCCGCCGGGGTCGAGGCTCGCCGCGAGCTCCCGGAAGCCGGCCAGCCGTGGGTAGTCGCCGCGGACGGCGTGGAAGAGCTTGCCCCAGTGCGGCCGCGCGCCGAAGGGCGCCAGGCGCTCCTCGATGACCGGCAGGAGCGCCTCGACCTCGGGCTGGCGCGGCTGCCAGGTGAAGTGCAGCGCGACGCGGTCGCCGCCGTGGCACGGGCTGAGCCACAGCTCGTCGCCCGCGATCGCGCGGATCTCGGACACCAGCAGCAGCGGCGCGATCCGGCCGGCGAGCTCGCGGATCGCCGCGATCGCCGCCGTCGCGTGCTCGTACGGCACGAAGTACTCCGACTGCAGCTCGTCCCCGACGCTCGGGGTGAACGCGAGTGCGAAGTGCGGCAGCCGCTCGTGCCAGGGGCCCGGAACCCCCTGCTGCGGCGTGCAGTTGCCCGCCGTGATCCCGGCGGCGTGCGCCGGGTGCCGCGGCCCGTCGGCGGGGACCGCGCCGAACAGCTCGCGCCGCTCGGTGAAGGCGTCCGCGCGGCTCTTGACCCACGCCAGGTCGATCGTGTCGTTCGCCCAGTTCGTGAACAGGCTGACGCTGTAGCCGGCGTCTTCGATCTCGTCGAAGTGCCGGTCCGCCGCTTCCCACGGCAGGTGGTCGAAGACGTCCTGGCGGACGTCGAACGCGGGCACGACGTCGAGCGTCAGCCGGGTGACGATCCCGGTCGCGCCGAGCCCGACGACCAGGCCGGGGAACTCGGCGTCGGCGCGGGTGAACGTCCGCAGGCCGCCGTCGGCGGTGACCAGCTCGATCGCCGAGACGGCCGAGGCCAGTCCCGGCTGGCGGCGCCCGGAGCCGTGGGTGCCGGTCGCGACGCTGCCGGCCACCGTGATGTGCGGGAGCGACGCGAGGTTCGGCAACGCGAACCCGGCGGCGTGCAGCTGTTCGGCGAAGTCGCCGTAGCGCGCGGCCCCGCCGACGGTCACCGTGCCCTCGCCGATCTCGACGCCGGCGTCGAGCGCGCTCAGGTCCAGCAGGGTGCCGCCCGGGGAGTCCGCGATGTCGTTGAAGCAGTGGCGGCTGCCGAGGGCCTTGACGCGGCTCGCGCCGGCCACGGCTTCGCGCACCTCGTCGACCGTGCGCGGGGTGTGGACGGCGGACGCGGCGTAGGTGTGGTTGCCCGCCCAGTTCGATTCGCCCACCCGTACGTCCTTCCACCGCGCCGGAAATCCCGTCTCCGACCCTACGCTCAGCGGGCGGGGATGATCGCCTGGTGGGTGCCGCCGAGGCCGTGCGGGCTCAGCAGGCGGCCCATCCGCTTCGGCATCCGCAGCGTGATCGCGCGGTCGACCACGCGCGAGCCGGGCGCCGCGGTGGCGAGCGCCGACTCGTAGGCCGTGCAGCCGGCCGGTTCGCGCAGCCAGGCCGACACGACCAGGTTGCCCTCCCCCACGACCGCCGCCGAGAGGCGGGTTTCCGGGAGGTGCGCGATCGCCGTGCCGGCCCGGTCGAGGTCCACCGCGGGGATGTCGAGGCGGTAGCCCGCGATCACCGGCCAGCCCGCCGGGACGTGCGCGAGGTCGCAGCGGAAGTCGAGTTCGTGGTTGCGCACCATCCGCGCCAGTGCCCGCCGGACCGCCGACTCGCTCATCCGGCAATCACGGGCCAGCTCGGCGTAGCTGCGCCGCCCGTCCTCGCCGAGGGACTCCACGAGCGCGCGCAGGTCGCGGTCGTTCCACTGCTGCGGGACGACCAGCCGGGCCTGCTCCGCGGTGTCGTCCAGCACCGCCCGCTGCTCCGGGGCCAGCGCGTTGACCAGCCACCCGCTGCCCTCGCGGTAGACGCGGGTGGCGACGGCGAACCGCACCTCCACGACGCCGGGCAGCGCGCCGATGCGGCCGGTGACCAGCGCGTCCAGCGCGTCGAGGTCGCGCGCGGCCAAGGACAGGAACAGCCCGAAGCGGCTGGTCGTGCGCTCGACGCTGAACACCGCCGGCCAGCCGCAGAGCTCCTGGGTGAGCGCGCTCAGCGCGTCCGGACGGCAGGCGACGTCGACGTAGCCGACCGTCGTGGTCGGGGCGGTGACGTACGCGGTCAGCCAGGCGAGCCCGGCCGCCTGCAGCCGGTCCCAGCGGCGGGCCGCCGTCGTGGCGTCGGTGCCCACGGCGGCGGCGATCCGGGTCCACGGCGCCCGCGGGTCGCGCTGCAGCGCCTCCACCAGCGCGAGGTCCGAACCACTCGGCCGCGCCGGTTCCGGCGGGGCCGAAGGAACGGGCATGGCGCATTGTGCCCCGATCATGATCACCTGCCAAGGGCCGCCGGTCCGGACGTCATGAACGAGTCGTTCACCGCGTCCGGCGTGGTGAACGACTCGTTCATGACGTTGCGGGCCGTCCTACTGGCGCCGCAGCCGCGGGGCCACGACCGCGCCGGCCGCCAGCAGGAGGACACCGCCGAGCGCGAACGGGAGCACCGGGACGTCGCCGGAGTCCGTGGCCGGGACGGCGCGTTCGCGGCCGCCGTAGCCGCCGCCCGCGCCGTCGCGGTCGTAGGCCGAACCCGGCAGCTTGTCCGCGTACCGCCGGTGCAGCGCCGCCCGGTAGTCGGTCAGCGCGAGCTTCGTGCCCGCGGCCAGGCCGGTGACCGAGCCGTCGAGGACGGTCACGGCGTCGCCGTGCACCGCGTACCAGGCGTTGACCTGCGGCTCGTGCAGGAGGTAGCCGCCGGCCGCGGCCTGGGCGTACCGCTGCTCGTAGTCGCCGGACGCGACGTTCACGACGGTCCAGGCCGGGCCCTGCCGCTCGGCCCAGACCGTCGCTTCCGCACCGTCGCCGGTCCGCGCCGGGACCGCGACGTAGGCGAGCTCGGCGGGGACGTCCGACTTGCCCTCGACGAACGCCGCCGTCGGCTCGTACACCGCGACCTGGGTACGCGGGTCGGCCTTCGCGGCGTTCACCGCGGCCGCCGCGCGGGCCCCGGGGAACTTCGTCGAGGCCAGCCGGCCGAGCGTGGCCTGGCTCCCGGTCAGCTGCCCGATCGCGGCGGTGTCCGCGGCGGTCGGGGTGCCGGTGGGGCCGTCCGCCGCACTCGCGGCCCCGGTCGTGGCGAGCATCGCGGCGCCGGCCAGCACGGCCGCGCCCATCGCTTTCCGCAGCACGCTCATCCCTCGATTCCGTACACGGTGTGGGTCCACTGGAACTGGGTGTTCGAACGGTAGGTGTCGTAGTTCATCGAGTTGTAGCGGCTGTTGTTCGGCCACGGGTCGCCGTATTCGACGCGGGTGGCGCCGCCGGAATTGTCGTAGCCGTAGAGCACGTGCATGTGGCCGCCGCCGGAACGCCAGCCGATGCGGGTGCCGATCGGCTGCCCGGCGTCGATCTGGTTCTTGATGCCGGTGAACGACAGGACCTGCCCGTTCGAGTTGTACGTGCCGGCGCTGGAGAAGCCGAGGTAGCGGAACACCCGCTGCTGGTCGGACAGGTAACCCTGGTTGTTGGCGCAGTCGCTGCCGGATTCGTTGTGCGCGATCTGGCAGAACCGGGTCTGGGTCAGGGAACTGCCCCAGTAGGCGGCGATGGTGTTGCCGCTGGCGTCCCAGCACCACTGGTCCTTCTGCTGGGCCTGCATGGAGATGCCGAGGTCGGTGCGCGCGGCGGCCGCGGTGGCCGGCGCCTGCAGCGCGACGGCCGCGGCCGTCGCGGCCGAAAGGACCGCGAGTCCACGTAGGACTCCTGGAATGGTTTTCACGGAGGGGACCTCCAGCCGGGGAGAGCGATCTGGTGGCACGGAATACTCCGCGCCCGGCCCGTGCACCCGATACCTACTAAGGGAGGAACCCGTTGGGAAGGAACGGTTTCGGGTGGATCCCGGCATTTCCCGGGTGCCGGATTCCGGCATCGGCTCACCCCCGCCGGACGGATTCCGGCGGGGGTGGCCGGGCGCCCGCGTCAGCTGACGGTCGTGGTGCCCAGGGTGGCGTCCTGGTCCGGCGGGTCGAGCGTCAGGTCGACGTCGAACTCGCCGAGGCTGCTGTCGGTGACGACGTGGGTGGCCGCCGCCGCGTCGACGCTGCTGGTGGCTTCGCCGGCCGGGGTGCCGGCCGGGACGGTGAAGTCGACCTGGCCCTGCGCGGTGAACTTCAGGGAGCCTTCGCCGGGCACGGGCGTTTCGGGGATCGGGAGCTCGATCGGGATCGCCACCGACTGGCCGGCGATGGCGACGTTCACCTTCGACTTGATGGCGCCGGAGACCTTCGTGGCGCCGACGAGCCGCAGGCCGTCACCGGCGGCCTGGCCGGCGTCGACGTCGAGGCTGAACGGCACCGAAACCGGCGTGCCCGCGGTGGCGGTCGCCGGGATGTCGGCCTTGACCACCACCGAGACCTGCTGGTCCCCGATCAGCGGGAACCCGCCCTTGTAGGTGAGCGTTTTCTCGGCCGCCGCGGCCGGCCCGGCGGCCACCACGGCGACCGCGCCCGCCAGCAACGCGGCCATCCCCATTCCGAGGAATCGGCGGCCGGTTTTCCGAACGAGGGTTTCCGTCATATCGGATCCTTTCATCGTCGAACGGACTTTCGGATCGTAGGTGGAAACTACCCAACCGGCCATTCTCCTTTTCCGTTGCCGGGGAATTTGTCACGCCTGTTTGGGCGCGTGGACTCGTTTTTTGTCACCACCCCGATGGCACGTGACAATTCCTGGCCGGCGGGCACTCATTCGCGTCAGCACCGGCGAGAGCGGCGGTGTAGTGGCGGTGTAGCGGCCACCCGCAGGGTTCTCCCCGACACCGGGGCACGCCGTCCCGGTCCACCGAGGGAGACACCCATGCGAACCATCTGCCAGGCGGCCGCGCTGTCGGCCGCCCTGCTCTTCGGCGGCGCCACCGTCGCTTCGGCCGCCACCGCCCCGCCGTCGGAGGTGTACTCGGAGGTCACCGCGGCCGACATCGCGGACCCGGGCGCCGTCCTCACCGACTCGGCCGCCGACCTCGCCGCGGCGCGCACCGCGAACCAGGCGATCGCGTGGTACTCGAGCCGCAACGGCAGCACGGCCTACCAGGGCTACTGCGAGAAGGCGGCCCGCCTGTCCTGGAACCGCACGACCCACCACGCGAGCGCGATCGAGCACTGGCGCTCCTCGGACGGCGCCCGCCACACCACGGGCACCCCGCCCCGCGGCGCGTTCGTGTTCTGGAACATCTCGGCGTACGGCCACGTGGGCATCGCGGACGGCAGCGGCGGCGTGTGGGCGACGAGCGTCAACGGCGCGATCGGCCACGCCCGGCAGGGGTACTTCGCGAACTACCTGGGCTGGAAGCCGGGCAACAGCAACTGATCGCGGGTCGCCGGGCGTGCCTGGGGGTTGCGCCCGGCGCCGGGTTCGGCAGGGACGGCGAGGACCGGCGGTGCGGCTGTGCGGCTGTGGTGCGGCTGTGGTGCCGGCCCACCACCGCTGCCGCACGCCCCGCCACGCGAGACTCCGGCTGGGCGCACCGGCGACCAGGCGAGCGAAGTCCCACGCCTGCCCGCCACGCCCGGGACCGGCGGGCGGCAGCACCGGTGGTCCCGGGCGCGGTGCGGGCTTACACCGGCCCTGGCGCACACGGCCACCGCACCCGATCGCGCACGGCTTCGACCGCCGCTCTTGCCCACCCCCGGGAGCCGGCAGGATCCCGCAGCCGAACATGCCGGCCGGCTGCCGCCCGCCCGGCGACCGCCGCCCGCCCGACGGGCGAATTGCCGCTCGCGGGCGGGCACGGACTGCGGCGTGCCGGCCGCACCGCGCGCGATCGCGGCCGGGCGCACATGGACGCCGGGCGACCGTGCTGCCTTGCCACCCGACCGGCGGGCGCGCGAACTGCGCTGCCGTGCCCGCCGCACCGCCCACCCCTGCGCGATTCCGGCCGCCGGGCGAGTGAACCGCGCTGCCCTACCCGCCGCACACCCCACCCTGCGCGACTCCCGGCCGCCAGGCGAACGAACCGCGCTGCCCTACCCGCCGCACACCCCACCCTGCGCGCCCCCCGGCCACCAGGCCACCGAACCGCGCTGCCCTACCCGCCACACACCCCACCCTGCGCGACCCCCGACCGCCAGGCGAACGAACCGCGCTGCCCTACCCGCCACACACCCCACCCTGCGCGACCCCAGCCACCGGGCGAACGGCTGCGGTACCGGCGTCCACCGCGTGCCGGCTCTCAAGCGTGCGTCGCGGTCGAAGGGGTGCGTCGGCGCTGTGCCTGCTCCAGCAACGCCAGCCCCGTCGTCTCCCCCTGCCGGTTCCCCGTCTCCCGGAACACCCGCAGCGCCCGGTCGCACACCCCGCGGGCCTGGACCGGCTCCCCCGCCGCCAGCAGCGTCTGGCCGATGCCCAGCAACGCGTACGCGCTGCAGCGCTCGTCGTCCAGCTCCTCCAGGATGCTCAGCGCCAGCCGCAGGCACGCCAGGGAATCCGGCAACCGGCCGGCGTCCCGGTGCAGGGTGCCCAGTTCCGTCAGGACCTTCGCCTCCCGGTGCGGGTCCTCGATCTCGCGCGCCAGATCCCGTGCCCGCCGCAGCCACGTCTCGGCCTCGGTGAACTCCCCCAGCAGCGCGTACGTCGAGCCGATCGCGTTGCGCATCTGGGCGACGCCGGTGCGGTCGCCCGCCCGGTCCAACCCGGACAGTGCGCGCCGGTAACACCCGAGGGCCTCGCGGGGGCGGTCGCGGACCCGGGCGACCGTGCCGAGGCCCGCCACCGCCAGTGCTTCGCCGCGGATGTCGCCCAGCGAACGGAACAGCTCCGCCGAGCGGTCCATGTCGGCGACCGCCGCCTCGTACTCGTCGTGGTAGAGCCTGACCTGGCCGAGGCCGCGGTGCAGCACCGCCGCGCCCGCCGTGTTCCCCGCCGCCTCGACGGCCGTGAGGGCGGCCAAATGGCTTCGGCGCCATTCGTCGTACGCGCCGCGCAGGTCGTAGAACGGGACCGCCGCGGCTGTCAGCTGCCAGGCCAGTTCGTCGAGGCCCGCGTCCGCCGCGAGCTGGACCGCGCCGGCCAGGAGCTTGCGTTCGGCTGTGAACCACTCGAGCGGCGCGGCGGGCAGCTTCGGGGTCGCGGCGGGCAGTGCGGGTCCCGTCATCGCGCCGAACGCCGGGGGCAGGCCCGCGGCCGCCGTCTTCGCCAGGGCCAGCAACACGGACAGCACGCGTGACAGCGTTTCCCGCCGCGTCGACGCCGGTTCCGCCGCCAGCAGTTCCGCCGCGTAGCACCGCAGCAGGTCGTGCAGCCGGTAGCGCGGCTGGCCGCCGGCGTCGCGGCCCGCGAGCGAAACCAGGTTGGCGTCGACGAGCACGTCGAGCACCTCGTGCGTGTCCTCGCGGCCGAGCACCGCGTCGACCACCCAGCTCGGGAAGTCCTGCGCGCCCAGCACCGCCGAGCGGCAGAACGCGGTCCGCGCGCGGGCGGGCAGCTGCCGCAGGCTCAGCTCGAAGCTCGGCCGGACGCCGAGGTCGCCGACGCGCAGCTCGCTCAGCCGGCTCGACTCGTCGGCGAGCCGGTCGTGCAGCGTCCGCAGGCTCCACGCCTGCCGCCCGGCCAGCCGCGCCCCGGCGATCCGGATCGCCAGCGGCAGGTACCCGCAGCAGCGCACGATCGCCGCGGCCTCGGCCGGTTCGCCGACCACCCGGTCCGCGCCCGCGACCCCGGCCAGCAACGCGGAAGCCTCGCGCTCGCCGAACACGCCGAGCTCGACGTGCTTCGCGCCCGCCAGCTCCGGCAGCCGCCCGCGTGTCGTCACGAGCACGGCGCACCCGGCGTCGGCGGGCAGCAGCGGCCGGACCTGCGCGGCGGTGGCGGCGTCGTCGAGCACGAGCAGGAGCCGCCGTCCGGCCAGCCGCGAGCGGAACAGCGCGGCCCGCTGGCCGAGCCCGGCCGGCACGGTGTTCCCGGTGACGCCGAGGGCGTGCAGGAAGTCGGCGAGCACTTCGGCCGGGTCGCGCGGGGTGCCGGTGCCGGCCAGGTCGACGTAGAGCTGGCCGTCCGGGTACCGCTCGGCGAGGCGGTGGGCGACGTGCATGGCCAGCGCCGTCTTGCCGGTGCCGGGCGCACCGGTCAGCACCACCGGCGCCGGGCCGACGGCGGCCTCCAGGTCCCGCACGTAGTCGTCGCGGCCGGTGAAGTCCGGCAGGTCCGCCGGGAGCTGCCGCAACGGCCGCGGATCCGCCGAAGGCACCTGGAGCGGCTCACCGGAAAGGATCGCGGCCTGCAGCGCCCGCAGTTCCGGCCCCGGTTCGACGCCGAGCTCGGTGACCAGCCGCTCCCGCGCGGTCGAGTACGCCTGCAGGGCTTCGGCGCGACGTCCCGCGCCGTTGAGCGCGAGCAGGTACTGCTGCCACAGGCGTTCCCGGTACGGGTGTTCGGCCAGCAGCCCGGTCAGCTCGGCGATCGCGGGGTCGTGCCGGCCGAGCGACACCTGCAGCGCGAGCCGTTCTTCGACGGCGGCCAGCCGGTTCTCGACGAGCCGGCCGAGTTCGGCGTCCCACGCCGGCGCGGTGGGCAGGTCCGCCAGCGGATCGCCGCGCCAGAGGGCTTCCGCCTCGGCCAGCAGCGTCAACGCGACTTCGGGGCGGTCCGCCCGTTTCGCGTCGGCGACAAGCCGGGTGAACCGGTGCGCGTCAACGGCTCCGGGGTCGGCCACCAGGGAGTACCCCGGGCCGTGCGTGCGCAGGAGCGTGTCCGGCAGCAGGCGGCGCAGGCGCCAGACGTAGGTCTGCAGGTTGGCGGTGGCCGACGTCGGTGGTTCCCGCGGCCAGATGGTCTCGACGAGCTGCCCGGGCGTGACCGTCCGGTTCGCGTTGAGCAGCAGGTGGGCCAGCAGCACCCGCTGCTTCGCCCCGCCGAGCGGCACCGGGCACCCGCCGACCGTCACGGTCAGCGGTCCGAGCAGCTGAAACCGCACTTCAGGCCCCATCGTGCACCCCGTTTCCGAGGCCGCCCCCAGGCGGCCGGCACCCAGCAGCCGGACTCTAACCAGGGGGCGCGGCGCCCGTGGGCGATTCGCCGACATCCGGGACATCGCGGGCACCGCTGTCACTCGCTTGGCAGCAGGCTGCGCCGGACGGCCCACGACGAAAGTCGTGTCCTTGATCAACCGACTAACGGCGGGTTTCGGAGATTCACCCACAGCCGTGACGGTAGGTGTGTCCTTGACCACCCCGTCACCGCGAGGCCCCGGTCCGCGGCTGGAGGTTGATCGTAAAGTGCGTATCGCGCGAACCGGCGTAGTCGTCTCCGGTGTTTTCCTGTCGGCGTTCGTGGCCGCGGCGCCCGCCATGGCCGCCCAGCCGGCCATCATCGACGGCAGCAACGCCGACTCGCTCCACTCCGCGGCCCGGATGTTCGCCGGCGGCCAGGAGATCTGCTCGGCGACGATCATCGCGCCGGACTGGATCCTCACCGCCCGCCACTGCACGCAGGGCGCGGACGGCCAGCCGATCAGCTTCCACGTCGGCGACCTGGACCAGACGAAGGGCACCACGGTCAACGCGACCTCGGTGCACGAGGCGCCGGACGCGGACATCGCGCTGGTGCAGATCGACCAGCAGGTGCAGACGGACTACGCGCCGCTGGGCAGCGAGGGCGACGTCAAGGTGGGCGACCAGGCCGAGGTCTACGGCTGGGGCGCGACCTGCACCGACAAGCCGGAGATCGAGTGCCAGTCGCAGCTGCTGAAGGTGGCGAAGGTCAGCGTCAGCTCGATCGACTGCCCGGACGGTGCGGCGGGCGTCTCGGTCTGCGCGAACCGCGGCGACGGCATCACGGCGGGCGGCGACTCCGGCGGCCCGATGTACGCGAACGGCAAGCAGGTCGGCGTCGCTTCGACCAGTGACCGGCAGTCCTACACCGCCTACATCAACATCACGAAGTACCGCGACTGGATCTCCACCACCGCGGGCGTCTGAGCCCTCCGGACAAGCCCCCGGACCACCGGGGGCTTGCTTCGCGGACGAGAGTGAGTGTACAGTCACTCACATGACGAAGCGCGGTGCGACCCTCTCCACCTCCGACGCCCGGCGGGACGTCGTCGTCGACGCCGCCATCGCCGAGTTCGCCCGGGGCGGGTTCCACGCGACGCCGATCAGCGCGGTGGCCGAGCGGGCCGACATCTCCCCCGCGTACGTCTTCAAGTTGTTCCCCGGCAAGGTTTCCCTCTTCGTCGCCGCGCTGGACCGCTGCTACGAACTCGTCACGCACGCGCTGTCGAACGGCGCCGCCCGCGCCGAGGACGGCGACCCCGAAAAGCTCCTCTACGCAATGGGGGGCGCCTACGCCGAGCTGATCGCCGACCGGAACCTGCTCATGCTGCAGGTGCACGCCCAGTCAGCGGCCGACACGCCGGAGATCGCCGACGCCGTGCGGCGCGGGCTGGCCAAAGTGACCGAGTTCGCCCGGTCCCGCTCCGGCGCCGAGGACGAGCAGGTCCAGCGGTTCATCGCCTACGGCCAGCTCTGCCACCTGATCGCCACCCTCGACCTCGGCGAGCACACCGGCGAGTGGGCCGCGGTCCTCTCCACCGGCATCCGCCACCCCGGCAAAAACTGACCCCTGACCAGCCGGTCCTCTTTCATGCCCATCGAGTGATTGATCAGTCACTCACACTCGGAAGGAAGCACCATGAACGTCACCGAAATCGTCCTCCCCGGCCTCGTGGAGCCGGACGGCCTGCGCGTCGAGCACCGCGAGCTGCCGCCCCTGGCCGCCGGCGAAGCCCTGGTCCGCGTCGAGGCGAGCGGGATCTCCTTCGCCGAACAGCAGATGCGGCGCGGCAAGTACTACGACCAGCCGCCGTTCCCGTTCGTGCCCGGCTACGACGTCGTCGGCACAGTGGCCGAAGCCGACGACCCCGCGCTGGCCGGCCGGCGCGTGGCCGCCATGACCAAGATCGGCGGCTGGAGCAGCCACCTCGCCGTCGCCGCCGCCGACCTCGTGCCGGTGCCCGACGGCCTGGACGCCGCCGACGCGGAGACGTTCGTGGTCAACGGCATCACGGCGTGGCAGATGCTGCACCGGCACGCGAAGGTGAAGCCGGGCGGCACGATCCTGGTCCACGGCGCGAGCGGCGGCGTCGGCACCACGCTCGTGCAGCTGGCCCGCGCGGCCGGGATCACGGTCATCGGCACCGCTTCGGCCCGCAACCTCGACGTCGTGACCGCGCTCGGCGCCACCGCGCTCGACTACCGCGGGGACGTCCCGGCCCGGGTGCGCGAGCTGGCACCAGGCGGGGTCGACGCCGTCTTCGACCACGTCGGCGGGCCCGGCATCGTCGACTCGTTCCGCCTGCTCGCGCCCGGCGGCGCGCTGATCGCCTACGGCAGCGCGTCCACGAAGGACACCGGCGGCAACCCGAAGCCCGCGGTGCTGAAGCTGGTCGCCCGGCTGGTGTGGTGGAACGTCGCCCCGAACCGGCGCCGCGCGCACTTCTACAACGTCTGGGGCGGCAAGCGGAACCTCGCCCGGTTCCGCGCGCGGCTCGCCGAAGACCTCACCGCCGTCTTCGCCCTGGCCGCGAAGGGACAGCTCAAGGCGCAGGTGGCCGCGCGGATCCCGCTGGCCGACGCCGGGAAGGCGCTGGCACTGGCCGAATCCGGCACCGTCACCGGCAAGGTCGTGCTCGTCCCCTGAACGCACCGAAGGCCACCACGGTGACCGTGGTGGCCTTCGGGAACGCGGGAATCAGTCGGTGCCGAACTCCATCGCGGCGCTGTCGAGCAGCTCCACGTCGTCGGTCTTGCCGCGCGAGGCGATCACCTGGGCGCCGCCCTCCGGCATCGCGCCGATGAGGCCGGTCGACGCGGCCTGCGCGGCGCCGATCAGCTTCGGGTTCGAGCCGCCGACCATGCCGAGGCTCGCGTACTGCTCCAGCTTCGCCCGCGAGTCGGCGATGTCGAGGTTGCGCATGGTCAGCTGGCCGATCCGGTCCACCGGGCCGAACGCCGAGTCCTCGGTGCGCTCCATCGACAGCTTGTCCGGGTGGTAGCTGAACGCCGGGCCGGTCGTGTCGAGGATCGAGTAGTCCTCGCCGCGGCGCAGCCGCAGCGTCACCTCGCCGGTGATCGCGGTGCCGACCCAGCGCTGCAGCGACTCGCGCAGCATCATCGCCTGCGGGTCCAGCCAGCGGCCTTCGTACATCAGGCGGCCGAGGCGGCGGCCCTCGTTGTGGTAGCTGGCGAGGGTGTCCTCGTTGTGGATGGCGTTGACGAGCCGCTCGTACGCGGCGTGCAGCAGCGCCATGCCCGGCGCTTCGTAGATGCCGCGGCTCTTGGCCTCGATGATCCGGTTCTCGATCTGGTCGGACATGCCGAGGCCGTGCCGGCCGCCGATGGCGTTGGCCTCCAGCACCAGGTCGACGGCGCTGGCGAACTCCTTGCCGTTGATCGTCATCGGCCGGCCGTGCTCGAAGCCGATCGTGACGTCCTCGGCCGGGATCTCGACGGCGGGGTCCCAGAACGCCACGCCCATGATCGGCTTGACGATCTCGATGCCGGTGTCGAGGTGCTCCAGCGACTTCGCCTCGTGCGTGGCGCCCCAGATGTTGGCGTCGGTCGAGTACGCCTTCTCGGTGCTGTCGCGGTAGGGCAGGTCGTGCGCGACCAGCCACTCCGACATCTCCTTGCGGCCGCCGAGCTCGGTGACGAAGTCGGCGTCGAGCCACGGCTTGTAGATCCGCAGGGAGGGGTTGGCCAGCAGGCCGTAGCGGTAGAACCGCTCGATGTCGTTGCCCTTGTAGGTGGAGCCGTCGCCCCAGATCTGGACGTCGTCCTCGAGCATCGCGCGCACCAGCAGCGTGCCGGTGACCGCGCGGCCGAGCGGCGTGGTGTTGAAGTAGCCGCGGCCGCCGGAGCGGATGTGGAATGCGCCGCAGGTCAGCGCGACGAGCCCCTCTTCGACGAGTGCTTCCCGGCAGTCGACCAGCCGGGCGATCTCGGCGCCGTACTGGCTCGCGCGCCCGGGCACCGAGTCGATGTCGGGCTCGTCGTACTGCCCGATGTCGGCGGTGTAGGTGCAGGGCACCGCGCCCTTGTCGCGCATCCACGCGACCGCTACGGAAGTGTCGAGGCCACCGGAGAAGGCGATACCGACACGCTCGCCGACGGGCAGGGAAGTGAGCACCTTGGACATGCGAATGATTATGCACGGCTATGCATCACCGTGCAATCCGGGGTGCCTGGTGTCACGGAAACCCGGTTGACGTGCGTGGTTGCGTGCTCACATGGGCCGGATGCACGCCGACGAGCACGCGATCGACACCGCGCTGGTCCGGCGGCTCGTCGACGGCCGGTTCCCGCGGTGGGCCCGGTCGCCGCTCATCCGCCTGGCCTCCGGTGGCACGGTCAACGCGGTGTACCGGCTCGGCACCAGCCTCACGGTCCGGCTTCCGCTGACCGCCGGCGGCGCGTCCGACATCGCGAAGGAGCGCCGGGTGCTCGCCGCGCTCGGCGGGTTGCCGGTGGCGGTCCCGGCCGTCGTCGCGGTGGGCGAACCGGCCGAGGGCTATCCGTGGCCGTGGGCGGTGCACCGCTGGCTCGACGGTGCGCCCGCCCTCGAAGGGCGGCCCGCACCGGCCCACGACCTGGCGGAGTTCGTCCGCGCCCTCCGGTCGCGGCGAGCGGACGGTCCCCCGGCTTACCGCGGCAAACCCCTGGCACTGGTCGACCGGGCCACCCGCCGGGCGATCGACGAGCTGAGCCGCACCGATGAGCCGTTCGACGCGGACGCGGCCCTCGCCGTCTGGTCCGAAGCGCTCGAAGCTCCA
Organism: Amycolatopsis sp. cmx-4-83; assembly: GCF_046548815.1. Lineage (NCBI taxonomy): Bacteria > Bacillati > Actinomycetota > Actinomycetes > Pseudonocardiales > Pseudonocardiaceae > Amycolatopsis > Amycolatopsis sp. cmx-4-83. Next base: position 276,085 of record NZ_JAEBEF010000006.1, on the reverse strand, counting down.
CAATGGACCGGACCGCCGTGCTGGGTCCACTCCGACCTCATGCCCAGTAATCTGCTGCTGCGCGACGGCCGCCTCAGCGGCGTCCTCGACTGGGCGACCGCGGGCCTGGGCGACCCGGCCTGCGACCTGATCCCCGCGTGGAACTTGCTGTCCGCGGCCACGCGCCCGGCCTTCCGCGACGCCCTCGGCGCCGACGAAGCGACCTGGGCCCGCGGCCGCGGCTGGGCGTTGTCGATGGCCGTGATCCAGCTGCCGTACTACCGGCACACCAACCCGGTCATCTCCGCCAACGCCCGGTACGTGCTCACCGAGCTTGGTTGCCGACCGGCTCCCCGAAGCGCCACAGCACCGCGTGGGAGTTCTGGCCCGGCAGCGAACACGACCCCGTGACCTCCCAGTCGTTCAGCCCCTTCGCGAAGCAGATCCCGCCGTCGGGCACCGGCAGCCGCAGCACCCGGCCGGCCCGGTCCCACACCACCGGCGTCCCCGCGTCGAGCTGCCCGAGCACCGCGCCCGACGGGCTCACGGCGGTGAACCGGCTTTCCCCGCCGTCCGGGAGCACGGTGAGCGTGCCCGCCGCGTCCCAGCGCGCGATCCGCGTGGTGGAGTCCTTGTCGCGCACCTCGCCGACGATCGACCCGTCGGCGGCGATGGCCAGCGCCTCGCTGGCCTCCCAGGTGGTGTCGAGCACCGTGGGACGGCCCGTCGAGTCCCACTTCGCCGCGTGGACGCCGATGCTGCCGACCACGGTGCCGGCGTTGTCGAGGTCGTGCAGTGAAACACCGTCGGTCAGCGCGACGACGTTGCCCGCGGGGTCCCAGTACGTGGACTCGCTGATCACCGCGCCCGCGTCGTTGACCGCCCTGGCCCGGCCGAGGCCGAGGACGGTGACCTTGCCCAGGCTGTCCCACCGCACCGCGGCGTCCGGGCCGGGCGCGCCGTAGGCGGTCCCGGCGACCACGCCGCTCTCGTTGATCGCGACCGGCGTGGACCACGGGTAACCCGGGAAACCGGTCGGCTGTTCCAGCTCGACCGGCATGCCGGAGGCGTCCCAGCGGGTGGCCCGCCCGGTTGTGAAGTGGTTGGTCGAATCCCCGACCGCGACGCCGGCCTCGTTGAGCGCGGTGGCTTTCACCGTGCGGTAGCCGTCCAGCGGCCGCAGCTCGCTGATCCGGCCGGCCGGGTCCCAGCGGGCCCCGTGCACGTCGAACGCCTTGTCGTACGCCTCGCCGAACACCGTGCCGTGGTTCGTCACCAGCAGTCCCGAGCTGGTCAGCCCGCCGGGCAGCGTGCCGAGGTCGACCGGCCCGGTCACCTCGTCCGCACTCGCCGGGACCGCGGCGAGCACAGTCATCGCCACCGCCGTCGCGAGAGCACCTCTGAACATCCCCTGCTCCTCCCCTGTCAGGTGGGTTCCGGGGTGTCCACGCGCGGCGGCGGCGATCGGTTGAGTCAGCCCGGCAAGAGCGCCGGCGCCGCGAGGCGGGTGGCGTTCGCCGCCTCGTCGTCCGGGGCCTCCTGGGCCGAGCGCTCGGCCGCCACCCGCGCGAGGTAGTTGGCCACCTCGCGCTCGGTGCGGTGCGCGTCCCAGCCCAGCACCGGGGCCATCAGCGCCGCGACCTCGGGGGCCGCCGTGACACCGCGGTCGCGCTCCTCGATCGAGATGCGCGTCCGGCGGGTCAGGACGTCCTCCAGGTGCAGCGCGCCTTCGTGCGAAGCCGCGTACACCGCTTCGGCACGCAGGTACTCCGAAGCGCCCGGGATCGGCGAGCCCAGCTCGGGCTCGTCGCGGATCAGGTCCAGGAGGTTCCAGATCCGCGTGCCGTAGCGCTGCAGGAGGTGCTCGACCTGCGGCACCGTGAGGCCCGCCCGCGAAGCGACGCCGAAGCGGTCGTCCCACAGCTCGTGGTAGCCGGCCGCGCCGACGATCGGGAGGCGGTCGGTCCACGAAGGCGGGGCCGGGCGGCCGACGTCCTCGACCACCACGTCGACCGTGTCCGCGGCCATCACCCGGTACGTCGTGTACTTGCCGCCGGCCACGATCACCAGGCCCGGCACCGGGTGCGCCACCGCGTGTTCCCGCGACAGCTTCGTCGTCGCGGCCGCCTTCGCCGCGAGCAGCGGTCGCAGGCCCGCGTAGACGCCCTCGATGTCGTCGTGCGTCACCGGGGTCCGGAGCACCTTGTTGAGGTGCTCCAGCACGTAGTCGACGTCCGCGCGGCTCGCCGCCGGGTGCTCGCGGTCGAGGTCCCACTCGGTGTCGGTGGTGCCGACGATCCAGTGGCGGCCCCACGGGATCACGAAGAGGACGCTCTTCTCGGTGCGCAGGATCAGCCCGGTGTCGAGGTCGATCTTCTCCCGCGGCACCACCAGGTGGATGCCCTTCGAGGCGCGGACGGTGAACGGCGCGGGGATCCCGGCCGCCTCGGCCATGTCGTCGCTCCACACGCCCGTCGCGGCGACGACCGTGCGAGCCCGGACCTCGAACTCGACGCCGCTTTCGCGGTCGACCACCTTCGCACCGACCACGCGAGGACCCTCGCGAAGCAGCGAAGTCACGCGAGCCCGCGTCAGCACCGAAGCGCCCTGCTCGGCGGCCGTCCGCGCGATCGTCATCGTGTGGCGGGCGTCGTCGACCTGGGCGTCGTAGTACTGGATGGCGCCGATCAGCGCGTCGTCGGCCAGTGCCGGCGCCGCCTTGAACGCGCCGCGCTTGGACAGGTGCCGGTGCCGCGGGAGGGCGCGGGCGCCGCCGAGCGTGTCGTACAGCGTGACGCCGGCGCCGATGTACCCGCGCTCCCACACCCGGTGCTGCAGCGGCACCAGGAACTTCACCGGCCGCACCAGGTGCGGCGCGAGCTTCTGCAGCAGCAGCCCGCGTTCCTTGAGGGCCTCGCGCACCAGCTTGAAGTCGAGCTGCTCCAGGTAGCGCAGGCCACCGTGGATCAGCTTCGACGACCGGCTGGACGTGCCGGCGGCGAAGTCACGCGCCTCGACCAGCGCGGTCGACAGGCCCCGCGACGCGGCGTCGAGCGCGACGCCGGCCCCGGTCACTCCCCCGCCGACGACCAGCACGTCGACCTCTTCGCGCGCCAGCTTCTTCAGCGTCTCCGCCCGGTACAGCGGGGACAGCGGCACGGCTTCCACCGAACTCCTCTTCATCGGATCCTCACTCCACATCGACCCAGTCGAGCGTGCGGCCGACGGCTTTCTGCCAGCCCGCGTAGCCCTCGGCGCGCTGCTCGTCGTTCCACGACGGCGTCCAGCGCTTGTCTTCGTTCCAGTTCTGTTCCAGCTCGTCGGTCGACCGCCAGAAGCCGACGGCCAGCCCGGCCGCGTACGCGGCACCGAGCGCGGTGGTCTCGGCGACGACCGGCTTCGACACCGGCACGCCGAGGATGTCCGCCTGCAGCTGCATGCACAGTTCGTTGGCGGTGACACCGCCGTCGACCCGCAGCACGTCGAGGGTGACGCCGGAGTCGTTCTGCATGGCCTCGACGACGTCGCGGGTCTGGTAGCAGATCGCTTCCAAGGTGGCCCGCGCCAGGTGGGCGTTGGTCGTGGCCCGGGTCAGGCCGACGATCGCGCCGCGCGCGTCGGACCGCCAGTACGGCGCGAACAGCCCGGAGAACGCCGGGACGAAGTAGACGCCGCCGTTGTCCTCGACCTGGCGGGCCAGGCTCTCGCTCTGCGACGCACCGCTGATGATGCCCAGCTGGTCGCGCAGCCACTGCACCGCGGACCCCGTGACGGCGATCGAGCCTTCGAGCGCGTAGACCGGCTTCTCGTCGCCGAACTGGTAGCACAGCGTCGTCAGCAGGCCGTGCTTCGAGCGCACCAGCTCCTGGCCGGTGTTGAGCAGCAGGAAGTTGCCGGTGCCGTAGGTGTTCTTGGCCTCGCCGGGCCGGAAGCAGACCTGGCCGACGGTGGCCGCCTGCTGGTCGCCGAGGACGCCGGTGATGGCGACCTCGCCGCCGAGCGGGCCGTCCGCCCGGGTGACCCCGAAGAAGCCCGGGTTCGACGACGGCCGGATCGCCGGCAGCATCGCGCGCGGGACGGTGAAGAACGACAGGAGCTCGTCGTCCCAGTCGAGGGTCTCCAGGTCCATCAGCATGGTGCGCGAGGCGTTGGTCGGGTCGGTGACGTGCACGCCGCCGTCCGGGCCGCCGGTCAGGTTCCAGATGAGCCACGAGTCGGTGGTGCCGAAGAGGGCGTCGCCCTTCTCCGCGTCCTCGCGCACGCCGTCGACGTTTTCGAGGATCCACTGCAGCTTGCCGCCGGAGAAGTACGTGGCGGGCGGGAGGCCGGCCTTGCGGCGGATGACCTCGCCCTTGCCTTCGCGCTCCAGTGCGGAGGCGATCCGGTCGGTGCGCGTGTCCTGCCAGACGATCGCGTTGTGGTACGGGCGGCCGGTGCGGCGGTTCCACACGACCGTGGTCTCGCGCTGGTTGGTGATGCCGAGCGCGGCCAGGTCCCCCGCCGTCAGGTTGGCCTTGTTGAGCGCGGTCGCGATGACCGAGCGGGTGCGTTCCCAGATCTCGGTGGCGTCGTGCTCGACCCAGCCCGGCTTGGGCAGGATCTGCTCGTGTTCGAGCTGGTGGCGGGCGATTTCGTTGCCGCCGTGGTTGAAGATCATGAAGCGGGTGCTCGTGGTGCCCTGGTCAACGGCGCCGACGTAGTCAGGCATGCGGGTACTCCTCACTCAGTTGGCGGGCTCGAGGTCCTTGGCGGGCATGGCGTCCAGCGGGTCCCCGGCGGGCAGGAAGCGCTCGATCAGGTACTTGTAGATCGCGCCGCCGACGAGGGCGCCGATGATCGGGCCCACGATCGGGATCCACCAGTAGGGGAAGCCGTACTGGTCGGACCACGCTGTGTCGTAGCCGGTCAGCCAGGACGCCAGGCGCGGGCCGAAGTCGCGGGCGGGGTTGATCGCGTAGCCGGCGTTGGTGCCCCAGGCCATGCCGATCGCGACGACCAGGAAGCCGACGACGACCGGGGCCAGGTTCGCGCCCGGCGAGGTGTTGCGCAGGTCGGTGATGGCGAAGAGGACGATCAGGAGGATCGCGGTGCCGATGATCTGGTCGCGGAAGGCGCCCCAGTCGCCCACCGGGAGCGTGCCGTTGCCCGGCAGGGTGGAGAAGACGCCCTGGGTCTTGATCGTGAGGCCGGGGTCCTTGGCGTTGAGCACCTCGGTGTAGTTCCAGCGCACCAGCAGGGCGGCCAGGAACGCGCCGGCGGTCTGCGCCACGGCGTACGGGGCGACCTTGCGCCACTCGAAGCCCTTGAACACCGCGAGCGCGATGGTCACGGCCGGGTTCAGGTGCGCGCCGCTGATCCGCGAAGCGACGTAGACACCGAGCGTGACGCCGAGCCCCCAGGCCCAGGCGATGCTGTCGTGGTCCCCGATGCCCGCGGCGGCGACCTGCGCCACCACCCCGCACCCGAACAGGATGAGGATCATCGTTCCCACGAACTCGGCGGCCATCTCGCCGCCGAGCCCGCGGGCCTTGAGGTTTCGCACCATTGCTTTCCTCCACAAAGGACCGTTGTTCCCCCTGGTGGGTTCCAGCCAAGCTCGCCGGTCACAGCCGGTCAACGGACGGCGGTCGGCATTGTCGAACGGCCGATGTGGATGTTCGACATTGTCGAATCAGGGCCGGTCGGGTTAGGTTGGCGGCGTGCCCGGTCCGATCCAGTCCATCGAGCGCGCCGCCGCGATCCTGCGGTTGCTGGCGCGCGGTTCGGGGCGTCTGGGCGTCGGCGAGATCGCCGAGTCGCTCGAGCTGGCCAAAGGCACGGCGCACGGGATCCTGCGCACGCTGCAGGGCGTCGGGTTCGTCGAGCAGGACCGCGACACGGGCAAGTACCAGCTCGGCGCGGCGCTGCTGCACCTGGGCACGAGCTACCTCGACGTCAACGAGCTGCGCTCCCGCGCGATCAACTGGGCGGACGCGCTGGCCTCGCGCAGCGGCGAGGCCGTCCGGATCGGCGCGCCGCTGGAGGGCCGGGTGCTGGTGGTGCACCACGTGTTCCGCCCCGACGACAGCCTGCAGAGCCTCGACGTCGGCACGCTGCTGCCGCTGCACGCGACCGCGCTCGGCAAGGTCCTGCTGGCCTACGACACGACGTTGAAGGCGGACCCGGAGTCCTACACGCGCCGGACGCTGGTCACCCAGACGGCGATCAAGCGGGCGTGTGCGAAGGTACGGGAAGCGGGCTGGGCGGCGGAGAACGGCGAGATGATCTCCGGCGAGGCGGGGATCGCGGCCCCGATCCGCGGCCACGGCGGCATCGTGGTCGGCGCGATCGGCGTGTCCGGCGCGGTGGAGCGGATCTGCGAGCCGGACGGCAGCCCGAGCCCGAGGTTGCTGGGCCACGTCCGCGACGCGGCGCGTGCGGTGTCGCGCGACCTGGGTGCGTCGCGATGGTGAAGGAGGTGCCCGGCATGGACCCGGCCTCAGCGGGACTTGGCCGGGCCCGGCCACCCGGCCCGGCCGGTACGGAGGTGAGCACGTGGTCCAGCGGTACGTGATGTCCATCGACCAGGGCACCACCTCCACCCGGTGCATCCTGTTCGACGCCCGCGGCCGGCTCGTGTCGGTCGTGCAGCGCGAGCACCAGCAGCACTTCCCGCGGCCCGGGTGGGTCGAGCACGACGCCGTCGAGATCTGGCGGAACGTGTCGCGGATCGTCCCGCAGGCGCTGGCCGACGCCGGGGCGGGCGCCGAGCAGGTGGTCGGGCTCGGGATCGCCAACCAGCGCGAGACCACCGTGCTGTGGGACCGGCGGACCGGCAACCCGGTCGGGCGCGCGATCGTCTGGCAGGACACCCGCACCGACGCCATGCTCGAACAGCTCGCCCGCGAGCCCGGCGCCGACCGCGTGCGGCAGCTGTGCGGCCTGCCGTTGGCGACGTACTTCTCCGCACCGCGCATCCGCTGGCTGCTCGACCGCACCCCCGGCCTGCGCGAACGCGCCGAGCGCGGCGACGTCCTCTTCGGCACCATCGAGAGCTGGCTCATCTGGAACCTGACCGGCGGCGCCGAGGGCGGCGTGCACGTCACCGACGTCACCAACGCCTCGCGCACCATGTTGATGAACCTGCGCACCCTCAGCTGGGACGACGAGCTCCTGGACTTCTTCGACGTCCCGCGCGCGATGCTGCCGGAGATCCGGTCCTCGACGGAGGTCTACGGCACGACGTCGCGGGTGGTGCCCGGGATCCGCATCGCCGCGGCGCTGGGCGACCAGCAGGCCGCGCTGTTCGGCCAGACGTGCTTCGCGCCCGGCGAGGCGAAGTGCACCTACGGCACCGGCAGCTTCCTGCTGCTCAACACCGGCCCGACCCCGGTGCTGTCGACCCACGGCATGCTCACCACGGTCGGCTTCAAGATCGGCGACGAGCCCGCGGTGTACGCGCTGGAAGGCTCGATCGCCGTCACCGGGTCGCTGGTGCAGTGGTTCCGCGACGGGCTGGAGCTGATCGGGAGCGCCCCGGAGATCGAGACGCTGGCCAGGACGGTCGAGGACAACGGCGGCTGCTACATCGTGCCCGCGTTCTCCGGGCTGTTCGCGCCGCACTGGCACAGCGAGGCCCGCGGGGTGATCGCCGGCCTGACGTCGTACATCACGAAGGGCCACCTCGCGCGGGCAGTGCTGGAGGCGACCGGCTGGCAGACCCGCGAGGTCGTCGATGCGATGAACGCGGACTCCGGGCTGGCGCTGTCCTCCCTGAAGGTCGACGGCGGGATGACCGCGGACAACCTGCTGATGCAGTTCATCGCCGACGTCCTCGACGTCCCGGTGGTCCGCCCGATGGTGGCGGAGACGGTGTCGCTGGGCGCGGCCTACGCGGCCGGGCTGTCGGTCGGCTACTGGCCGGACCTGGAGGGCCTGCGCCGCAACTGGCACCGCGCCGGCCAGTGGCTCCCGGCGATGGACCCGGCCCGCCGGACCTCCGAGTACGGCCACTGGCGCCAGGCGGTGGAGCTGACGTTCGGCTGGATGCGCCCCGGCCCGGCCGCGGCCCCGCCCGGCTCGGACCTGGTCGAGGTCCTGCTGGCCGACCACCGCCGGTTCGAGCAGCTGCTGCGCGACCTGCGCAACACGGAAGCGGACCGCGCGGCTTCGGTGGCGGAGCTGGCGGCTCTGCTGGTCGCCCACGCGACGGCGACCGAGCGGATCGTCCGGCCGGACTCCCCGGGTTCGCCGTTCGCCGACGACCTTCTCGCGGTGCTGGAGAGCGAGGACTTCGAGAAGGCGTTGCCGCACTTGGAGAACATCGTGGACGCGCACGTGCGGAGCGAGGAACGCGGCCTGCTGAACGACTTGCGCCGCACGATGTCCACTTCGGACCGCACCGGTCTGGGCCGGGTGTTCGTCGCGGAACGGCGCCGCCAGCTGGACCTGGACTGCGGGAACGCGGACCACATCCGCGAGCTGGGCGACCGGCTCACCCTTTGAGGACGCGTCCTGGGGATCTTCATCGGGCCGGCGTCGAAAGCCGGTGGTCGGCCACCCGCACTTGGGTGTAGGCCTTGTCGGCCAGCACCCGTCCGACCCGCACCCGTTGCCCGTTCACGTCGAGATCCTGGATCTCGTCCAGCAGCGGCGGCCCTCGGCGTCGACGGCCAGGTGGAGCTTGGCCGTCAGTCCTGCGCGGGTGCCCGGACGGCCGTGGATCGACGCTGACCACGAACGCGACGTTGTCCTCCAGCGTCCCGAGGTAATCGTCTTTGACGATCGCCTGCTCGAGGATCGGGTCCCGCGTCCCCGTCCGCGCCGGCAGCGACGGCGCGATCCTCGCCCCGGCCTTGTCCGTCAGCTCACCGCGTCCGTCCACGCCTCGTCTGCACACGATCATGAGAAAGATCCGCCGGACACGCTCTAGACGGTTTTCAGGCAGCGGCTGCTCTCCCGCACCACCAGCTCCCCCTCCACCGTGCCCCGCGCCGGTCCCGCCACCCCGTCGATGCGGGCCGCCAGGGCCGCGAGTGTCTGGCGGCCCGCCGCCACGAAGTCCTGGCGGACCGTCGTCAACGGCGGAGCGAAGAACGCTGCCTCCGGGACGTCGTCGAAGCCGACCACGTGGGCGTCGCGGGGAACCCGCATTCCTGCCTCGCTGAACGCCGCCAGCAGGCCCAGTGCCATGTGGTCGTTGGCCGAGAACACCGCTCGCACACCGGGTTCCGCCGCCAGGGACTGGCCCGCTCGGTAGCCGGACTTCGCGGACCAGTCGCCGCGGACCACCGGCGGGACTTCCGCGCCGTGGCGTTCCAACGTTTCTCGCCAGCCTCGCTCGCGGGCGCGGGCGGCCGGGCCGTCTTCCGGGCCGCCCAGGTGCCAGACCGTCAGGTGGCCGAGGTCCAGGAGGTGCTCCGTGGCCCGGCGGGCGCCCGCGTACTGGTCGGTCGACGCCGCCGGGACGAGGGGGATCGGGGCCGGGTCCGGGACGAACCGGGCGTCGAGCACGACGATGCCCGCCACGCCCTGCAGCAGCAGGCCGGCCACCGCGGCCGGGACCGCCGCGCCGTCGCGGCCCGGGACGCTGAAGACGGTCAGCGCGTACCCCTGCTCCCGGGCGGCCGAACGAAGGCCGTTCAAGGTCGCGCCGGAGGCGGTGGAGCCGGTCGCGATCACGCCGAGCGTGCCCCGGCGGGCGGGCAAGGGGCCGTCGTCCAGGGACATGGGGCGATGTTAGCGATCACACCACCGGACGTGAACTTTGTTCGCCTTCCATAAATAACGAAACGATAACGCGCCCTTCGCCGCTTGAACCACCCCTCGGCGGGAGCCGTTTCTGCCAGTGCCGGAACCAAGTGCCCCGGACGCGGTGGCACTCCCCCGGGTTCCGCGCGTCTCCCACCGGGTACGCAGCCCTCTCCGGCGTGCCCGGAAAACCGAACGAGGTGACCATGGCCCGGAAAACCACCCGCACTCCCGCCACGGGCAGGCATCGCATCACCCGCCGCACGAAGATCGCGACCGGCGGCCTCGCCCTCGCGCTCGCTGTCGGCGGCATCGTCGTCGCGACCACCGCCGGGCGCACCGGCGAGGCCAGCGCCGACGAGGCAGACCCGTCGTTCTTCCTCGGCATCGCCAAGGTTCCCAGTGGTGTTAACGTGAACAAGGCGCTGCAGCGGCAAGGCGCGCGCGGCACGTTCACCGTGGACTGCGGCCGCAACGAAAACCAGCACTTCAACCCCGACAACTTCATCGCGCAGCCCGGGATCCGCAACGGCGCGCAGCACCTCCACGACTACGTCGGCAACCTCTCGACCAACGCCGACTCGAACAACAAGAGCCTGGTGAAGGCCGGCACGACCTGCCGCAACGGCGACAAGTCCGCGTACTTCTGGCCCGTCGTCCGGATCGACACCGGCGAGGAGGAAGCGGCGAACCCGCCCGCCACCCAGCCCGACCGCGCCGGCAGCGCCAAGGACAAGGCGAGCACCCAGGTCGACTGCCCGGACGTCGCCAGCAAGCTCCCCGACGTCCCCGACCAGGCCATGGACGAGGTGAACCGCAACCTCGACCTGCTCGACAAGCAGATCGACGAGGCCAACCAGCGGATCGCGAACGGCGACCTCAAGACGCCGCAGGACGTCCAGAACGCCGTCGTCGGCCCGCTCAAGGACAAGCGGGCGGCGACCATCGACCGGATCGCCATCGCGATCGGCCGCCGCGCCGCGAAGCCGACCGACCTCGGCGGGCTCGCGGCGTGCGCGCTCAAGCAGAACGGCCAAGGCGGGCTCGACAACGGCGGCCAGAACAGCGGTGGCGGCCAGGCGACCGAACTGCCGGGCGTCAACGACCAGAACGAACTGGCGGGCAACGACGGCGACATCCAGCGCGTCCGCTCGGCGACGATCACGTTCACCAGCGGTGGCGCGAAGCGGGTCGTCGCGATGCCGCAGTTCCTCCGCGTCCTCTACGGCGACGCCAAGCAGAGCACCAACGGCCCGGCCAACGCCCGGCCCAGCTGGACGTGCACCGGGTTCGAAGACCGGCTGACCGACCACTACCCGATCTGCCCGCAGAACAGCCGGGTCGAGCGGATCCACGCGTTCCCGAACTGCTGGGACGGCAAGAACATCGACAGCGCCAACCACCGCACGCACATCGTGTTCGCCGACCAGCAGGGCAAGTGCCCGCAGGGCTTCAAGAACGTGCCGCAGCTGGTCATCAAGCTGGTCTACGACATCCCGCACGACATCCAGGTGAAGGGCCAGTACAAAGTGGACGCCTTCCCGCAGGAGAGCCACAACCCGCGTTCGGACCACGACGACTTCGCCAACGTCATGGGCCAGCGCCTGATGAACCAGGTGGTCAACTGCATCAACACCGGCAAGCGCTGCAACCAGTAGCTCAGGACGTGGTGACGGAGTAGCTGTTCGCGGCGAAGTCCAGTCCACCGGCGGACGAGGTGATCTCGAAGCCGAACTGGACTTCGCCGAGCGTCACGTCGCCGAACCAGCCGCGGGCCCGGATCCAGTTCAGCACCGCCAGGACGTCGACCGTGCCCGCGTTCGTGTTCGACGTGCGCACGAACGAGAACACCGCGTTCGACCCGTTCGATCCCTTGTAGACGTCCCAGGTGTGGCCGCCGACGGACACGGTGGCCTGTTTGCTGCCGAGCGGGCCCACCGCGCCCTGCTTGTTCATCCACAGCATGGTCTCGTAGGCGTTGTTGTCCGCCCAGATGTCGTACGCGGTCTCGTAAGCGCCGCTGCCCGGCCGGTTGACCGAGAAGCTGCTGGAAACCTTCCCGAGCGCGCTGAGCTTCTTGCCGACGTTCTTCGCCGAATGCGGGTACGACTTCACGCCGCCGGTGTTCGGCTGGTTCGACCAGACTCCCCAGTTCGAATACGAATTCGCCCAGATGGTCTGCGGGCCCGCCCCACCGCCCCAGACGTCGTTGCGGATCGTGTACCCGCCGTTGGACCAGGTCGCCCATTGGTCCGAAGACGACCACGTCGCAGCTGTTGCGACACCGGCCGAGGTGGCCACGGAAGCGGCCACGGTCAAGGAAACCACGAGGGAACGCACGGCTTTGTGCATGGGATGGGGCCTCCACTGGTGAGGGATTCACCAGCACTATGACCGTCCCGTTACCGCCCGGTCAAGCAATTCGAGAACTTCGAAAAAGAAAGGGGCTTTCCCCGTGCGGGAGGCACGGGGAAAGCCCCTTTCGACGCCGTCGCTCAGGAAGCCGCGCGGCGTTTCGTCCAGATGTCGTAGGCCACCGCGGCCAGCAGCACGACGCCCTTCACGAGCATCACCCGCTCGCTCGGCGCGCCGATCAGGGACATGCCGTTGTTGATGACCGCCATGATCAGGCCGCCGGTGATCGCGCCGACCACCTTGCCGACGCCGCCCTGCACCGCCGCGCCGCCGATGAACGCCGCCGCGATCGCGTCCAGCTCGAAGTTGACGCCCGCCGTCGGGCCGGCCTGGTTGAGCCGGCCCGCGAAGATGATCCCGGCCAGCGCCGCCAGCACGCCCATGTTGACGAAGATCCAGAACGTCACCGACTTGACCTTGACGCCCGAGAGCGTCGCGGCCTGGAGGTTGCCGCCGACGGCGTAGATGTGCCGCCCGAACACGGACTTCCCGGCCACCAGCGAGTAGCCGAGCACCAGCACCGCCAGCAGGATCAGCACCCACGGCAGGTTCTTGAACCGCGCCAGCTGCACGACCAGCGCGAGGACCAGCACCGCGATCCCGGCGAGCTTGAGGACGAACATCGGGAACGGGTCGACGTCCTGCCCGTAGCCCAGCCGCGCCGAGCGCTTGCGCCACTGCGTGAACCCGATCCCGGCCACCGCGGCGACGCCGGCGAGCAGCGACACCAGGTCGGCGCCCCCGAGCGGCCCGAGGCCGATGTTGCCCAGGTAGCCGTCGGTGAAGCCGTTGGACAGCGTGCGGATGGCGTCCGGGAACGGCCCGATGCCCTGGTTGCCCAGCACCGTCAGGGTCAGCGCCCGGAACGCCAGCATCCCGGCGAGCGTCACGATGAACGCCGGGATCCCGAAGTAGGCGACCCAGTAGCCCTGCCACGCGCCGATCACCGCGCCGACGACGAGGGTGATCAGCACCGCCCAGAACCACGGCAGGTGCCAGTTCACCATCAGCACCGCCGACACCGCGCCGGTCATCGCCACGACCGACCCGGCGGACAGGTCGATGTGCCCGGAGATGATCACCAGGATCATCCCGATCGCGAGGATCAGCACGTAGCTGTTCTGCACGATGATGTTGGAGATGTTCTGCGGTTCCAGCAACGCGCCGCCGGTGAGCACCTCGAACAGGACCACGATCAGCGCGAACGCGACGTAGATGCCGCTCTGGCGCGGGTTGATCGAGATCCGCCGGGCGGAGCGCTCGGCCGGGGGCGCGTCGGGCCGCGCTTCGGTCGTGGTCATTGCCGTTCCTTGGTCATGTACTGCATGAGCAGTTCCTGGGTGGCTTGTTCGCGGGTCGCCTCGCCGGTGATGCGCCCCGCCGAGAGCGCGTAGATCCGGTCGCAGAGCCCGAGCAGTTCCGGCAGCTCGGAGGAGATGACCAGGACGGCCTTCCCCTGGGCGGCCAGTTCGTTGATGATCGTGTAGATCTCGAACTTCGCGCCGACGTCGATGCCGCGGGTCGGCTCGTCGAGGATCAGCACGTCCGGGTCGGTGAAGATCCACTTGGCCAGCACGACCTTCTGCTGGTTGCCGCCGGAAAGCTTCCCGGTGACGCTGCGCACGGACGGCGCCTTGATCCGCAGGTCGCGGTGGTAGCGGGCGGCCGTGTCGTGCTCGGCGTGCTCGTTCACCCACCCCCGCTTCGCCAGCTTGCCCAGCCCGGCCGCGGACACGTTGCGCTGGATGTCCTCGATCAGGTTGAGCCCGTAGCGCTTCCGGTCCTCGGTGGCGTAGGCGATGCCGTGGCGGACGGCGTCCTGCACCGACCGGACCTCGATCTCCTTCCCGTGCTTGACGATCCGCCCGGAGATGTCCTTGCCGTAGGACCGGCCGAACACGCTCATCGCGAGCTCGGTGCGGCCCGCGCCCATCAACCCCGCCAGTCCGACGATCTCCCCGCGCCGCAGGGAAAGCGACGCGTTGTCGACGACGACGCGCCCGGCCTGGCTCGGGCTGTGCACGGTCCAGTCCTCGATCCGCAGCACCTCTTCGCCGATGTCCGGCTCCCGGGGCGGGAAGCGGTGCTCGAGGTCGCGCCCGACCATCCCGGTGATGATCCGCTCTTCGGTCAGCCCGGCCGCGTCCAGCGTCTCGATGGTGCGGCCGTCGCGCAGGATCGTGACGGTGTCGGCGATCGCGGTCACCTCGCCCAGCTTGTGCGAGATGATCACGCAGGTCACGCCCTCGTCGCGCAGCCCGCGCAGCAGGTCGAGCAGGTGGGCCGAGTCGTCGTCGTTGAGCGCCGCGGTGGGCTCGTCGAGGATGAGCAGCTTCACCTCCTTCGAAAGGGCTTTGGCGATTTCGACGAGCTGCTGCTTGCCGACGCCGAGTTCCTGCACCGCCCGGGTCGCGTTTTCGGCGAGGCCGACGCGCCGCAGGAGCGCGTCGGCCTCGTGGTTGGTGCGGTTCCAGTCGATCCAGCCCCGCTTGTGCTGTTCGTTGCCGAGGAAGATGTTCTCCGCGATCGACAACTGACCGCACAGCGCGAGCTCCTGGTGGATGATCACGATCCCGCGCCGTTCGCTGTCGCGCACCGACCCGAACTCGCACCGCTGCCCGTCGAAGGTGATCTCGCCGTCGTAGGTCCCGTGGGGGTAGACACCCGAGAGCACCTTCATCAGGGTGGACTTCCCGGCGCCGTTCTCCCCGCAGATCGCGTGGATCTCCCCGTGGCGCACGGAAAGCGTGACGTCGGACAGCGCCTTGACCCCGGGGAAGGTCTTGGTGATCCCGCGCATGCCGAGTAGTTCGGTCATTTCAGCTGACCTGCCGTGTAGTAGCCGGAGTCCACGAGCTCCTTCTGGTAGTTGGCCTTGTCCACGGTGACCGGCTGCAGCAGGAAGGACGGGACGACCTTCTTGCCGTTGTCGTAGTCGGTGGTGTTGTTGACCTCGGGCTTGCCGCCCTTGAGCACCGCGTCGGCCATCTTCACCGTGGTGTCGGCGAGGATGCGGGTGTCCTTGAAGACCGTCGAGTACTGCTCACCGGCGATGATGGACTTGACCGAGGCGACCTCGGCGTCCTGCCCGGTGACGATCGCGTACGGCTGGCCGGCGGTGCCGTAGCCGTTGCTCTTCAGCGCCGACAGGATGCCGATCGACAGGCCGTCGTACGGCGAAAGCACGCCCGCGACCTTCGCGCCACCGGTGTAGGTCTTGGTGAGCAGGTCCTCCATGCGCCGCTGCGCGGTGGCCGGGTCCCAGCGCAGGATGGCCGCGCGGGCGAAGTCGGTCTGCCCGCTCTTGACGACCAGCTTGCCGCTGTCCATCAGGGGCTTCAGGACGGACATCGCGCCGTTGAAGAAGA
Source organism: Amycolatopsis sp. cmx-4-83 (assembly GCF_046548815.1). Classification (NCBI taxonomy): domain Bacteria; kingdom Bacillati; phylum Actinomycetota; class Actinomycetes; order Pseudonocardiales; family Pseudonocardiaceae; genus Amycolatopsis; species Amycolatopsis sp. cmx-4-83. Next base: position 260,594 of record NZ_JAEBEF010000006.1, on the reverse strand, counting down.
ACGTGGCGTTGTTGTCGTCCGGCGAGCCGGCGAACAGCTCGATGTTGAACGGTCCCGGGCCGGTACCCAGGCCCTTGACCAGCGAGTTCGCCTGCTCGACGCCGACCTTGAAGTTGTCGAAGGTGGCGTAGTAGTCGACGTTGGGCGAATTGCGGATCAGCCGGTCGTAGGCGATGACCGGGATCTTCTTGTCCGCCGCCTCCTGCAGCTGGGTGGTGATGGCGGTGCCGTCGATCGAGGCGACGACCAGGAGCTTCGCGCCCTTGGTGATCTGGTTCTCGATCTGGTTCACCTGGGTCGGGATGTCGTTCTCGGCGTACTGCAGGTCGACCTTGTACCCGAGCTTCTCCAGCGCCGACTTGATGTTGTCGCCGTCGTGGATCCACCGCTCCGACGACTTGGTCGGCATGGTGACGCCGACCAGCGCGCCCGCCGCGCTCGCGGTGCCGGCCGGCGCCGCCTGGTCGGCGGTCTTCTGGCTCGACCCGCACGCGGAGAGCGTCAACGCGAGTCCCGCGGCCGCGAGCGCCGCGATTCCTCTGGTGAACTTCATTGTTCCGTTTTCCTTTCTCAGAAACCCTGGGCGAGGCGGTGGTACGCCTGGTTCCAGCGGATGCGGTCGGCGAAGCCGTGCGGCGTGGTGTCTTTGTCGATCACCAGCAGCTCGACGCCGAGCAGGTTCGCGAAGTCGCGAAGGGATTCGGTGCTGACGGCCTGGGTGAGCACGGTGTGGTGCGGGCCGCCGGCGGTGATCCACGACTCCGCGGAGGTCGACAGCGACGGCGCCGGCTCCCAGACCGCCCGCGCCACCGGCAGGTTCGGCAGCGGCTCGTCCGGCGCGACGACCTCGATCTCGTTGGCCACCAGACGGAACCGGTCGCCGAGGTCGACCAGGCCGAGCGTGACGCCGGGCCCGGGCTGGGCGTCGAAGACCAGCCGGACCGGGTCCTCGCGGCCGCCGATGCCGAGCGCGTGGATCTCGCACGACGGCTTCGCGGCGGCGATGCTCGGGCAGACCTCGAGCATGTGGGCGCCGAGGATCTTCGGCGTGCCCGGCCCGAAGTGGTAGGTGTAGTCCTCCATGAACGACGTGCCGCGGTCGGCGCCGACGCCCATCGCCTTGACCGCGGCGAGCAGCGCCGAGGTCTTCCAGTCGCCCTCGCCGCCGAAGCCGTAGCCGTCGGCCATCAGCCGCTGGACGGCCAGGCCGGGCAGCTGGCGCAGGCCGCCCAGGTCCTCGAAGTTCGTGGTGAACGCGCCGAACCCGCCGTCGGTGAGGAACTTCCGCAGCCCGGCCTCGATCTTCGCCGCGTACCGCAGCGACTCGTGCCGCGCTCCCCCGGCCGCCAAGTCGGCGACAACGTTGTAATCCTGCGCGTACTGCGCCACGAGGGAGTCCACTGTGTCCTTTTCGGACACGGCGTCCACGACCTCGACCAGGTCGTTGACGCCGTAGGTGTTCACCGAGACGCCGAACCGCAGCTCCGCCTCGACCTTGTCCCCTTCGGTGACGGCGACGTCGCGCATGTTGTCGCCGAACCGGGCCAGCCGCAGGTTCCGCAGGTGGTCGGCGCCGATCGCGGCCCGCGCCCACGCGTCGATCCGCGCGACCACGGCCGGGTCGCCGACGTGCCCGGCGACCGTCTTGCGCGGCACGCCCAGGCGCGTCTGGATGAACCCGAACTCGCGGTCGCCGTGCGCGGCCTGGTTGAGGTTCATGAAGTCCATGTCGATGGTCGACCACGGCAGGGCTTCGTTGAGCTGGGTGTGCAGGTGCAGCAGCGGCTTGCGCAGCGCGTCCAGCCCGGTGATCCACATCTTCGCGGGCGAGAAGGTGTGCATCCACGCGATCACGCCGACGCAGGCCGCGTCGGCGTTGGCTTCCTGCAGCACGCGCCGGATGGACGCGGACTCGGTGAGCACCGGCTTGCCGACGATCTCGGCGGGGAGCCCGCCGGAGGCGGCCAGCAGCTGCTGGATGCGCAGGGACTGGCCGGCGACCTGTTCGAGGGTCTCCTCGCCGTAGAGGGCCTGGCTCCCGGTGAGGAACCAGAGCTGGGGTTTCGACGCGCGGGTCATCGTTCTCCTTGAAATCAGTGCTGGCCGTAGACGTTCTGGTACCGGGCGTAGAGCCGGTCGACGTCCTCGGGCGACAGGGGTTCGGGCGTGCCCAGCTCGAAGGCCTTGTGCACGGTGCGGGCCACGTCCTCGACCATCACCGCCGCCTTGACGGCGTCGCGGGCGGTGCGGCCGACGGTGAACGGGCCGTGGTTGCGCATCAGCACGGCCGGCGAGCGGCTGGCGCGAAGCGTTTCGACGATGCCGCGGCCGATGGAGTCGTCGCCGATCAGGGCGAACGGCCCGACCGGCACCTCGCCGCCGAACTCGTCGGCGATCATCGTGAGCACGCACGGGATCGGCTGGCCGCGGGCGGCCCACGCCGTGGCGTAGGTCGAGTGCGTGTGGACGACGCCGCCGATCTCGGGCATGTGCCGGTAGACGTAGGCGTGCGCGGCGGTGTCCGACGACGGCGCGAGCTCGCCGTGCACCAGCTCGCCGTGCAGGTCGGTGACGACCATCGTGTCGGCGGACAGGTCGTCGTAGGACACCCCCGAAGGCTTGATGACCATCAGCTCGCGGCCGGGCACGCGGGCCGAGACGTTGCCCGCGGTCCAGATGACCAGCGCGTTGCGGGTCAGCTCGCCGTGCAGGTTCGCCACGGTCTCCCGCAGTTCCGCGACGGTGTCGAGAACCTCGTCGGTCAGGGACATCAGGACCGTCCTTCCGCGACAGCTCGGGAAACGGCGCGGCGGCGGGCCGCGAGGCGGTGCATGACATCGTTGCCGCCGCGGCCGAAGTAGTCGTGCAGCGTCGTGTACTCGGCGTACAGCTCGTCGTAGGCGGCGACGTGCGCGGGGACCGGCTGGTACACCGCGCGGCGCACCGAACCCATCGCCTCCGCGGCCGCGCGGATGTCGGCGTGGGCGCCGGCGGCGACGGCCGCGTGCATGGCCGACCCGAGCGCGGGGCCCTGCTCGGAGCCGATCACCGACAGCGGGAGGTTGGTGACGTCGGCGTAGATCTGCATGAGCAGCGCGTTCTTGACCAGGCCGCCCGCGATGATCAGCTCGGTGACCGGGACGCCGGCCTCGCCGAACGTCTCGATGATCTTGCGGGTGCCGAACGCGGTGGCCTCGAGCAGCGCGCGGTAGACGTCCTCGGGGCGGGTGGCGAGGGTCTGGCCGACGATCACGCCGGACAGCTCGTGGTCGACGAGCACCGACCGGTTGCCGCTGTGCCAGTCGAGGGCGACCAGGCCGTGTTCGCCGATCTCCTGCTGGGCGGCCAGCCGGGTGAGCTCGTCGTGCCCGTCGCGGGCGAAGTGCCCGGTGAACCAGCCGAAGATGTCGCCCACGCCGCTCTGCCCGGCTTCGTAGCCCCAGAGCCCGGGGACGATGCCGCCTTCGACGACCCCGCACATCCCGGGGACCTCGCGCAGTTCGGCGCCGTTCATGACGTGGCAGGTCGAGGTGCCCATGATCGCGACCATCTGCCCGGGTTCGACGGCGTTCGCGGCGGGCGCGGTGACGTGGGCGTCAACGTTGCCAACGGCGACCGCGATGCCCTCCGGCAGCCCGGTCCACGCCGCGGCCTCCGCCGTCAGCGACCCGGCCCGGGAGCCCAGCTCGCCCAGCGGGTGTTCCAGCTTGTCGGCGACGAAGGACTCGAAGCCCGGCGCCAGCTCGCGGAGGAAGTCGCGGCTCGGGTACTGGCCGTCCTGGAGGATGCCCTTGTACCCGGCGGTGCAGGCGTTGCGGACGTAGACCCCGGCGAGCTGCCAGACGATCCAGTCGGCCGCTTCGACCCAGTGCCGCATGGCGCCGTAGACCTCGGGCGCCTCTTCGAACACCTGGAGTCCCTTGGCGAACTCCCACTCCGAGGAGATCAGCCCGCCGTAGCGCGGCAGCCACTTCTCGCCGCGGGTGCGGGCCAGCTCGTTGATCCGGTCCGCCTGCGGCTGGGCCGCGTGGTGCTTCCACAGCTTGACGTAGGCGTGCGGATCGCCGGCGAACTCGGGCAGTTCGCACAGCGGCGTGCCGTCCGCGGTCGTCGGCACCATCGTGCAGGCGGTGAAGTCGGTGGCGATGCCGATGACGTCGGCCGGGTCCGCCCCGGCCGCGGTGAGCGCGGCCGGGACGGCGGTGCGGAGCACCCCGACGTAGTCCGCGGGCACCTGCAGCGCCCAGTCCGGCGGCAGCGCGCGGCCGGTGGCCGGCAGCGTCTCGTCGAGCACGCCGTGCGGGTACTCGAAGACCGCGCTGCCCAGCTCGGCCCCGTCCGCCACGCGCACGACCACCGCGCGGCCCGACAGCGTGCCGAAGTCGACGCCGACGGTTAGTGGTTCTCCCACGGTGTCCTCTCTCCTGGTGTTGTTCAGCGGCCGGTCATGACCAGGGTGGTCACGGAGTTGGCGGGCAGGGTCAGCTTCGACGTCGCCGCCAGCCCGGTGAGCTCCCTCGTCTGCGGCACGATGGCGGCCGGCGCGGCGAGGCTGTTGCGGCCCGCCGGGTCGCCGGTGAGCGTGGTGAGCGTCCCGGTGCCGTCGACCGCCGTGACGCCGGTGAGCGCCAGCCGCGCGGTCTGCACCTGGCCGGTCGGGTTGACGAGCTTGACCGTGAACGTCTTCTTCCCGCCCTTGGTGGTCACGTTGACCACCTGCCGCAGCGGGCTGCCCTGGTTGAGGCGGCTGGTCACGATCTGCTTGCCGAGCGTGCTGGAGAACATCTGCTGCACCCAGTACGACGGCGAGGCGTAACTCGTCCCGGCGTCGAAACCGATCAGGTTGACCGGCCAGTTCGACTGGTTCTCCTGCACCAGCACCGGCGCGTACATCGAGCCGATGACGACGTCGCTGTTGCGTTCGAGCCCGGTGAGGAACGCGGCCTCGCCGATGGCGGCGGCCAGGGTGCCGGTGGGCCGGCCGTCCTGGGCGCCGTACTCACCGACGAGGATGTCCGGGCCGGAGCGGTCCGCGGTGTCGTAGCGGGTCGAGTTGTCGGTGAACCACTGCGGCGACTGGTAGTAGTGGTCGTCCGCGGCGTCCGGGCGCACCCCGGTCGAGGTGCTCGACGCGGCCCCGCCCTGCAGGCCGCCGGTCGTGGCGATGACCGTCAGCTGCGGGTACTTCGCCTTGATCGCGTTGTACATGTCGGTGAAGCGCCAGGCGTAGCTGCCCGAGCCGTCGAACCAGTCCTCGTTGCCGACCTCGACGTAGTGCAGGTCGAACGGCGCCGGGTGCCCGTCGGCGACCCGTTTCGCGCCCCACGTCGTGGCGGCGTCGCCGATGGCGTACTCGATCTCGTCGAGGGCTTCCTGGACGTACTGCGGGTAGTCGGCCTGGCTGACGTGCCGGCCGTCGAGGGTGTAGCCGGCGAACAGGGCCAGGAGCGGCTGGGCGCCGATGTCCTCGGACAGCTTGAGGTAGTCGAGGATGCCGAAGCCGTCGGTGGACCAGTAGCCCCACGCGGAGTTCTGGTGGCCGGGCCGCTCTTCCGGCTTGCCGATGGTGTTCTTCCACGCGAACCGCGTGTCGAGCGTGTTGCCCTCGAGGAAGTTGCCGCCGGGGACGCGGAACAGGCCGAGCTTCATCGCGGCGAGCTTCTGCCCGAGGTCGAGGCGGACGCCGTGGTTCTTGAAGGTGGGCGGGAACAGCGACACCTGCTGGAACCAGGCGTCGCCGGCCAGCGCCTTCTTGGTCTTGTTCACCAGCGACACGACGATCCGGTTGTCCGTGGACGTCGTGATGGTCGACGGCGTGGTGAAGCTGAACGTCTGCTGCGCCCAGGCCGCGCCGGCCGGCTGGACGTCCTTGCTCGCCAGCACCGTGCCGTCCGGCTTCTCCAGGCTCACGCGGACGGCGCCCGCCCAGGTTCCGCGAGCGAAGAAGCTGCCGGTGTACTTGGTGGACGGCTTCGCGGCGACGCCGTAATAGCCGACGTTCGCGGCGGCCACGCGCCCGCCGGCCGGGACCGCGTCGGCGTGCAGCTTCAGCGATCGGTCGAGGGCGGCGTTCAGCGGCGTGGCGGTGTCGATGGCGTAGGTGCCGGTGGCGCCGGCCGACGTGACCAGCGACCAGTACGGCACCGGGGTGTCGCCCGCGCCGCTGCCGCGCTGGTAGGCCTCCTTGAAGGTGCGGTTGCGGACGAGTTCCGCGTACAGCCCGCCTTCTACGGAGTGGCTGATGTCCTCGAGGATCGAGCCGTAGGTGGTCGGGCGGGTGTTGGCGCGGACGACGTTGGCGTCCACCGCGAGCTGGTTGGCGCCCGCGAGGGTGCCGATCTGGGCGGCGGTGAGCGGGAAGCGGCGCAGCTCCAGCTCGTCGACCGCGCCGGTGAACCCGGCGCCGACAGTCAGGGGTGCCGCCGCGGTCCCGGAGGCCGGGCACGCGGAGACGTCGAGGGTGGTGCCGGTGGGGGTGCCGCAGGTACTGGTGACCGCGGCCGCGTCGCCGTCGGCGTAGACGGTGAGCCGCTGGGACGCGCGGTCGAGGACCAGGGCGGCGTGGTGCCAGGTGCCGTCGGCGAGCCCGCCGCCGGTGGTGGTCACCCGGAGGGTGCCGACGCGGGCGGTGAGCTTGCCGCCGGTAACGCCGAGCGCGTAGCCGTCGCCGTGGTCCACCAGGGTTCCGTCCGCTGCCGTGCGGAACCAGGCGGCCAGCGAGAGCGAGCCGGTGCCGGCGTCGAATGCGGGCGAGGTGCCCATGTCCACAGTGGACTTGCCGTCGAGCTGGACGGCCTTGCCCGCCGCACCCGCGGTCCAGGTCGCGCCGCGAAGCGTGCCGTCGGCCGCGTTCGCCGACGAATCACGCGCGACGGTGCCGGCACCTTCTTCGAAGTGCCACGAGCCGCTCGCGGCCAGTGCGGCGACGGCGGACGCGGTCAGCGGCGTCGGGTACGCGCGGACGTCGTCCACTCCCCCGGCGAACCAGTCGGCCGGGGCGCCCGCCCACTTGCCGCGCCCGATGACCAGGTGCCCGGCGGCGGTCCACGGCGTGGTGAACGGGACGCTCTGCTGCAGGGTTCCGTTGACGTACAGGGAAAGCGTGCCGGCGGCGCGGTTGTAGACGCCGACGACGTGCTGCCACTGGCCGGCCTGTGCGGGCAGCGTCGACACCGCGGCGGAGGACGCCGAGTCGCCGTCGCCAGCCCGGCGGGTGAAGGCGAACCGGCCGTCGGCGGCGCGCTGGAGGTAGAAGCCGCTGATCGCCGAGCCGTCGACGCTGACCGCGGTCCGGAAGCCGGGGCCCGCGGTCGGTTTCACCCACGCGGACACCGAGAAGCTCTGCCCGGTGTCGACGACCGGGGCGGGGACGTCGACCGCGGCGTCGGTGCCGTTCAGCACCACGCCGTGCGGGCCGACCACGCCGTCGCCCCAGCTCGCCCCGCCGGCCAGGGTGGCGGTGCGTGCGTCGAGGGAGTCGTCGGCCGCGGTGGTGCCGGTGCCCTCGTCGAGAGCCCAGTGGCCGGCGATGGCCAGGCGGCCGGCGTCGGCCGCGGTCAGCGCGCCCGAGTAGGCGCGGACGTCGTCGATCGAGCCGTCGACGTAGTCCACCGGGTTGCCGCCGTACTTGCCGCGGCCGATCACCAGGTGCCCGGTGCCGGCCCAGCCCGCGGGTGCGGAGACGGTGGCCTGGCGGGTGCCGTCGACGTACAGCGAAAGCGTCGACGCGGCCGAGTCGAAGACGCCGGTCAGCTGGTACCACTGGCCGGCGACGGGGTCGAAGTTCGCGGCTGCGACGACGCCGTCGGCGGGCGCGTCCCCGGCGAGGCGGGTGAAGGCGAACCGGCGCGAGTCGTCGCGGAACTGCAGGAAGAAGTTGCTGACCTGATTGCCGTCGATGCTGACGAACGTCTGAAAGCCCGACGTCTTGTCGAGCTTGACCCAGCTGCTGACGGAGAAGCTCTCGGTGGTGTCCAGCACGGGCGCGCCGGCGTCGGCGAACCCGCTCGTGCCGTCGGTCGTCAGCGCGCCGCCGCGGATGCCCGGGCCCCAGCCCGCGCCGGGGTTCAGGGCGGCGGGGTGCTCGCCCGCGGTGTCGGCGGCGGTCGTCCCGCTGCCGTCGTCGAACGTCCAGTGCCCGGCCAGGCCCGGCTCGGGGCCGGCCGCGGCGGTGGTGACGGGCAGGGCGCAGAACAGGGTCAGGGCCGTGAGGAGGGCCAAGGGGCGCCGGAGGGAAGGGATCATCGGTGGCTCCCCCGGGTCACGAGGCGCTGCAGGACGATGAAGACGAAGAGGAGGGCGCCGGTGATGATCGAGGTCCACCAGGAGTTCAGGGTGCCGTCGAAGGTGATCAGCGTCTGGATGATGCCCAGCACCATGATCCCGAGCACGGTGCCCAGCACGTAGCCGGAGCCGCCGGTGAGGATGGTGCCGCCGATGACGACCGCGGCGATCGCGGTCAGCTCGAGGCCGACGCCGTTGAGCGGGTCGCCGGAAGACTTGTACAGCACCAGCAGCAGCCCGCCCAGCGCCGAGCAGAACCCGCTGATCGTGTACACGGCGATCTTCGTGCGGCCGGTCTTGAGCCCCATCAGCATCGCCGACTGCGCGTTGCCGCCGATCGAGTAGACCGTCCGCCCGAACCGCGTGAAGGCCAGCACGTACACCGCGACCGCGACGACGACCAGCGCGGCGACCACGCTGATCGAGATGTGCAGCTCCCCGCCGAGCGGGATCTGCGTCTGGGCGAGGGTCGCGATCGTCGCGTTGTCGATCGAGTACGCCTCGGTGCTGATCGTGTAGCAGAGCCCGCGGGCGAAGAACATCCCGATCAGCGTCGCGATGAACGGCTGGATCTCGAAGAAGTGGATGAGCGCGCCCATCCCGGCGCCGAGCAGCGCGCCGACCACCAGCACCACCGCGATCGCCGCGTACGCGGACCAGCCGTGCTTCTGCATCAGGTCGCCGGAGACCACAGTGGACAGTGCGACCACCGAGCCGACGGACAGGTCGATGCCGCCGGTGAGGATCACGAACGTCATCCCGACCGCGACCACGAGCAGGAAGGCGTTGTTGATGAACAGGTCGAGCACGACCTGCCCGGAGCCGAACGCGTCGTAGCTCGATGCGCCGAAGATGTACGCCCCGATCAGCAGCGCCATCGTCGCGAGGATCGGGAGGTGCCGCTGCTGCGGCCGGTAGCCCTTGATGCGGGTGAGCGTGGTCACGCCGTGACCTCCACCTTCTCCGGAGCGGATGCGGGGGCCGGCGCGGCCGGGCGGGCCTTGCGGCGGCGGAGCTTGCGGCGGAAGGCGGGCGACTGCAGCAGGCACACCGCCAGCACGACCACGGCCTTGAACAGCATGATCGCCTCGGGCGGGATGCCGAGGGCGTAGACGGTGGTGGTCAGCGTCTGGATGAGCAGCGCGCCGATCACCGCGCCGCCGATGGAGAAGCGGCCGCCGGTCAGCTGCGTGCCGCCGACGACGACGGCGAGGATCGCGTCGAGCTCGATGAACAGCCCGGCGTGGTTGGCGTCGGCGCTGTGCACGTTCGCGCTGATCATCAGCCCGGCGATGCCCGCGCACAGCGCGCAGAAGACGTAGACGAGCCAGGTCAGCCGCGCCGAGCGGAGCCCGGCCAGCCGGCTGGCCTCGGGGTTGCCGCCGACGGCCTCCACGAGCAGCCCGAGGGCCGAGCGGCGGACCAGCAGGGACGCGAGCACGAACACCGCGAGGGCGATGAGGATCGCGCTCGGCAGCGTCAGCACGAACCCGCTGCCGATCCACTCGTAGGGCGCGGAGTTGATCGTGATGATCTGACCGCCGGAGATCAGCTGCGCGATCCCGCGCCCGGCGACCATCAGGATGAGCGTGGCGATGATCGGCTGGATGCCGAGCGCGGCGACGAGCCAGCCGTTCCACACCCCGAGCACCAGGGAAAGCCCCAGCGCCAGCCCGACCGCGACGAGCGTGGCGCCCACGCCGTCGGGGTGGTCGGCGATCCACAGGCAGGCCAGCGAGCCGCTGATCGCGACCACCGCGCCGACCGAGAGGTCGATGCCGCGGGTGGCGATCACGAGCGTCATGCCGATCGCGATGAGGATCAGCGGGGCGCCGTTCTTCAGGATGTCGACGAGGTTCCCGTAGAGGTGGCCGTCGCGCAGTTCGATCGAGAAGAACGAGGGGCTCGCGATCAGGTCGCCCAGCAGCAGCGCGAGCAGCGCCACCACGGGCCAGAACAACCGGTGCTTGGTCATGAGACGGCTCCCTCGGCCATCGTGGCCATGATCTCGTCCGCGGTGAGTCCCTGGTTGTCCCGCTGCGCCACGACCTTCCGGTCGCGCAGCACGACGACGCGGTGGCTCAGCCGCAGCACCTCGTCGAGCTCGGCGGAGATGAACAGCACGGCCATCCCCTCGGCGGACAGCTGCGTGACGAGCCGCTGGATCTCCGTCTTGGCACCGATGTCGATGCCGCGGGTCGGCTCGTCGAGGATCAGCAGGCGGGGTTCGGTGATGAGCCAGCGGGCCAGCAGGACCTTCTGCTGGTTGCCACCGGAGAGGTTGCCGACCAGCGCTTCGGGGTCGGCGGGGCGGATGTCGAGCGTCTTGATGTACTTCTCGGCGATTTCGTCCTGGCGGCGCCGGGACAGCGGGCGCGCCCAGCCGCGGGAGGCCTGGAGCGCGAGGACGATGTTCTCCCGGACGGTGAGTTCCTCGACCAGCCCTTCGGTCTTGCGGTTCTCCGAGCAGAACGCGATCCGGTGGTCGAGCCCGGCCCGCGGCGTGCGCAGGTTCGTGGCCTCGCCGTCGACGCGTACGGAACCGTGGTCGGCGTGGTCGGCGCCGAAGAGCAGCCGGGCGAGTTCGGTGCGCCCGGACCCGAGCAGGCCGGCCAGCCCGACGACCTCGCCGGCGTGGATGTCGAGCGTGAACGGCTCGACCCCGCCCTTGCGGCCGAGTTCCTCGGCGGCCAGCAGCACCGGCGCACCCGCGACCTCGGCCCGGCTCGGCCCGGAGTCCTCCAGGTCTTCGAGGACCTGCAGCTCCTTGCCGATCATCCGGGTGACGAGCTCGACCGGCGTGATGTCGGCCGTGCGGTACTCGCCGATCAGCTTCCCGTTGCGCAGCACGGTCATCCGGTCGGCGACGGCGAAGACCTGGTCGATGAAGTGCGAGACGAACAGGATCGCCAGCCCCTGCTCGCGCAGGGACCGGACGACCTTCAGCAGCTGCTCGACTTCGCCGGCGTCCAAACTGGACGTCGGCTCGTCGAGGACGAGCACCCGCGCCTCGACGTCGAGGGCGCGGGCGATCGCCACCAGCTGCTGCACCGCGATCGAGCAGGTGCTCAGCTCGGCCGAGACGTCCACGTGGACGTCCAGCCGGGCCAGGAGCTCCTCGGCCCGCCGCCGCATCGGGCCCCACTGGATGCGGCCGAAGCGGCGGGGTTCCCGCCCGAGGCAGACGTTCTCCGCCACGGACAGGTTCGGGCAGAGGTTGACCTCCTGGTAGACCGTGCTGATGCCGGCCTGCTGGGCCTCGCCGGGACCGCCGAAGGCGACAGCGGTCCCGGCGAGCGTGATCGTGCCCGCGTCCACCCCGTACACCCCGGTCAGCACCTTGATCAGGGTGGACTTGCCGGCGCCGTTCTCCCCCATCAGCGCGTGGACCTCGCCCGGGAACAGGCGGAAGTCGACGCCGTCGAGGGCGAGGACGCCGGGGAACTCCTTGCGGATCCCGGTCATGGTCAGGATTTCGGCGGGCATGCGGTGACCTCTCAGTACTGCCGCTGCGGCAGGGCGGCCTTGGCCGACGCCTGGTCGAATTCGGTTTCCTGGGTCTCGATGCGGGCGGGCACCTGCTCGCCGGCGGACACCTTCTTGACCAGGTCCATCAGCTGCGGGCCGAGCAGCGGGTTGCACTCGACGACGTGGTTGATCTTGCCGTCGGCCAGTGCGGTCAGCGCGTCCTTGACGCCGTCGACCGAGACGATCTTGATGTCCTTGCCCGGGACCTTGCCCGCGGCTTCGATCGCCTCGATGGCGCCGAGGGCCATGTCGTCGTTGTGCGCGTAGAGGACGTCGATCTTGGGCTGGGACTTCAGGAAGGCCTCCATGACCTCCTTGCCCTTGGCGCGGGTGAACTCACCGGTCTGCGAGGCGACGATCTTGTACTTCGGGTCCGCCGCGATGACGTCCGCGAAGCCCTTCTTGCGGTCGTTGGCCGGCGCCGAACCCGTGGTGCCCTGCAGCTCGACGATGTTGACCTGGCCGGTGGCGCTGCCGTACTCCTTGGTCAGCCACTCCCCCGCCTTCTTGCCCTCGGCGATGAAGTCCGAGCCGAGGAAGGTCTTGTAGAGCGACTTGTCCGGCGAGTCGATCGCGCGGTCGGTGAGGATGACCGGGATGTTGGCGGTCTTGGCTTCCTTGAGCACGGTGTCCCAGCCGGACTCGACCACCGGTGAGAAGGCGATGACCTTGACCTTCTGCTGGATGTAGGAGCGGATCGCCGAGATCTGGTTCTCCTGCTTCTGCTGCGCGTCGGAGAACTTCAGCTCGATGCCCGCGGTCTTGGCCGACTCCTGGATGGACTTGGTGTTCGCCGTCCGCCACCCGCTCTCGGCGCCCACCTGCGCGAAGCCGAGCGTGATCGCCCCGCCGGAGCTTCCGGAGGAGCCCCCGCTCCCGCAGGCGGTGAGCAGCACGAGTCCGGCTGCCGCGGCCGCCGCGGCGGCCCATCGCTTCTTCAGCACGTTCACTCCTCGATCGACGGTGATCAAATCTGTTAGCGTTAACATTCGGAGCTGGTCTTCTTCGGGTTTCGCGCGTGCGCCGCTAGCGCGGGCCGGTGCTTTCGCGGACGATCAGCTCGGGGACGACCAGGGCGCGCGCGTGCTGGTCGCCTCCGTCCATCCGCTGGGTGAGCAGGCCGAACGTGCGCCGGCCGACTTCGATGAAGTCCTGGCGCACCGTGGTGAGCGGCGGCGTGAAGTACGCCGCCTCCGGCACGTCGTCGAAGCCCGCGACGCGCACGTCGCGCGGCACCGAGATGCCCGCCTCGGCGAAGGCGCGCAGCAGGCCGAGCGCCATCTGGTCGTTGCCGGCGAAGACGGCGTCCGGCTTCGGTTCCGCGGCGAGGGATCGCCCCGCCTCGTAGCCCGACCGCGAACTCCAGTCGCCGCGGATCACCCGCGGGGCCGCGACCCCGTGGCGTTCCAGGGTTTCGCGCCAGCCGAGCTCGCGGTCGCGGGCCTCCAGCCAGTCCTCCGGCCCGGCGACGTGCCAGACGGTCCGGTGGCCGAGGGCGAGCAGGTGCTCGGTGGCGCGGCGGGCGCCGTCGCGCTGGTCGACGGAGATGACCGGCACCGGCGCGGTCTCCCCGCCGCCGACGGCGACGACCGGGAAGTCCGCGGGCGCGGCTTCCAGTGCACGGCCCGCACTGACGTGCGGGGCGATGACGATGATGCCTTCGACCGCCTGACGGCGGAGGTTCTCCACCGCGTCGGCGATCGACGACCGGCCGGGCCGGCTGACGCTGGAGATCGTGATCGCGTACCCGGCTTCGCGGGCGGCGTTCTCGATGCCGTACAGCGTGCTGGCCGGACCGTACAGATTGGACTCGAGCGCGACGACGCCGAGCGTCCCGGTCCGCCCGGTGACCAGCGCGCGGGCCGCGGAATTGGGCCGGTAGCCCAGTTCCTCGATCGCCGCGAGCACCCGGGCCCGCGTCTCGGGGCGCACCGGGCCGGTCCCGTTGATCACCCGGGACACGGTCATGTGGGACACGCCGGCCACGCCCGCGACGTCGGTCAGGCTCGGCTGCCGCGTCCCGGCCGCGGTCACTCGCACGGGTCCGCCGGAGCGGGGTCGTTCGGCCACCGGCGTCCCCTTTCCGTCCGCGCCGACTGGGTCTGCGTCACCTGTTCCGGTGACGGCGAGGAGTAGTGTTAGCGATAACACCCTCGCGGTCAACCCTGGGTCGCGTAACGGTGTGGTCACGTGCCCCGGCCGCGGCCCGGCTCGGGCTTCGGCGCCCCGGCCTGCGGAAAGCTTCGTCCGTGATTCACCAGCTGCCCGGTGACCTCGGTGTTCAGCCGCATGTTCGCGGTCTCACCCGAGCGCGATCGTGGCCGCCACGGGCAGGTGGTCGCTCCCGGTCGCGGGCAGCGTCCAGGCCGCCACCGGCCGGACCCCGCCGACGAAGATCTGGTCGATCCGCGCCAGCGGCAGCGACGCGGGCCAGCTGAACCCGAACCCGTCCCCGGCTTCGTCCTGCGCGGCCCGCAGGCGCGCGGTGATCGGCGCGAGCGCCCGATCGTCGGTGGTGCCGTTGAAATCGCCGACGAGCACGGTCTTCTTCGCGGAATCCGCGGCGACGTAGGCCGCGAGCCGCTCGACGGCCGCGTCCCGGCCGTCGGCGGTGAACCCCGCGTCGAGGCGCACCCGCACCGACGGGAGGTGCGCGACGAAGACCGCGACGGGCCCCTGCGGAGTGTCCACTGTGGTCCGGAGGGCACGCGTCCACGGCATGATTTCGAGCGGCTGGGTGTCCCGGAGCGGGTAGGTGCTCCAGACCCCGACGGTGCCTTGGACGGTGTGGTGCGGGTACCGCGCGGCGAGGGCGTCTTCGTACTTCGGGACCTCGGACCGCTTGAGCTCCTCGAGCGCGACCACCTGCGCGTTCGAGGCGGCGAGCGCCCGCGCGGTACCGGCCGGGTCCGGGTTTTCGTCGTTGACGTTGTGCGAGACCACGGTGAAGTCCCCGCCGGTGCCGCGCTGGTCGAAGAGCCTGCCGCCGAAGGAGGCGCCCCAGCCGAGGGTGGGCAGGAGGAGCACGACCAGCGCGAGGGCCGAGCGGCGGAGCACGGCGGCGACGAGCAGGAGCAGGATCGGGACGCCGGTCCACGGGAGGAAAGTTTCGAGGAGGCTGCCCGCGTTGCCCGGCCAGTTGGGGACGAGCGGGTGCGCGAGCAGGAGCAGCGCGGTGAGCACGGCGAAGGCGGCGATGACGCGGCCGCGGCGCCAGACCCCCGAGCGCCGCGCCACCGGCACCGCGATCGGCTCCGTCGCCTGGTCGGTGGTCGCCGTCATCGGGTGGCCGCCGCGGGGAGCTCGTGCTGGATGGCCGCGATCAGGCGCCGGCTGTTCTCCAGCGCCGCCCGCAGGCCGGACGCCGGGCTGCCGCCGGGACTCTGGTGGAGCACCACGCCGAGGATCAGCTTGCCGCCCGGAGCCTGCGCCGCCCACATCAGGGCGCCGCCCGCCGCGGTGGACGAGCCCGTCTTCAGGCCGATCACGCCGTCGCGGCCGAGGAGGGTGTTGGTGTTGACCACCTCGCCCGGGACGCCGTCGACGCGCAGGTTCGGCGTGGCCACGATCGCGCGCAGCACGGGGATCTTCATCGCCTCGCGCGCCAGCCGCAGCTGGTCGGCGGCGGTGCTCGTGGTCGAGTCCTCGACGCCGCTCGCGCCGGTGTACGTCGTGCTCGTCATGCCGAGCGCCGCGGCTTCGCGGTTCATCTTGGCGACGAACGCTTCCTGGCTCCCGGCGTCCCACCGGGCGAGCAGCCGCGCGATGTTGTTGCCGGACGGCACCAGCATCAGGGCCAGCAGGTCGCGTTCGCTGATCCGGCGTCCCGCGCGCACCTGGGCGGTCGACTCCTCCGCCGACGTCGACTCGGCGTCGGCCTGCTCGTCGACGGTGATCTGCGGGCCCGCCTCGTCCGCGTCGAGCGGGTGGTCCTTGAGGACGACGTAGGCCGTCATCACCTTGGTGACGCTGGCGATCGGCACCGGCTGCTGCTCACCCCGGCTGCCGAGCGAGCCCAGCCCGAGCACCTCGGCGCTGGACTGCCCGTCCGACGGCCACGGCAGCGCCAGGTCGATCGACGGCCGCGAGGCGCTCGCCCGCCCGGCGAGCTCCGGCGGGAAGAGCACCCAGCAGGTCACGGCGACGGCGACGGCCACCGCGGCGGCGACCCCGCCGACGGCGGGTGGGATGCGGGTACGGGACATGCTCTCCTCCGGGTGCCGGGGCACGCTCCACCGAGCGCACTCCGGCCACTCTCTCCGGGGAAGATCGCCGGCCCGTCGGGGTTGTTCGACAGGTTCGAACCAGAAGTGTCACAGGTCTGTACCAAGACGCCGCGACGAACGTCCCCGCCGGCCGGCCGCGGGCGACGTCATGAACGAGTCGTTCATGACGTCCGGCGAGGTGAAAGGGTCGTTCATGACGTCCGGCGCCAGGGCTCCGGCAAAGTCGCGGTGGCGGCAGGTTCGGCGGCCGGCGTGCGGCTACGTCCGGGCTCGCACCACCGGACCCGGCCCGTCACACCGGTCACGCTCCCTCCGGCTGGACCTGAGCCGACGGGCCGGCCCGCTCGTTCGTCCTGCGCCCACCGCCGGCCGGGCCGCCGCCGGCCGGAAAGAAGCGGGACCGGTCCGCTCCCCGCCGCGCACGGGGAGCGAACCGGTCCCGCCGGTCCGGGCCGCTCAGCTCACGTGGACGTAGTCGACCACCAGCTGCTGCGGGAACTGCGTGCTGCCGTCCGGGTCGCCCGGCCAGTAGCCGCCGACCGCGAGGTTCAGGATCACGAAGAACGGGTGGTTGAACGCCCACGCGTTGCCGCCGACGTCGGCCGGTGTGCGGGTCTGGTAGACGTTGCCGTCCACCGACCACACGATCTTGTCGGTCGACCAGTCCACGGCGTAGGTGTGGAAGTCGTCGGAGAAGTTCGGGCCGGTGTAGGCCGCGCCGATGCCGCCCGAACCCGAGTAGCCCGGGCCGTGGATGGTGCCGTGCACGGTGTTCGGCTCGAAGCCGACGTTCTCCATGATGTCGATCTCGCCGCAGTTCGGCCAGCCGGCACTGCCGATGTCGGTGCCGAGCATCCAGAACGCGGGCCACATGCCCTGCCCGCGCGGCAGCTTCATCCGGGCTTCGACGTGCCCGGACGACGTGGAGAACTTGCCGGAGGTGTTCAGCCGCGCCGAGGTGTACTCGCACGCGCCGTACCAGCAGTTGTTGCCGCTGTTCTCCTTCTTCGCGGTGATCACGAGGTGGCCCTGGCCGTCGAGGGCCGCGTTGGCGGTCCCGTCGGTGTACCACTGCCGTTCGTGGTTGTTGACGTTGTCGCCGGTCTCGTGGACCCACTTCGAACCGTCGACGCCGCTGCCGGCGGCGCCGTCGAAGTCGTCGGAGAAGCTCGCGAGAACCGAAGCGGCCTGGCTCGGCGGGGCGGCCACCACGGCGCCGAGCACGAGCAGAGCGGCGGGGGCGGCCAGCAACCGGGCCGTCCGGCGCCACCGGGTGGGGATCCTGGTCGACGTCATTGTCGCCTCTTCTTCTTCCGCGGGCGACGGCTGGCGGCTCACCGGCGCCCTATTTGTTGTGGATCGCAACAAAGTATGGGCGCCCCGGTGGCGAAGAACAAGGATAACCGGTCGGACATTTTCCGACGTACCCGATGGTACGGACCACCGGGTACTTTCGGGCAACTTCAGCGCTGGATGCAGTCGAGCCCGATCCCGGCGGCAGTGAGGACGTACTGGCAGATGTGCGACGCATGGGCGACATCGGTCCGGGTGCACGCCAGCGGGACGCCGAGCAGGTCGACCGAGCAGTAGGCGTAGAACTGGTTCGCGCTGCCGGGCACCGGATCGGCCGATGCCGGGGCGGCCGCGGCCACCACCGCGGAAACCGCGAGCGCACCGGCCGCCGCCAGGGAAGCGATTCGGGTCTTCATCGTGCTCTCCTCCCGCTTTCTCCCCCCGCCTGTCAGGGGTTTCGTGCTGATCAAGATTCCCCGCGCCGCGCCCGCTCAGCTTCGCGTCACCGGAAAGTGTCACGCGGGCGGACCGCGAACCGAACAGCCGATGAACACCAGAGTGCGTGATTACGTCCGAACGTAGGTACTTCCGAACACCTTCGATCATCTACCCTGGGCGCCGCTGCCCCCTCGAGGCCCCTGGAGGCTCCCGTGATGGCCGACCCGCACAAGCTCACCCGACGCGGTTTCCTCGGCGGGGTCGCCGCCGCCGGTGCCCTCGGCGCCCTGCCGCCCGGCATGGCCGAAGCCCTCGCCGAACCACGCGCCACCGGCAGCCTTTCCGACGTCCAGCACGTCGTGGTCCTGATGCAGGAGAACCGGTCCTTCGACCACTACTACGGCACGATGCGGGGTGTCCGCGGCTACGGCGACCGATCGGCGATCGTCCAGCCGAACGGCCAGGACATCTTCCACCAGCCCGATTCCGGACGCTCCGACGGGAAGTACCTCCTGCCGTTCCGGGTGGACACGACCAAAGTGGACGGTCAGGACCTCGGCGACCTCGGCCACGGCTGGGCCGACCAGCACCAGGCGATCGCCGGCGGCGCCACCGACGCGTGGGTCCCCGCCAAGGGCGAGATGACCATGGGCTACTTCGACCAGGGCGACATCCCGTTCCACCGCGCGCTCGCCGACGCGTTCACCGTGTGCGACCACTACTTCTGCTCGGTGCAGGGCCCGACCACGCCCAACCGGCTCTACCTGTTCACCGGCACCATCGACGCCGCCGGCCAGGCCGGCGGCCCGGCGAACTACAACCCGGCCGACTACAAGCCGGTCTTCCGCTGGACGACCTACCCGGAACGCCTGCAGCAGCACGGGGTGTCGTGGAAGGTCTACGCCAACAAGGAGGTCGGCGACGCGGGCGGCTCCTTCGTCGGCGACTACGGCGACAACCCCCTGTGGCTCTTCCAGGCCTACCACCAGGACTACACGAGCGAACTGTCCCGGCGGGCCAGTGTGTTCAAGACCTGGGGCCCGGATTCGGGACGGGGCAAGGACGTCGACCACGTGCTGGCCGAGTTCAAGGCGGACTGCGCGAGCGGCTCGCTGCCGAAGGTGTCCTGGATCGTCGCGCCCTACGGCTACTGCGAGCACCCCGAGGCCCGGCCGGTCGACGGCGCCGCGTACACCCAGACCGTGCTGAACGCCTTGTGGGCCAACCCGAAGCTGTGGGAATCCACCGTGGTCCTCATCAACTACGACGAGAACGACGGCTTCTTCGACCACGTCGCCCCGCCGATCGCGCCGTCCGGCACCACCGGCGAATACATCGGCGGTCAGCCGATCGGCCTCGGCGCGCGCGTGCCGATGACGGTGATCTCGCCGTGGAGCCGCGGCGGCTGGGTCAGCTCCGAGGTCACCGACCACACCTCGGTGATCCGGTTCCTGGAGCGCTGGACCGGCGTCGCCGAGCCGAACATCAGCGCGTGGCGCCGCGCGGTCTGCGGCGACCTCATGACGTGCCTCGACTTCCGCACGCCGGCCACGCAGATCCCGCTGCTGCCGGACACCGCCGCGCTGCGCAAGCAGGCCGACGACACCCAGAAGAAGCTGCCGAAGCCGGCCCCGCCCGCAACCGGGAAGCAGCAGGTCCCGGTCCAGGAGCCGGGGACGCGGCCCGCCCGCGCGCTCCCCTACCGGCCGCTGGTCACGACGTCGCTGAGCGCCGATCGCAAGATCCTCACCACGACGTTCGCCAACCAGGGCACGGCGGCCGTCCAGCTGCTGGCCCACCGCAACGACGGCCAGACCGACGGCCCGTGGCCCTACGACGTCGCACCCGGGGCGCAGGTCAGCGACACGTGGCGGGTCCAGCTCTACGGCGGCGGCAAGTACGGCGTGGCGGTGCACGGGCCCAACCGGTTCCGCTGGGTCCTGGCCGGGGACGCGAACAGCGCCGGCGCGGGCGTCGACGTCCTCGGCAGCTACACCGCGGAGAACAAGCTGCGGCTGACCATGCGCAACAGCGGGACGACCGCGGTCAAGCTGACGATCACCGCGAACCACTACCGCACCGACGGCCCGTGGACGTACGCGCTGGCCGCCGGCCAGACGGTGACCGACGACTGGAACCCGGTCGCGTACGGCTCCGGCTGGTACGACCTGTCGGCCACCCTCGACGCCGACCCGAAGTTCCTGCGCCGGTTCAGCGGGCACCTCGAAACCGGCGCGCCGAGCATCACCGGGTAGACGTTCACACTCTTGACTGTTGTTCAGCCCATTGACGGGCCGGACCGTGGTCGCCTATAAAGAGAACGTCCGGGTGTACGCCGCAACACCTCCGCTGTCCCCTTTTCCGGAGGCTTCCGGTGTCCCCACGAAGTGCCGTTTTCCTCGGTACCGCAACCGTTTCCGCCGTCGCGGTCGCCCTCGCCCTGACCGGCGGGGTGACCGCGCAGGCGGCCGCGGCGAACCTCTCCGCCGCCTTCGCGCAGTCGTCGGTCTGGACCGGCGGTTACGGCGGCGGCTACACGATCGCCAACCGCGGTGACGCGCCCGCCGTCGGCTGGGCGGTCGAGTTCGACCTGCCCGCCGGCTCGGCGGTGACCAGCTCGTGGAGCTCGGTGAAGACGCAGACCGGGCAGCACTACAAGTTCACGAACGCCGGGTTCAACGGCACGATCGCCCCCGGCGCCACCGCGAGCTTCGGCTTCAACGTCTCCGGCGCGGGCCTGCCCGCCGCGTGCACGGTGAACGGCGCCGCGTGCACCGGCGGCGGCCAGGTCACCACCACGCCGACGACGACGGCCACGCGCACGAGCACCAGGCCGCCGGCCACGACCACCACTCCCCCGCCGAGCGGCGACGTCGTGAGCGTCTCGACTGCCGCCCAGCTGCAGGCCGCGCTGGCGAACGCGGCGCCGGGCCAGTCGATCAAGCTGGCGGCCGGCACCTACCGCGGCTCCTTCGTCACGACGAAGCCCGGCACGGCCGCGAAACCGATCACCCTTTCGGGGCCGTCGAACGCCGTCCTGATCAACGACGGCCCGTCCGGTGACGCGCCCGACTGCCCGGCGCCCACCGCGGGCTGGGACTCGGGCTACGGCCTGTGGCTCTCGGGCGCGCCGTACTGGAACCTGACCGGGTTCACGGTCCAGGAGTCCAAGAAGGGCATCGTCGTCGACGACTCGCCGCACACCACCATCGACGGTGTCACCGTGCACCACGTCGACGAAGAGGCGATCCACTTCCGCCGTTCGTCGGCCGACAGCGTGCTGAAGAACTCCACGATCACCTACACCGGGCTCGTGCAGCCCGGCTACGGCGAAGGCGTCTACCTGGGCTCCGCCAACTCGAACTGGGCCTGCCACGGCAACTCCGGCGGCGTCGACCGCGGCGACCGGATCCAGGTGCTGGACAACCACATCGGGCCGTTCATCGCGGCCGAGCCGATCGACGTCAAGGAAGGCACGTTCAGCGGTGTGATCCGCGGCAACACCTTCGACGGGCGCGGGATCAGCGGCGAGAACTCGGCCGACTCCTGGATCGACGTCAAGGGCATCGGCTACACGATCGAGGACAACACGGGCACGTTCTCCGCGCCCGGCACGTTCGCCAACGGCTACGAGAACCACAACACCAGCACCAGCCCGTCGTTCGACAACGGCTGCGGGAACGTCTGGCGCGGCAACAAGTCCGACCTCGGCGGGGCCGGCGACTACGCGATCAAGATCAGCTCGGTGTCGAAGTGCTCGGCGAACCCGAACGTGGTGTACGCGTCGAACACCGTGGCGAACGCCAGGTCGGGCCTGACGAACATCCCGGTCACGCCGTAGTCCTTCCCCTTAAAGGTGCATGGCCAGCCACAGCGCCACCCACGCGGCGGCGGCGATCAGCGCGCCCGCCGCCGCCGCGAGGAGCACCCGGTGCAGGCCGCGGGCGGGTTTCGCCGGTGTCTCGATGTGGTCCATAGAGTCGATCATGAACCACGCGGGCCGATCACGACAGCCGGCGCGCTCGTCCGGGCGACCCCTGCGCGGGGTACCCCGGGCGACGCACGTCACCCCCGGAACCCGGAACACCCGCCCGCCCGGCTCGTTGTAAAGGGTGTCAGGGCGGCGATCCGCCCGGTCCCCCGAAACCCCCGTTCCCTCCCGGGGTTCCCCCGTGCTCCTGGGCGGGAACGGGCCTCACGGCACGATCGCGTCGACGTACCCGCCGTCGACGCGCACCGCCGCGCCGGTGGTGGCCGACGCGAACGGGGAACTCAAGTACACCACCAGGTGCGCGATCTCCTCGGGCTCGATCAGCCGCTGCAGCAACGACTGCGGCCGGTGCCGCTTCATGAACTCGCGCTGCGCCTCTTCCCACGGCAGGTCCTTGTCGACCAGCTCGTAGACGAAGTCCTCGACGCCGCCGGTGTGCGTCGGCCCGGCGATCACGGCGTTGACCGTGACGCCGGTGCCCGCCGCGTGCTTGGCGAACCCGCGGGAGACGCCGAGCAGCGCCGTCTTCGACACTCCATAGTGGATCATCTCGGCCGGGATCACGATCGCGGAATCGCTGGCGATGTACTGGATCCGGCCCCAGCCGCGTTCGATCATGCCGGGCAGGTAGGCGCGGGTGAGGCGCACCGCGGCCAGGACGTTGACCTCGAAGTAGCGGCGCCAGTCGGCGTCGGTGATGTCGAGGGGTTCCTGGGCGCCGAAGATGCCGAGGTTGTTGACCAGGATGTCGGCGTCCGGCACCTCTTCGACGACCTGTGCGGCGCCGGCCTCCTCGGAGACGTCGCCGGGGGCCGGGAGGAAGTCCGCGTCCGGCAGTTCTTCGCGCAGCCGCGCGATGGCCTTGAGGACGCCGGTTTCGCTCCGGCCGTTGATCGCGACGCGGGCACCCGCGGCGGCGAGGCCCGCCGCGATCGCCGAGCCGATGCCCTGGGTGGACCCGGTGACCAGTGCCGTCTTCCCGCTCAGGTCGACCCGCATCGTGAAAGCCCTCTCTCCGCTCGGCGTCCCGCTCCCCGGCCGATTCAAGCACAGCCGGGGGGTGCGCACCGGCTGGAAAACCGGTTGCCCCTTTTGCCCGGTGACCACACCATCTGCGCATGACTTCCCGCCGCACACCGCTCCCGACGGCCGCCGCGACCCCCGCGCCGGTCCAGCGGCAGCGCGGCCCCCGGAGGCCGATCCCGCCGGCGCTGTGACCGCCGCGCTCGTGGCCGGCCTGGTGGCCGGCTACGGCATCGCGATCCCGGTCGGCGCCGTCGGCACCCACCTGGTCGCCCTCACCGCCCGGACGTCGCTCAAGACCGGCTTCGCGGCCGCTCTCGGCGTCGCCACCGCCGACGGGGTGTACGCGCTGGTGGCCGTGCTCGGCGGCGCCGCGATCGCGGGGGTGATCACGCCGATCGCCGGAGCGCTGCGGCTGGTTTCGGCGGGGATCCTCGTCGTGCTCGCGGCCCGCGGCGCGGTACTGGCCCTGCGGTCGCACCGGGACGTCACCGAACAGCCCGTGCCACCGCTCACCCCCGGCCGCGCCTACGCCGGCTTCCTGGGCATCACGCTCGTCAACCCGGCGACGGTCGTCTACTTCGCCGCGCTGGTGGTCGGCGGCCGGGCCGGGACCGCGGTGCCGGTCCTCGACCAAGGGGTGTTCGTGCTGGCCGCGCTCGCCGCCTCGGCGAGCTGGCAAGTCCTCCTCGCGGGCGGCGGTGCGCTGCTCGGCCGGGTGCTCACCGGCCCGCGCGGCCGGCTGGTGACAGCGCTGGTGTCGAGCGCGGTGATCACCGCACTGGCCGTCCGACTTGTCCTGACTTGAGCGAAACCCATTGTCCTGTAACGGTTTGTCTGAGCCACCGGCGCACACGGGAAGACGTTTCCCGCCCCGTGACGGCGTTAGGCTCGGCCTCGACGACAGGAGGCGGTCATGGACATGCCGATGACGGGGATGTCGGGCTGGGACACCGCGGGAGCCGTCCTGATAGTCCTCTGGGCGCTGGCCATGTGGGCCGCGGTCGGTGTCCTGGCGTACGCGAACCGCGGCCCGGTGCGGCCGTGGGTCTACCGCGGCTCGGTCGCGGTGATCGGCATCGGCGTGCTCGGGCAGCTCGGGCACGTGCAGGAGCACATCGCCCAGGTCGGGTACTGGCTCGGCCACCCGAACGCGCCCGCGTGGATGACACCGTGGGGCACCGGGCTCGCGAACGGGCTGCAGGCGGTGCTGCCGAACCGGCCGACGTTCGGGATGGAGCTGCTGCACCTGACCGGCAACTTCATCTTCCTGGCCGGCCTCGCCGGCGTCATGGTGATCACGCGGCGGGCGCTCAAGACCCGCGCCCGCCGCTGGGCGAAGATGGGCGTGTGGATGCAGGGCCTGCACGGGCTCGAGCACCTCGTCCTCACGCTGTCGGTGGCGTTCGGCTCGCGCGCGATCGGCCTGTCGACGTTCTTCGGGCTCGTCGACCCGGGCCCGGGCCTGACCACCTACCGCGTCTGGTGGCACTTCATCGCGAACGTCGCGGGCTCGATCATCTTCGGGCTGGCGTTGTACCACCTGGGGAAGGAACGCCGGGAGGTACGGGCGACGTTCTTCGTGCGCCCGCTCCCCGAGGTCACCCGGCGGGCGGCGTAGCGCAGGTCAGCGTCGGCACCGCCCAGTCCGCGTGGTCGTTGCCGTTGCCGTCCCCGCCGTCGTTCACCAGCAGGTCCAGGACCTGGGCGCCGGTGACGTCGACGTCGATCGGCACCGCGGCCTGGCCGCCGCGGACGACCGGCGTCGTGACGCGGGTGGCGCCGTCCACCGACACGCTGAAGGCGACGCTGCCGCCGGTACCGGTTTCGCCGTCGACACCCACCGAGGCCGTCAGCCGGGTGCACGTGCCCGCCAGGTAAAGCTGGACGTCGCCGGCCGCGTGGGCGCCGAGGCCCTTCGCGTACGCCACCCCGCCGATGGTCATCGGCTTGCCGTCGCCCGCGCCCGCCTCGCCGTTGCTGGTGTCGCGTTCGACCGGGCCCCAGCCGTTCGTCGCGGTCAGGAAGGGCAGCGAGCTCACCGCGACCTGGCCCGCCGGTGGCGCGGGCGGCACCGCGCCGACGATCCGTTCCCCGGTCACCGAGCCCGGGCGCCCGGCCTGCCGGTAGGCCACCGCCACCTTCAGCGCCGCGGTGTCCACTGTGGATGGCGGCGTCACGGTCCAGGTGAACGTGGCCGAGCCCCCGCCGTCGATCCGGGCGACCGAGGGCGGTGAAGCGGAACCGGCCGTCCACCCGGCCGGGAGGGTCAGCGCCGGCTTGACGTCGAACGCCGGCGGCGCGCCCGCCGGAACCCGCACGGTCGCCGACGCCGTGAACGGCTGCCCGCCCGAGGCCGTGTCCGGCGCGGTGAGCGACACGCCCGCGGTCGGCGCCGGCGGCATCGCGTACCGCACGGGGTCGTAGCCGGGCGAGGCGTTCGGCCGGACTATCAGCGGCGAGCGGTGGCTGCCGTAGTTCGTCCAGGCGATCTTCCCGAGCCCGCCGGTGCTGCCGTCGAGGTTCCACACGGCGACGGCGATCGTGTTGTGCCCGTTGGGGTTCAGCACGCCGTTCGGGATCGGGAAGCTGTGCTGTGGTCCGAGGTGGTTGATGTACTGGCCGAGCTGCCAGCCGTTGACGAACAGGAGCGCCCGGTACTGCCGCGCGGGGTCGTCGGTGATGGTCAGGCCGAGCGAAGTGTCCTGGCCGCGCGGTAGGTCGAGGTCCGCGGTGGTCCGGTACCACGAGACGCCCGGCGTGGCGTCCTTCGCCGGCAGCGACGCCGGTGCCCACTTCGCGTCGGGGAAGCCGGGCAGGGACCAGCCGGCGCGCTCGCCGTAGAGGCCGCCGGTGTTGAGCGGGCCGCGGACCGGGTCGAGGCCGGTCTCGCCGCCGCGGACGCCCTGCAGCCGCCAGGTGACCGACGTCAGCGGCGCGCCGGTCAGCCGGGCCGCGGTGAGGCCGCGGGCCGCCTTGTTGCCGTTGTTCGCGCCGTAGTCCTCCTCGTGGCCCATGTTCACGGTCAGCACGGAGATCTCGTTCTCGCCCGGGCGCAGGGCGCCCGCGGGGAAGGTGAACGTGTGCTGCGGGTCGGTCGAGCTGCCGAGGAAGACTCCGTTGAGCCACGCCGAGAAGGCGCCGGCCGGGCCGCCGCTCTGGCTCGAGAGGGTGATCCCGGTCTGCTTGCCGTCGCCGGTGAACCGGCCGCGGTACCAGGTGTTGCCGGTGTGGAAGCCGTAGTCGTCGGCGAAGAGCACCGGTTTCGTGCCGAGGGTGGTCGAGCTATTGCTGGTGTCCTTGTCGGCCACCGGCCACGCCGAGTCGTCGAACCCGGGCCGGCTCTCGGGCGACTCCTGCTGGTGCTTCCACCCGGTCAGCGCGGGCAGGGTGACCGGCGCGGCGGTCGGCGCGGTGCTCGTGAGGCTGCCGCTGGACGTCGGCTTGACCGGCACCGGGGAACCGTTCCACAGCAACGACTTCGCCGCCGTGAAGACTTCGAACGCGCCGTCGGTGCCGGTGTCACCGGTGAGGGCGAGGGTGCCGTTCCGCGTGGCCGCCGTGCGGACCAGATCGGTGCCGCGGACCAGGACCGGGCCCGCGGCGGTGTCCTGGCGCCAGAACGTGGCCGCCGTCGCCTTGTCGGCGAGCAGCAGGAGCAGCGGCCGCGCGCCGGGGGCGGTGACGAGCACGCGGGCGAGGCCGTCGTGGGTGTAGTTCAGCCGCAGGTCGCCGCGGGCGGCGTCCCAGGTGGACGTCGCGGCGCCGCCGAGGACCTGCACGGACGGCTGCTTCGCGAACCGCAGGACGGTCTCCCCCGGCCCGCCGTGGTCGCCGTAGAGGACGGCGACGTCGCGGCCGCCGATGGCGGCGGACGTCATGACTTCGGACGTCGAGTACTGCATCCGGGTCTGCCCGAGGTCGTAGCCGGCGACGAGGATCTTCGACTGGCGGCCGTTCAGCGTGAGCCCGGTGCCCGCCTGCTGCGGCACGACCGGGTAGTAGTCGGTGCTGCCGGAGAGCAGGTCGACGGCGTCGACCACGACGAACGGGCCGGTGGCCTTGGCGTTGCGCTGCCCGGTGACGGTGATCTTCAGCGTGTGTGCCCCGGCGGGCAGGTCGCGGACCTGGTAGCCGGTGACCTGGTTCTGCTTGCTCGCCGCGTAGAGGTCGACCGTGTCCACTTTGGACCCGTCCAGGGAGACGTCGGCGATGCCGTGGCTCGGGTCCTTCGACGTCACCCAGCGGATCCCGGTTCCGGTGAAGGGAATGCTGACGCTGTCGCCGGTGACCTCCGAAAAGGACTCCGTGTGCTGGTAGTCCCCGCCGGTGTAGTCGACCTCCGGGCCGACGTGGCTCCAGGTGCCGGCGTAGCCGACCTCGGCCGCCCGGTCGTCGTAGGTGTAGCCGGCGCGCGCGGCGAGGTCGAGCGCGATGCTCGTGGTGTTCGTGGCGGTCGACGTCGAATCGGTGTGCCGCAGGGTGTGGAACTGCGTGCGGGTGTCGGGGTTGATCCGCGCGGTGTCGGTGAGCGCGGGATCGGTGAGCGGCGCGGCGGCCAGCCCGTCGGTCTTGGTCAGCGGGGCGACGGACTGGGTGAAGGAGCCGATCAGCTTGTCCTCGGCGTACTTCGGGTCGAACTGGCGGCCTTCGGTGATCGCGGCGCCGTAGTCGTAGGAGGTGTAGTTCTGCGGGATCGCGCTCCAGCCCCACGACGTGCCGCCGTGCAGCATGTAGAAGCTCTGCCCGGTCGCGCCGACGGCGATGTTCTGCTTGTAGAAGACGTTCGCGAACTGGTCGTTGATCAGCTGCGCGCACTTCTCGTAGCCGGGACCGCCCCACGGGTCGAAGGCCCCGCCCTGGAACTCGGCGGTGATGAGCGGCTTGCCGGGGACGTGGTCGTAGCTGATGTCGGGGACGCCGTTCCACCGCGTGGGGTTCGAGCAGTCGAAGCCCTGCGGGTAGGAGTCGGCGGCGTCGACGTCGAGCGCGGCCTCCCCGGCGTTGAAGGTGCCGTTGTTGTTGCCGACCAGCGGGACGGTGATCCCGTCGGCGCGGGCCTTGTCCTCGAGGTGCTTCATGTACGCGCGGCCGTCGGCGTTGCCGTTGTAGTACTCGTTTTCGACCTGGTAGGCCAGGACGCTGCCGGTGCCGTCGGTCAGCTGGTGGCGGGCGATGATCCGGTCGATCTGCGTCTGCCACTCGTCGGAGTACTTCAGGTAGCCGGGATCGGCGCTGCGGGTGTGGCCCGGAGTGGTGGACAGCCAGGTCGGGAAGCCCCCGCCGTCGACCTCGGCGTTGATGTAGGGCCCGGGCCGCGCGATGACGTAGAGCCCGGCCTGCTGCGCCATGTCGAGGAGCTTGTCGAGGTCCCGGATCCCGCTGAAGTCGTAGACGCCCTGACGCGGCGAGTGGTAGCCCCAGTCGAAGTAGAGCGAGGTCGAGTTGAAGCCGGCGGCCTTCATCTTCTGGAAGATGTCGAGCCACAGGTCGGGGCTGGGGAGGCGGTAGGAGTGGAACTCGCCGGACCAGAGGTAGGTCCGCTGCCCGTCGACGAGGAAGGAGTAGCCGTCGTAAGTGACGGTGTGCCCCTGCTTCGGTGGCGCGGCCGCGGCGGCTTGCGGGACGGTCACCCCCGCGACCGCGAAGACCATCGCGAGCAGAGCGGTCAGCAACGTCCGGACGCGGCGCATGTGGCCTCCTGACACTTCCTGGCACGGCGGGGGACCAGAATCGAACACGATCCTTTGCTGATCACACAGAAGCGGTCAAGATACAACACCGAGATGGATCAGTGCCGAGGTCGTGTTAGCGCTAACAATACGTGGGCGAATGTCGTGAACGGGTCATTCGAGACGATTCAGCGCGGCCCGGTGCTCTCCCGGACGATCAGCTCGGCGGGCACCAGGTGCCGGGCCCCCGCGTCGCCGCCTGCCATGCGTTCCTCCAGGAGACCGAACGTCCGGCGGCCGACCTCGATGAAGTCCTGGCGGACCGTCGTCAGCGGTGGGGAGAAGTACGCCGCCTCCGGGACGTCGTCGAAGCCCGCCACGTGGACGTCCTCCGGCACCCGGATCCCCGCCTCGGTGAACGCCCGCAGCAAGCCCAGGGCCATCTGGTCGTTGGCCGAGAAGACCGCCTTGAGCCCGCGCTTGCCGGCCAGCGCGCGGCCGGCTTCGTACCCCGAGCGCGGGCTCCAGTCGCCGCGCACCAGGGCCGGGACTCGCAGGCCGCGGGCCTCCAACGTCTCCCGCCAGCCGCGTTCGCGGTCGCGGGCCTCGAGCCAGTCCTCCGGGCCGGCGAGGTGCCAGACCGTCCGGTGGCCCAGTGCGAGCAGGTGCTCGGTGGCGCGGCGGGCGCCGTCGTACTGGTCGACCGAAAGGACCGGGACCGGGGCCGACTCGCCGCCGCCGACGGCCACCAACGGGATGTCGGACGGGGCCGCCGCCAGTGCGCGGCCGGCCGTCACGTGCGGGGCGATCACGACGATGCCTTCGACCGCCTGGCGGCGCAGGCTCTCCACGGCGTCGCCGATCGACGTCCGGCCGGGGCGGGTCACGCTGCAGATCGCGACGCCGTAGCCGGCCTCGCGCGCCGCGTTTTCGATGCCGTACAAGGTGCTCGCCGGCCCGTAGAGGTTCGACTCCAGCGCGACCACGCCGAGCGTGCCCGACCGGCCGGTGACGAGCGTGCGCGCGGCCGTGTTGGGCCGGTACCCGAGCTTCTGCACGGCGGCGAGCACCCGCTCGCGGGTCTCCGGGCGCACCGGCCCGCTCTCGTTGACCACGCGTGAGACGGTCATGTGCGAAACCCCGGCCATGCCGGCGACGTCGGCCAGGCTCGGCTGCCGCGGCCCGGGTGCCGCCGCCCTCGTCTGCTCCCCCGCCTTCGCCCGGTCCACCACCCTGGCCCCTTCCACCTCGCGCCTTGTCCCCACGTCCGAGACGTTACCGCCGAATCGGCGGCCGCCGGGCTTCCCGCGCCGGGCCGGGACCAGCCGAGCGGACCGGACCACGTGCGGTTACCGTCGGCGGGTGGAGAACGCCCGGTTTCCCGAGCGGTTCGGGCGGTGATCGCCGTCCTGCTCGTCGCGGTCCCGGTGGGGATCTGCATCGGGATCGTCGGCATCGGCGGGGTCCTGCTGCCACCCGCGCTCACGTGGCTGGCGGGCCTCGACATCCACGCGGCGGCCGGCACGAGCAGCTGGTGCTTCCTGTTCACGGGCATCGCCGGCACGCTCGCGTACGCCCGCAACCAGGCGATGCCCTGGCGTTTCGGCGGCTGGCTCACCCTCGGCGCGGCCCCGGCGGCGGCCGCGGGAGCCCTGGTGAACGGCGCGGTACCGGCAACGGCGCTGTGGCTGGTGCTGGCAACGCTCACGGCGGGGTCCGGAGCGTTCAACCTCTGGGGACGGCCACGCAAGGGACTCTCGGACGGGTCCGGGACGGCGGCGAAGCTCGGCCCGGCTCACCCCGCAACAACGGCAACGCCCGAGGCGCTACCGGCCGAGCCTGGCGACGCGCCACCCGCCGAGCCCGGGTTACCCGCCGCAGCACCGCCAGCCGAGGCCGCGCCAACGGCCAAGACACCACCGGCCGAGCCCGAGTTGCCCACCGCAGTGCCGCCGGCTGAGCCCAAGCTGCCCACCGGAGAACTACCACCCGAGCCCGAGCCACCCGCCACAACGCCAGCCGCCGAGCCCGAGTCACCCGCCGCAGCACCGCCGACCGAGCCCAAGCTGCCCACCGGAGAACTACCACCCCAACCCGAGCCACCCGCCACAACGCCAACCGCCAAGCCCAAGTCACCCACCGCAGCACCGCCGACCGAACCCGCACTGCCCACCGGAGAACTACCACCCCAACCCGAGCCACCCACCACAACGCCAACCGCCGAGCCCGTGACGACCCGGACGCCAGCACAACCCAAGCCCGCCGACCCCTCACCAGGCGAGCTCGGGCGTAGGCGCGAGCTGCCGCCCCTCGCCGCAGTTGCCGTCGGGGTCTTCGTCGGGTTCGGGTCCGCTCTCACCGGGACCGGCGGGCCCGTGCTGCTCGTTCCCGTCCTCCTCGCCCTCGGCGTGCCCGTGCTCACCACCGTCGCCGCCGGGCAGCTCATCCAGTTGCCGCTCGTCGGGTTCGCGACCGTCGGCTACGCCCTGCACGGCTCCGTCCACTTCGGACTCGGGAGCCTCCTCGGCGTCCTCTCCGCGGCCGGCGTCCTGCTCGGCACGCGCTGGGCACGAAGGCTCCCCGGCCGCCACCTGCACCGCGTCGCCTCGGCCGCGCTCGTCGGCTTCGGCGCCGTTCTCTTCGTGCTCCCGTTCCTCCCCCGCTAGGCAGGACCGAGGCGCACGCAGCACAGCCCCGGCCCCGGTGCCAGCCGGGCACGCAGCCGGTCGTCCCCCACGCCGGCGAGCATCCCCTCGACCAAGCCGAGGTTCATCTCGCAGACCAGCCGCTGGTGCGTCCGGGCCAGCTGGTGGAACGGGCAGTTGCCCAGCAGCACCTCGGCCCCCTCGACGCGCGGTTCGAAGCCGTTTTCTTCGAGCGTGCCGACGATGTCCGCCCCGTGCGCGAGTTCCGCGCCCCGCTCACGGGCTCGCCGGACCAGGATTTCGCGGGCCGGGTCACCCGTCTCGTCGGCCTCCTCGACCGCGGTCGCGAGCAGCTGACCGGCCAGTTCGTACTGCCTCTCCGGCAGGGAGACGCTCACCTGCCGGTCGGACCTGCGGTACAGCTTCGCCGGCCGTCCGGCGCCCGGGCCGGTGCGGCCGGTGCGGCGTTCGTGGCCGACCGCCAGCAGCCGTTCGTCCACCAGGCGGTCGAGGTGGAACGCGACGGTCGCGCGGGGCACGCTGAGGGCGGCGGCGACGTCGTCGCGGCTCACCGGCTCCGGCTGGCGGACGACGAACTCGTACAACCGGCGCCGGGTCGGCTCGTCGAGCGCCGCGACCGCGGCCAGCGCACCGGCCTGGGGTTCCTGCATCACCGCATTCTAAAACACAAAACTGTTGACGAAAACCTCGGAGAGCTTCTAACGTCGGCTCGACTTGATTTTAGAAGGAGGCACGCCCGTGAGCGTCGAACCCGTCCCGCTGCGGCACCTCGGTGTCGTCCACGACCGCGACGCCGTCGACCTGCACGCGGCGGAACGAGCGGTCGCCGATCTGCTGCGGGCGCTCGGCAAGGACCCGACGTCGGAGCACCTGGGCGACACCCCGCGCCGGGTCGCCCACGCCTACGCGGAGATGCTGCGGCCCCGCGACTTCCAGCTGACGACCTTCCCCAACGACGAGGGCTACGACGAGCTCGTGCTGGCGAAGAGCATCCCGGTGCAGTCGCTGTGCGAGCACCACATGCTGCCCTTCCGCGGCGTCGCGCACGTCGGCTACCTCCCCGGCGACCGGATCCTCGGCCTGTCGAAGCTCGCCCGCGTCGTCGAGCTGTTCGCGCGCGACCTGCAGGTGCAGGAGCGGCTGACCAAGCAGGTCGCGGACTGGCTGCAGGAGCACCTCTCGCCGAAGGGCGTCGGCGTGGTGATCGAGGCCGAGCACCTGTGCATGTCGCTGCGCGGGGTCCGGGCGACCGGCGCGCTCACCGTCACGTCGTCGCTGCACGGCCTGCTGCGCGAGGAACCCAAGACGCGCCAGGAGTTCTTCGCGCTGACCGGGGTGAGCGCATGACCGACACCTTTGTCGTGATCGGCGCCGGGCTGACCGGCGCGAAGGCCGTGGAAACCCTGCGCGCGGAAGGGTTCGCGGGCCGGATCGTGCTCGTCGGCGCGGAACCGGACCTGCCCTACGAGCGGCCGCCGCTGTCGAAGGGCTACCTGCTCGGCCAGGACGACCGCGCGTCGGTGTTCGTCCACGACGAGAAGTGGTACGCCGAGCAGGACGTCGAGGTGCGGACCGGACAGCGGGCCACGGCGCTCGACCGCGCCGCCCACGAGGTCGAGCTGGCCGGCGGCGAGCGCCTCGGCTACACGAAACTGCTGCTGGCCACCGGATCCTCGCCGCGACGGCTGCGGGTGCCCGGCAACGACCTGGCCGGCGTCCACTACCTGCGCCGGCTGTCCCACGCCGACCAGCTGCGCTCGGCGCTCTCGGCGGGCGGCCGGGTCGTCGTGGCCGGCGCGGGCTGGATCGGCTTGGAGACCGCCGCGGCGGCGCGCACCTACGGCTGCGAAGTGACCATCGTGGAGCCCGGTCCCTCGCCGCTGCACGCCGCGCTCGGCCCGGAACTGGGCGGGTTCTTCGCGGACCTGCACCGCGGCCACGGCGTCGAGCTGCGGCTCGGCACCGGCGTGACCGGGTTCGCCGGCGACGACGCGGTTTCGGCGGTGCTGACCGACGACGGCGAGATCCCGGCCGACGTGGTCGTCGTGGGCATCGGCGCGCGGCCGGAGACGCAGCTCGCGGAAGAAGCGGGCCTGACCGTCGACGACGGCGTCCGCGTGGACGTGGCCCTGCGCACCGAAGACCCGGACGTCTACGCGGCGGGCGACGTCGCGAGCGCGTGGCACCCGCACTACGGGCGGGCGATCCGCGTCGAACACTGGGCAGCGGCCACGAACGGCGGCCCCGCGGCGGCGCGCTCGATGCTCGGCCAGGCGGTCGAATACGCCGAGCTGCCCTACTTCTTCTCGGACCAGTACGACGCGGGCCTGGAGTTCACCGGCTGGTTCCCGCCGGGTGGCTACGACCGGGTCGTGCGCCGCGGCGACGTCGAGGCGTTCCACGCGTTCTGGCTGGCCGGGGACCGGGTGGTCGCGGGCCTGCACGTCAACCGCTGGGACGAGGGCCTCGACGCGGTGCGCGAGCTGATCCTCAGCGGCCGCGCGGTCGGCCCGGACCGGCTCGCCGATCCCGGCCGGCCACTCGACTCGCACTGACAGAGCGGGGGCCGGAGTGGACTCCGGCCCCCGCTCGACGTCAGTCCGCGCGCCGGTGCCGGCCGCGGCGGGCGCCGGCGAGCGCCCGCACCCGCAGCACCAGATCCCCGCGGCGGGCCTTCTGCGCGTACTCGAGCAGCGCCTCGACCTGTTCCTGCGGCAGCCAGCCCTGATCCGCCCCGGCTTCCAGCCGCAGCAGGTGGGTCACCAGCTCCCGCGAGTCCTCGTCGTTTTCCCCGGCCAGCTCGGCGAACCTGCGGGCCGACTCGACCTCGCCGTCGCACCACGCCGTCATCGCCAGCAGCGTCGCCGTGGCCGTCATGATGTCGCCGCGGTGGACGCCACCTTCCGCCGCCAAGTGCTCCGCCAGCTGGAAACTGCGCGTGCCGACGCCGCCGGCCCCTTCCCGGCGCACCGCTTGCGCGAGTGCCCGGATCTGCTGCGTGACGTAGTCCCCGCTCGACAACCCCGACATGCCGTCCCCTCCACCGCGCACGCCGATCCGTGCGTCCCCCGACAGGTGTACCGCATCGGCGGCTGGATACGTCGAACGCCCCACCGGGTTGCGGCCGATCGGTCCCGGATTCAGCCCGATCGGTCCGGGCCGGCGCGCCGCTGGGACATGTAGACAGCCGCCGACGTGCGCCGTTCGACGCCGAGTTTGTGCAGCACCGACGAAACGTAGTTCTTCACCGTCTTCTCGGCCAGGAACAGCCGCTCCGCGATCTGGCGGTTGGTCAGGCCCTCGGCGACCAGGTCGAGCACCCGGCGTTCCTGCGGGCTCAGCTGCTCGTAGCGCGGGTCGGCGGTGGCGACGTTCTCCCCGCGCAGCTTGTTCATCACCGACGCGGTGAGCGTGGCGTCCAGCAGCGAGCCGCCGCCGGCGACCGTGCGGACGGCGTCGATCAGGGACCGGCCCGACACCTGCTTGAGCATGTAGCCCGCCGCGCCCGCCATGATCGCGCCGAACAGCGCGTCGTCGTCCGAATAGGACGTCAGCATCAGGCACGCCGGCGGCGGTTCCACAGTGGACCGGATCTCGCGGCACACCTCGACGCCCTGCCCGTCCGGCAGCCGGACGTCGAGGATCGCGACGTCCGGGCGGGCCTGCGGGATCCGCACCAGCGCCTCGGCCGCCGTCCCCGCCTCGCCGACCACTTCGATGTCGGGTTCGGCCTCGAAGACGGTCTTCAGCCCGGTCCGGACCAGCTCGTGGTCGTCGAGCAGGAACACCGCGATCGTCATCGTCCACTCCCCTGCTCGCCGGCCCTGGCCGGCAGTTCGGCGGTCCATTCCAGCCGGGCGCCGCCGTCTTCGGCGGCCACCAGCACGCACGTCCCGCCCCAGCGGGCGGCCCGCGCGGCCAGGTTGCCGAGCCCGCTGACCCGGTCGCGGTCCGGCGGCGGGCCCGTTCCGTCGTCGCGCACGACCAGGGTCAGCCGCCGGCCCAGCCCGTCGACGGTCACGTCGACCGACGACGACGTCGCCCCGGCGTGCCGCGCGACGTTCGTCAGCGCCTCGCGCAGCGACGCGATCAAGTCCGAGCGGACGGCGTCCGGCACCGCGGCGTCCAGCGGCCCGTCGAACCCGACGCGCGGCTCGAACCCCAGCGTGTCGCGGGCGTCCACGGCCACCCGCAGCAGCTCCGCGCGGAGGCTGCCGTGCGCCTGCGCGGGTGCCTGCAGCGAAAAGATGCTGTTGCGGATCTCGCGGATGGTGCCGTCGAGGTCCTGGGCGAACCCGGCCACGCGCGCGGCGACCGCCGGGTCGGCGATCAGCCTGCTCACGCCCTCCAGGCCCAGCCCGGTCGCGAAGAGCCGCTGGATGACCAGGTCGTGCAGGTCGCGGGCGATCCGGTCGCGGTCTTCGAACACCGCCAGCTGCTGGCGCGCTTCCTGCGCGCGGGAGAACTCGACGGCGAGGGCGGCGTGCCCGGCGAAGGTCTCGGCCAGCTGGACGTCGGAGTCGGTGAACGGCGACTTGTCGCGGAACTTCGCGACCACCAGCACCCCGAGGGTGTCCTCGCCGACGAGCAGCGGCACCGAGATGGCCGAGTCGAGGTCCTTGATCATCGCCGGCATCGGCCCGGCGCGGTCGCGCTGCTCCTCCTGGACGCGCTCGCCGTAGTCGCGCACGACGACCGGGCGGCGGGTCGCGAACGCGACGCCGGTGGCGGTGCCTTCGGTGGGGACGGTCAGCCCGGTGAGCCGGTCGGCGTCGTCGCCCGGGGGCTCGACGACGTCGAAGATCAGCTGCCCCGGCCCGGCCGGGCGGGCGATCGCACCCGCCGTGCCGCCGGCGACGATGCGGGCGCGTTCGGCGATCAGCCGGAGCGTGGTGTTCAAGTTCTGCGACGCGAGCAGCGCGCCGGTGACGTCGTAAGAGGCTTCGAGCCAGCGTTCGCGGCGGCGCATCTGGTCGACGAGCAGGGCCTTTTCCACGGCCATCCCGGTCGCCGCGGTGAGCGCGCCCAGCACTTCTCGTTCCCGCCGGGAGAACCCGCCGCCAGGACCGGGTTCGATGACGAGGGTCCCGTAGACCTGCGGCCCGGCGCGGACCGGCAGCTCGACCGCGCCGGCACCGGGCTCGCCGCCGAAGCGGGCGACGCCGTTTTCCGGCAGCTCCAGCCGGCCGCGCGGGGCGCCGACCAGCTCGCACGTCGTCGCGACCGCGCGTTCCAGCAGCGACGGCAGCTCGAGCTCGCGGACGATGCCGCCCACGGCCGCGAGGATCGCCGGCATGCTGATCTCGTCCGTCACTTCCCGTCGACCCCGCAGGCTCCGCCCGAATCCCGGGCCACTCCCGGGCCGTCAAGGGTGCCACAGAAGACTGCCCGCGTCGGCCCAATCCGGTTCGTCCATCCGGTGGGTCGATCGGCGGAGCCGGTTCGTTACTGGGCGTGGCAGGCGAGGCGGTGACCGCTGATCGACTCGGCCGGGACGCGCAGGAAGCGGTGGCCCGGCGGCACCGGGCAGGGGCACGGGCAGGCGATGTCGACCGCGCCGGACTCGGTGGCCCGCCCGAGCAGGCTGACGTACCAGCCGGCGCCGAGGTCGTCGGCGTATTCGTCGGCTTCGAACGCGACGACGGCGTCGCGCGCACCCGCGTAGAGGGGACTGGCCGCCGGGACGGCGAACACCACGGCGTCCTCGACGACCGTGAAGCGGACCGGGCGGACCGCCGGCATCGCCCGGTGGGTGAAGATCACCCGCCCGAGGCTCGCCGTCCGCAGCAGCGCCAGGCATTGCTGCCGGTCCAGCAAGAGCCCGAAGCCCACGTCGTCCACCATCGCGTCCCTGTGTTTCTCCTGTGAATAACCCGGTCACCAGCGTGATCGGTGGCCCGGGCGCCCCGATAGGGCCGTTCGGCCCGCCCACCGCCGCGGGCGCGCGGACGCACACCGCGGGCCCGCGCACCAGGGCCGGAAGACCCGGGCCGCAGCGGCCGGCCGGCCGGTGTGGCGACCACGCGGAGTGACTTAGCGTCGTGATCATCCGTGACGGCGAGTGTGGGAAAGGGTGAGGCCGATGTCGCCGCACTCCGCCGAGGGCGCGTCCGCTCCCCCGGCGACGTTCACCCTGGACCCGGACCTCGTCCGGTCGGCGATCCGCGGCGACCGCGCCGCGGTGGCCGGGCTGCTGCACACCTTGCGGCCGCTGGTGTTCCGCTACTGCCTGGGCCGGCTCCGCACCTGGCAGGACGGCTCGTCGGACGCCGAGGACTGCGCGCAGGACGTGCTGCTGGCGATCGTCAACGCGCTGCCCGGCTACCGCTACGCGGCCGACGGCTTCCTGGCGTTCGTCTTCGGCATCGCGTCGCACAAGGTGTCGGACTTCCACCGCCGCCGGGCGCGCGACCGCACGAGCCCGGTCGCCGAGCCGCCCGCCGACCGCTGGACCGGCGACGACCCGACCGGCGAAGAGGTCCAGCGCTCGGCGGCGCTCGACTGGTCGTCCGGCCTGCTCGACACGCTCCCGCCGCGGCAGCGCGAAATCCTGGTGCTGCGGATCATCCTCGGGATGACCGCGGAGGAGACGGCCGCCGCGGTCGGCCTCGCCAGCGCGGGCGCGGTCCGCGTCGCCCAGCACCGGGCGCTGGCCACCCTGCGGCGCGGCCTGCTCGCGCAGAAGCACGCCTCGTGAGGGCCGCGCGTGCGATCATCCCGGGGTGCCCCGCTGCTGATCGCCGTCGGCGGCCTGCCCGCGACCGGCAAGACCACCGTCGCCGCGGAACTGGCCCGCCGCACCGGTTTCGCGTTCCTGCGCGTCGACACGATCGAACAGGCCATCGTCCGTTCGTCGCCGCTCGCGCAGCCGCTCGGGCCGGTCGGCTACGTCGTCGCCCAGGACGTCGCGGCCGACCTGCTCCGCACCGGCGTGAGCGTGATCGCCGAGTGCGTGAACCCGCTCGCGGTGACCCGCGACGCGTGGCGCGAGGCCGGGCTCCGGGCCGGCGCCCGGGTGCTCGAAGCCGAGATCGTCTGCTCCGACCCCGCGGAACACCGGCGCCGCGCGGAAACCCGCGACGTCGGCATCGCGGACCTGGTTCCGCCGACGTGGCAGCAGATCGTGGACCGCGAGTACGAGCCGTGGACGCGCGAGCGCCTCGTCGTCGACACCGCGCGGCTGCCGGTCGGCGAGGCGGTGGCGGTCATCGAATCGGCTGCGCTGCCGCGTCGTTGACGTTCTCCAGGCGGCGGCCCGTGGTGCGCGGGCCGAAGACCGCGATGTCCACCGCGACCACCACCAGCGCGCCCGCGACGACCAGGAACAGTGTGGTCGGGCCGTGCGAGCTCAGCAGCGGGACCAGGACGAACGGCATCGCGCCGCTGGCCAGGCGCGAGAGCGAGTACGTGCCGCTGGACGCCGTGGAACGCAGCGCCGTCGGGAAGATTTCGGCCTGGTAGATGTGGAACGCGTTCGAGAAGAGGTTGCTGGTCGCGGTGTAGAGGAAGCCGAAGATCAGGATCAGCGCCATCGAACCCGCATAGCCGAACGCGATGCCGAACACCGCCATCGCCAGCACCGAACCGATCACGAGGAACTTGCGCTCGACGCGTTCCACGATCGGCAGGGAAAGCGCGGAGCCGACCGGGTAGCCGAGGTAGGTCAGCGCGGCGAACAGCAGCGACTGCGAAACGGCGTACCCCTTGGCCGCGAGGACGAGCGGGACCAGCGTGCCGAAGCCGTAGTAGCCGAGGGTCTGCAGGATGTGGAAGACGACCATCATCCACGTCCGCCGCCGCAGGGCGGGGGCGAAGAGCTCGCGCACGGGTGCGGCGACGCGCTTGCGGGTGACGCCGCGCGGCGGGGCCGGGGTGCCGGCGGTGGCCCCGCGCGCTTCGGCCTCCATGCCGGCGACCAGGTGCTCGGCCTCCTCGGTGCGGCCGACGGAGTCCAGCCAGCGCGGCGATTCGGGCAGGCCGCGGCGCAGCAGGAAGACCGCGGCGGCGCCGAGCGCGCCGATCACGAACAGCCAGCGCCAGCCGGCGATGCCGAAGACCTCGTGGTCGGTCAGGCCGCGGGCGAGGAAGCCGACGACCGGGAAGCCGCAGAACGCGAGCGTGTAGGCCCAGGCGATGAAGCGGCCGCGCTTGCGGGCGGGCAGCAGGTCGGTCAGGTAGGTGTCGGCCAGCGGTGGCTCCGCGCCGAGGCCGATGCCCGCGAAGAACCGCGTGACCAGCAGCATGAGCGCGCTGCCGCTGAACGCGCCGAGCAGCGAGAAGACCGAGTAGAGCCCGAGGTTCACGAGGAACGCCCCGCGCCGCCCGAACCGGTCGGCGAGCCGGCCGAGCAGGAGCGCCCCGAAGAACATGCCGACGAACGTCGAGGCGAGCAGCGGCGGCAGGTCGGCCTTGGTCAGGGCGAACTCTTCGACGAGCACCGAGCTGAGCACCCCGGTCAGGAAGACCTCGTAGAAGTCGAAGAACAACCCGAGCCCGACGGCGACGGTGGCCCGCCGATGGGTGCGGGTGATGGGCAGCCGGTCGAGCCGGCCCGCGATCGTGCCGGTGTCCGGCGCCGCGTCGGGGAGGTGGGCCATCCGTCGTCTCCTTTGACTTCGCCACTATGTGGTTGGCCAACCCATAATGTGACGGCAGGTGCGATGGAGTCAAGGACTCACGGGACGGGGACAGGATGGGTCAGGTGGCGCCGGATCGCAGGTCGGGGCGTGGATCCGGACAAGAGGGGACCGACCGGGAATTTCGCCGCCCCGCAGGTCATGAACGGGTCGTTCATGACCTGCGGCCGGAGGTCCCGGCGAAGTCGCACGGCCGGGCCACTCTGCCGCCGGTGACCCGCTCGCCCCAGACCGGCACAACGTTGCGGACCACACCGACGCGTCTTTGCCGGAGCCCCGGCATCCGGCGAGGTGAACGACTCGTTCATGACGTTGCGGACCGCGGGACCACTCCCCGCAGGCCGCTCAGAGGCCGGAGACCTGCTCCCCGCCTGGCCGGTACCCCAGCCGCTCCGAGGCGCGCCGGGCTGCTTCCACCACCACCGGTGCCAACCGCGGCACGTCGGCCGGTGTCATGCGCTGGGTCGGGGCGCCGATCCCGATGGCCGCGCCGACCTCGCCGTTCAGCCCGAACACCGGGGCGCTCAACGACGCCGCGCCCAGGTCACGTTCCTCGAAGCTCACCGCGTACCCCGTCGACCGGATCTGGCCGAGCTGCTCGGTCAGCAGGTCGATGTCCACCACCGTGCGCGGGGTGAACCGGGCCAGGCCGTGGCCGATCGCGTCCTTGATCGCCAGTTTGTCCCAGGCCAGGAAGACCTTGCCCGCCGAACCCGCGTGCAGCGGCATCACCATGCCGACCACGAACAGCCGGACCACCGGGTGGCGGGACTCGGCCAGCGAAATCACCGTGCGGTAGGCGCCGTCGCGGACGTACAGGCACGCCGTCTCGCCCGTTTCGTCGCGCAGCTGCTGCAGCACCGGGCGGGTCAACCGGACCAGGTCGAGGCCGAACGTGCCGGGCGCCGCCCAGCGGACCAGGCCGAGGCCGACGCGGTAGGTGTCGTCGTAGCGGTCGAGGAAGCCTTCGCGCACCAGGTTGTGCACCAGCCGCTGGCACGTGCTCGCCGGCAGCCCGGTGGACCGCGTGATCTGCTGCAGCGTCAGCTCCGGGTCGTCGATCGTGAACGACTCGAGGATCTGCTTGAACTTGCGCAGCACCAGCACCGGCGTCGTCCCGCCGCCGCTGCGCTCTTCCTCTGCCATCGCCCCGCCCCGTGCCCGTGGTGTGCCGCACAGTCTAGCGACGCTCGCCCCCATTGACTCCACGACACACGCCCGTATTCTGAGTTGACAACTCACATGGTGGTTTGGAGTCGGGCATGAGTGAACAATCCGGGCCCCTCGCGGGCCTCCGGGTGGTCGAACTGGGCAACTTCATCGCCGCGCCCACCGCCGGGCGGCTGCTGGCCGACTTCGGGGCCGACGTCGTCAAGGTCGAGCGCCCCGGCACCGGCGACGAGCTCCGGCGCTGGCGGCTGCACGACGGCGACACCTCGCTGCTCTTCCGCACCCTCGGCCGCAACAAGCGCTCGGTGACCGTCGACCTCCGCCGTCCCGAAGGCCAGGACATCGTGCGGGCGCTGGCCGGGCGCAGCGACGTCCTGCTCGAGAACTTCCGGCCCGGCACGCTCGAACGCTGGAGGCTCGGGCCCGGCGAGCTCCGCGCGCTCAACCCGCGGCTGGTCGTCGTGCGCGTCTCCGGCTACGGCCAGACCGGCCCGTACCGCGACCGGCCCGGCTTCGGCGGTGTCGCCGAAGCGATCGGGGGGCTGCGCGCGCTCACCGGCTACCCCGGCCAGGCGCCCACCCGCGTCGGGGTCAGCCTCGCCGACTCCGTCGCCGGTCTCTACGCGGTGATCGGCGCGCTCATGGGCTTGCTCCGCCGTGAACGCGAGCCCGGCGCCCGCCCCGGCGAGGTCGTCGACGTCGCGCTCTACGAAGCCGTCTATTCCCTGATGGAGTCGCTGCTCCCGGACTTCGACGCGCACGGCGTCGTGCGCGGCCCGGCCGGCTCCGCGCTGCCCGGGGTGGCGCCGTCCAACACCTACCGCTGCGCCGACGGCAAGTACATCGTGGTCAGCGGCAACGGCGACGCGATCTTCCGCCGGCTCGCGCACGCCATCGGCCGCGCGGACCTCGCGGCCGACCCGCGGCTGGCGGACAACGCCGGGCGCGTCCGCCACACCGGCCTGCTCGACGAAGCGATCGGCGCGTGGGCGGCCACCCTCACCCAGGAAGCCGCCGAAGCCGCGCTGCTGGCCGCTTCCGTGCCGAGCGGCCCGATCCTCACCGCCGCGGACATCGCGAAGGACCCGCACTTCGAGGCCCGCGGCATGCACGAACGCCACCGCGTGCGCGTCGGCGCGGGCCGCGAAGCCGAAGTCACCTTCCCGGGCATCGTCCCCGCGCTGGCCGAACGGCCCGGGCGCACCCGCTCGCTCGGGCCGGACCTGGGCGAACACACCGAAGCCGTGCTCGCCGAGCTCGGCATCACCGGCGACGCCGTCGCCGGCCTCCGCGAAATGGGAGTGATCTGACGTGACCGAAGTCCTCATCACCGAGGTCGTGCTGCGCGACGGGCTGCAGGACGAGTCCCTCACCGTGCCGACGCACGAAAAGGTCCGGCTCGCCCGCGGCCTGGTCGACGCCGGCGTCCGCGCGCTCGAGGTCGGCTCCTTCGTCTCCGCGCGCCGCGTACCGCAGCTGGCCGACACCGGCGAGGTGCTCCGCGCGCTGCTGCCGGACACTCCCGCTTGCCTGCACACCCTCGTGTTCACCGAACGCGGGGCGCGGCAGGCGATCGACGCCGGCGCCAAGTCGGTGCGGCTGGTCGTCTCCGCCAGCGACGGGCACAGCACCGCGAACGCCGGGGTCCCGACGGCCGCGGCGCTCGACCGGCTGGCCGGGTGCGCCGAACTGCTCACCGGCGCGGAGGTCGCGCTCGAAGCTTCGGTCGCGACCGCGTTCGCCTGCCCGTTCGACGGCGACACCGAGCCGGACCGGACCGCCGACGTGGCCGCGCGCCTCGGCCGGCTCGGCGCACGGGTCGTCCACCTCGCCGACACGATCGGTGCCGCCCGGCCGAGCCGGCTGCGCGCGGTCGTTTCGGCGGTGCGCGACGAACTGCCGGACGTCCCGCTCGGCCTGCACCTGCACAACACCTACGGGCGCGCGGCCGCCAACGCGTGGGAGGGGCTCTCGCTCGGGATCCGCCGGTTCGACGCCGCGCTGGGCGGGATCGGCGGCTGCCCGTTCGCACCGGGCGCGTCCGGCAACGTCGGCACGGACGACCTCGTCGACTTCTTCCACGGCGAAGGAATCGCGACCGGAATCGACGTCGCGAAACTCGCCGAGGTGCGCGATCAGGTCGGCCTCGCGGTCGGCCACCGGCTCGGCTCGGCACTGGCCGCCATTCCCGCGGTGCCCGCGCCGCTGCGCTGATCCCGGGTTCGCGCAAGGCTTTCCGGCCGGGCCCAGTCGCCGGGCCTCACCTGGGGATACGGACGGGGGTTCAGTTCGGTTCAAACTTTTTTCGGTGCTTGCCCGGTGTCAAAGGCCCGTGTAACTTCCATAACGGAACGATAACCAGCCGGTTGACGGCGCGGCCACGGGCAGGTGAGCGCGCACCCACTGATGTCGGGTCAGTGGACCAGCCGGAAAGCCGTTCCTTGCCGACGCATTCCTGATGGGCACGAGCCTGGGCTCGTACCCGT
This sequence comes from Amycolatopsis sp. cmx-4-83, assembly GCF_046548815.1. Taxonomy (NCBI): domain Bacteria; kingdom Bacillati; phylum Actinomycetota; class Actinomycetes; order Pseudonocardiales; family Pseudonocardiaceae; genus Amycolatopsis; species Amycolatopsis sp. cmx-4-83. The sequence goes on along the minus strand of NZ_JAEBEF010000006.1, from coordinate 217,182 downwards.
TCAGTGTCGCGCGTTCCCGCCAGCCCGACACCCCGGAGGATTTCCCCATGCCCAGCAGCACCCAAGGACGGCACCGCCTGTCCCGCAGAACCAAGATCGCGACCGGCGGCCTCGCCCTCGCGATCGCGGTCGGCGGCATCGTCGTCGCGACGACCACCGGAAACACCGGCGAAGCCAGCGCCGACGAGGCGAACCCCGCGTTCTTCGTCGACATCCTGAAGGTGAAGCCGAACCAGTTCGACCCGCGGCCGGTCTACGGCGCCGCGACGGGCACGTTCACCGTCGACTGCGGCCGCAACGAGAACCAGCACTTCAACCCGGACAACTTCATCGCGCAGCCCGGGGTCCGCAACGGCGCCCAGCACCTGCACGACTACGTCGGCAACCTCTCCACCAACGCCGACTCCACCAACAAGACCCTCGCGAAGGCCGGCACCACCTGCCGCAACGGCGACAAGTCCGCCTACTTCTGGCCCGTCGTCCGGATCGACACCGGCGAAGAGGAGAAGAACGAGCCCGCGAAGGCGCCCGACGGCGACCGCGCGCAGGCCGCCCAGGAGTCGAAGACGGTCCAGGTCGCTTGCCCGGACGTCGCGAGCAAGCTGCCGGACATCCCCGACCAGGCGATGGACGAAGTGGACAGCAACCTCGACCAGCTCGACTCCCAGGCCGACGAGGCGAACAAGAAGGTCGCGGCGACGCAGGGCCAGGGCGGCGAGAACCTCGTCCAGAACAGCATCATCGGCCCGCTCAACGACCGCCGCAAGGCGATCATCGACCGAATCCTCACCGCGATCGGCCGGTTCGCGCCGAAGCCGGGCGGCATCGGCGGCCTGCCGTGCGGGACGAAGCCCGGCAAGGACACCGGATCGCCGACGCCGCCGCCGAGCAGCACCGCGGGCGGTGCGCTGCCCGGGCAGGACGACAACAACGAGCTGCCCGGCAACGACGGCAAGATCCTGCGGCCGCAGAAGGTCCAGATCACCTTCCGCGGCAGCCCGGTGGGCAAGGTCGTGGCCATGCCGCGGTTCCTGCGCGTGCTCTACGGCGACGCGAAGGTCTCGACCAACGGTACCGCCAACGCCCGCGCCAGCTGGACGTGCAGCGGGTTCGAAAACCGCGTCACCGAGAAGTACCCGATCTGCCCGGAGAACAGCAAGGTCAAGCGCGTGCACACGTTCCCGAGCTGCTGGGACGGGCAGAACACCGACAGCGCGAACCACCGCACGCACATCGTGTTCCCGGACCAGAACGGCCGGTGCGCCAAGGGCTTCAAGGCGGTGCCGCAGCTGCAGATCTCGCTGACCTACGACATCCCGCACGACATCCAGGTCAAGAAGCAGTACAAAGTGGACGCTTTCCCGCAGGAGAAGCACAACCCGTTCTCCGACCACGACGACTTCGCGAACGTGATGTCGCAGCGGATCATGAACGGGCTGGTCAACTGCGTGAACCGCGGCCGGACCTGCCGGGCGTGAGCTGACCGGAATTCCCCCGACCGGCGGATTCCCGGGGTCGTCGCACCACAGGTGATCGACTGGCTTCGGTCAGGAGCTTGGCCAAGCGCTCGGCTGGGATGTCCCAGCCGAGCGTTTCGCGTGGACGGCGGTTGAGCCGAGCAGGCCGTCGGGGTTCTCGTTGGAGCCGCGTTGCCACGTCGGGTGCGGGTCGCAGACGTGGACCGGGATGCCGGTGGCGATGCCGAACTCGTGGTGACGGCCCATCTCGCTGCCCTGGTCCGAGGTCAGCGACCAGCAGCTGGGGGCAGGCGGCGATTCTGCCGGTGTTGGGCCGCGGCTGACACGGGCGGTTCGGCAGCAGCCGGAAGCGACGGCGGGGCGGGGTCTCGCGGATGTCGGCACCGCACCCCCTGAACAGCTCAGGTGTTGCCACCACCAGAACCCGAGGGTTGGGGCCTTCGTCGTGCGCGGGTCATGTCCGGACCGTGACGAACGCATGGGCGCGGGCGTGCGGATCGCAGTCCAGAAGACGTCAGGACGCACGGCGCCGCCCGAAACTGGTTCCCGTCACCCCGCCCCGGTGGGCCCGCCGGGGGACATCCACTTCACCCCGCAGGAGGAACCATGATCTCGAGCTTCGAGCGTCCCTCGGCCGTCGTCGTCCACAACCGCGCGGTCGTGCACAACCGGGCCGTCGTCCACAACCGCGCCGTGGTCCACAACCGCGCCGTCGTGCACAACCGCGCGTCCGCCAAGTAGTCCCGGCCCAGCCGTAGACGTGCCGCGGCCCTTCCCCGGGCCGCGGCACGGCCCCGCCGACGAGGGGATCGCCATGCCTTCCGACGACATCCGCCTGCAGCTGACCGGCGTCGAGCTCCACGACCTGGAGCCGGAGCTGTGCCTGCTCAGCACCCCGAACGGCGGCCAGTACTCGATCACCGCGCCGGTGGGCGAGTTCCGCGCGTGGCTGAGCCGCTGCGACGGCACCCGGACGCGGGCCGAATTGCTCGCGGGGATGAGCCCGGACCACGCGGAGGTGCTCGACGTCCTCGAAGCGGACGGCTGCCTGCACCCGGCAACCGGCGACGACGGCGCCCGGCGCCTCGCCGCGACGACGGTGCTGGTCACCGGGGCGGCCGAGCTGACGGGACCGCTGGCGGAGGTTCTCGGAGCGACCGGTTACGGGTCGGTGCGGCCGCTGGCCGAAGCCGCGCTCCTGGTGAACCCGGCGGAGGTCCTCCGCACGGCCGGCGATGGTCCGGCGCGGTTCGCGGACCCCGAGGACCCGGCGGAGATCCTCGGCTCGGCCGCCTACAACGCGGTTCCACCGCTCGTCGAAGCCGCGTTCCCCCTGAACCCGGCCGACACCGTCCTCGTCGCCGCCTACACCCACCCCGCCTACCGGGAGCTCGGCGCGCTCGACGCGTTCTGCACCGAGCACGGCGTGCGGTTCTTCCCCTTCCGCTGCGAACGCGGCCAGGGCATCGCCGGTCCCGCGGTCCAGCCGGGCTTCGGCCCCGACTTCGCCGACGTGCTCGCGCGGCGCCGCTCGGCCGCTCTCGACGCCCGGGTCCCCGACGCCTTCGCCGCCGCCGAAGCCCCGCCCGGGCCGCGGTTCCGGCGAACCGACGCCCGCTGGCTGGTCAGCGCCCTCGCCGTCCAGCTCGAACGGTGGATCGCCGGCGAGCCCGCCGAGACGACGACCGGCGAACTCGAGCTCGACCCCGTCCGGCTGACCGCGCTCCCCCGGCCCGTTCTCCCGGTGCCCGACCGGCCCCGGCCGGTCCGGGACCAGGGCCTGCGGCCGGACCTGCTCGTCGACGACCGGACCGGGATCGTGACCGCGGTGCACGAACTGCCCGCCGCGCCGGGGATGCCCGCCCGGCTCAAGGTGTGCGCGGTGGACGTCGCGGACATGCGGCGGGTCGTCGACTGGCCCAACGACCGCCAGGCGTTCGGGACGTCGTGGCACGACTTCGAGCCGGCCCGCGAGTCCGCGATCGGCGAGGCCGTCGAACGCTACTGCGGCAGCTGGCTGCCCCCGGAACGCGAACTCCGCCACGGCAGCTACGACCAGCTGCGCCGCGCCGGCGTCCCGGCGCTGGACCCGCGCCGGCTCAACCTCTACTCGGCCCGGCAGCACCGCACCCCGGGGTTCCCGTTCGCGCCGCTGACCACCGACGCGGAATGCGCGTGGGTGGAAGCCTTTTCGCACACCACGAAGGAGCCGGTGTGGGTGCCCGCGTGCCTCGTCTCGCAGGCACCCGAACCCGGTGGGGCCCGCTTCACCGACCCGCTGATCGCCGGGCTGGCCGGTGGCACGAGCGCCGAGCACGCCGTCACCTCCGGCCTCGAAGAGGTCCTCGAACGGGACACCACGATGGTGTGGTGGGCCAACGCACCGCGGCTGCGCGCCCTGCCGGTGCCGCCCGAGGTGCGCGCGCTCGTCGCCGACACCACCGAAACCTACGAAGTCACGCTGATCCCGCTGGACAACGAGTTCGCCGTCCCGGTCGTCGCGGCGGCGGTGTTCGACCGGGCGCGCCGCTGGCTGTCGATCGGGTTCGCCACCCGCCCCGACGCCCTGGAAGCGGCGAAGAAGGCGCTCGCCGAAGGGTTCACGCTGCAGCACACCTGCCTCGCGCTCGACGACGAGCGCGAACTGGCCGCGATGCGCGACGACCTGCCGCACCTGGGCAACCTGAAGCCGTACCGGGCCGACCGGCGCTACCTCGACTCCTACCGCGCGGACTTCGGCGACGTCGTGGACCTGCTGTGCCAGCAACAGGTCTACCTCGACCCGCGGGCGGCGGCCCACGTCGCGCCGTGGGTCCGCGACCTGCCGGAGCGGAGCTGGGAAGGTCTGCCCGCGCTCGGCGAGCGGACGCTCAAGACCTACCAGGACCGCGTCGAGGCGCGCGGGTTCGAGGTGCTCAGCGTGGACCTCACCACCCGTGACGTCGCCGCGGCCGGGTTCCACGCCGCGCACACGCTGGTGCCGGGGCTGGTGGCCAACTTCCCGGCCGGGCTGCCGTACTGGGGCGACGGCCGCGTGCGCCGCGCGGCGGTCGACCTCGGCTGGCGCGCGCACCCCCTGCCCGAAGCGCGGCTGAACACCTTCCCGCTCCCCCACGCCTGAGGACGCACCGATGGCCGTCACCGCTCTGCTCGGGCTGCCCCGCACCCGGGGCCGCCTCCCGCTGGTCGCCGCCCAGGGCGTGGACGCGCTCGGCACCGGCCTGTTCCTGCCGTTCGCCGTCGTCTACTTCCACGCCGCCAAGGGACTTCCACTGACGGGGGTCGGCGCGGCGCTCTCGCTCGCCGCGTTGCTCGCCCTGCCGGCCGGGCTCTGCGCGGGCCCGCTGGTGGACCGCTTCGGCCCGCGGCGGGTGGTCGTCGCGGCCAACCTGCTGCGGGTGCTCACCTTCACCGGGTACGTCTTCGCCGGGTCGCCGCCGGTCCTGGTGGTGCTGGCGGCGCTGACGTTCTGGGGCGAAGGCCTGTTCTGGCCCGCGTCCGGTGCGCTGGTGGCGCAGGTGGCCGACGACGGGCAGCGCGCCCGCTGGTACGCGATGGAGCGCACGCTGCGCAACGTCGGGATCGGCCTCGGCGGGCTCGCCGGCAGCGTGCTCGTCGTAGTCGGCGGCTACGCGGCGATCGTCGTGCTCAACGCCGTGAGCTTCCTCGTCGCCGCCGTGCTCGTGGCGACCTGGAAGGGCCGGGCGGGCGAAGCCCCGGCGCGGACCACCGCGCCGCGCGGGGGTTACCGGGCCGTGCTCGCCGACCGCGGGTTCCGCCGCGTGCTGGTGACGGTCTTCGTCTTCGCGTTGTGCGACCTGGCTTTGACGGTGCTGCTGAGCGCGTACGTGCTCGACGCGCTGCGGTTGCCGGCGTGGCAGCCCGGCGTGCTGTTCGCCCTCAACACGGTGCTGGTGGTGCTCGCGCAGACGGTCGTGGCCGGGCGGGTGGAGCGGTTCCGCCGGGCGCGGACGCTGCAGGTCGCGGCCGTGGTGTGGGCCGGGGCGTTCCTGCTCTACGCGGCCGTGCCGCTGGTGACGGCGCTGCCCGCGTTCGCCGTGCTGACGCTGGCCACCGCGGTTTTCACGGTGGCCGAGCTGCTGCAGGCGCCGACCAGCAGCGCGTTGACCGTGGCGCTCGCGCCCGCCCACCTGCGCGGGCGCTACCTCGGGCTCGAGGAAGTGCTCTGGGGTGCGGCGCGGGTGCTGGCACCGGTGACCTTCACGGCGTTGCTGGCGGGTGGCCCGCAGCTGCCGTGGCTCGTGCTCGCCGGGTGCTGCATCATGGCGGTGGCCGTCCTCGCGGGACTGAAAGCGGTCCCGGACGCGGCCCCGGCACGGGAGAACGTGGATGCCTGACTGGGCCGAGCTCGCCGACCTCTACCACGAGGTCTACCGGGAGCCGCCGTACGGGGAGACCGAAGCCGACGCGGCGCGGTTCCGCGAAGCGGTGGCCGGACACGCGCAGCTGCCCGGCTTCGCGCTGGAGACCGTCCACAGTGGAGGGATGCTCGCCGGGTTCGCCTACGGGGTCGGCCGCGAGCCAGGCTGGTGGCCTGCCCTGGCAGGCGGCGGACCGCCGTCGTGGATCGCCGGGAGCCCGCTGTTCTACGTCTACGAATTCGCGGTCCGGCCGGGGCAGCGCGGCCGGGGGCACGGCCGGGCCCTGCTCGAAACCTTGCTGGGTGCGCGGACCGAGCCGGCCGCGGTCCTCGCGGCGGCGACCGCGGCGCCGGCGCACGCGCTGTACCGCCGCTGGGGCTGGATGGTGGTGGCGCCGGTCAAGACGGGAGCGTCGGAACTGCTGGCTCGGCGGCTCTGAGGGCGTCCTCGGTCACCACGAACAGCCCGCCCACCACCGCGAACGCCAGCACGGTCATCACGACGAACACCGCGTGCAGCCCGAAGGCCTGCGCGAGCGCACCACCCGCCAGCGCGCCGAGCGACTTGGTGCCCCACGCGACCAGCCGGTGGCTGCTGGTGAGGCGGCCGAGCAGCCGGTCCGGCGTGATCCGCTGGCGCAGCGACACCATCACCACGTTGGACACCAGGATCCCCGCGCCGCCGGCGAAGAAGGCCGCACCGACGACGTACGGGTCGGCGGTCACGGCGAGCACGCCGACCGTCAGGCCGCCGGCGAGCCACGACACCCGGAGCGCGCGGACGCGGCCGAGCCGGCGTTCCACCGTCTCGGCGAGCAGCGACCCGGCCAGGCCGCCCGCGGCGGTCGTCGCCGTCAGCAGGCCGAAGGCCGGACCGGACAGGCCCATCGCCGAGCCGGGACCGACCGCGTAGAGGACCAGGACCGCGAACATGGCTCCGGTGGCGAAGTTGAACGTGCCGACCATGAGGGAGAACGTCCGCAGGACCTTGTGACGGGCGAGGAACCGCAGGCCCTCGGCGATGTCCGCGCGCAGGGTGGTGGGTCGGTCGCCGCGCGGGATCCGGTACGAGCCCCGCACGAACAGCAGCGCGGCGACCGCCACCGCCCACAGCGCCACCGGCGTGACGAACGCGGCCAGCACCCCGGCGGTGACCAGGACCCCGGCCAGCGGCGGCCCGGCGAACTCGTTGGCGGTCTGTTCGACCGCGTAGACCCGGCCGTTGGCGCGCGCGAGCTCGGCCCGCCCGACGACCTGCGGGACGATCGACTGCGCGGCGGTGTCGTAGAGCGTCTCGGCGGTCCCGACACCGAGCGCGACCACGTAGAGCGCCCAGATCGAGCCCCCGCCGAGGGCGGTCAGCACCGCGACGACGGCGACGAGCGCCCCGCGCAGGACGTTGGCGGCGAGCATCGCGCGGCGGCGGTCGAGCCGGTCGACGAGCGCGCCGGCGGGCAGCGCGAAGAGCAGCCACGGGACGCTGAAGGCGAACGCGAGCCCCGCGACCAGCGCCGGCTCGCGCGTGTACCCGACGGCGACCAGCGGCAGGGCGACCTTGAGGACGCCGTCGGCGAGGCTCGACAGGCCCGCGGCCGTCCACAGCCGCCAGAAGGTCCGGTGCATGGATGGAGGATCGCACATCGATGGGCTTTTCTCCATCGATGTGAGCTTTCCCCATCGATCGACTACGCTATGTCCATGAACGAACCACGCCGCCGCCGTCCGGCGACGCCGGAGGAAGCCAAGGCCCTCGGCCACCCGCTCCGGTTGCGCATCATGCGGCTGTGCCTGGTCGACGAGCTGACGAACAAGCAACTGGCCGACCGCCTCGACCGCGACCCGGGCACGGTCCTGCACCACGTCCGCCAGCTGGTTTCAGCCGGCCTGCTGCACCCGGCGCCGGTCCGGACGGGGCCGAGCGGAGCGCTGGAGAAGCCCTACCGCGCGGACAACGAGACCTGGTGGCTCGACGGTCCCCTGGCCACCGCCGACGCGGAGACGCGGTTCGCGCCGATCGAGATCTTCCAGGAGGAGCTGCGCGCGGCGGGCCCGGCTTCGGTGGCGGTGCACGAGAAGTTCCTGCTGCACCTGTCACCGGACGAGGTGGAAGAGCTGGACCGCCGGATCCTGGCGGTGCTGGACGAGTACGTGGCGACCGACCACGAGCGCCCGGACCGGCCGGCGATCGGCGGGATCTTCGTGCTGCACCACCTGAAGCCCGGAACCTGAACCGCCCCCTGCCCGGGGGAGGTGGGCAGGGGGCGGTCCGGTTGGTCAGGTCAGTGGTTCACCTTGAACCACGGCTGTGACCAGCCGAGGTAGGTCTGGCCCCACTTGCTCTTGATCTGGGCGATCGTCGTCTCGGTGTAGCTGCCGTAGCCGTTGATGTCGTTCGACAGGAACTTGCCGCCGCCGATGGAGATCATCGTGTGGCCCGCGCCGCTGCTCTTGAAGAACGCGAGGCCGCCCGCCGGGACCTGGGTGTCGCCCGGGTGCTTGAACGAGGCCGGGATCTGAGTCCAGTGGATGTAGGCCGTCTCCGAGCCCGACGCGGTCCAGCCGTAGTTCTGCGCGTTGATCCGGTCGCACCAGCCCTCGTAGGAGTCGAGGTCGTTCGTGTGGACGCGGGTCTTGGCGTAGGCCACCGCCTGCGCGCAGGTCTTCGGGTTCCCGGTGCCCGCGGTGGTGCAGGACAGGGTCGAGCCCGCGCAGTCCGGGGCCACCCGGCCGTCCGAGCCCGTGTAGACGTAGGCGTCGCTGATGTAGCCGTCGCCGACCTTGTCCCAGATGTCCGACGTGCCGTACTTGCCGTCGACGGTCGATCCGTTGGTCTGGCAGGAGATGGTGACGGCGGTGCCGTCCGCGATCGTGCCGACCGCGCTGCCGCCGGTGCTCGGCGTGGACCGCACGGTCAGCGCGATCCCCGAGTCCGTGTGCACCGTGCCCGTCGCCGCCAGGGCCGGGGCGGCGCCGGCCAGTGCGATCGCCGCGGCGATGCCGGCCACGCCGGCCACCCGCTTCCCGATCCGAATTCTCATTTGTCCGTCCCTCCGGGATTCGTTGTGGGGACAGCGTGGCGGCCGCCGGTACAAGGGCCGTACAAACGCACGCACCGGCCTCTGGAGATGCGGCAAACAGGACGAAGCCCCGCCGGACGGTGTCCGGCGGGGCTTAGACGCGAACTCAGGCCAGGTACTCGGCCGCCGCCCGCAGGCTCACGTAGGAGCCGCTGAACGTGTCGATCCGCGGGCCGCCGTCGTCGGCCGGTCCCGGTGCCCCGGTCTCGACGCGGATGTAGTCCACAGTGGACAACGCGGCCAGCAGCTCCCGCACGCGCGGGTGCCGGTGCGCCTCCCGCGTGACCACGACGACGCTGCGGAACCCCCGCGCCGCTTCGAGAACCGCGTCGGCGTCGTCCGGGGTCGCGGTCAGTACCCGCGTTCCCGGCACCAGCTCGGCCAGGTGCGCACCGAGTCCCCACGGCATCGGGCCGGCCGCGATGCTCGGCTCGGTCTGGACGTCGACGACCAGCGGCGGCCCGTCCAGCCGCACGTCACCCCGCACGCGCAACGCCTTGCGCGCCGCCTCCAGGCCCAGCCGCCGGTCGACCGGGCCGACCGTCGCCGGGGCCGGGTCGGTGCCCAGCGCCGCGGTTCGCGAAGCCGCCTCGGACAGCCGCTCCAGGGGCAGCTCCCCCGCCGCCACCGCGGCCACGATCGCCGCGACGCAGGCGTCCAGGTGCTCGGCCTCGAACGCCGCGCCGCCGAGGCAGAGCGCGTCCGCGCCCGCGGCCAGCGCCCGCACGGCCGAGCGGCCGAGGCCGTCGTGCTTGCCGTACGCGCCCGAAACCGCGCCCATCTCCAGCGCGTCGGTGATGACCGCGCCGGTGAAGCCGAGCTCGCCGCGCAGGACGTCGGTGAGCGCCGTCCGGTTGAGCGTGGCCGGCTCGTCGCCCCAGGCCCGCACGACCAGGTGGCCCGACATCACCGAGCGCACCCCGGCCCGGATCGCCGCGGCGAACGGGACCAGCTCGATCTCGCGCAGCTCTTCGACGGTCCGCGGCAGCACCGGCAGGGCCACGTGCGAGTCCTCGGTCGCCGCGCCGTGGCCCGGGAAGTGCTTCGCGCACGCCGCCACGCCGTACTTCTGCAGCCCGGTCACGTACGCCGCGACGTGCGGCGACGCCTTCGCCGGGTCGGACCCGAACGCCCGGACGCCGATGATCGGGTCCTCGGCCGCCAGCGTCAGGTCCGCGCACGGCGCCAGGTCGAGCGTGACACCGCAGGCGGCCAGCCGTTCGCCGAGCGCGGCGGCGACCGCCGTGGTCAGCTCCGGGTCGTCGGCCGCGCCGAGGGCCAGCGGCCCCGGCACGAACGACCCGGTGTTCACGTCGAGGCGGGTGACGTCGCCGCCCTCCTCGTCGATGCCGACCACAACGCCGTCGCGCTCGCCCCGCAGCTGCGCGGTGAGCGCGGCGACCTGCTCGTCATCGACGACGTTGCGCCCGAACAGGACCACCCCGCCCAGCCCGCCGGCGACGCGGCGCCGGAGCCAGTCCGGCGCGGTCGTCCCGGCGAACCCGGGCAGGAGGACGGCTTCGGCGAGCTTCTCCGGTGTGGACAACGGCTACCCCTTCACGGCACCGGCGGTCGCGCCGGACACGAGCTTGCGCTGCACGAGCAGGAAGAAGATCAGCGCCGGGATGGCGTAGATGACCGACGCGGCCATCACCCCGCCCCAGTCGGTGGCGAACGCCGTGCGGAACGACGCCAGCCACACCGGCAGCGTCTCCTTCGGCTTGTCCTGGATGAAGACCAGCGCGAACAGGTACTCGTTCCACGCGGTGATGAAGCTGAACACCGACGTGGTGACCAGTCCCGGCCCGAGCAGCGGCAGCGTGACGCGGCGGAAGGCGCCGGTCTGGCTGCAGCCGTCGATCATCGCGGCCTCTTCCAGCTCGTACGGGATCCCGTTGACGAAGCCGTAGAGCATCCACACCGTGAACGGCAGCGTGGTGGCGAAGTAGATCAGCAGCAGCGACGGCAGCGTGTTGAGCAGCCCGGCGTCCCGCATCAGCAGGAACAGCGGGATGAACAGGGCCGACACCGGCGCCAGCTGCGCCACCATGACCAGCACCAGGAAGCCCTTGCGGCCGGTGAAGCGCAGCCGCGAGAGCGGGATCGCCGCGAGCGTCCCGGCGATCAGCGCGCACAGCACCGACCCGACGGTGACGATCAGGCTGTTCAGCAGGTACGTCGGGAAGTTGTCCTTGCCGAGCGCGGTGGCGAAGTTGCCGAACGAGAACGACGTCGGGATGAGGTCGTACTTCGGCGAGAGGATCTCGCCGGGCGTGCGCAGCGACGTGACGAACATCCAGTACGTCGGGAACACGATCGCCAGTGCGACCAGCACGCCGACCACCGAGAGCACGATCCGCTGCGACAGCGACTTCTTCACGACAGATCACCTTCCCGGGTCCGGGTGAGCAGCTGGATGTACCGGCCCGTGATGAGCGCGAGCACGATCAGCATCAGGGTCGCGATCGCGCCCGCCGCGCCGAAGTGGTTGCCCGCGATGCCCTTGAGGTACAGCACGACGGCCAGCGTGGTGCTCCCGCCGTCCGGGCCGCCCTCGCGGATCGCCCAGATCTGGGCGAAGGCGTTGAAGTCCCACAGCACCGACAGGAAGGTCACCATGGTGGTGATCGGCCGGATCGCGGGCCAGGTGACCGCGCGGAACGTCTGCCACGCGCTGGCGCCGTCGATGCCGGCGGCCTCGTACTGCTCGCGCGAGACGCCGATGATGCCCGCGTACAGCGAGAACGTCACGAACGGCACGGCCTGCCACACGATGAGCAGCCCGATCACGGCGAGCGTGCTGGGGCCGCTGGAGAACCACGAGAAGCCGATGAAGCCGTGGAAGCCCAGCCGGTCGAGGGTCTTGTTGAGGATGCCGTACTGCTGGTCGAAGATCCACTGGAACACGGTGGTCGTCGCGATCACCGGGGTGGCCCAGGCCAGCACCAGCGTCACCTGGACCATGATCCGCACGACCGGGCCGAGGTGGCGCATGAGCACCGCCAGCAGCAGGCCGCCGAGGATGGTGGCGGCCACGATGGCGGCGGTGAAGACCAGGGTCCGGAAGGTGATCGTCCAGAACTCCGGGTCCGAAAGCGTGTTCGTGTAGTTGTCGAACCCGATCCAGACCGTCTTGCCGGAGACGAGCTGGCCGATGTCGAGCTTGCGGAAGCTGATCGCGAGCACCTGGACCAGCGGCCAGGCGAGCAGCACCAGGATGGCCGCCAGGGCGGGGAGGAGCAGCAGGTACGGGAGGACCCGGTCGCCGAACCGGCCCCGCTTGCGCCGCTTGACCCCCGCGTCGCGCGGCGATGCCGGCGGGGTCGCCCCCGCCGGCATCGTCACATTCGCGGTCGCTGTCATCCGCCGATGAGCTTGTTCAGCGCTGCGTTGGCGTCGGCGGTCGCCTGGTCGAGCGTCTTCTTGCCGGTCAGGTACGCGGTCAGCATGTCCTTGACCGGGTTCTGGCCGGACTCCACGTCACCCCACTTCGGGCTGGCCGGCACGGCCTTGCCGTTCGTGGAGGCCTTCGCCATCACGCTGCCCAGCGGGTCCTTGTCCAGGCCCGTGAGGTCGGTCGACGTGCCCGGCACGACGCCGGCGGCGGCGAGCTGGCCCTGGTACTTCGCGCTGGAGAGCAGCTTGATGTACTCCTTGGCCGCGGCCACGTTCTTGCTGTTGGCCGGGATGGCCAGGTTCGAGCCGCCCAGGAAGACCGGGGCGCTCTGGCCGGCGGTCTTGCTCGGGATCGCGAAGGCACCCGTCTTGGCGGTCAGGCTCGCGTCGGTCTTCGCGGCCGTCGCCAGCTCCCACGGGAGGCCGATCATCATGGCCACCTTGCCGGCACCGTAGACGGTGGCCTGCTGCGGCTTGGCCTCGTCCGCGTCCTTCGGCGCCTTGGTGCCGGAGGTGTCGACGAGCTTCTTGTAGAACTCGAGGCCCGCCTTCGCACCGGCGCTGTCCAGCGTCGCCTTGAAGTTCTTGCCGTCGGCCTGCGCGATGTCACCTCCGTTGTCCCAGATGAAGGACAGCAGCGAGTACCAGTTCTGCCCCGGCATGTACAGCGCCTGGAAGTCGGGGTCCGAGCCGAACTTCGTCTTCAGCTTGGTGATCGCGTCGACCCACTCGTCGTTCGACGTCGGCGGCTTCGTGATGCCGGCCTGCTCGAACATGTCCTTGCGGTAGATGACCTCGCGGTTCGCCGCGTAGAACGGCACGCCGTAGGTCTTGCCGTCGTAGGTGCCCGAGTCGGCGAGGCCCTTCAGCCACTGCGCGCCGTTGAAGCTGTCCTTGTCCCCGGACAGGTCGGTCAGCACGCCTTCCTGCGCGGCGAAGGCCGCGGTCTGCGTGTTGCCGATCTCGATCACGTCCGGCGGGGTGCCGCCGGCCAGGGCGGTGGTCAGCTTCTGCTGGATGCCGTCCCACTGCTGGACTTCGTACTTGACCTTGACCCCGGGGTGCGCGGCCTCGAACTCCTTGTTCAGCGCGTCGGTCAGCGTGGCGGGCGCGGAGCCCGTCATCAGCCAGACCGTGACGTCGCCGGTGATCTGCGCGGGAGCACCGCTCGACGACGCGGCGGTGTCCGATCCGCTGGAGCCCGCGCACCCTGCGGTGGCGAGCGTGAGTGCGGCGGCGCCCGCCGCCAGCTTGAGCCAGCGTTTCACTCGATGCCGTCCTTTCGATACCCGGCCGCCACGGCCAGGCTCCCCAAATGGTGTAGACCAATGTTGGGGTTAGAGTGGTACGTACCACAGGCCCTGTCAAGGCGGTTGCCGGAACGTTGTAAACCCACCGGGCACTCTGACGCGGAGTAGTCACCCGGTCACCCGGTCGCCGCTTCCGGTGGGGGAAGTCGTCCGGATAGGAAGGTGTCCGGGCCGTTTTTCACCGCGAGGGAGCCGGAATCTCGCAGCCGGCGGTTCGGGGGCACGACGAAAGCCGCCCCGGGAAAGAACTCCCGGAGCGGTGGTTGCGGCGAAGCCGGCGTTTTCGCCGGTGGCGCCGCATGTCGGCGGGCGCGGTCCGCGGCGAGCAGCGCTTCGGGGCGGTAGGCGGCCGCGCGGGGTCAGTGCTGGTCAGCGCGACCGCGCCGGCCGGGTTCAGGCGGCGCGGGCTGCCTCCCCTTCGAGCGCGTCGGAGGGGCGCAGCATCCGCGCGGATCGGGCTCGGCGCCGATGACGAGCAGCCCGGCCGGCAGTGGCGAGCGGCCGTCTCGGTCGAGGTGGCGTGCACGAGCCCGTCGGCGCGCTCTACGGCCGTCAGGTAGCCGGTCCCTGCCCGGGTCGCGCCGGAGCGTTTCCGCAGGTCGCCGACCAGCCGTGCGCTCCGGCGAGAGTTCGTCGACGTGCGGCAGGATCGGCTCCACGTTCACTGGCAAACGACCCAAAGCCGCGACATTCTCCGCAAATGTACGAAATGGTTAGTTCGTCCTACCGCGATGAGCGCACCGTGGAAGGGCCGGGCTCGCGCGGGGGCCCGGGACGTCATGAACGACTCGTTCATGACGTCCGAGCGACCTGGGCAGCGAGGAGACCGCGACTCCGTCCACTGTGGACGACTAGAACGGCACGCCGAGGCCGCCGGCGTCGCGGAGCAGGTCACGGGCGCGCGTCACCGTGGAGCGCGCGGACCCGCCGTGCACGACCTCCCGGTCGATCTCGTCCAGGGCGTCGTGCACGGCGTCCTTCGCCGCCGGTGGCAGACGGGCCGCGTCGAGTCCGGTGCGGACCGTGCGGACCAGCTCGGTGACCTGGCGGGCGTCGAGGCCGCGGTGGATCTCCTGGTGTCCACCGTGGACGGTCTTGATGTCGCCGTGGACCGCGTTGGCGACCGTTGCGGCGCCGCTCGCGCGCCGACCATCCCGATCAGCACCACGACGCCACCCAGCCCGAACAGCGCGAAGCCGACCGCGCCGAGCGGAACGCCGTCGAAGACCTCCGGGCCGAGCAGCGGCGGCGACCCGGACGAGACCGAGTCGGAGCCCGCCTTGTTGAACCGGAAGATCACCGACACCCAGCTGCCGAACCCGGCCAGGATCGTCAGCAGCCCCAGCACCATCAGCACACAGCCGGTGCCCTTCCCGGTGGCCGGCAGAGTGATCGCTTCGCCTTCGGGCTTGGTGAACCCGTCGTCGTGGTGCTGCCGGTGCTCGTAGCTGTTGTTGACGTCGCGCCCGGCGTTGTTGCTCGTCCCGGCCGAGACGTCCCCGACGGAAACCCCGCCGGAGGACGACCGCTCCCACGTCCGCGTCTGCCGCGCGCCGCCCTCCCCGTCGGAGTAGACGGCGGCGACCGGGCCGAACTCGAGCCGGTCCCCGGTGCGCAGCGGGTGGTCCTGGCGCGGGGCCAGCCGCCGGCCGTTCACCCAGGTGCCGTTGCGCGAGCCGGCGTCGGCGACCCAGGTGCCGCGCCCGAACAGCCACGAACCCCGGCGCGCCGCCGGCCGCGCCCCGGACCCGCCGAGCGTTTCGATCCTCGCCTCGGCCATCGGCACTCCTCCCGCACGGCTCTCCGCCTTTCGAGGAAGAGCCGTGCGGCGGGTGAGGGGACATCCGGCGAACGGGTGAACCCGGTCAGACCTTCGGTGCCGGGCTGTCCGGGGTCTTCACCCGCTCCAGCAGGAGCTGGGCCACGTCGCGGACGTCGACGTTCTGCGCCTTCTGCTCGCTCTGGCGCTGGACCAAGCCGTCGGTGAGCATCACGCGGCAGAACGGGCAGCCGGTCACGATGGTTTCCGCGTCGGTCGCGATCGCTTCGTCCACGCGCTCGAGGTTGATGCGCTTGCCGATCTGCTCCTCCATCCACATGCGGGCGCCGCCCGCGCCGCAGCAGAGGGCGCGGTCGGCGTGCCGCGGCATCTCCGTGAGCTGGGCGCCCGCCGCGCCGACCAGGTCGCGCGGCGGGGTGTAGACCTTGTTGTGGCGGCCCAGGTAGCAGGGGTCGTGGTAGGTGACGCGCGGGCCGTCCTCGACGCCCTTCACCGGCGTCAGCTGCCCGCCGCGGACGAGGCGGTTGAGCAGCTGCGTGTGGTGCACGACCTCGTAGTGCCCGTACAGCTGCGGGTATTCGCGGCTGAGCGTGTTGAGGCAGTGCGGGCACGTCGTGACGATCTTGCGCAGCCGCGGTTCGCGGCCTTCGAACACGGCGTTGAGCGTCTCGGCCGTCTGCTGGGCCATCATCTGGAACAGGAACTCGTTGCCCGCGCGCCGCGCCGGGTCGCCGGTGCAGGACTCCTCGTTGCCGAGCACGACGTAGTTCACGCCGGCGATGTTCAGCAGCTCGGCCGTCGCGCGGACGGTCTTGCGGGCCTGGTCGTCGAACGCGCCCGCGCAGCCGACCCAGAAGACGTACTCGACGTCCTCCCCCAGCTCGCCGTCGAACACCGGGACGTCGAAGGGGAGGTCCTTCGTCCAGGCGAGCCGCTCGGAGTTGTTCTGGCCCCAGGGGTTGCCCTTGGTCTCCAGGTTCTTGAACAGCCCGCCCAGCTCGGTCGGGAACGCCGATTCGATCATCACCTGGTAGCGGCGCATGTCGACGATGTGGTCGACGTGCTCGATGTCCACCGGGCACTGCTCGACGCACGCGCCGCAGGTGGTGCACGACCAGAGGACGTCGGGGTCGATGACGCCACCGTCGGCCTCCGGGCCGACCAGCGGGCGCGCCTCCTCGTGCTCGGTGCCGGCGAGGATGTAGGGCGCCTCCTCGAAGAGGTTGTCGCGCAGGTTCATGATGACGAGCTTGGGCGACAACGGCTTCCCGGTGTTCCACGCCGGGCACTGCGACTGGCAGCGGCCGCATTCGGTGCACGTGGCGAAGTCGAGCATGCCCTTCCACGTGAAGTCGCCGATCTTGCCGCGGCCGAACGTGTCGTCCTCGCCCGGGTCCTCGAAGTCGATCGCGACGCCGCCGGACTCCATCGGCAGCAGCGGGCCGAGCGCGTCCGGCAGCCGCTTCGCCGAGACGTTGATCGGCGCGACGAAGATGTGCAGGTGCTTGGAGTAGAGCACGATCGACAGGAACACGAGCATGACGCCGATGTGCAGCAGCAGGCCGACGGTCTCGAGCACTTCGGTCGTCGAGTGCCCGAGCGGCTCAAGCAGGTTCCCGACGCCGAGGGAGACGTACGCGCCGTTGTCGTAGGGGAAGTTCCCGGACGCCGAAGAGGCGCCGCGGAAGAAGAACATCGTCCAGACGACGTTGAAGATCATGATCAGGATCAGCCAGGCGCCGCTGGTGTGCGAGCCGTAGAAGCGCGACGCGCGGTCCTTGCGCGCGGGGGCGTTCTTGATCCGGATGATCGTGAACACGCCCAGCGAGACGGCCACGGCGACGGCGATGAAGTCCTGGAGGAAGCCCAGCACCGCCCAGTGGCCGATCCACGGGATCGCGAACCGCTCGTCGAACAGGGCGCCGTAGGCCTCCAGGTACACCGAGGCCAGGATCACGAAGCCCCAGAAGGTGAAGAAGTGCGCGGCGCCGGGCACCGACCACTTGAGCAGCTTGCGCTGGCCGAACACCTCGCGCACCTGCGCGAGGAGGCGGGCGCCCAGTTCGTTCGACCGCTTCGCGTCGGGCTGGCCCGCCTTGATCAGCTGGTACAGGAAAGCCACTCGCTTGCCGGCGACGGCGAGGCCGACGACGGTCATGAGCAGACCGAGGATGAGACGAACGAGCACGAGTCCTCCGCGTCGTGATGGAAGGACCGGCTCAGTGCGAGCCGGTGTAGTACCGGCACGCCTTGCACGCGTACCGCATCTTCGCGACCCGCCAGTGTTTCCGGTACAAGTCGAGGTCGGCCGACCGGCGGACGCCGAGGCGCTGGTAGCGCCCGGGCCGCCGCCGTCCGGTTTCGTACTGCTCGGTCGCGCGGCCGAGGTGGGCGCGCCGCAGCACGCACCCCCGCGTCCGGCAGCGGCCGAGCGCGCCGCGGCAGAAGCGGTGCAGCAGCACGAGGTCGCCGCTGCTGTGCCTTTCGTGACCGATCCAGCCACAGTCACGGCCGAACCGGTCCGTGGCCCCGGTTGCGTGCCGTTCGCGGGCCGGCCTGCTTTCGGCCGGATCGATCACTTCTTCGACCACGCCGTAGCCGGGGTGGTCGCCCGGTCCGGTGAGCCGCACCGGCAGCCCGCAGTACGCGCATTTGAGCGTGCACGGAAGGCAGCCGGAGAGGTGCCGGATCCGCAGTTCGCGCCGGTCTTCGGAGCCGGGTCCTCGGACGCGCGACGCCATAGAGCCTCCCGGAACGACTGTGACCGGCACCACTGCCTGCTACTGGAGGGTAATGAGGAGATCACTTCGCGCGACAGGACCGAACAGCCTAGTTGCCCTGGGCTGTCCGGCGTAAAAATCCAGCAAAGGCAGACCTTACTGTCCGTAGAACGGACGCTTCACACCGCGGATCGTACGTTTGGCCCTGCTGCGGCGAGCGTGTCGCCCGCCACAATCCGGGCATGAGCTACCACCCGGTCCCTTACCAGCCCGCCCGGTTGCCCGACGACGAAGCCCTCGCCCAGGCCGCCGCGCTGCGGCAGCGGATGGAGGCCCGGCGCTCGGTCCGGATGTTCTCCGCCGACCCGGTCCCCGAGCGCGCGGTGCTGGACGCGATCGCGGTGGCGTCCACGGCGCCGAGCGGGGCGCACCAGCAGCCGTGGACGTTCGTCCTCGTCACCGACCCCGACGTCCGCCGCCGCCTCCGCGAAGCCGCCGAAGAGGAGGAGCGGATCTCCTACGACGGCCGCCTCGGCGAGGCGTGGCTCGACGCGCTGCGGCCGCTCGGCACGGACGCGGTGAAGCCGCACCTGACCGACGCGCCGTACCTGATCGTCGTGTTCCAGCAACGCTTCGCCCTCGACGACGACGGCGGCGTCCGCAAGCACTACTACGTCGACGAGTCGGTGGGCATCGCGGTCGGCATGCTGCTGACGGCGCTGCAGGTGGCCGGCCTGGCGGCGCTGACGCACACACCGTCCCCGATGCGCTTCCTCGGCGAGCTGCTCGGCCGCCCCCGCAACGAGAAGGCGTTCGCGGTGATCCCGGTCGGCTACCCGGCCGACGACTGCGTGGTCCCGGACCTGCAGCGCAAGCCCCTGGACGAGGTGCTGGTGCGAATCTAGCGACCGCGGCTCGAGCCCGGACCGCGGTCGATGAGCCGCAGAAACGTCAGAGGCCGGTCGGCTCGGTGAACGCCGGGCCGGACAAGCGGTCCACGCCGCGGTCTCGCCACCACTGCGCCTGGTCCGCGGTCTCCACGCCGGCGACCGCGACCTCCGCGCCGGTCTGGTGGGCCGCGGCGATCAGGGCCGTCAGCGACGGCTCGACCAGCGGGTGGGTGCGGCGCTCCACCAAGCTCGACGCGAGGCGGACCGTCCGGGCCGGGAACTCCGTCAGGCAAGTCGCGTCGCCGAGCTCGTGCAGCTCCGCCCGGACGCCGATCTCGGCCAGTACCTTGAGGTTGTCGGCCGCGTCGCCGGAATCCGACAGCAGCGCCGCCGCCGGGAAGCCGGGGCGGATGGCGGCCGGGGCCAGGCCGGTCGACTCCAGGACGCCGCGGATCTCGCCGACCAGTTCCGGGTCGGCCGCTTGCTGCGGCGTCAGCTCGACGGTGAGCGGGAGCTCGCTCCCGGATTCGAGCAGCCGCTCGGCCGCCGTGCGCAGGAGCCACGTGCCCAGCGGGAGGGCCAGCCCGGTCGCCGCCGCCAGGCGCACGCACGTGTCGTGCGCCAGCACCCCTTCGGCCGGGTGGTTCCACCGCAGCCGGGCCTCGACGCCGCGGGCGGAGCCGTCGGCCGCGGACACCAGCGTGCGGTAGCAGACCTCGATCTCGCCGTTCTCCCAGGCGCCCGCCATCCCCGCGGCCAGGCCGAAGTCGTGGCGGTCGCGCCGGTCCAGTTCGCGGTCGAACAGGCCCCACTGGCTGCCCGTGCGCTGCACGCGGCGCAGCGTCAGGTCCGACGCGTGCAGCAGCTCCACCGGCGTCACGTCGCGCGGCGGCCGGTGGACGACGCCGATCGCGGCCGCCACCGCGACCCCGCGCTGCCCGTCGACGTACTCCGGCTCCGCGAGGTCGTGGGTGATGCGGCGGACCAGCGTCAGCACGCCCGGCGTCTCCGCCCCGTTCTGCACCAGCACGCCGAATTCGTCGCCGCCGAGCCGGGCGACGAGCGCCTCCTCGCCGTCGAAGATCGTCTTGAGCTTCGCCGCGACCCCGCGCAGCACGCGGTCGCCGAGCTCCTGGCCGAGGCCGCCGTTGATCCGGGAGAAGCCGTCGAGGTCGAGGTGGAACAGCGTGACGCCGCGCGCCGGGTCGGCGTCGCGCAGCAGGGTTTCCAGGCGGGTGCTGAAGAACTGGCGGTTCGGCAGCCCGGTGAGGACGTCGTGCAGGGCCTGGTGGGACAGCCGCCGCTGCAGCAGCGAGACCTCGGTGTCGTCGTCGACGATCGTCAGTAGCTGCCTCGGCTTGCCGAGGGCGTCCCGGATCACCGACGCGGCGAACGTGGCCCACATCGGTTCGCCGTCCTTGCCGACCAGCCGCCGCCCGGTGCGCAGCCGGTGCAGCTTGCCCGCCACCAGCTCGCGGTAGGCGTCCCGCAGCTGCTCGACGTCCTCCGGGTGCACCAGGTCGAACAGGCTCAGCGCGCCGATCTCGGCCGGCGTGCGGTTGAGCGTCTTGGCGAGTGACGCGTTGGCCCGCAGCACGCGGCCGTCCAGCTCGGTGAGCGCGACGCCGCTGGCCGAGCCGGCGAACACCTCCTCGAACTGCGCGCGCGTGATGACCTGCTTCTGGCGCGTCTCCTGCTCCACCTTCAGCAACGCGCGGCTCAAGCCTTCCTGGCGCTTCTGGATGTCCTCGCGCTGCATCTCGCCGTAGCCGGAGCTGAGCGCGCCGAGCACCAGCACCACCCGTTCGGCGAGCCCGTCGACGCGGTGCAGTTCCGGCTCGCGCAGCAGCGCCTTGCCGAGCACCTCCAGGCTGCGGCGCAGGCTGTCCGTGCCGACGCAGCGCAGTTCGACGAGCCGGCCGCCCGCGGTCGCGGCCGCGCCGAGGTCGGGCGGGTCGGCGGCGACGGCGTCGAACAGCGTCGTGACGAGGAGGCCCAGCTCGCGCTCGATCTCCTCGGGCGTGTGCGGCAGGTACGCCGTGGTGCTGATCAGGTAGCCCCACTTGCGCGCGAGCGTGCCGAGCCGCCGCGCCGCTCGTTCGGCGGACGGCTTCTGCCGCGGGTGATCACCACGGGGTTGGGGAGCAGTCACCTCAGCCTGTCCTGGGTTCGACGGACGCACTCCGGTCGGTGGGCCGATTTATCTTGGCGCGAAAAGGCGTCCGGCGCACGAAACAGCATTCATCCAATCGAGTGATAACCCTGCGGAGCGATCCCCAGGGCGGATTGCAACCACGTACGGGTGGCGTCCCGGTAATCGGCGGCGTTTTCGTGCAACGCAACGGAATGTCCCGCGCCCGGGAGGACGTACATCGACAGCTTCGACGGGTCGGCGTAATACGGCGCCTCCTGCGCCCGCACCACATCGGGACGGGTGCAGTCACGCAGCGCGAGCAGGCCGCAGAAAAGAACGTCCTTTTCCCCCACCACCTGCAAAACCGGTGCGGTAATTCCCTTCGTCGCCGGCAGCACGATCCCGAACAGCGCCACCGTGCCCATCCCGGGCACCGAAACCTGGTCCTTGGTCGCCTCGTCCGCCGCGATCACGGCGGGATCGGCATCACCACCGGCGTAGAACAACCCAGCGCGGGCGCCCGGCCTCGTCGTGAAGTACAGCGGGTCGCTGCCGAGCTTGCCCAGCTGCCCGTCGAGCAGGGCCGGCTGCAGGCCCAGCGCGGCGCCGAGCGCGAGCACCGGCAGCGCCGGCAGGTGTGTGATGCCGGTCAGGACCACGCCGTCGACGTCGTGGTAGGTCGACGCCTCCACCGCGACCACGCCGGAGCCGACCGAGTGCCCGACGATGACCACCTTCGCGAACGGGACCCCGCCGACGCGCCCGGCGCGCAGGTGGCCGACGACCTCGTGCATCGACTCGGCGGCGGCCCAGACCGACAGCGGCAGGCTCAGCGGGTGGCTGCTGCGGCCCGCGCCGAGCTGGTCCGCGGCGAACGTCGCGTAGCCGTGGGTGGCCATGTCTCGCTGGTAGGAGTAGCGCTGCGGTTCGTAGGGCAGGTCCCAGTACGCGCTGTTGTACGTCCCGCCGTGCACCAGCAGCTGGACGGTGTCGGGCGCCTCGCCGGCGGGCAGGCACAGCCGGCCGTGCACGGTCGCGGGCGCGCCCGGCACCAGCGGCGGCAGCCCCGGTCCGGTGACGGGGAGATCCGTGTCGGTGCACGAGATGGCGGCGGCCTCGGCGGGCATCGCGGCGGTCAGCGAGGCGAGCAGCACCCCGCAGGCGAACAACGCGGACGTCAGCTTGACCGGCAGTCTCACGCCGTACTCCTCCGGATGGGGCGGGCTGTTCGGACCCGAGAACACTACACCCGGTAGTGGAACCGGCACCGTCAGGTCCGCGGCACCACGGTCATCGGCAGGCGGTTCGGCTGCATCGTCGCCTTGAGCTGCGCGTACACCTTCTTGCCCGGCACCGGGACCAGGCGCCAGCGCGCCCCGATCGTCGCGGCGACGATGCCGATCTCCGTCGGCGCGAAGACGTGCCCCGGGCACAGCCGCGCGCCCGCGCCGAACGGGATGTACGCGCCCTTGGGCAGTTCCGCGGTGTGGCCCGGGGTCCAGCGGTCCGGGTCGAACCGGTCCGGGTCCGGGAACCAGCGCGGGTCCCGGTGCAGCGTGTGCTGGCTGACCGCGACCTCGGTGCCCGCCGGGATCCGGACACCGCCGAGCAGGACGTCCTCGCGGGCGCGGCGCATGAGGATCAGCGGCGGGGTGCGGCGGACGATCTCTTTCACGATCTGGTGCGTGTAAACGAGATCCGGCAGGTCTTCGAAACGCGCGGCCCGCCCGCCGAGGACTTCGTCGACCTCCGCGTGGAAGCGCCGTTCGACTTCCGGGTGCTGCCCGAGCTCGTGGAAGAACCAGGCGAGCGCGACGGCGGTGGTCTCCGCGCCGGTGGTGAGGATCGTGATGACCTCGTCGTGCACCTGGCGGTCGGACATGCCCTCGCCGGTGTCTTCGTCGCGGGCCAGCAGCAGCATCGAGAGCAGGTCGCCGTGGTCGGCGCCCTGTTCACGGGCCGCGACGACGGTTTCGCCGATGACGTCCCGCAGGCGCGCGGCGGCGGCGTCGAACCTGCGGTTGGGCGGGATGGGCAGGCGTTCCACGAACTTCGGCGAGAACGCCCGGACCAGCACGTACTTCAGCATGACCGGGATCGACCGCTGGATCTCGGCCAGCGCTTCGGCGCCGAGCGCGGTGGAGAACAACGTCTGCCCTGCGATGGTGAGCACGAGCTCCTGCATCCGCCGGTCGAACTCGACGACTTCGCCGGGCTGCCAGGACTTCGCCAGCTCGTCGGCCAGTTTCGTCATCGTGTTCTCGGCGTAGCCCGCGAGCCGGGTGCGGCCGAACGCGGGCATCACCAGGCGGCGCTGACGGCGGTTCAGCTCACCGTTGGAGGTGGCCAGCCCGTCGCCGAAGAGCGGGCGCATCTTGTCGAAGACCAGGCCCTTGTCGAACTTGTCGGCGTCGGTGGCGAGCACCTGCCAGGCCAGCTCCGGCGTCGTCACCACGTGCACCGGCAGCGGGCCGAGGTGGAGTTTGACGACTTCTCCGTGCGCGGGCAGGGAAGTGAAGAGCTTCAGCGGGTCGCGCAACAGGGGCACGGTGTGCCCGAGCACGGGCCAGCGCCCGGGGACGTTCGTCATGGCCTCGTCTCCTCGTGACCGCGTCACCTTAGCGGGCGACGCGGGCCGCGGCTGTCACTCCACACGAACGGAGGAGGGCGCTACACTCCCGCTCTCCAGAATGGGCGAGGGCAGGAGGTCCCGTGACCGGGGAATCGAGCTGGGTACCGCCGGAGATCGACACCTCGGTGCCGAACCCGGCGCGGGTGTACGACTTCTGGCTCGACGGCGACCACAACTTCGCCGCGGACCGCGCGCTCGGCGAGCAGATCCTCAAGATCATGCCGGGCGTCCGCGACGCGGCCCGCCTCAACCGGGCCT
The DNA here is from genome assembly GCF_046548815.1 of Amycolatopsis sp. cmx-4-83. Classification (NCBI taxonomy): domain Bacteria; kingdom Bacillati; phylum Actinomycetota; class Actinomycetes; order Pseudonocardiales; family Pseudonocardiaceae; genus Amycolatopsis; species Amycolatopsis sp. cmx-4-83. The sequence continues at coordinate 193,126 of NZ_JAEBEF010000006.1, read as the reverse complement.
TCCTCCGCCGCGCGGCCCGCTACCTCGTCGGTCAGGGCGTCCGGCAGTTCCTCGACATCGGCTCCGGCATCCCGACGGCGGGCAACCTGCACGAGATCGTCCAGCAGGCCGACCCGTCGTGCCGGGTGGTGTACGTCGACCGCGAGTCGGTCGCGGTCGCGCACAGCGAACTGCTCCTGCAGGGCAACGACAACTGCCTGGTCCTGCAGGCCGACCTGCGCGACGTCAACGACGTCTTCGACGGCGCGGGCAAGCTCCTCGACCTGGACGAGCCGGTCGCCGTGTTCATGTTGCTGCTGCTGCACTTCGTCCCGGACTCCTGGGACCCGGCGAGCATCGTGGCCCGCTACCGCGACCGCCTCGCACCGGGCAGCTTCCTGGCGGTCACGCACGTCGCGGCCGACTCGGAGTCGCAGCGCCTCGACGAGGCGGTCGAGGTGTACAAGAGCAACCAGAACCAGCAGAACCAGCCGGTCCCCCGCACCCACGACGAGGTCCTCGCCTTCTTCGACGGCTTCGAGGTGGTGGAACCCGGCGTGGTCGGCTGCGCGATGTGGAAGCCCGAGGGCGCCGGCGACATGTCGGACGACCCGGCGATCAACGCGCTGCCCTACGCCGGGCTGGGCCGGAAACCTTAGCGCCCGGCCCTCACCGCAGGGAGAACGTCGCCAGGTTCACCGGGCCGTCGAACGTGAGGTAGACGTCGTGGTGGCCGGTCGCCGCCGCCAGCGCCGCCGTCACCGTCGTGTACGCGTAGTGGTCGCCCGTGGCCGGTACCGCCGCCGTGCCCAGGACGCGGCCCGTCGGTGCGTCCAAGTGCACCGTGACCTCGGCCGGCGCCGAAGCCGACACCGAAGCCGAGAACCGCGCCGGGCCGGTCAAAGCGACGTTGCGGTAGGCCAGCCAGCTCCCGGCCACCGCCGCCACCGAGGTGCCGGACGTCTTGGCCGTGTCCGTCAACGTCGTGCCGGCGTAGTCGTCGAAGTTCTCCGCCGGGGTCGGCCGGCTCAGGTCGCGGGGCAGCGCGCGCTCCCCCGGCACGTACACCGGCTGCGCCGCGGAAAGGTCGGCCGCGTTGTGCCCCACGGAGAACTCGCGCACCCCGGCCGCCACCGCGGACCGTCCCCGCGAGACGTCCCACGACGCCAGTTCCGACACCGGGACCGAGAACCGGACCGTGCGGGTTTCCCGCGGTGCCAGTGTCACGCGCTCGAAGTCGCGCAGCCGCTGCACCCCGGAGTCCTTCGAGTACAGCTGGACGACGTCACTCCCGGCCCGGCTGCCGGTGTTCGTCACGTCCACGCTCACGCGCACCGACGAACCGGCCGGCGACGCCCGCACCGCGCCGTAGCGGAAGCTCGTGTAACTGAGCCCGAACCCGAAGGGGTACAACGGCTTCCCGCGGTAGTACTGGTAAGTCATCCCGGTCTTCGCGATGTCGTAGTCGAGGATGCTCGGCAGTCCCGCGTCGGACGCGTACCACGTCTGCGTGAGACGCCCGCTCGGGTTGACGTCGCCGAAGAGGACGTCGGCGATCGCGTGCCCGGTCTCCTGCCCGGCGTGGCTGGTCCACACGACACCCGGCACGGGCAGCGTGTCCCAGCCGGTCGTCGGGTAGCTGTTCTCCGCCACGACCACCGTGTGCGGGTTGACCTTCGCGACCGCCTCGATCAAGGCGCGCTGCGCGGGAGCCAGCGTGGTGCTGATCCGGTCGTTCGCCTCGCGGCCGTTGATGAACGGCATGCTCCCGACCACCACGACGGCGGTCGACGCGCCGCGGGCCGCGCCGACGGCCGAGGAAATGCCGCTGACGAGCACGTCCCGGCCGAACTTCGTGGCGTGCGCGGCGTCCGGGGCGGAGATCGTCAGGACGCCGTCCGCGCCGACGACGGCGAAGCGGTTCGGCCCGAACCACGGCTCGGTCACTTCGTTGCCCGCGTACTCGAGCACGTAGCTGCCGTCCGGCTGCGGGTCGAGCTTGAGCTGCTGCTGCACGAACCACCCGGACGGCTGCTCCGCGTCGTTCACCAGCGCACCACCGGAATAGCTCAGGAACCGCCCGTTCACGGCGGCGCGCAGGGTGTTCTTGCCCGCGCCCCAGTCGTAGACGTCGAACGACTCGGCCGTGCCCGCGGTGGTCGCCCCCGCGGTCACCTTGCCGGGCGTCGCGGGAGCGGTCAGGTAGCGGCCCGTCGCGAGGTCCTTCAGCGCGATGCGGTCGACGCCTTCGGAAGACGCGACCGGGACGCCGAGCCGCTCGGCGATGCCCTGCTTCGGCGTCACGCGGTACGGCATCGTGCCGCTGTACCAGTCTTCGTACAGCGTGTCCGACAGCGGGCCGACGACCGCGACCTTCCCGGCCGCGGCCAGCGGCAGCGCGTTCCGGTCGTTGCGCAGCAGCACGACCTGCTCGGCCGCGGCCTTGCGGGCGAGGGCCTGGTGCGCGGGGGAATTGATCACCGCCGGGGTGATCTTCGCGTACGGGTTGCGGCCCGGCGGGTCGAACTCGCCGAGCCGGAACCGCAGCGAAAGCAGGTGGCGGTCGGCCTTTTCGACGTCGGCCATGCTCAGCAGCCCGCGCTCGAGGGCCTCCTTGACCGCGGCGGCCGTGATCGAGCCGTCGGTGTCGTTGTCGGTGAAGCTGTCGAGCCCGGCCTTGATCGCCGCCGCGTCCGCCTCGGCCTTGGTGGCGTAGTACTTCTCGGAGTTGACCAGGTTGGACGGTGCGCCCGCGTCGCTGACGACGGCGATGTCCTGGGGCGCCCACTTCCGCAGCGCGCCGCCGAGGTCCGGGCTGACCGTGTTCGGGCGGCCGTTCACCAGGTTGTACGACGGCATGACCGCGTTGGCCGCCCCGGCTTCGAGCGGGATCTTGAACGCCTGCTCGTCGTAGTCGTGCAGGATCTTCGTCGGCACCGAGGAGTTGCTGGTGTCGCGGCTGACTTCGTTGTTGTAGGCGAGGTAGTGCTTCAACGTCGGGGCGGCCTGCAGGTAGCGCGGGTCGTCGCCCTGGATGCCGCGGCCGTACGCGGTCGCGAGCTCGCCGGTGAGGTGCGGGTCCTCGGAATAGCCCTCTTCGTTGCGGCCCCAGCGCGGGTCGCGCAGCAGGTTGACGACCGGGGCCCAGAGGTTGAGGCCCCACAGCGTCGGGTTCCGCGCGTTGAAGCCGCGCGCCTCCTGCCCCACCGCCGAACCCACCTGCTTGACCAGCGCCGGATCCCACGTCGAGGCCAGGCCGACCGCCTGCGGGAACACGGTCCCGTCGGCCTTGACGACCGCGCCGTTGTTGTCGTAGTCGGTCGACCAGGCCACCCCGTGCAGTGCCTCGGTGCCGGTCTTGAACACGCCGATGCCGAGCCGCGGGATGGCCGGCTGGTACTGGTGCAGCAGCGAGATCTTCTCGTCGGCGGTCAGCCGGGACAGCAGGTCGTCGATCCGCGCGGCCACCGGCAGCGCCGGGTCGCGGAACGGCGGCGGGGGCGCCGCGAGCGCCGGCGACGGGGCCAGCAGCAGGGTCGCGGTGACCACCGGGACGAGGGCGCGGCGGAACGGGGACAGGCGCACGGACGGCCTCCGGTTTCGTCGAATCGTTTCGACGGCACGGCGCGGAACATTCGCGTCGAGGGTGGGGATGCGACGACTATTACAGCCACGCCGACGGATGGTCAAGACTCACTGGATGCGCTCCCAGCAACTCCGGCCGACCGGCCGAATCTACGCTCTGAGCTGCGGGAAGAACCGTCATCAGCGGCGTTCGACAATTTCGACGAACAACACTGCCGTCGAATGGGAATCGAATTCGCGGGAACCGCGAATCACGCTTGTGTTTCCGGCGGGTGTCACTTACCTTCATGCCATCGTCGATGCGCTTCGACAATGATCTCCCTGGAGGCCGCCCGTGGTCACGATCAACGACGTCGCTTCCGCGGCGGGGGTGGCCCCCAGCACGGTGTCGTACGTGATCAGCGGGAAGCGCTCGATCTCGCCGAAGACCCGGCGGCTGGTCGAAGACAGCATCCGCCGGCTCGGCTACCACCCGCACGCCGGCGCGCGGGCGCTGGCCAGCAGCAAGACGAACGTACTCGCGCTGGTCGTGCCGCTGCGCACCGACCTCAACGTCGCCGTGGTGATGGAGTTCGTCGCCTCGGCGGTCACCGCGGCCCGCGCGCACGACCACGACCTCCTGCTGCTGACCAAGGACGAAGGCCCGGCCGCGCTGCAGCGGGTGGCGTCCTCGGCGATCGCCGACGCGCTGATGGTGATGGACGTCGAAACCGCCGACCCGCGGGTGCCGATGCTGCTCGCGCTCGACCTGCCGGTGGTCCTCATCGGCGTGCCCGACCACCCGGCCGGGCTCAGCTGCGTCGACCTCGACTTCACCGCCGCGGCATCGGCGTGCGTCGCGCACCTCGCCGACCTCGGGCACCGCGCGATCGGCCTGATCGGCCCCTCCCCCGCCGTCTACCGGCGCGGAACCAGTTACGCGACGCGGTTCCTGCGCGGCTTCGACGACGCGGCGAAGACACGGGACGTGCGGGCGGCGAACCGGCCGTGCGCCCACTCCTACGAAGCGGTGAGCGCCTGCCTGGACGACCTGCTCACCGCCGACCCGGACCTGACCGGCCTGGTCGTGCACAACGAGGCCGTCCTGCCCGGTCTGCTCGCGGACCTGCGCCACCGCGGCCTGCGCGTGCCGGAGGACATCTCGGTCATCGCGGTCTGCCCGGACAGCATGGCCGAGCAGCACGCCGTCGCGCTGACCAACGTGGCCATCCCCGCCGAGGAGGTCGGCACCCAGGCCGTCGAAATGACCATGCGCCGGCTCGCCGGCCACACCACCCCGGAGGTCCGGCTGCTCGGGCCCCGCCTCACCCGCCGCGAGAGCACCGCCGCACCGCGCTGATCCGGTTCTGCTCCACCGCCGAAGGAGAATCGCCATGCCCGTAGCCCGTCGCGCCCTCGTGCTGGCCGCGAGCGCCGCGCTCTTGGCCGCCTGCAGCCCCAGCCCGGCGCCCACGACGTCCAGCAGCGCCCAGCCCGCCGGCTCGATCACCGAGCTCGACTACTACGCCGACGAGCAGGGATCGGCGGCGTGGCAGAAGATCCTCGACGCGTGCGCGGGCCGGACCGGCATCAAGATCGAGCGGCAGAAAGTGCCGACCAGCCAGATGCTGCCGAAGGTCCTGCAGGGCGCGAGCTCGAAGACGCTGCCGGACCTGCTGTTCACCGACAACCCGACGCTGCAGCAGGTCGCCGCCACCGGCGCGCTGACGCCGCTGGCCGACTACGGCATCACCACCGACGGCTTCTACGAAAGCATCGTCAAGGCGGGCACCTACCAGGACAAGGTGTACGGCGTCGCGCCCGGCGTGAACGGGCTCGCGCTGATCTACAACAAGGACCTGCTCGCCGCGGCCGGTGTCCAGCCGCCGAAGACCTGGGACGAGCTCAAGGCCGCCGCGGCGAAGCTGACCAAGGACGGCAAGTACGGGCTCGCTTTCTCCGCCATCCCGTCCGAAGAAGGCACTTGGCAGTTCTTGCCGTTCTTCTGGAGCAACGGCGCCGAACTGTCCCAATTGGACTCGGCGCAGTCGGTGAAAGCGCTTCAGTTCGTCACCGACCTGGTGAACTCCGGGTCGGCCTCGAAGTCCGTCGTGACGTGGAACCAGAACGACGTCGCCGACCAGTTCGTCGCGGGCAACGCGGCGATGATGGTCAACGGGTCGTGGAACCTCGCCCGGCTCGACGAGCAGCAGGCGCTGCACTACGGCGTCGTGCCGATCCCGGTGCCGCAGGCGGGCGCCAAGCCGGTGGTCGCCCTCGGCGGCGAAGTCGGCGCCGTGCCGGTCACGAGCGGCCCGGCCCAGCAGGCGGCGGGCAAGGTGCTCTCCTGCGTCCTCTCCGAACCCACGATGCTGCAGTGGAGCAAGGCCCACGCCTACATCCCGTCGAAGACGGCGGTGGCCGCGAAGTTCGGCACCGAGCAGCCCGCGATGCAGGCGTTCGTCGACGAAGTCGGCTCGGCCCGCTCCCGCACCGCCGAGCTCGGCGAGAAGTACCCGAAGGTCTCGCAGGCGCTGGCCGATGCCGTCCAGGCGGCGCTGACCGGGAAGCTGCCGGCCGACCAGGCCCTCAAGGCCGCGCAGCAGGCGAGCGGGTCGTGACCCTGCTCGCCCCGGCCGTCGCGGCACCCCCTCGTGCCGGCCGGAAACCCCGGCGGGACAACCGGTTCGCCGCGTGGCTGTTCCTGCTGCCCGCGCTCGCTTACATCGTCGTGTTCTTCGGCTACCCGCTGGCCGCGAACGTCGTGATGAGCACGCAGGACTACACGGTGAAGTCGTTCTACACCGGCGAAGCCCCGTTCGTCGGCCTCGCCAACTACGCGGCCGTGTTCGGCAACCCGCTGTTTTCGACGGCGGTCGTCGACACGGTCCTGTTCACCGCCGGGTCGCTCGTCTTCCAGTTCGGCATCGGGCTGGCGCTGGCGGTGTTCTTCAACGGCCGCTTCCTCGGCAGCGCGCTGCTGCGCTCGCTGCTCCTGCTCCCCTGGCTGCTGCCGCTGGTGGTCAGCGGCGCGGTCTGGCGGTGGATGTTCGACCAGGACCACGGCGTGCTCAACGCGGCGCTGCGCGCGGTCGGCCTCGACGCGGTCCCGTGGCTGAGCAGCACGGGCTGGGCGCTGCCCGCGGTGATCCTCACCAACATCTGGATCGGCATCCCGTTCAACCTGGTCATCCTGCACGGCGGGCTGCGCGCGATCCCCGCGTCGCTCTACGAAGCCGCCGCGCTGGACGGCGCCGGGGCCTGGCAGCGGTTCCGGCACCTCACCTGGCCGCTGCTGCGGCCGGTCACCGGGATCGTGCTCATGCTCGGGCTGGTCTACACGATCAAGGTGTTCGACGTGATCATGGTCGTCACCGGCGGCGGGCCGGCCAACGCGACCCAGACGCTCACGACGTGGTCCTACCGGCTGTCCTTCCAGGACTTCGCGTTCGGGCAAGGCGCCGCGGTCGGCAACGTCCTCATCCTGGTGGCGACGGTGTTCGGGCTGCTCTACCTGCGCTCGGCGAAGGCGACCCTGGCCGAGGCGGCGGCGTGAAAGCCCGGACGGTGGCCGGCGTCCTGATCGTCGCGGTGCTGTTGTTCCCGCTGTACTGGATGGTCAACGCGTCCCTGCAGCCCAGCGGCGCGCTGCTGCGCCCCGACCCGGCGTTCTTCCCCGTCGACGGCACCCTGGACGGCTACCGGAAAGCCGTGGCGACGCAGGGGCCGGACCTCCTCTCCAGCGTCGTCGTCGCCCTCGGCACGGTGCTCGTGTCGCTGGTGATCGCCGCACCGGCGTCGTACGCGCTGGCGCAGCTGAAGGTGCGCGGCGGTCCCGTGCTGGTGTTCGTGCTGCTCATCGTGCAGATGATCCCCGGCATCGTGATGGCCAACGCGCTCTACACCGTGTTCAGCAACCTCGGGCTGATCGACAACTACCTCGGGCTCGTGCTCGCCGACTCCACCGCGACCATCCCGTTCGCCGTGCTCCTGCTGCGGGCCTTCATGATCTCGGTACCCAAGGAGCTCACCGAAGCGTCCCGGGTGGACGGTGCCGGGTACTGGCGGACGTTCTTCTCGATCATCGTCCCGGTCAGCCGCAACGCGCTCGTCACCGCCGGGCTGTTCTCGTTCCTGTTCGCCTGGGCGGACTTCCTTTTCGCGGTCACCCTCACCACCGGCCGGTCGTTCGAGCCCATCACCGTGGGCATCTACCGGTTCGTCGGCAACCAGTCCGCCGACTGGAACGGGATCATGGCCACCGCCGTGCTCGCCGCGATCCCCGCGGCCGTCCTGCTCGTCGTCGCCCAGCGGTACGTCGTCGCCGGGCTGACCAGCGGCGCCGTCAAAGACTAAGGAGAGCGCTTGATCGCCACGACCGAAGACGGCCGCTCGCTGGAGGTCCGCGTGCGGCACGAGGTGCTGCGCGTCGAGCCGTGGGGCGACGGCAGCCTGCGCGTGCGCGCCGGGCGCCACCGGATCCTCGACGACGTGCCGGGCGCGCTGCTGCCCGCGAAGCCGTCCGCCGCGACCGCCACCGCCGACGGGCGCACCGGCCGGGTCGTCAACGGCGCGCTCACCGCGATCGTGGAGCTCGCCGACACCGACACCGGCATCGACGCGCAGCTGCGGTTCGTCCGCACCGACACCGGCGAGGAGCTGCTTTCCGAGCAGCGGGCGCACTTCTGGTGGCCCGGCGCGCGGCTGTTCATGCCGTCCCGCAACGGCTACGGCCGGCTCGAGCAGCGGTTCGCCGCCTACGACGACGAGCGGGTCTACGGGCTCGGGCAGCACACGCACGGGCGGCTCGACCAGAAGGGCCTCGTGCTCGACCTGGTGCAGCGCAACGCCGAGGTGTCGGTGCCGTTCCTGCTCTCCAGCCGCGGCTACGGGTTCCTGTGGAACAGCCCGGCCGTCGGGCGGGTCGAGCTGGCCGCCAACGGCACCCGCTGGGTCGCCGACGACGCCCGCCAGCTCGACTACTGGATCACCACCGGCGACGGCCCGCGGCAGGTCCTGAGCCACTACGCCGACGCGACCGGGCACGCGCCCATGCTGCCCGAGTGGGCGGCCGGGTTCTGGCAGTCGAAACTGCGCTACCGCACCCAGGACGAGCTCCTGGCCGTGGCGCGCGAGTACCACGCGCGCGGGCTGCCGCTGTCGGTGATCGTGGCGGACTTCTTCCACTGGACGCACCTCGGCGACTGGCGGTTCGACCCGGACGGGTGGCCGGACCCGGCCGGGATGATCCGGGAGCTGGCCGACCTCGGCGTCAAGCTGATGGTGTCGGTGTGGCCGTCGGTCAGCCCGCTCTCGGAAAACTACCGGGAGCTGCACGAGCAGGGCCTGCTGGTCGCCGCGGAGAGCGGGGTCCCGGCGCACGCGCCCTGGAAGGACAAGGGCTTCGACGTCGAGATGCCGGTCGCGTTCTACGACGCGACGAACCCCGCGGCGCGGCGGTTCGTCTGGGCGAAGGTCAAGGAGAACTACTACGACCTCGGTGTGCGCGCGTGGTGGCTGGACGGCGACGAGCCCGAGATCCAGCCCGGCCACCCGCACAACCTCGGCTTCCACGCCGGGCCGGGCTCGGAGGTCTTCAACCTCTACCCGCAGGCGAACGCGCAGGCGTTCCACGACGGCATCCGCGCCGAGGGCGACGACGAGGTGGTGCTGCTGTCGCGCTCGGCGTGGGCGGGCAGCCAGCGGTACGGGGCCGCGCTCTGGTCGGGCGACGTCGCGGCGACGTGGGAGTCGCTGCGCGCGCAGGTCCGGGCGGGGCTGAACGTGGCGCTGGCCGGGATCCCGTGGTGGACCACGGACATCGGCGGTTTCCACGGCGGCGACCCGGCGTCGCCGGAGTACCGCGAGCTGATGGTCCGCTGGTTCTCCTACGGCGTGTGCTGCCCGCTGTTCCGCCTGCACGGCTTCCGCGACCCGCGCCCGCCGTTCGGCCCGGCGATGACCGGCGGGCCCAACGAGGTCTGGTCGTACGGCGACTCGGCGTACGCGGCCATCACGGCGTCGCTGCGGCTGCGGGAACGGTTGCGGCCGTACCTGATGGCGCAGATGAGGGTGGCGCACGAGCAGGGCATCCCGCCGATGCGGCCGCTGTTCGTCGACTTCCCCGGCGACCCGGAGAGCTGGACGGTCGAGGACGCCTTCCTGCTGGGCCCGGACCTGCTGGTCGCGCCGGTGCTCGAGCCCGGGGCCACCGCTCGTGCGGTGTACCTCCCGGACGGTGCCGTGTGGACGGACGCGGTGACCGGGAAGCGGTACGAGGGCGGGACTTCCGTCGAGGCACCGGCTCCGGCGGACCGGATCCCGCTGTTCCTCCGCGACGACGTGGTGCTGCCGATCCGCCCGGAGTGATCAGGGCCGGACGGCGGCCGCCACGAGGTCCAGCAGGCGCCCGGTCCGCGCCGGTTCGGGGCCGGCCGAGAGGCACACGCCCAGCAGCATGAAGGTGACGTCCTCGGGGTCGGCGTCGGCGCGCAGCGTGCCCGCCTTCGCACCGGCTTCGAGGATCGCGCCGATCGCCGCGACGATGCGCCCGCGTGTCTCCGCCGTCACGATGCGCCCGGCCCCGAGGCTGACGCGGAGCGTGTCGGCCATCCCGCGTTTGGTGGCGAAGAACGCGGCGTAGCGGTCCATCCAGGCCCGGAGGGCCACCGCGGGCGGGTGCTGCTCGAGCAGGGCCGGGGCGCTGGCGCAGACGGCGTCGAGCTCGGCCGCGTAGACGGCTTCGACGAGCGCCTCGCGGGTCGGGAAGTGCCGGTAGAGCGTCCCGATCCCGACGCCAGCCTCACGGGCGATGGTCTCGAGCGCGACGGCACCGTCGGCGGCGAAGGCGTCGCGCGCGACTTCGACGAGCTTTTCGCGGTTGCGGCGCGCGTCGGCGCGCACCGGGCGCCCGGTTTCGGACGAAGGCAAAACGGAGGTCCCTCCGATTGTGCTACGGTCGGTTTAGCGGAGGTTCCTCCGCTTCACCATCATCGCACGAAAGCGGGACAGCCATGCCCTCCAGCCAGCTCGCCGGCCACACCGTCTCCCGCGTCGGGTTCGGCGCGATGCAGCTCGAACGCCTCCACGAGGACCGGCCCGCGGCCGTCGCGCTGCTGCGCCGGGCCCTGGACCTGGGCGTCGGTCACATCGACACCGCCGAGTTCTACGGCAACGGCTTCGTCAACGACGTCATCCGCGAAGCCGCCGGCGACGACGTCGTGATCGCCACCAAGGTCGGCGCCGACCCCGACCCGGGCGGCCCGATCCCGCTCCGCCTGGCGCAGCGGCCCGAAGAACTCCGCAAGAGCGTCGAGGACAACCTCCGGACGCTCGGCACCGAGCGGGTCGCCCTGGTCAACCTGCGCCGCGCGGAGCTGCGCCCGGGCCTGCTGGCCGAGGGAGACCAGCTGGTCGACGTCGACGACCAGCTCGCGGTCCTGACGGAACTGCGCGACGAAGGCAAGATCGGGGCGATCGGCCTCAGCAGCGTCGGCCTCGACACCTTCCGGCGCGCCCTGCCGGCGGGCATCGCCTGCGTGCAGAACGCCTACAGCCTCGTCGCCCGCGACGACGAGGAGATGCTCCGGCTGTGCGTGGCGGAGGACATCGCGTGGGTGCCGTTCTTCCCCCTCGGCGGCGCGTTCCCGGGTCTGCCGAAGGTGACGGACGAGCCGGCGGTCCAGGCCGCGGCGTCCGCGCTGGGCGTGACGCCGGCGCAGATCGGGCTGGCGTGGCTGCTGCACCACGCCCCGAACGTCCACCTGATCCCGGGGACGGCGAGCGTGGCGCACCTGGAGGCGAACATCGCGGCGGGGTCGGTGGTCCTGGACGCCGAGACACTGGCGGCGCTGGACGCGGTGCCGTCGCGGTCGCTGGACGCCGCCCTGGGCTGAGTCTTGAACGAGTCGTTCAGGTCACCGGAGGTCCTGAACGACTCATTCAAGGCACCGCCGTCACCGCACCATGGCGTCGTGGCCCAGGAGGTCGCCGAAGACGGAGACCGCGCGGTCGACCGCGTCGTCGTCCACGCCCGCGTGGGTCACCGCGCGGATGCGGTCGTGGCCCAGCTCCTCCACCCGGATCCCGCGGCGGCGGGCCGCCTCGATCAGCGTCCGGGTCGTGTAGCGGTCGTCGCGGACCTTGAAGAACACCATGTTCGTCAGCGGCGGGCCCGGGTCGAGGCGGACGCCCGGGATGCGGGACAGGCCGCGGGCCAGGCGGGCCGCGCGGGCGTGGTCGTCGGCCAGGCGCTCGGTCATCTCCGTCAGGGCCACGATGCCGCAGGCCGCGATCATGCCCGCCTGGCGCATGCCGCCGCCGAGCATCTTGCGCATGCGGCGGGCCGCCGCGATCGTCACGCGGTCGCCGACCAGCACCGAGCCGATCGGGGCGCACAGGCCCTTCGACAGGCAGATCTGCACGGTGTCGGCGTGCTTGGCGACCTCCGCCGCGCTGACGCCCAGCGCCACCGCCGCGTTGAAGATGCGGGCGCCGTCGAGGTGCAGGGCGACGCCGTGGGAGCGGATCAGCCGGGACACCTCGCTCAGGTAGTCCAGCTGCAGCGGCAGCCCGCCGCAGCGGTTCTGCGGGGTCTCCAGGCTGAGCACCGCCGGCGGCGCGATCTGCGGGTCGCTGCGGTCGACCGCGCACGCCTCGGCGATGGCCGCCGGGTCGATGGTGCCGTCGGGCAGGTTCGGCAGCGGGTCGTAGACGATGCCGCCGCACAGCGACGCGCCGCCCGCTTCGTAGACGTAGACGTCGGACTCGTGCCCGACGATCGCCTTGCCGCCGCGCGGGCAGTGCGCCAGCAACGCGGTCAGGTTGGCCATCGTGCCGCTCGGCATCAGGCAGCCGGCCTGCTTGCCGAGCAGCTCGGCGGACAGCTGCTCCAGCCGGTCCACGGTCGGGTCCTCGCCGTAGACGTCGTCGCCGAGCGGGGCGCGGGCGGCGGCTTCCAGCATCGTGGGCGTCGGCAGGGTGAAGGTGTCGCTGCGGAGTTCGACGTGCGCGCCCGGGGTGGACGCGGGTTCCGGGCGCAGCGTCGCGAGGTCGTCGGCGAAAGTGGTCACAACAGGCTCCTTGCGGGTCAGCGGATCAGGGTTCGGACGGCGTCGTCGAGGCCGATTTCGGCCTGGCTCCACCGCCAGCGGCGTTCTTCGGCGGCGGCGCGGATGCGGGCGAACACGGTTTCGGCTTCGGTGACGGCGGCGAGCACGGACTCCCGCGCCGGGCCGCCGCCGTACGCCGCGTGCTGCGTGACTTCGGCCGGGTCGAGCGCGGCCAGGACGTGCGGCGGCTGCCCGGCGAGCCGGACGCGGGCGACCTCGTGCAGCGGGAGGTTCCCGGCGAGGGCCTCCTTGGCGATCGCGCCGACGTCGTGGTGGGCCTGCCGGAACGGGACGCCGGCGTCGACGAGCCGTTCGGCGAGGTGGGTGGCCGCGGTCTGGCCGCCGACCGCGCGTTCGTACATCCGTTCCGGCACCGGTTCGGCGCCCTCGACGACCAGCCGGAGCAGGACGACGGCGTCGGTCGCCGCCTCCAGCGCCGTCCACGCCGGGGCTACGGCTTCGGTGCCGACCGCGATCGCGTTGGTGAAGCGCGCGGTCGCCATGGCCCCCGCCGACGCGGTGAACGCGCCGAGCGGCGCCAGCGCCCGGCCCTGGACGTGCTCCAGCAGGAACGGGTTCCGCTTCTGCGGCATCATCGAGCTCGACCCGACCACGTCGTCGGCCAGCCGCAGCAGCCCGGCCTCGGCGCTGGTCCACGCCTGCAGGTCGTGCGAGACGCGGCAGAGCAGCACGCCGAGCACGGTGGCCGCGGACAGCTGGCGCAGCACGAGGTCCCGGGACGCGACCGCGTGCAGCGAGTTCGCCAGCGGCGCGGCGAAGCCGAGCAGCGCGGTGGTGCGGTGCTGGTCGACCGGCAGCGACGTGCCGCCGACCGCGCCCGCGCCGAGCGGGTTCTGGTCGAGCTCGGCCCCGGCCTGCCAGACGCCTTCGACGTCGCGGACCAGCGCGCACGCCACCCCGGCCAGGTAGTGGCCGTAGGTGATCGGGACCGCGGGCTGGTGGTGGGTGTAGGCGGGCATGGTGACCTCGGCCCAGCGCCGGGCCCGCTCCAGCAGCGCGCGGCCGAGCGCGTCGGACTCGGCGAGCAGCCGTTCGTGCGGCTCGCGCAGCCGGAGCCGGACGACGGTGGCGTTGAGGTCGTTGCGCGAGCGTCCACTGTGGAGGATGCCGCCGACTTCGGCGCCGAGGGTGTCGATCAGGTGGGATTCGTAGGCGAGGTAGCGGCCGCGCGGCGCGGGGACGTCGTGCAGCGGCGCGAACCGCCGGGCCCGCAGGTCTTCGATGCCGGCCAGCAGCGCCGCCGCGGGCCCGGGTTCGACGATGCCGCGTTCGGCGAGCATCACGACGTGGGCGCGGTCGACCTGGCTGATCAGCCCGAGTTCGGCCGCGACCGGGTCGGGTGCGGGTGCGGTGTCGCGGTCGAAGAGGATCTCCCTGGCCGCGGCGGCGATGGGGCTGGTGAGCCTGCCGGTCCCGCCTGGGGCGATGGTCATCGAGGTGCTCCTTCCGGGGTGTCCGGGTGGGGTTCGGGACCGGGCTTCGCCGGTACTTCGGGCGCGGGCCGCTCGGTGCGGGCGGTCCGGGCCACGGTGGTGATGAGGAACCGCAGGGTCATCGGTGGGGGCCTTCCGGGATCAGGGCGGCGCGCAGGCGGTCGAGCGCACCCGCGGCGGCCGCGCGGGCACCACGGGGGCGGTCGGAAACAGCGAGGACGTGCCCCACGCGGTCGCGGTAGTCGCGCGCCGGGCGGACCACGGTGCCGTCCGCGCGGTACAGCCGGGCTTCGGCGACGCCCGGCACCGCCGACGCCTTCGCCACCGCGTCCCCCGCCTCGAGCACCGAGGTCGAGCTCGCCGTGAGGAAGCGCAGTGACGCGCACGCGCGCCGGGACGCCCGCAGGTCCGGCGGCAGTCCGAGTACCGCGGACACCTGCGCCGCCACCAGGTCGACGCCGGTCGCCGCGCGGACCAGCTCCGGGATCATCCCGCCCGCCGGGCGCGGGTTGACCTCCATCAGCCGCGGCCCGTCGGGGGTCAGGCGGATTTCGACGTGCGCCGCGCCGAAACCGAGGCCCAGCGCGGCCACCGCCGCCCGGGACGTGTCGATCAACGCCAGCTCGTCCGCCGGGGGCACCGTGGCTGGGACGTCGTGGCCCACCTCGACGAAGAACGGCGCCGGGCCCAGGTGCTTGCGGACCACCGCCACCACGACGTCGCCGAACAGCTCCACCGAGTACTCCGGCCCGCTCGCGTACGGCTCCACGAGCACCTGCGCCGGGACCGGCAGCCCGCGTTCGTTGTGCGTCACCGAAAGCAGCGCCGCCGCCTGGGAAGCGACCGCCTCCGGCGTCTCGCAGCGCAGCACGCCGACGCTGCCCGAGCCCTCGGCGGGCTTGAGCACCACGGGGAACTCGACCGCCGCCGCGACGGCCGCGTCCACCGAAGTCGCCACCGTGCACGGCGCCCCGAGCACCGCCCGCTGGTGCGCCTTGTTGCGGCACTCCGTCACGGCCAGCGGATCCGGCCCCGGCAGGCCGAGCTTCGCCGCGATCCGCGCCGCGACCGGGATGAAGTACTCCGAACTGCTGGTCACCCCCGCGGGCTCGCCGATGTCCGCCGCCAGCACCGCGCACGCGTCCGCGGTGTCGCACCGGACGACGCGGACGCCGTCTTCGGCCGCGTACGGGTAGCGCGCGGGGTCGGCCGCGGCCAGCACCGGCTCGAAGCCCAGCTCCCTGGCCTGCCGCGCGAACAGCCGCCCGGTACCGGTCGTGTTGCTCTCGACGAGCAAAAGCGTGCGCGTCACGACACGTCACCGAGTGGGCGCCGGCCCCAGTTCAGCCACGTCCACGAGCCACCGGGCTCGGTCGGCGCGACCACTTCGTACGGCTCGGCCGCCCCCGGGTGCGCGAGTCCCTGCGCGCGCAGCCACTCGTCGGAGTAGACGGTGTCCTGGTAGCGGTAGCCCTCGTCCGGCAGCAGCGCGACGACCGTGGCGTCGGGGTTGCGGCGGGAGAACCAGTCCGCGACCTTGAACGACGCGCCGCTGGTCGGGCCCATGAACAGGCAGTGGCGCGCGTACAGCTCGCGCGTCGCGGCGAACGCCTCGGCCGCGCCGATCCAGTGCACCTGGTCGTAGCTCGAGTGCTCGACGTTGGCCGGCACCAGGCTGTTGCCGAGCCCGCGCAGCACGCGCGGCCCGTCCGGCTGGCCGAAGATGGCGCTGCGCTGGGTGTCGACGCCGATCAGCGTCAGCTCCGGGACGAGCATCCGCAGGAACGAACTCGTGCCCGACGTCGAACCGCCGGAGCCGACCGCGCCGACGAGGCAGTCCGGCACGCCGATCGTCTCGGCGAGCTGCTCGGCCACCAGCGCGTACGACCGCGGGTTGTCGGGATTGCTGTACTGGCCCGGAACCCAGTGGTTCGGGTACTCCGCGCGCAGTTCCTCGAGCCGGTCCAGCCGCGCGCGCTGGTAGCCCCCGACGGGACTGGGCTTCGGGCAGATCTCGACGCGCGCGCCGAGGTGCTCGAGCCGGCGTTTGAGCGGGGCGTCGATCGCCGGGTCGCCGACGATCGTGAGCGGGTAGCCGCGCAGCCGGCAGACCATGGCGAGGCCGAGGCCGAAGGTGCCCGACGACGTCTCGAGCACGGTCGTGCCGGGGCCGACTTCGCCGCGCTCCTCCGCGCGGTCGAGCATGAACCGGGCGGGCAGCAGCTTCATCAGGCCGAAGGCGGCGACGTGGAAATTGGGCCGGACGCGGATGATCCGGGGCAGCTCGGTCGCCTCCACAATGGACCGGCTGACGGTGTGGCTGACGGGGGCGGCAAGGGTCATCGGACTCACCTCTCGGTTTCGAACTGCCAGGTCTCGGTCACGTCGAGCCGGGTGGCGGCGAACTCCAGCCGGGCCGGGGTTTCGGGGTCGGTCGCGTCGAAGAGCAGGCCGGCGACGTCACCGCTGTGGGCGACCTGCACGCCGGCCGCCCCCGAGGCGCGGGCGACGGCCAGGATCCCGTCCAGGCCGGGAATGGGCAGGTGGCGCTGGTTGAGCAGGGTGCTGGCGGTGGCGACCCGGCCGAGCAGGCCCGCGTCGCCGTCGCGGACGGCCCGGCGCAGCAGGCCGCGAAGCGGGCGGAACGCCTCGATCTCCCACGACGTGTAGCGCGCGGGCGTCAGCTCCAGGGTGTCGACGCCGCGCCCGCCCGGGCTGGTCCCGAAACCCAGGACGGACAACGGCATCAGCTCGCCGAGGTCCTCGATCGGCTCGCCTTCGCGGTGGGCGAAGACCACGGCCCGCCCGCCGTACATGAGCGAGTCGGACGCGGTCTCGGCTTCGACGGCCAGCGCGCCCACCTCGGCGGGCGGGAGCCGGCGGCCGGTCGCGGCGAGGACCGCGCCGATCGCCGACGTGACGTCCGCGGTCGAGGAGCCGAAGCCGCGGCACAGCGGGATGTCGCTGGTGATGTCGAGCAGCCCGCCCGGCACCGGGTGGCCGAGCCGCGCCAGCGTCAGGTCGGCCGCGCGGCGGGCCTTGCTGCGCCACGCCGGCCGCACGGTCGTGCCGGCGTCCTCCGTGGGCAGGAAGGTCGCACGGGTGCTGTAGAGCGGGCACGGCAGGGTGACCAGGCCGCGGCGCAGCCGGCCCCCGGTGGCGAACACCCCTTGCAGGATTTCGCCGTGGTGGGCGTCGACGCGGAAGCTGCCCGCGCGGGGATCGGTGACGGTGGCGGGTGCCGGTGCGGCGACCGCGAGGTCTTCGGTCATGGCGTTCTCCTTCACTCGTCGGCGGTCACGGCGAGCCCGGCCAGCACGGCCCGGGCCAGCTCCGCCACGTGCGGCGGTTCGACCATGTCCCAGTGGTGGCCCGGCACCGGTGTCACCGTGAGCTCGCCGCGCGTGCGGGCGCGCCAGCTCTCCGGCCGCACCTCCGGGCGGCCCTTCACCGGGTGGGTGCCGGTGGAGGTGATCAGGTGGATGCCGGTGTCGACGACGGCCCGGCAGCGGTAGGCCTCGACGGCGTCCTTGCCGGCCAGGTAGACCCGCGCCATCTGTTCGACGACCGCGTTGCCCGCGACCTCGGAGACCATCCCGCGGTCGCGGGCCTCGGCGAGCATTTCGTCGAGGGTGTCGGCGGCCCCCGGGGCCAGCTTCAGCACGGCCTCGCCGAACCAGGCCAGCGGGTCGCTGGTGTCGACCTCCGGCAGCGGGTTGCCGTAGTCGTCGACGCCGAGGACGGTCGCGTCGATGACGCACAGGTGCTCGACCGCCCGGCCCGCCGCCTCCAGCTGGGCGGCCATTTCGAAGGCGACCGAGCCGCCCTGGGACCAGCCCGCGAGCCGGATCGGGCGGTCCCCCGCGACCGGCAGGAGGTCGGCGACGAACGCGGCGGCCAGCTCCTCGATCGTGTGGACCGGGTCCTCGCCGGGGGCGAACCCGGGCGCCTGCAGGCCGAACACCGGCAGCGCCGGGTCCAGCTCGGCGACCAGCTGCAGGTACGGGAACGGGCTCCCGGCGGTCGGCGGCAGCAGGAACAGCGGGGCGACGCCCGCACGGCCCGGCGAGAGCGGCACGACCAGTCCCCCGGCGCTCTCCCCGGCGCGGATGAGGTCGGCCAGCGCCCGGACCGTCGGGGCGCGGAACACCTCGGCCAGGCCGACGGTCGCGCCCAGCTCGCCCTTGATCCGGTCGACCAGCACGACGGCCAGCAGCGAGTGCCCGCCGACGTCGAAGAAACCGTCGGTGACGCCGACGCGGCGGCCCAGCAGGTCCTCCCACAGCTTGGCGAGGGCCATCTCCAGCTCGTCGCGCGGCAGGACGCCGGACGTCGAAACCGGCGCGGCGTCCGGGGCGGGCAACGCGACCCGGTCGATCTTGCCGTTGGACGTCAGCGGCAGCGTGTCCAAAGTGGTCAGTGTCGCCGGGACCATGTACTCCGGCAGCCGCTCGGACAGGTGCGCGCGCAGGGCGTCGGCGTCCACAGTGGACGGGGCGACGTACCCGGCGAGCGCGCCGTCGCGGACCACCGCGACCGCTTCGGTGACGCCGGGGCCGCCGACCAGCGCGGCTTCGATCTCGCCCAGCTCGATCCGGTAGCCGCGCACCTTGACCTGGTGGTCGGTGCGGCCGACGAACTCCAGGCGCCCGTCCGGCAGGTACCGGGCGAGGTCGCCGCTGCGGTAGAGGCGGCCGGGGCCGAACGGGTTGGCCACGTACTTCGCCGCGGTCAGGCCGGGGTTGCCGGCGAACCCGCGGGCGACGCCGGCGCCGCCCGCGTACAGCTCGCCGGTGACGCCGACCGGAACCGGCCGCAGGTGCTCGTCGAGGAGGTAGACCTCGGTGTTCCAGATCGGGCGCCCGACCGGGATCGGCGTGGTGACGCACTCGGCGGCGGGCAGCAGGTTGATCACGTTCGCCACCGACGTCTCGGTGTGGCCGTATTCGTTGGCCACCACGACGTCGGGGGCGTTGTCCCGCCAGAACTCCAGGGCTTCCGCGGTGAGCTGCTCACCGCCGACGACCAGGTGCGCGGCCGCGGCGGCGGCCTCCGGCGCGAGACAGCGGCGCAGCGGCTCGAGGTGCGCCGGGGTGAGCTTGACGAAGCTGAACTTCCGGCCGCTCGAGAGGACGTCGGCGAGCCCGGCGACCGGGTGCTCGTCCTCCGGCACCAGCGTCACCGTCGTGCCGCACAGCAGCGGCAGGAACAGCCCGGTCACGGTCAGGTCGAAGGCGAGCGACGAGTGCACGGGGGCACCGTCGCCCTCGTCGGCGCGGTAGGCCTGGCGGCACCAGTCCAGGTAGTGCAGCACCCCGCGGTGGCTGATCTGGACGCCCTTGGGGCGCCCGGTCGACCCGGAGGTGTAGATGACGTAGGCCAGGTTCTCCGGGTCGACGACCGGGTCGGTCCACGGCACCGGGTCGTCGGCGACCGGCTCGTCGGCCAGGACGACGACGTCCCCGAGATCCCCGGTGCCCGCGCCGGCGTACCGGCGGGTGGTGACCAGGACCCGTGCACCGGCCTGGCGGAGCATGTACTCCTTGCGGTCCTGCGGGTAGGCCGGGTCGAGCGGGATGTAGTGGCCGCCGGTCTTGAGGATGGCCAGCAGCACCGGCAGCAGCAGCGGGCCGCGTTCGCAGAGCACGCCGACCGGGGTTTCGACGCCGACGCCGTGGGCGCGCAGCCGCTGGGCCAGCCGGGTGGCGCGGGCTTCCAGCTCGGCGTAGCTCAGCTCGGTCCGGCCACAGCGGACGGCGATCGCGTCCGGGGCGGACGCGGCCTGCGCGGCGATCCGGCCGTGCACGGTGCCACGCAGGTAGGGCTCGGCGGTGTCGTTCCACCTGCCCAGCAGCAGTTCGCGCTCGTCCGCGCCGAGGATGTCCACTTCGGACAGCCGGGCGCCGGGGCGGGCGGCGAGCCCGGTGAACAGCCGGACGAAGTGCTCGCCCATCCGGGCCATCCGAACCTCGTCGAACAACGCGGTCGCGTACTCCAGCACGCCTTCCACGGACCCGTCGGCCTGGCGGACGAAGGAGATCATCAGGTCGAACTTCGCCGTCGTCGAAGGCAGGTCGACCGGAGACACCCGCAGGTCGCCCAGCGAGGCTTCGCCTTCGGAAGCGTCGTAGACGGCGAACATGACCTGGACGACCGGGGTGTGCGCGAGGTCGCGCTCCGGCGCCAGCTCCTTGACCAGCCGCTCGAACGGCAGGTCTTCGTGCGCCTGGTCGGCCAGCCGCGCCACGCGGACGCGGTCGGCGAGGGCGGCGAAGTCCGGGTCGCCGGAGAGGTCGCCGCGGGCGACGACGGTGTTCACGAAGAACCCGACCATGTGCTCCAGCTCGGCCCGCCCGCGCCCGGCGACCGGGGTGCCGACGGCGATGTCCTCACGGCCGGTGTGCCGCCCGAGCACCACGTACGCGGCGGCGAGCAGCGTCATGAACGGCGTCGCGCCCGTGGTCTTTCCCTGGTTCAGCACCGCTTCGGCGGCGGCCGCGGGGATGGTGAAGCGGACGGAGGCGCCGTGGTGGTCGCGCTGGGCCGGGCGCGGGCGGTCGGCGGGCAGTTCCAGGGTCTCCAGGCCGGCGAGCCGCTCCTTCCAGTACGCGAGATCCGCCGCGTGGGCGTCGGTCCTGGACTGCTCCCAGGCCGCGAAGTCCGCATAGGACAGTTCGATCGGCGGCAGTTCCGCGCCGGTGTAGAGCTCGCGGAGGTCGGCCATCAGGATCGGCAGGGACCAGCCGTCACAGGCGATGTGGTGGATGTTCAAGGCGAGCACGTGCCGCTCCGGTGCCTCACGGACCAGCAGCGCCCGGAACACCGGGCCGGTGGCGAGGTCGAAGGGACGGCCGACGTACTCGGCGAGCACGGTGTCCAGGTCGCCTTCCACCACCGGCACGTCGACCGGGGCCGGAGCCCCGATCACCTGGCGCGGCCGGTTGTTCTCCGCGGTGTACGTCGTGCGCAGGATCTCGTGCCGCGCCACCAGGGCGTCGAGGGACCGCCGGAGCGCGTCGACGTCGAGGGCGCCTTCGAGCCGCAGGAGCAGCGGCACGGCGTACTCGGCGCTGTCCGGGTCGAGCCGGTCGAGGAACCACAGGCGCTGCTGCCCGGCCGAGAGCGGCAGCGGGGCGCCGCGGTCGGCGCGGCCGAACGCCCGGGCCGGCGTGGCGGCCTGGCCGCGCAGCCGTTTCGCGAGCACCGCGGCCCGCAGCCGCGCGGCGCGCTCGGCGTCGGCCGGCTCGGCGGCGGGGCGGATGTCGAACGTGGTCATGCGCTGGCCTCCTCGGAGAGGGAGTCGAGGAGCTCCTGCTCGGACATGCCGGCGAGCTCGGCCTCGATCTCGGTGTGGACCACGGCGGCGAGCGCGGCGACCGTGGTGGTCTGGAACAGCACGGGCAGGGAGAGGTCCACCCCGAACGCGGCCTGCAGCCGCATCCGGACCTTGGCGGCGAGCACGGAATGCCCGCCGAGGGCGAAGAAGTCGTCGCCGAGCCCGACGCGGGGCACGCCGAGCACCTCGCTCCAGATGTCGGCGATCAGCTGCTCCTCGGGACTGCGGGGGGCGAGGTAGTCCGCCACTTCCTCGGCCGGTTCGGGCAGCGCCGCCCGGTCGAGCTTGCCGCTGGCGTTGACCGGCAGGGCGTCGAGCACGACGAACGCGCTCGGCACCAGGTGCTCCGGCAGCCGCTGCCCGAGGAACGCCCGCAGGTCCGCGGCCGTCACCTCGCCGGCGACGTAGGCGACCAGCCGTTTCTGGCCGGCCGGGTCCGGCTTGGCGAGCACGACCGCCGCGGTGAGCGCCGGGTGCGCCCGCAGCGCGGACTCGACTTCGCCGAGCTCGATGCGGAAGCCGCGGATCTTGACCTGGTCGTCGGTCCGGCCCAGGAACTCCAGCTCCCCGGCGCGGGTCCGGCGGACGAGGTCGCCGGTGCGGTACATCCGCCCGCCTGCCGGGTTCGCCACGAACCGGCTCGCGGTCAGCCCCGGCCGCCCGAGGTAGCCGCGGGCGAGACCCGGGCTCGCCACGTACAGCTCACCCGCGACGCCCGGCGGGACCGGCTGGAGCCGGTCGTCCAGGACGTACGCGCTGGTGTACCGCAGCGCCCGGCCGATGGTGACCGGCGCGCCGGCCACCAGCGGTTCGGACACCGTCGAGACCACGGTGGCTTCGGTCGGGCCGTACATGTTGAGCATCCGGCGCCCGGGTGCCCACTGGGCGACCAGCTCGGGCGGGCAGACATCGCCGCCGACCACGACCGTCCGGAAGTCCGGCAGGTCCGCGTCTTCCACGGTAGCCAGCGCCGCCGGCGGGATGAGCGCGTGCGTCACGCGGCCTTCGGCGAGGACGTCCCGCAGCTGGTCGCCCAGCAGCGGGCCGGGCGGGGTGACGACCAGGGCCGCGCCGGTCATCAGGGACGCGCACAGCTCGAGGATCGACGCGTCGAAGCTCGGGGACACGTACTGCAGCACCCGGTCGCCCGGGCCGACCTGGTAGGCGGCGATGGTGTTGGCCACCAGGGTGCCGAGGCCGGCGTGGCTGACGACGACACCCTTCGGGCGTCCGGTCGAACCCGACGTGTAGATCACGTACGCCGCGTGCTCCGGGCGGACCGCCACGTCCAGCGGGCTTTCGTCCACTGTGGACATGCTGATGTCCTTCAGCACCACCACCGGGTTCGCGTCGTCGAGCATGTACCGGATGCGCTCGGCCGGGTAACCGGGGTCGATCGGGAGGAACGCGGCCCCGGTCTTGACCACCGCGAGCTGCGCGACGACCAGGTCGGCCGAGCGCGGCAGCAGCAGCGCGACCACCGTTTCCGGGGCGGCCCCGCGTTCGCGCAGGGCGTGCGCCAGCCGGTTGGCCGCGCGGTCCAGTTCGCCGTAGGTCAGCGAACCGGGGCCGGCCACGACGGCCGGGGCGTCCGGGTTCCGCCGCACCTGGGCCTCGACGAGCCCGGCGAAGGTGCCGCCCGGCGCGTCGGCTTCGGTGGCGGTGACTTCGGCCGCGTCGAGCATCGGGACGCGGTCGACCGGTCGCGCCGGGTCTGCCGCGAACCCGGCCAGCAGCCGCAGGTACCGGTCGGCGAACGCGGCGACCGTGTCCTCGTCGAACAACGCGACCGGGTACTCCAGCACCCCGCCCACTTCGCCGGAGGCCTGCTCGCGCAGGACCATGGCGAGGTCGAACTTGGCCGCGCCGGTCTCGACGCCGAGCGGCTCGCAGTCCAGCCCGGCGAGCTCCCAGCCGCCCGCGGACACCGTCTGCAGCGCGAACATCAGCTGCACCAACGGGTTCCGGCTCGGGTCGCGGTCGGGCCGCAGCTCGGCCACGACCCGGTCGATCGGGACTTCCTGGTGGCTGAAGGAGTTCAGCGCCGTCTCGCGGACCCGGCCCAGCAGCTCGGTGAAGCCGGGCGAGCCGGTCAGGTCCGCGCGCAGGGCGAGGGTGTTGACGAACTGGCCGATCAGCCGCTCGGTGTCGGGGTGGTCGCGGCCGGCGACCGGGCTGCCGATCGCGAACTCCCGCAGCCCGGTGTGCCGTGAGACGAGCACCTGGAACCCGGCCAGCAGCGTCATGAACAGGCTCGCCCGTGCTTCCGCACCGACCTCGCCGAGCCGGGCGGCCAGCTCCGCGGGCACGGTGAACTCGTACCGCGCGCCCCGCGGGTCGCGCACCGGCGGCCGCGGACGGTCCGCCGGCAGCTGCACGACCTGCGGCACGCCGGCGAGCTGCGCCCGCCAGAACTCGACGTCCGCTTCGGTCGGCTGGGACCAGGCGGCGACGTCGGCGTACTGCACCGGCAGCGGCGGCAGCTCGGCACCGGCGTAGAGGTCACGCAGCTCCTCGGCGAGGATGCCTTCGGACCAGCCGTCGAGCACGATGTGGTGCGCCGACAGGAGCAGCACGTGGTCGTCCTCGGCCAGCCGCCCGAGCGCGGCGGCGAACACCGGCCCGGTGGTGAGGTCGATGCCCCGCACCGCGAGGAACGGTTCGATCGCGTCGATCGCGGTGACCGGCAGCGGGACGGGCCCGGCCGGGTCGACGACCTGCCGAGGTTCGCCGTCGATCTCCACGAACCGGGTCCGCAGGACCTCGTGCCGTTCCACCAGCTTCGTCAGGGCAGCGGCAAGGGCGTCGACGTTGAGCGGGCCGCGGAGCCGGACCGCGTTGGGCACCAGGTATTCCGCGCTCGAGGGCGCCATCCGGTCGGCCAGCCACATGCCGGTCTGCACGCCGGCCAGCGGCGCCGGACCCTCGGGCCGCTTCGGGATCGCCTCGAACTCGCGCCTGGTGGCGCGGGCGACGGCAGCGGCGAGTTCCGCGACCGTGGGCGAGTCGAAGATCAGCCGGATCGGGATGTCCGCCGAGAGCCGCTTGCGCAGCTCGGCGACCACCCGCACGCCCAGCAGGGAGTGCCCGCCCAGGTCGAAGAAGTTGTCGTCGGCGCCGACCCGCTCGACCCCGAGCACGGTCCCCAGCACGCCGGCGACCAGCTCCGCGACCGGCCCCTCCGGGGCGCGGTACTCGGCGCCGGCCGCGGCCGGGGCGGGCAGTGCCTTGCGGTCGATCTTGCCGCTCGTGGTGGTCGGGAACTCGGGCAGCACGCTCAGCGCCGTCGGCACGAGGTACACCGGCAGCCGTTCGCGCAGCTGCTCGCGGATCCCGGCCTCGGTGAGCGTCACGCCGGCCTGCGGGGTGACGTACCCGGCGAGGCGCTTGTCCCCCGGCGTCGGCTGCCACACCGTGACCGCGGCTTCGCGCACGCCGGGCAGCTCCAGGAGGACCTGCTCGACTTCGCCGGGCTCGACGCGGATGCCGCGGATCTTGACCTGCGAGTCCTGGCGGCCGAGGAAGGTCAGCGCACCGTCGGGGGTGCGCAGGCCGCGGTCGCCGGTGCGGTAGAGCCGCTCCCCGGGTTCGAACGGGCTGGCGAGGAACGCCGACGCCGTCTTGACCGGGTCGCCGAGGTAGCCGCGGGCCAGGCCGGCACCGCCGATGAACAGGTCGCCGGGGACGCCGACCGGGACCGGCCGCAGGTGCTCGTCGAGGACGTGGATCTGGTTGTTGGCGATCGGCGACCCGACGCTCACCGAGCCCGCGCCGTCGAGGTCGGCGCGGAGGCATTCGCGCATGGTCGAGTCGATCGAGACCTCGGTGGCGCCCCACTGGTTGTGCAGGGTCGCGGTCTCGCCCAAGCGGTCGAAGAACAGCTTGAGCAGCTCCGGCTGGAGCGCCTCGCCGCTGGTGATGACGTTGCGCAGCGGCTTGAGCGCGGCCCGGTCGGCCGGGGTCAGCTGCTCCAGGAACAGCGTCAGCATGCTCGGCACGAACTGCAGGTTGACCACCCGGTGCTTGACCGCTCCGGCCAGGATCGCGGCCGGGTCGCGGTGCAGCCCCGGCGGGATCAGCGCGACCCGGCCGCCGACGACGAGCGGCCACAGGCATTCCACGGCGGCGTCGTCGAACACCAGCGTCGTCTTCTGCAGGACGCCTTCGCCCGGCTGGAGCCGGTAGGTGTCCTGGTGCCAGCGCAGCCGGTTGACCCAGCCGCGGTGGGTGCTGGCGACGCCCTTCGGCTTCCCGGTGGAACCCGAGGTGTAGTAGATCGACACCAGGTTGTCCGGGTGGGTGGTGTCCGGCCGCGGTTCGGCCGATCCGTCCAAATCGGACACTTCGAGGAAGACGACGTCGGTGCTGTCGGGAGCCGGCGCGCCTGCGTTGACCAGGCAGACCGGGGAATGCGCGTCGCCGAGGATGCCGAGCACCCGCGGTTCGGGCGCGTCGGTCTCGATCGGGACGAACGCGCCGCCGGCCTTGAGGATCGCGACCAGGCCGACGATCAGGTCGATCGAGCGGTCCATCCGCAGCCCGACCGGGACGTCCGGGCCGACGCCGTGCTCGGCCAGCCGCGCGGCGAGCACGCCCGCCCGGCGTTCGAGTTCGGCGTAGCCGATGTGCTCGTCCAGGTATTCGACGGCCACCGCGTCCGGGGTCTTCCGCGCCTGCTCGCTGATCAGGTGGTGCAGGCAGGCGGACTCGTCGTAGGCGACGGCGGTGTCGTTGACGCCGTGGACGAGGTGGTCCCGCTCGGCCTCGCCCAGCAGGTCCAGCTCGCCGACCGGGGTGCCGGGAGCGTCGGCGATCCGGCCCAGCAGCGTGGTGAAGTGGCCGGCCAGCCGCTCGATCGTGGTGGCGTCGAACAGCGCGGTCGGGTACTCGAAGATGCCGGTCAGGGCGCCGTCGGCGTCCTGGGCGAGCGCGAGTTCGAGGTCGAACTTGCTGACCCGGGTGTCGACGGCGAGCTTCTCGACCGCCAAGCCCGGCAGCGCCCAGCCCGCCTCCTCGGTGTTCTGCAGGGCGAAGACGATCTGCACCAGCGGGGTGCGGGTGAGGTCGCGTTGCGGGCGCAGCAGCTCGACGATCCGGTCGAACGGGACGTCGTCGTGGTCGAACGCGGCCAGGGTGCTGGTCCGGACGCGGGTCAGCAGCTCGGTGAACGCCGGGTCGCCGGTCAGGTCCGCGCGCAGCGGCACGGTGTTGACGAAGTGCCCGATGAGCGGCTCGGTCTGCGGGTGGCTCCGGCCGGACACCGGGGTGCCGATCGCGAAGTCCCGCAGGCCCGTGTACCGGCTGATCAGGACCTCGAAGGCGGCGAGCACGGTCATGAACAGGCTCGCACCGTGCCCGGCGCCCAGGTTCTTCAGGCGGCCGACGACTTCGGCCGGGACGTGCACCGGGGTCTTGGCGCCTTCGATGGCCCGGGTGAGCGGCCGCGGCCGGTCGGCGGGCAGCTCGGCGACGTGCGGCATGCCGTCGAGCGCCTGCCGCCAGAAGGCGAGCCCGGCTTCGTCGGACGCGTTCGCCTGCCACGCGGCGACGTCGCCGAACTGCACCGGCAAGGCCGCGGGCGTCATCCCGGCGTAGTGGTCGCGCAGTTCGGCGGCCAGGACGCCCATGGACCAGCCGTCGGCGACGATGTGGTGCAGCAGCAGCACCAGGACGTGGTCGCGGTCGGCCACGCGGCCCAGCGCGGCCCGGAAGACGGGCCCGTGCTCGAGGTCGAGCGGGGTGTCCACCTGCGCCCGCACGAACGCCTCGACGTCGGTCACCTCGACGACGGGGAGCGGCACCGGGCGCACCGGGTCCACCACCTGCGCGGGCTCGCCGCCGGTCTCCACGAACCGGCTGCGCAGCACCTCGTGCCGCGCCACCACCGCCGACAGCGCGCCGGCCAGCGCGCCGGTGTCGAGGACGCCCTCGATGCGCAACGCCAGCGGGACCAGGTACTCCGCCGAGCCCGGGGCGAGCCGGTCGGCGAACCAGAGTCCGCGCTGCACGGGCGAAAGCGGCGTCCGCGCGCCGTGCTCGCGCACCGGGATCGGCTCGAAGTCCACAGTGGACGCGTCCGGCACCAGCCGGGCCAGCGCCGCGATCGTGGGCGCCTCGAACAGCGCCCGCACGCCCAGCCGGACACCGAACTCGGTGCGCATCCGGCCGGTCACCTTGGCCGCCAGCAGCGAATGCCCGCCGAGGGCGAAGAAGTTGTCCGCCACCCCCGGTTCCGGCACGCCGAGGACGTCCGCCCAGATCGCGGCGAGCGCGGTCTCCACGGCGGTGCGCGGGGCGACGTGCCCGGCGACGACCCGCTGCGGCGCCGGCAGCGCGGCGCGGTCCAGCTTGCCGTTGGCGGTGCGCGGCAGCTCGGCCAGCGGCACGATCACCGACGGCACCAGGTACTCCGGCAGCCGGGCCGCCGCGAATCCGGCGACCGCGGCCGGGTCGGCGGTGCCCACGACGTAGGCGACCAGCAGCCCGTCCCGGACCACGACCGCCGCCTGCGTGACGCCGTCGTGCGCGGCCAGTACGGCCTGCACTTCGCCGGGCTCGACGCGGAAGCCGCGGATCTTGACCTGGTCGTCCGCGCGGCCGGCGTACTCCAGCACGCCGCCGGCGTTCCACCGGGCGAGGTCGCCGGTGCGGTACATCCGCTCCCCCGCCCGGAACGGCGACGCCACGAACCGCTCGGCCGTCGCGCCGGGCTGCCCGAGGTAGCCGTGGGCCGTGCCGACGCCGGCGAGGTACAGCTCGCCGACGACCCCGGCGGGCACCGGCCGCAGCCGGGCGTCGAGGACGTAGGCGTGCTTGCCGGTCAGCGGCCGCCCGATCGGGACCGGGCCGTCGACCGCGGTGACGGCGTGGAAGGTGCTGAAGCCCATGGTCTCGGCCGGGCCGTAACCGTTGACCACCGCGACGTGCGGGTACTCCCGCAGCACCTTCGCCAGGTGCGCGGGCGACGCCGCCTCGCCGCCGGTCAGCGCGCGGCGGACCGTGGCGAACACCGCCGGGTGCTCGTCGAGCAAGTGGTTGAACAGGCTCGCCGAGACGTCCAGGACGGTGACGCCGTGCGCCAGGACCAGGTCCTCGATCAGCGCCGGTTCGGGGCGCTGACCCGGCTGGAGCACGACCGTGCCACCGGCCAGGAGCGGGCCGAGCAGCTGCGTGCCGAACGCGTCCCACGACACCGGCGCGCACTGCAGCCAGACGTCGTCCGGGCCGAACCCGGCGTAGTC
This sequence comes from Amycolatopsis sp. cmx-4-83, assembly GCF_046548815.1. Taxonomy (NCBI): domain Bacteria; kingdom Bacillati; phylum Actinomycetota; class Actinomycetes; order Pseudonocardiales; family Pseudonocardiaceae; genus Amycolatopsis; species Amycolatopsis sp. cmx-4-83. Next base: position 164,442 of record NZ_JAEBEF010000006.1, on the reverse strand, counting down.
CTGGCCGGTCAGCGTGCCCACGACCGCGCGGTGCGGGGCCGCGACCGCCTTGGGGACGCCGGTCGAGCCGGAGGTGAACATGACGACGGCGAGGTCGTCCGGGCGGCCCGGCAGGCCGAGGACACCGCCGTCGCGCACGGCGATCGCGGCCGCGTCTTCGACGACGTCGATCCGCTGCCACGGCAGGTGACGGCCGTCGGTGAGGACGACCGCGGCCGACGTCCGCCGCAGCGCGCCGAGGAGGCGTTCCGCGGGGAAGTCCGTGTCCAGCACGGTGTAGGCGGCGCCCGCCTTGAGCACGGCGAGCAGCGCGACGGCCAGCCGCGGTGAACGTCCGATGTGGACACCCACCAGGTCCCCGGGCCGGACGCCTTCGGCGATCAGGTGCCGGGCGAGCCGGTTGGCTTCGGTGTCGAGCTGCCGGTAGGTCAGCGGCGCGCCTTCGAAGACCAGCGCGGTCGCGTCCGGTGCCCAGGCCGCCTGCCGCTCGAAGAGCTCGTGCAGCCGCATGCCGGGCGCGGTCACCTCCGTCGTGCCCTGGGCCAGCAGCGCGGCGCGCTCGTCGCCCAGCAGGTCCAGCTCGGTCACCGGGACGTCCGGCGTCGTGACGGCGGCGGTCAGGAACCGGGCGAACCGGGCCGCGATCGCCGTCGCCGTGGCCGCGTCGAACAGGTCGGCCGCGTACTCCAGCTGCCCGGTCAGCCCGGCCGGGCTGCCGTCGGCGGCGTGGTTCTCCTCGATGCCCGCGGTGAGGTCGAACTTGGCGACGTCCCGGCGGACCGCGACGCCTTCGGTGGCCAGCCCCGGCAGGCTCAGCCGCGCGGTGGCGTTGTTCTGCAGCACCAGCATCACCTGGAACAGCGGGTGCCGGGCGGCCGACCGCGCCGGGTTCAGCTCTTCGACGACCCGCTCGAACGGGACGTCGGCGTGCGCCAGCGCGGCCAGCCCGGCGTCGCGGACGCGGGCCAGGAGCTGCCGGAACGTCGGCTGCCCGGACACGTCGGTGCGCAGGACGAGCGTGTTGACGAAGAAGCCCGCGAGGTCGTCCAGCGCGGTGTCGCCGCGGCCGGCGACCGCGGTGCCGAGCGGGACGTCGTCGCCCGCGCCGAGCCGCGAGAGCAGCGCGGCGAACCCGGCCTGCAGGGCCATGAACAGCGTCGCGCCGCCGCGGCGGGCCAGCTCGGCCAGTCCTGCGTGGACGTCGGCGCCGAGCGCGAACTCCACCGAGCCGCCGCGGTGGCTCGCCACCGCCGGGCGGACCCGGTCGGCGGGCAGGGCCAGCTCTTCCGGCGCCCCGGCGAGGGCGTCCCGCCAGAAGGCGAGCTGGCCGCCGACCTCGTCGTCGTCGAGGACTTCCCGCTGCCACAGCGTGTAGTCCGCGTACTGCACCGGCAGCGGCGCCCAGCCCGGAGTGGCACCGTCGAGGCGGGCCGCGTAGGCGGTGGCGAGGTCGTTCCACAGCGGCGTGGCCGACCAGCCGTCGGAGGCGATGTGGTGCAGCACCAGCAGCAGCACGTGGTCGTCGGCGGCCACCCGGACCAGGTGCGCCCGGATCGGCAGCTCGGTGCGCAGGTCGAAGACGTGCGCGGCGGCCGCCGCGAGGACGCCGGCCAGTTCGTCCTCAGTGGACTCGACGACCGACCAGGGCACCTCGAAGCCGGCCAGGATCTCCTGCCAGGGCTCGCCATCGCGGGACGGGAACACCGTCCGCAGCGACTCGTGCCGTTCGACGACGTCGACCAAGGCCGCGCGCAGGGCGGGCACGTCGAGGGAGCCGCGCAGGCGCAGGGCGCGCGGGACGTCGTAGCCCGCGTTGGCTTCCTCGGCCTGGTCGACGAACCACAGCCGCTGCTGCGCGAACGAGAGCGGGAGCCGCTCGGGCCGCTCGCGCCGCGTCAGCGGCGGGCGCGCCGGAGCGGCGTCCCCGAGGACCTCGGCCAGCCCCGCGACCGCCGGGGTGCGGAACAGGTCGCGGATGCCCAGCTCGACGCCGAGCACCGCGCGGACGCGGCCGATCAGCCGGGCGGCCAGCAGCGAATGCCCGCCCAGGTCGAAGAACCCGTCGTCGAGGCCGACCTCCGGCAGGCCGAGCACCTCGGCGAACAGTCCGCAGAGGACGTTCTCGGTGACGGTCCGCGGCCGGCGCCGGGAGGCGGCGGCGAAGTCGGGGGCGGGCAGCGCGCGGCGGTCGAGCTTGCCGTTCGCCGTCCGCGGCAGCTCGTCCAGCGCCACGATCGCCGAGGGCACCAGGTAGTCCGGCAGCCGCCCGGCCAGGTACGCCCGCAGCGCGGCCGGTTCGGCGGTGCCCACGACGTAGCCGATCAGGCGGCCGTCGCGGACGACGACCGCGGCCTGCTCGACACCGTCGTGGCGGGCCAGCACCGCGCGGACCTCACCCGGTTCGACGCGGAAGCCGCGGACCTTGACCTGGTCGTCGGCGCGGCCGACGTACTCGAGGACGCCGTCGGCGCGCCACCGGACGAGGTCGCCGGTGCGGTACACCCGCTCCCCCGGGACGAACGGGTTCGCGACGAACCGCTCGGCCGTCGCGGCGGGCAGGCCGCGGTAGCCGTCGGCCAGGCCGTGACCGCCGAGGTACAGCTCACCCGTGACCCCGGGCGCGGCCGGGGCCAGGTGCGCGTCGAGGACGTACGCGCGCTTGCTCGCGACCGGGCGGCCGATCGGGATCGCCGTGCCGCCGAGGTCGGCGGCGGTGATCGGGTGGAACGTCGTGTAGCCCATGCTCTCGGCCGGGCCGTAGCCGTTGATCAGCTTGACGTCCGGGTACTCGCGCAGCGCCTTGGTCACGTGCTCGACCGAGGCCGGCTCGCCGCCGGTCATCGCCCGGCGCAGCACCGTGAAGACCTGCGGTTCGGAGTCCAGGAGGTAGTTGAACAGGCTCGCCGAGGCGTGCAGCACGGTGACGCCGTGCTCGGCGACCAGCGCGGCGATCCGCTCCGGCTCCGGGTTCTGGCCCGGCTGCAGGACCGTGCGGCCGCCGTGGAGCAGCGCGCCGAACAGCTGGAGCGCGAAGCCGTCCCACGACACCGGCGCGCACTGCAGCCACACCTGCTCGGCGTCGAAGGTGGCGTAGCCCTGGCCCATCGTGGCGACGACCCCGCGGTGCGAAGTCGCGACGCCCTTGGGGACGCCGGTCGAGCCGGAGGTGAACATGACGCAGGCCAGGTCGGCCGGGGTCAGCTCGACGCCCGGGTTCGCCGTGTCCGGGTGGCTCGGCAGGGACCTGAGCACCCGCTCGACGCCCGCCTGCGCGGTGACCGCGGCCAGCCGCTCGGCCGGGTAGCTCGGGTCCAGCAGGGTGTAGGCGGCGCCGGACTTGAGCACGCCGAGGACCGCGATCGCGAAGTCGAGGCCGCGTTCGATCAGAACTCCGACGACCTCGCCGCGTTGGACGCCGTCGTCGAGGAGGTGGTGGGCGACCTGGTTGGCGCGGGCGTTCAGCTCGCCGTAGGTCAGCGATTCGCCCTCGAACAGGATCGCGACGGCGGCGGGGTCCTGCCGCTCGACGATCGTGTGCAGGCAGTCCACGGGCGCGGCGCTCACCCGGCCGGCGTTGCCCGCGGCCGCCACGAGGTCGCGCTCGGCGGCGGTCAGCACCTCGAACGCGGCCACCGGCGTCGAAGGCGCGTCGGCGATCTGCTCCAGCAGCCGGACGAACGCGCTCGCCAGCCGCTCGGCGGTGGCGGCGTCGAACAGCGCGGTCGCGTATTCGAAGGCACCGGTGATCCCGCCGGCGCCGGGGTGTTCCTCCAGGGCGGCGGTGAGGTCGAACTTGGCGACCGCGCGGGCCACCTCGTACGGCTCGCACTCCACTCCGGGCAGCACCGGCGCCGGGGTGTCCTGCTGCAGCACCAGCATCACCTGGAACAGCGGGTGCCGGGCGGCCGAGCGGGCCGGGTTCAGCTCTTCGACCAGTCGCTCGAAGGGTACGTCGTCGTGCTCGAACGCGCTCAGGTCGGCTTCGCGGACGCGGTCCACCAGCTCGGTGAACGTCGGCGCGCCGCCGAGGTCCGTCCGCAGGACCACGGTGTTGACGAAGAAGCCGACGAGGTCGTCGAGGACCGGGTCGGGCCGGCCGGCAACCGGGGTGCCGATCGGGATGTCGTCCCCGGCGCCGAAGCGCGCCAGCAAAGTGGCGAGTGCGGCCTGCAGGACCATGAACAGGGTCGCGCGCTGCCCGGCTGCCAGCTCCAGCAGCCGGGCGTGCAGTCCGGCCGGGATCGTGATGGCCGCGGACCCGCCGGTGTGGTCCGCGGTCGCGGGCCGGACGCGGTCGTAGGGCAGCGCCAGTTCCTCGGGCAGCCCGGCGAGCGCGCCGGTCCAGTACGCGAGGTCGGTGTCGAGTTCCCGTTGCCACAGCGTGTAGTCCGCGTACTGCACCGGCAGCGGGGTCCACTTCGGAGCGTCGCCGCCGAGCCGGGCCGCGTACGCCTCGGCGAGGTCGCGGAGCAGGACCGGGATCGACCAGCCGTCGCCGGCGATGTGGTGGGTCAGCACGAGCAGGACGTGCTCGTCCCCCTCGCCGAACAGCCAGGACCGCACCGGCGGCGCGGCGGCCAGGTCGAACGGCGTGCGCGCGGCTTCGGCGACCGAGCCGGTCGCGACCTCGAACGGCACCTCGAAGGAGTCCAGGATCACCTGGTACGGCCCGGACTCGTCCTCGGCGTAGTACGTGCGCAGGGCTTCGTGGCGACCGGCCACATCGGACAGTGCCGCCGCCAGCGCGGCGGTGTCGACGGCGCCGCGCAGCCGCAGGGCGATCGGCATGTGGTACGCGGTGTCCGCGGAGTCCATCCGCGCCAGGAACCACAGGCGTTCCTGGCCGGGCGCCAGCGGGAGGCGGGCCGGCCGCTCGCGCCGCGTCACGGCCGGGCGGGCCGCGACGGCGTCGCCGAGGCTTTCGGACAGGCCGGCCACGGTCGGGTTCGCGAACAGCGCCCGCACGGTGACGTCGAGGCCGAGCACCGCGCGGATCCGCCCGGCGAGCCGGGTGGCGAGCAGCGAATGCCCGCCCAGGTCGAAGAAGCCGTCGTCGATCCCGACCTCGGGCACGCCGAGGACCTCGCCGAACAGCTCGCACAGGGCGTGCTCCCGCGCGGTCCTCGGGAGCCGGCCGGCACCGGTCTCGAGGGCGGGCGCGGGCAGCGCCTTGCGGTCGAGCTTGCCGTTCGGCGTCCGGGGCAGCTCGTCGAGCGCCACGATCGCCGAGGGCACCATGTACCCCGGCAGCGCGGCGGCGAGGTGCCGGCGCAGTTCCTCGGTCTCGATCGGCGACGTCAGCACGACGTAGGCGACCAGGCGCTTGTCGCCGGGCCGGTCCTCGCGGACGACGACCGCGCGCAGCGCGACCGCCGGGTGGGTGGCCAGCACGGCCTCGATCTCGCCGAGCTCGATGCGGAACCCGCGGATCTTGACCTGGTGGTCGACGCGGCCGAGGAACCGGAGTTCGCCGTCGCGGCGGCGGGCGACCAGGTCACCGGTGCGGTACATCCGCTCGCCGGCACCGAAGGGGCTCGCGACGAACCGGTCGGCGGTCAGATCGGGCCGCCCGAGGTAGCCGCGCACGACGCCGTCGCCGGCGAGGTACAGCTCGCCCGGGACGCCCGGCGGCACCGGCCGCAGCGCGCGGTCCAGCACGTGCACCTGCGTGTTGGCGATCGGCGTGCCGATGGTCGGCGCCCCTTCGCCGACGCGGGCGGTGGTCGACCAGATCGTCGTCTCGGTCGGGCCGTACATGTTGGTCACCGACGCGGCCCGGGCCCGCAGCGCGACCGCGAGGTCGTCGGGCAGGGCTTCGCCGCCCACCAGGACGTGCACGCCGGAGAGGTCGACGGGCTCTGCCAGCAGCGCGTGGAAGAGGCTCGGCGTCGCCTGCAGGAGGGTGACGTCTTCGGCGAGGGCGGCCAGCGCGCGGGTGTCGCGCACGTCGTCGCGGCTCGCGAGGACGACGGTCGCCCCGGCCAGCAGCGGCGCGAAGATCTCCAGGCCGGCGATGTCGAAGCCGACCGTGGTGACGGCCAGCAGCCGGTCCCCGGCCGCGATGCCGAACCGGTCCACCATGTCCAGGAGGAAGTTCAGCAGCGGGCGGCGCGGGACGACGACGCCCTTCGGGCGGCCGGTCGAGCCGGACGTGAAGATCACGTACGCGGGGCTGTCCGGGGACGCGGTGTGCGCCGGGTTCTCCGCCGGTCCGGCGAAGACGAGTTCGTCGCGGGTGACGACGAGGGCCGGGTCGGCGTCCTCCAGCATCATCGCGATCCGGTCGGCCGGGTAGTCCAGGTCGAGCGCGAGGTAGCCGGCGCCGGTCTTGAGCACCGCGAGCATCGCGACGACCAGGTGCTCGTCGCGCGGCAGGGCGAGGGCGACGTACCGTTCCGGCCCGGCGCCGCGCCCGGCCAGATGCCGGGCGAGCTGGTTGGCGCGGGCGTTCAGCTCGGCGTAGGTCAGCGTCGTCGCGCCGAACTCCAGCGCGGGCGCGTCCGGGGTGCGCGCGGCCTGGGCTTCGAACAGCTCGATGACCGAGGTGTCCGGGACCGGGACCGCCGTGCCGGCGTTGGCCGCGTCGATCGCGGCGGCTTCCGCGGGCGCCAGCAGGTCCACTGTGGACAGCGGCGCGGCGGGGGCTTCGACGGCCGCGGTCAGCAGCCGGACGAACCGGTCGGCGAGGTCGGCCGCGGTGCCCGGCTCGAGGAGGTCGGTCGCGTACTCCAGGTAGCCGCCGATGCCGGCCGGGCTCCCGTCGGCGCCGGCGTTCTCCTCCAGGTTCAGGGTGAGGTCGAACTTCGCGGTCTCCGTGGCGACCGGGACGTCCGCGGCGGTCAGGCCGGGCAGGGTCAGGTTGGCCGCGACGTTGTTCTGCAACGCCAGCATCACCTGGAACAGCGGGTGCCGCGCGGTCGAGCGGGCCGGGTTGAGCCGTTCGACGATCCGCTCGAACGGGACGTCGGCGTGGTCGAACGCGGTCAGGGCGCGCTCGCGGACGCGGTGCACGAGCTCGGTGAAGCTCGGGTCGCCGCCGAGGTCGGTCCGCAGCACGAGGGTGTGGACGAAGAAGCCGACGAGGTCGTCGAGCGCGGCGTCCGGGCGGCCCGCCGACGGCGTGCCGATCGCGATGTCGTCGCCCGCACCGAGGCGGGAGAGCAGGGCGGCGAAACCGGCTTGCAGCACCATGAACAGCGTCGCGTGCTCGCCGCGGGCCAGCTCCAGGAGCCGGGCGTGCAGGTCCGCGTCGAGGGTCACCGGCAGGGTGGCGCCCCGGTGGGTCGCGACCGGCGGGCGGGGGTGGTCGAAGGGCAGGTTGATCTCATCCGGCAGCCCGGCGAGCGTCTCGGCCCAGTGCTCCAGCGAGTCGCCGGTGGCTTCCTGCTGCCACAACGCGTAGTCCGCGTACTGCACCGGCAGCGGCGTCCACTTCGGACTCTCGCCCTCGACGCGGGCGGTGTAGGCGGTGGAAAGGTCACGCAGGAGCGGGGCGAACGACCAGCCGTCGCTCGCGATGTGGTGGGTGACGAGCACCAGGACGTGGTCGTCACCGTCGGGCAGCAGTGCCGCGCGGACCGGGAGGTCGGCGGCGAGGTCGAACTCGCGCGCGGCGAACTCGGCGACGTCCACCGGGCCTTCGGTCCACGGCAGCGCGGTGAGCGGGCGGATCTCCTGGCGGGGGACGCCGTCGGTGTCGGGGAACACCGTGCGCAGGGCCTCGTGCCGCTCGACGACGTCGGCGAACGCGTGGCGCAGCGCGGCCACGTCGAGCGGGCCGGTCAGCCGGAGCGCGCGAGGGACGTGGTAGGTCGCGCCGGCCTGGTCGAGCTGCTCGACGAACCACAGGCTGCGCTGGTTCGACGACAGCGGCAGGACCTCCGGCCGCGGCCGGGCCACGACGGCCGGGCGGGCCTCCCGCGCGCTGTCGAGCACGGCGGCGAGGGCGGCGACGGTCGGCGCGCGGAAGACGTCCGCCACCCCGATCCGGGCGCCGAGCACGGCGCCGATCCGCGCGACCAGCCGGGCCGCGAGCAGGGAATGCCCGCCGAGGGCGAAGAACCCGTCGTCGACGCCGACCGTTTCGACGCCGAGCACGTCGGCGAAGAGCCCGCATAGGACCTCTTCGCGCGGGGTGCGAGGCGCCCGGGACGTGCTCGTGCGCTCCGGTGCGGGCAGCGCGCGGTGGTCGAGCTTGCCGTTGGCCGTCAAGGGAAGCGCGTCGAGGAGCACGAACGCCGAGGGCACCAGGTGTTCGGGCAGCCGCTCCGCGAGGTGGGCGCGGAAGTCGGCCGGCTCGCCCACGACGTAGGCGACCAGGAGCTTCTGCCCCGGCCGGTCTTCGCGGACGACGACGGCGGACTCGGTGACGGCCGGGTGGGTACCCAGCGCGGTCCGGATCTCGCCCGGCTCGACGCGGAACCCGCGGATCTTGACCTGGTCGTCGGCGCGCCCGACGTACGCCAGGACACCGTCGGCGCGGCGGCGCACCAGGTCACCGGTGCGGTACATCCGCTCCCCCGGCGCAAACGGGTTCGCGACGAACCGGACGGCGGTGAGGTCCGGGCGGCCCGCGTACCCGTCGGCGATCCCGCCGCCGGCGGCGTACAGCTCGCCGACGACGCCGGGCGCGATCGGGCGCAGACGCTCGTCCAGCACGTACGCGCGCTTGCCGTTGAGCGGCACGCCGATCGGGATCGGCGCGCCGGTGAGGTCGGCGCTGGTGACGCGGTGGGAGCTGACGAAGATCATGTTCTCGACCGGGCCGTAGCCATTGGTGAAGGCCACGGCCGGGAAGGTCTCGACAGCCCGCGTGAGGTGCGTGACCGACGCCGCTTCCCCGCCGGTGTGCACCTCGCGGACGTGCTCGAACACGCCCGGGTACTCGTCGAGGAGGAAGTTGAGCAGGCTGGCGGAGGCGAACATCGTGCTGACGCCGTGGCGCGCGACCAGCTCGGCGATCAGCGCGGGCTCGGGCTTCGGGCCCGGCTGCAGCACGCAGGCGGCGCCGGTGAGCAGGGCGCCGAAAAGCTCGAACGCGAACGCGTCCCAGGAAACCGGCGCGGTCTGCAGCCAGACGTCGCCGCCGTAGCCCTGGCCGAGGATCGTGGTGGTGACGGCTTCGTGCGAGGCGACGACGCCCTTCGGCGTGCCGGTGGACCCGGAGGTGAACATGACGCAGGCGGGCCCGGCCGGGGACACCACGCGGGCCGGCGCGGCCGTCGTCGGCGTCAGGAAGGACAGGTCGTCGAGCACGAAGGGCGCGTCGACCTGCTCGGCGAGCAGCTGCCGGCGCTCGGCGGGGAACGACGGGTCCAGGAGCGTGTAGCCGCAGCCGGCCTTGAGCACGCCGAGGATGGCGGCGACCAGGTCCGGGCCGCGGTCGAGGCAGATCGCGACGATCCGCCCGGCCGGGACGCCGGCGAGCAGCGCGGCGACGCCGTTGGCGCGGGCGTCCAGCTCGGCGTAGCTGACCGACCGGTCCTCGAACAGCAGCGCGGTCGCGTCCGGCGTGTGGCGGGCGTGGCCCTCGACGACCTCGTGCACGGTGACGGCGGGGACCGCGGGTGCGCGCAGCCCGCCCGCCGTGGCCTGGGCGTGCTCGGTGGCGTCGAGGAGGCCGAGCTCGCCGATCCGGGCGTCGGGGTTCTCCGCGACGGCGGTCAAGACGCGCAGCAGGCGTCCGGCCAGCGCTGCGGCGGTCTCGCGGTCGAACAGGTCGCTCGCGTACTCGAGGAGGCCGGTCAGCTCGCCGTCGCGTTCCTCGAAGATCGCGGCCAGGTCGAACTTCGCGTACCCGATGTCGACGCGTTCGCCGGTGGCGCGCACCCCGTCGAGGGCCAGCTCGGCCGCGACGTTGTTCTGCAGCACCAGCAGGACCTGGAACAGCGGGTGGCGCCCGAGCGAGCGGGCCGGGTTCAGCTCCTCGACCACCCGCTCGAAGGGCACCTCGGAGTGCTCGAACGCGGCCAGGCAGGTCTCGCGGGCCCGGTCCAGCAGCTCGCGGAACGTCGGGTCGCCGCCGGTGGCGGTGCGCAACACGACCGTGTTGACGAAGAACCCGACGAGGTCGTCGAGGGCGGCGTCGGTGCGGCCGGCGACCGGCGAGCCGACCGGGACGTCGTCGCCCGCGCCGAGCCGGGTGAGCAGCGCGGCGAACGCGGCCTGCAGCACCATGAACAGCGTCGCGCCTTCGGCCGTTGCGAGGGCCGCCAGCTTGCGGTGGACCTCGGCGGGGACGTCCATCGGGACGACACCGCCGCGGTGGCTCGCGACCGCCGGGCGGGGGCGGTCGGCGGGCAGCGGCAGTTCCTCGGGGGCGCCGGCCAGTGCGCCGCGCCAGTAGGCGAGGTCGCGCTCGACGGGCAGATCGCGTTGCCACAGCGTGTAGTCCGCGTACTGCACCGGCAGCGGCGTCCACCGTGGAGCGGTTCCGGCCATGCGGGCCGCGTAGGCCTCGCCGACCTGGCGCAGCAGCGGGGCCATCGACCAGCCGTCGCACGCGATGTGGTGCACGACCAGCAGCAGCACGGCGGCGTCGCCGGGCAGGGTGAACAGCGTGGCGCGGATCGGGAGTTCGCGGGCGAGGTCGAACCCGGCCTCGGTCGCGGCGGTCAGGTCGCGGTTCAGCGTGTCCTCTGTGGACGTTTTGACGGCCCACGGGACGTCCCCGCCGGGCAGGATGTGCTGCACCGGCTCGTCGCCGTCGCGGGTGAAGACCGTGCGGAGGGCTTCGTGGCGGGCGACGACGTCGCCGACGGCCAGCCGCAGGACGCCGGCGTCGATCGGGCCGGTCAGCCGGACGGCCTGCGGCACGTGGTAGCCGGCGTTCCGGGTGCCGGCCTGGTCGAGGAACCACAGCCGCCGCTGGGCGAACGAGAGCGGCATCGGCTCGGGACGCTGTCGCGGGGTCAGCGGCACGCGGGCCGGGGCGGCGCCTTCGAGGAGCTCGGCCAGGCCCGCCGGGGTCGGCGCGCGGAAGACGTCGCCGATCGCGGCTTCGAGGCCGAGGGTGGCGCGGATGCCGGAGACGAGCTTCGCGGCGAGGAGGGAGTGGCCGCCGAGGGCGAGGAAGCCGTCGTCGATGCCCACGCCGTCGATGCCGAGGACGTCGGAGAACAGCGTGCAGAGCGCGGCTTCCCGCGGGGTGCGCGGGGCGCGGCCGGTGCGGGCGGCGGCCCAGTCGGGGGCGGGCAGGGCCTTGCGGTCCAGCTTGCCGCTCGGGGTCAGCGGGAGCTCGCCGAGCACGACGAACGCGGCCGGGACCATGTACTCCGGCAGGTGCTCCGCGAGGGCGGCACGCAGGGCGTCGAGGTCCGGGGGGCCGTCCGGCACGAGGTAGCCGACCAGGCGCTGGTCACCCTCGCGGTCTTCGCGGGCCAGCACGCAGGAGCCGCCGACGCCGGGCTGGCGGTCGAGGACGGCCTCGATCTCGCCGAGTTCGACGCGCAGGCCGCGGATCTTGACCTGGTGGTCGGTGCGGCCGAGGTAGTGCAGCGCCCCGGTTTCGTCCCGGCGGGCCAGGTCGCCGGTGCGGTACATCCGCTCCCCCGGCTCGAACGGGCTGGCCACGAACCGCTCGGACGTCAGGCCGGGACGGCCGTGGTAGCCGCGGGCCAGCTGGATGCCGGCGAGGTACAGCTCGCCCGGCTCCCCGGGCGCTACCGGCCGCAGCCGCGCGTCGAGGACGTACGTGCGGGTGTTCCACACCGGACGTCCGATGGGGACGGTGCTGTTCTCCGGACGGCAGGCCCAATACGTGACGTCGACCGAGGCTTCGGTGGGGCCGTAGAGGTTGTGCAGCTCGACGCCGGGCAGCGTCGCGAAGAACCGGGCCTGCAGTTCGACCGGCAGTGCTTCCCCGCTGCAGAGCACGCGGCGCAGGCCGGTGCAGGTCGCGGCGGCGGGGTCGAGCAGGAAGGCCTGCAGCATCGACGGGACGAAGTGGACGGTCGTGATCCGCTCGGCGCGGATCAGCCCGGCCAGGTAGGCGGGGTCGCGGTGACCGCCGGGGCGCGCGAGGACGAGCGTGGCGCCGGTCAGCAGCGGCCAGAAGAACTCCCAGACGGAGACGTCGAAGCTGGACGGCGTCTTCTGCAGCACGCGGTCTTCGGCGGTGAGCCCGTACTCGGCCTGGGTCCAGGCGAGCCGGTTGACGATGCCTTCGTGCGGCACCAGCACGCCCTTGGGGCGCCCGGTCGAGCCGGAGGTGTAGATGGCGTACGCGAGGTCCTTTGTGGACACATCCGGCTCGGCCGCCGGGCGGGCACTGAGGTCGACGGCGTCGAGGAGGATGGTCTCGGCGGCGAAGAGGTGCCGGTGGTGGGTCTGGGTGAGGACGACCGGCGCGGCGCTGTCGGCGACCATGTACGCGAGGCGGTCGGCCGGGTAGTCCGGGTCGAGCGGGACGTAGGCGCCACCGGCCTTGAGCACCCCCAGCAGGGCGATCACCAGCTCAAGGGAACGGTCGGCGCAGACGCCGGTGAGGACGCCGGGGCCCACGCCCCGCTCGACCAGGAGATTCGCGAGCCGGGCGGCTCGGTCGTGCAGTTCTCGGTAGGTCAGGGTCTCGCCTTCGAACACCAGCGCCGTCGCGTCCGGGGTGCGGGCCGCCTGCTCGGCGAGGAGCCGGGTGAGCGTGCGGCCCGCCTCCGGGACGTCGGTGGTGGTGTCGTTCCAGGCCGCCAGCAGCTGCCGGGCGTCGTCGTTCACGGTGATCAGCTCCAGTTCGTTCACTGCCGGCGGGGGAAGGGTCAGCGCATCGCGGCGACGAGGCTCGCCGGGCGCAGGTCGGTCCAGTTCTTCTCGACGTACTCGAGGCAGGCGGCGCGGGTGTCCTCGCCGTGCACGGTCCGCCAGCCGGCCGGGACGTCCACTGTGGACGGCCACAGCGAGTGCTGGTTCTCGGCGTTGACCAGGACCAGGAAGGTGCCGTTCTCGTCTTCGAAGGGGTTGCTCATGATTTCTTCTCCTCTGTGAGTGCGGCCCGGCCGAGTGCCGGGGTGGCGACGAGCAGGGCGAGCGCGACGAGCGCGACCGCGGCGTGGGCGAACATGGTGAGCGGGACGCCGAGCGCCTCGACCATGACGCCGATCAGCAGGTTCCCGACCGGCGTGGCGGCCAGGGTGAACAGCGCGAGGATCGACATCACGCGCCCGCGCATCTCCTTCGTCGACCACCGCTGGGCGAGGCTCACGAGCACGAGTGCGGTGAGGCCGGCGACCAGGCCGAGCGCGAAGAAGGCGGCGATGCCGACGGCGAGGTTCCCCGTGGCCAGCAAGGCGAGACAGCCGGCCTGCGCGGCGAGCCCGAAGGTGGCCAGCCGCCCGGCCTTCTCCCGCGGCGGCCACTTGACCGAGACGACGAAGGCGAGCGACGCCCCGAGCGTCATGGCGGTGAGCAGCCAGCCGGCGCCCCGGTTCCCGCCCAGCAGGACGAGCCCGAGGTTGATCGGCCCCGCACCGCTGAGTTCGAGCAGCCCGGTGACGATCATGGCGGCCCGCAGCGCCGGCCGCTTCGCGACGTAACGGCAGCCTTCGCCGACGTCCTTGGCCAGCTGCCGGACCTTGACGCGCTCCCGGGGTTCGGCCTTGGCGAGGGTCTTGGTGTTCCCGGCGGCGACGGCGGAGACGAGGAAGCTGACCCCGTTGACCGCGGCGACGACGACGAGCCCCCCGAGCCCGGCGAGCCACGACCCGAGCGCCCCACCGGCCGCCTGCCCCCCACGCACGGCGGCGAGGTAGACAGCGTTGCCGCGCACGAGGTGCTCGGGCGGCAGCAGGTTCGGCCGCAGCGCGTCGGAGGCCGGGATGAAGAAGGCACTGGCCACGGCCATGACGACGATCAGCCCGGCGAGGAGCGGCAGGGACGGCCCGGCGAGCAGCACGGCGGCAGCCCCGCCGAGCATGGCCCCGGCCCGGATGAGATCGGTGCCGATCAGCACCCGCCGCGCCCCGGTCCGATCGGCGACGGCGCCGCCGACCAGGAGGGTGAGCACTTTGGGGAGCGAACCGAGCGCGAGCACGAGCCCGGCGAGCGCGGGCCCGGCGGTGCCGACGAGGGTGACGGAAAGGGCGATCAGCCAGACGGCGTCGCCGAAGGAGGAGAGCCCCATGGCGAAGACGAGCCCGAGGAAGGGAGCGGGCAGCGCCCGCGCCTTCGAGGTGCCGCCGCCTTCGGACGTGGTGGTGCCTCCGACCGCGGTGGAGTCGCCGTCCGCGACGGACGACGGCTCGGTTACGGAACCGCCGGCCGCGGCGGGCGGCTCGGTCACGGAACCACCGACCACAGCGGCGACGGTGGAAGCAACCTCCGCAGCGGGCGAGGCAGTGCCCACACCGGCAGCCGCAGCCACCGGCCCGCCCGCCGCAACGTCCGGCACGGCCGCAGCCGCAGCCGCGCGCGGCTCAGCTGCTGCGATGCGCGGCCCGGCTGCCGCGATGCGCGGCTCGGCCGCCGCGGTGCGCGGCTCTGCTGCCACGGTGCGCGGCTCTGCTGCCACGGCGCGCGGCTCGGCCGCCGCGGTACGCGGCTCGGCCGCCGCGGTACGTGGCCCGGCTGCCGCGGTGCGCGGCTCGTCCACGGCGGTCACCACGCACCCCCCGCTGCCGCCGCCGTCGCCCGGGGTCGCCGCAGGGGTGCCGCGGCGCGGGTCATGACAGCACCTCGTGCGCCACTCGCTCCGGCGTGCCCGGGAACCACACGTCCTCCGGGGTCAGCGCGTCCGGCTGGTACTGGCCCAGCGCGCTGATCAGCATCCGCAGCTCCAGCGCCAGCGCCTCCGCGAACCGCACCAGGCCCGACTCCGGGTCCGTGTCCACCGCCAGCAGCGCCGCCCGGCCGAGACCCGCCGCGCGGGCGCCCAGGGCCAGGACCTTCGCCACCCGGGTGCCTTCCCACATCCGGCCCGAAGCCAGCAGGCAGCCCGCCGGGGTGCCGATCCGGGTCAAGCACTCCGCCAGCGGAAGCCCGACCGGCCCGAACGACGTCGGCGTCCAGCCCGAACCGCCCTCGGCGCCGTCGACCGTCACCGCGTCGGCGCCGGCCCCCCACGCCACCGCCGCCGCCGAAGCGACGTCGCGGCCCGGTGGGAGCTTCACCCAGACGCCGGCGCGCGGGAAGTTGTTGCGCATCAAGCGGATCTGCTGCCGCAGGATCTCCGGCGTGAACGTCCCGGGTGAACTGCTCCGCAGCACCGAAGACCCCAGGGAGAGGTCGACCGAGTACAAGGAAGCGAGCGAAGCGGCGGCAGCGGGATCCACCAGCGTCATCCCGCCGAGCCCCGGCTTCGCGCCCTGCCCGACCTTGAGCTCGAACGCCAGCCGCCCGGACTCCAGCAGCGGAGCCGCCGACGGGTCCGAGTACACGAGGTTCCAGACCTCCGCGTCCGCGTCCTCCGTGCTCTGCTGCACGACGACGCCGCCGAGGCCGTCCGGGACCGCGTCGCCGTACGCCCGCAGGCGCTCCAGCAGGGTGCCCGCCGACGGACCGCCGGCCCGGCCGTGGCCGTGCACCGGGACGACGTTCTCGCCGATCACCATCGGGATGCCGAGCCGGGCGGCCTGCGCCGAAGCCGCCGCGCCCAGGCCGGCGCCCGCCACCTGCGTCGAGCCGAACGCCGACAGGTACAGCGGCAGCGAAGACGCGAACCCGCCGATCGACGCTGCCAGCGAGACGTCGCCGTACAGCGGCTCGCGGCCCAGCTCGATCAGCTTCTCCAGGCGCCGCGGGACGAACACCGGCGGCACCAGCCGCGCCGACTCCAGCAGATCCGCGGGAGCAACGGAAGCCGAGCCGAACAGGGACGTCCCGTAGGAAGAAGCGTCCGGGAACACCGCCGCGGCACCGGTCCGGGCCCGCTCCCGGACCTGGTCGGCGGGGAAACCGGCAGCGCTCAGCGCGGTCACGGCGAGACCACCCCCGGCAGCTTCGGGAACGCCGTCGCCTGCCACACCGCGTCCAGCCCGGCCACGTACCGCGTGAACCGCTGCACCCCCAGGCCGAACCCGGAGCTGGCGGGAATGCCGGTGCGGACCAGGTCGAGGTACCACGCGTACTTGGCCGGGTTCTCGCCCGTCTCGCGCATCCGCGTGACGATCCGGCCGTAGTCGTGCTCCCGCTCGCTGCCGGAGCACAGCTCGCCGTACCCCTCCGGCGCGATCAGGTCGAAGTTGCGCAGGACACCCGGCGCCGAAACGCTTTCCCGGTCGTAGAACCCGCGCGAGCCCTTCGGGTAGTCGACGAGGAAGAACGGCCGCGCGTGCTTCTCGGACAGGATCGCCTCGCCCGCCCAGTCGATCTCGGCATCCGCGCTCTGCGGGTGCCCGAGCTCGCGCAGCGTCTCGACGGCGGTCGCGTGCGACAGCCGGCCGAACGCGCCGCCGAGCAGGTCGGTGAACGCGCCCGAGTCGCGGCCGAGTGCTTCCAGCACGTCGCCCGCGTCCTCGACGACCCGGCGCACCACGTGCGCCACCAAGTCCTGCAGCAGGTCGAGCACGTCGTCGCGGGACGCGCCGGCGACCTCGACGTCGAGCTGGTGGAACTCGGCGAGGTGCCGGCTCGTGTTCGCCGTCTCGAGCGGCTCCAGCCGCACGTTCGGGGCGACGTAGAAGATCTTCGAGAAGCCGAGCAGCGACGCCTGCTTGTACAGGATCGCGCTGGTCATCAGCTTGTAGCGGTGGCCGTAGAAGTCGACGTCCACCTGCTTCGCGCCGCGCCCGCCCGGGTCGGTGACCGGGCCGATCACCGGCGGCAGCAGCTCGGTGAAGCCGCGGGCGCCGAGGAACGCGCGCGCCTCGGTGAGCAGCTTGTGCTGGAGGCCCAGCACGTGCCGGGTGGTCTCCGAGGTCAGGTGCGTGCGCGGGTCCGGCGGATCGGTGTGCTCCATGGCGTTCTCACTCCCAGCTGGTCGGGGCGGATCAGGACAGGACCGGGTCGAGCCTTCGGCGGTGGTAGGACAGGTCGGCGAGCAGCCGGGTCGCGCTGACCCGGTCGTCGCCGCGGCGGCCGCCGAGCGCGGGCGGCAGCGGCATCCGGCCGGTGTGCCACCACTGCAGGCGGCCTTCGTCGTCGAGCACGCACCGGGTTTCGCCGCCGTTGTCGGGGTGCAGGCAGTACGGCACGTCGAGCAGGCCGCGCTCGAACGCCGCCGGCAGCGCCTCGGTCAGCGTCGGCGCGAGCGAGCGCACCTCGTCGACGAGCAGCCGGGCCTGGGCGTACACCTCGGTCTCCCCCGGCGGCCCGGCCGGCGCGGGTTCCGCCAGCGCGGTCGCGTGCGCCAGCTGCAGCGCCGAGATGTTCTCTTCGACGGTCGGGATCCGGTGCGCTTCCGCGGTGGTCTTGACGATCAGCCGCTCGGTGCCGGTCCGCACGGCCAGCCGGACGCTCTCGGCGACCAGCTCCCGCGCCCCGGCCGCCGACTCCGGGAACAGCCCCATGTAGGTGTAGAGCACCAGGTGGTGGTCCACGCCTGCCAGTTCCTCGGCGCACAGCCGCCGCATCGCCCACAGCGCTTCGGCATCCTGCTCGGGGCTCGTCTGCTGCGCGTAGCTGGCCGACACGCTGCGCACACCGTGCTCGGCGAAGAACAGGCATTCCAGCACCGACAACGCGACGAGCAGCCCCGGCGGGCACAGCTGGCCGAGCATGCAGCCGCCGAAGCTCTCCAGGTGGCAGTCCACTCCCCGGTCGGCCTGCCCGGCCAGCAGGGACGCCGAGCGCGACCACGCCTTCGCCGCCGTCCGCAGCGGGACGCTGCTGTAGGGCAGGCAGTAGGACACCGGCCCGCCTTCGGAGGCGTCAAGGCCGGCTTCGAGCATCACGGCGAAGATGTCTTCAGGCTGCGCCGAGCCGTGGCGCACCTGGACCGGGAACCCGGGCAGGTCCGCCACCAGCCCCGCGGTGACGGCGGGGCCCAGCGCCACCAGCGGGAAGCCGTTGAGCGGGACCCCGGACTGGACGGACATCGCGGCGAGGTCGTGCTGCCCGGTGCGGGTGTAGCTGTCGAGCGTCACGGTGCCGACGGCCGGGACGCCGGCACCGGCCACCGCACGCAGCCCGCGTCGCATCGCTTCCGGTTCCGAGAACCCCATCCGCGGCTGGACGACGAGCGTCCGGCGGCGGCGGTGCTCGGCCACGAACGCGCTGAACACCGACCGGGCAGCGGTCACCGCAAGGTCCGGATGTTCGCGGCGACGAACTCGCGGAACGACTCGATCGCCTGGCCGGAGTCGCCGGCGCCGACGTGGAAGACCGCGTCGTAGCCCAGCGCCAGCAGCTCGGCCTCCAGCGCGCTGTTCGCGTCGCCGTGGACGCCGAGCTTGCCGCCGATCACGGCGGGCAGCCCGGCCAGGACGGCGTCGGAGCGCAGCGCGGAGATGACCCGGGCGCCATCGACGTGGCCGTGGCCGTTGATGGTGCTGATCACCAGGCAGTCCGGCCGCTCGTCGCGGCAGGCAGCCAGCAGCCGCCCGACCGGGACGCAGGCACCGAGGTTGACAACCTCGTGGCCCATTTCCTCCATGATCAGCTGGAGGGCGACGAGGTTCCACATGTGCGAGTCGGACTCGACGCTGGACAGGACGAACTTCAGCGGGGGCCCCGCGGACACGGCGGGCCGGTCCGGGGTCTGCTCGATCTGGAAGGTGGTCATCGTGCGTCGCTCCCTGTGCGTTCGGGGAACGTCCGCGGTGCGGGCCGCGAACTTCTCACGACGAATCGTCATCGGCCGGCGCCCGGCGCACATGGGTGCGGCGGCCCCGCATTCCCGCGCCGGTCCCGCCCCCCGGTCCGCCTCGCGCGCGGGCGTCGCGGCCGCGCGCATGAGGCGCGGAGACCTGGGTGCCGGCGGTGCCCCGCACGGGGGATCGTGGCCCCGGACCCGCCTCGGAACCCGCGTCCGGCCCGCCCTCCGGACGGCGCAACCGCCCCGTCCGAACGGCTTAATCCCCCACTTCGCGACCAGGCGTTTCCCCGCGCGGTCCCCCATGAACCCCCAGAACGCCCCCATGCCGCGCGGGAATGCGGGCGTAGCACCCCCATGTGGTCCGCGTCACCCGCTGGCATGCTCGATCCCGTGATTCCCCCGCAGCCGAACCCGGCGACCACGACGCTCCCGCCCACCTGGTGGGCGGCCGGGCTGACCCCGCACGAGCGGCGCCCCGGTGGCACCCGCCCCGCGTGGGTGGACTTCGCCGAGGCCGCACTTTCACGTGAAAGTGCGGCCCCCAGGTCGGCACTTTCACGTGAAAGTGCGGACTGGCGGACGGCGTTCGCCGCGGTGTTCCACCCCTTCACCGACGCGGTGCGCGTCGCGATCGCCGGTGCCGCAGCGGGTTCGCCCGCCGTCGACGCCGCGCCGGTCGCCGACGGCTGCGCCGCGCAGCTCGGTCACCAGCTGGCCGGCCTCGCCGCCCGCACCCTGGTGCTGGAGCTCGGAAGGGCGCGGCACAAGGAGATCCTCGACGGCGAGACGCCGCAGGCGCGCTTCGCCGACTTCGTCCGCCGGACCGGCACCCCCGCGGGCCTGACCGACCTGCTGCACCGCTACCCGGTGCTCGCCCGGCTCGCCGCGCAGGCGTCGCTGCACGCCATCGCCGCCGCCACCGAAATGCTGGCCCGGTTCGACGCCGACCGCGTGGCGCTGGCCGCGTTCGTCGGCACCGATCCCGGCCCGCTGGTCGAGGTCAGCGGCGGCACCGGCGACGCGCACCAGCGCGGCCGCTCGGTCCGCGAACTCCGGTTCGCGAGCGGCGCGCGGGTCGTCTACAAGCCGCGCCCGCTCGACCTGCACGCGGCGTTCACGGCGCTGGCCGGCTGGCTCAACCCGCGCGTCCCCGGCCTCGAGCTGCAGACGGTCGACGTGCTGGCCCGGCCTGGCTACGGCTGGCTGCGGTTCGTCGAGCACCGGCCGTGCGCGGACCTCACCGAGGTGGACCGCTTCTACCGCCGCCAGGGCGTGCTGCTCGCCCTCCTGCACGCCCTCGACGGCACCGACGTGCACTTCGAGAACATCATCGCGGCCGGCGACCAGCCGGTGCTGATCGACATCGAAACGCTGTTCCAGCCGGTGCTGCCGGCCGAGAGCGGCGAAAGTGACCCGGCCGCGGAGCTGCTCGCCCGCTCGGTGCACCGCACGATGCTGCTGCCGCAGATGATCGTCGGCGAGCACGGTGCGGTGGACATCTCCGGGCTCGGCGGCGGCCGCGCGGCGGCCCCGGCGCTGGAGCGCGTCGACTGGCTCGACGCCGGCACCGACCGGATGCGGCTGGTCCGGGTGCCCGGCGGCATCGGCACCGGCGTCAACCGGCCCACCCTCGGCGGCGTCGACGTCGAACCGGCCGAGCACGGCGCCGCGCTGCTGGCCGGGTTCCGCGCCGGGTACGACGCCATCGCCGCCGGCGCGACCGAGTTCGCCGCCCTGCTGGCAAGCTGCGCCGGCGCGGGGATCCGCGTCCTGGTCCGCCCCACCAGCTTCTACACGCGGCTGCTCGACGAGACCACGCACCCGTCGCTGCTGGCCGACGCGGCCGCCCGCGACGAAGCGTTCGGGCTGCTGCACGACGACAGCACCGACGACGTCCGACGCGCGCTCGTCGCCGCGGAGCTGACCGACCTGTGGGCGGGCGACGTCCCGATGTTCACCGGTGAGCCCGGCTCCGCCGACGTCTGGGACGCCGAAGGCAACCGGCTGGCCGGCCTGCTCGGCACGACGCCGCTGGCGTCGGTGCGGGCGAAGGTCGCCGACATGACCACGATCGACCGCCGCGACCAGGAGTGGCTGATCTCCGCCGCGCTGGCCACCCGGCCCGCCGCCGAGACCCACGCCGGCAGCGGCGTCAGCGACGGCATCCTGCCGAGCAAGACCCCCGAGCCCGCGCACCTGCTTTCCGCCGCGTGCGGCGTCGCCGACGCCATCATCGCCCGCGCCTGCACGGCGGACGGGCGCGTCAACTGGGTCGGGCTGGAGCTCGTCGACGAGAAGTACTGGACCGTGCTGCCGATGGGCGGCGGCCTCGGCGAGGGCTACCCCGGCGTGGCGCTGTTCCTCGCCCAGCTCGCCGAACTGACCGGCATCGACCGCTACCGGGACCTGGCCGGCAAGGCCGTTTCCGGCCTGCCGTCGCTGGTTTCCGCGCTCGAAGCCGACCCGGACCTCGCCGAAGCGGCCGGGCCGGGCGGCCTGCTCGGGCTCGGCGGCGTCGCCTACGCCGCGGCCCGCCTCGCGCGGCTGCTCGACCGGCCGGACCTGCTGGACCTCTGCGCGCGCACGGTCGCGGTGATGCCGGCCCCGACGCCGCGGACGTCCCCGCGGTTCACCACCGGGCTGGCCGGCGGCCTGGTCGCGCTGCGCTCGGTCGCCGCGCAGACCGGCATGGACCTCGCCACCGTGCTCGCCGGTGCGTACGCGGCCGAGCTCGCGAGCCGCTCCATCGACCCCGATCTCGCCGACCCCGGGTTCGCGCACGGCGCGGCCGGCGTCGACTGGGCCCTGTCCGGGCACCCGCGCGAGACCGCGACCCTGCCGCCGGCGAAGGCCGCGACCGGGCACGGCTGGTGCTCCGGCCTGGCCGGCCAGGTGCTCGCCTACGCCGACGACCCGGCGGTGCTCGGCGGCCTCGACGAGCAGGTCCGGCGCCTCGCCGCCCAGGAACCGCTGCGCGACCTGTCCCTGTGCCACGGCGAAACCGGCATCACCGACGTCCTCGGCGTGCTGGCCGAAACCGGCCACACCGGCGCGGAAGCCGCGCTCGCCACCCGGACCGGCCTGCTGCTGACCGCCGTCGAACAGGACGGCGCGCGCTGCGGCACCCCCGACGGCGTGCCCTCCCCCGGCCTGCTCACCGGACTGGCCGGGATCGGCTACGGCCTGCTGCGGCTGGGTTTCGGCCCCCGCGTCCCGTCCGCCCTGCTCTTGCGCCCCCCGACCCGCTGAACCGCACCCGCCCCACCTCACGAGGAGAGAACCACAGATGCGCGAAACCACGACCGAGACCGCCGAAGCCACCGTCGGCGCCCTGGTGCTCCCGCGGGCGAACCACGCCGGCGCCCGCAACCAGGCGCTCGCCGGCACCCGGCCCCGGCTGTCCGGCGTCACGCTCGACACGCTCGGTTCGCCGACCGTCGTCACCAACGGCACCTTCGCCCTCTGAGTCCCGGTCGCCACGCCGGTCTTCACGACCGGCTTCGCCGAATAGCTTCCGTTTCACCCAGCACGACTACTACCGAGAGTGGAGCCACCTGCATGACCGAGCACGACTTCGCCGGCACGGACAACCCGATCGGCGACTTGACCCTCCCGACTTCCTCCCGCACGGGCGCGCGCAACCACGCGCTGTCCGGCAAGGCGGCGCGGGTCAGCCAGAACTCCCTCACCACCATGGACATCACGGTCGTCACGGGCAATTTCCCCGGATAGTGAGACGATCACCGCGTCGGTAATTCGACCTACGCCCGGAGGACGCCCGTCCGGTTATAGTGACCGCGATGGGCATCCGATCGACGCGCCTGATCGGGCGCGACAGGGAGCTCGGCGCCCTGTCCCAGGCTCTGGAGAAGGCCCGCACCGACCACGGTGGGGCCTTCTTCCTTGTCGGTGAAGGCGGGATCGGGAAGTCCCGGCTCGCCGCCGACGTCGCCGCACGGGCACTGGCGACCGGGCTCCCCGTGCTGCGCGGACGAGCCAGCTCGATCGGCCCGATGGTGCCGTTCCGGCCGCTGGCCGAAGCCCTGCTCTCGCACTTCCGCGGCGGCCACCCGCCCGCGGCGCCCGAGCTCGACCCGCTCGTGCCGGTGCTCGCCCGGCTCGTGCCCGACTGGTACCGCGGCGACCGCCCGCACGACAACGGCAACCTCCTCGTCCTGGCCGAGGCGGTGTTCCGGCTGCTGTCGGTGGCCGGGCGCGAAGGCGGCTGCCTGATCGTGCTGGAGGACCTGCACAACGCGGACGCCGAAACGCTGTTCATCGTCGAGTACCTCGTCGACAACCTGGCGTCGAGCCGGGTGATGCTGATCGGGACCCTGCGCAACGAACCCGGCGAGGCGCTGCGGCTGGCGACCGCGGCGGCGCAGCGCTCGGCCAGCCACACCTTCGAGCTGACCCGGCTCGACGCCGGGCGCACCCGGGACTTCGCCGCCGCCTGCCTGGAAACCGAGCCGGCCGCGGTGCCCACCGCCGTCGCGAACCTGCTGTGGCAGAACAGCGAGGGCGTGCCCTTCGTCGTCGAGGAGCTGCTGCACGGCATGGTCACCGACGGGCTGCTCGTCGGCGGCGCGAACGGCTGGCAGGTCGTCGGCGAACTGCAGGCCCGCGTCCCGGAGGCGCTGATCAGCAGCATCGCCGCGCGCGTCGACGCACTCGGCGCGGACGGCGAGACGCTGCTTTCGGTGGCCGCCGTGCTGGGCAGGCGGTTCCCGCTGTCGGTCGTGCAGGCGGTGACCGACATGGACGACCGCATGCTGCACAACCACATCAGCGCGAGCGTCGCCGCGCACCTGGTCACCACCGACGAGACCACGCCCGGCTGGTACGCCTTCCGCCACCCGCTCACCGCGGAGGCGCTGCTGGCCCGGCTCGTGCCGTCGACGAAGGCGAACCTGGCGCGCCGGGCCGCGGACGCCGTCGAGCTGCTGCACCCGGGCCTGCCCGGCGAGCTGTGCGCGCTGGCCGCGGCGCTGCGGCTGACGGCGATGGACCACCCCGGCGCCGGGCGGCTGTTCGCCGAGGCCGGCCGGCGCGCCCTCGACGGCGGTGCCGCCGACACGGCGGTGACCATGCTGACCCGCGCCGTCGACCTGCTGGCCACGGCGAGCCCCGACGACCGCGCCGACGCGCTGGAGTCCCTGCTGCACGCGCTGGGGCAGACCGGGCAGTTCGACCGCGCCGTCGAGTTTTCCGCTCGCTTCGCCGAGATCGGCCGGCTGGAGCGGGCGGTCGACCTGCACGTCCAGCTGGCGTGGGCGGCCTACATCGGCGGCCGGCACGACGAGTGCCTCAACCAGATCGAGCAGGCCCGCGCCCCGCTCGGCGGCGAGATGACCGAGGAGCAGAAGGCGGGCCTCGACGCCGTCGAAGCGACGCTGTGGCTGGACGTCCCGGGCCCGGCGCACACCGAACGCGCCCGCCTGCTGGCCGAACAGGCGTGGGAGGTGGCCGAGCGCGCCGGCGTGCCGTTCGTGTCGTGCCAGGCGTTGCAGGTGCTCGGCATGGTGGCGCTGGAGACGGACCTGGCGGAGGCCGAGCGCTACCTGCAGCTGGCGCGGCGGCTGGCCGAACGCCACCAGCTGACGCACCTGCGCACCCAGGTGCTGGTCCGCCTCGGCGGGCACCGGATGCTCGCCGAGGGCGACGTCCGCACGTTCGACCTGGCCCGCGCGGAGGCCCAGCGCACCGGCGCGATCACGCTCACCTGCGCGGTCGACGCGAGCCGCGCGGTGCACGCGGTGATGCGCGGCGAGTTCGCGCAGGCGGAGAAGATCCTCGACGAGAACCTGGCCGTCCTCGGCCGGCTCCGGCTCGTCGCGCTGCTGCAGTACACGCACATGACCCGCGCGATGGTGGCCGCCCACCAGGCGGACCGGGTCCGGATGGAGCAGGCGCTCGACGACTTCCGCGCCGAGGGCGGCAACAGCGCGCAGGAGATGGTGCTCAGCGTCGGGCTGGCGCAGGTGTTCTGCTCGCTGCTGGAGGAGGACGCCGAACGCGCCCGCCGCGAGCTGGCGCAGGTGCTGGCCCTGGAGGAGCGCCAGCCGAGCCGCTTCCACCTGGCGGGCCAGCACGGCCTGCGGCTGCTGGTCGAGGCGCTCGACGGCACGGCACCGCCCGAGCGGCCCCCGGCGGCGGTGAGCGGCATGCGCTGGAACCGCCAGTTCGTCCTGCTGGGCGACGCGGTCCGCCACGGCCGCGCCGGGTCCCCGGAACTCGCCGACGAGGCGGTGGCGGCGGCGATCGAGGCGGCGTCGCCGTTCCCGATGAGCAGGCACCTGGGCCTGCGCATGGTGGCGGAGTCCGCCGCGGCCGACGGCTGGGGCGACCCGGTGACGTGGCTCAAGGAAGCGGAGGAGTACTTCCACCAGGCGGACGTGACGGCGGTGGCGAGCGCGTGCCGCGGGCTGCTGCGCAAGACCGGCGTCGCGGTCGGCCAGCGCCGCACGGGCTCGGACCGCCTCCCGGCGGGCCTGCGCTCGGCGGGGGTGACGGTCCGCGAGTACGAGGTGCTGCAGCTGCTGGCGGACAACATGGGCAACAAGGACATCGCCCGGCGGCTGCACATCTCGCCGCGGACGGTGGAGAAGCACGTGGCCAGCCTGATGGCGAAGTCGAACCTGCAGAACCGCAGCGCGCTGACGGAGTACGCGCGCAACACCCCGCACTGACCGCCGCCCGGCGGGGCCTCAGGTGCCGATCGGGATCTCCGCCCAGACCGTCTTGCCGCCGTCTCGGCGGTGGAAGTGACCGTGTCGGCGGCTGCACGCGGCGACCAGCTTCAGGCCGGTGCCGACCGGGGCCACGTCGGGCGCCGCCGGGTCGAACCACGCCGCTCCGCCGGAGTCCTCGATACCGATCCACACCGTCGAATCCGCGCACGTCAGCAGCGCGCGCACCGGGCCGATCGCGTGGCGGACCGCGTTCGCGGCCAGCTCCCCCGCGATCAGCACGACGTCCGCCGCGATCTCGTCCGGCACTTCGTCCGCCGTGGCCAGGCGCTCGCGCACCCAGTCGCGCACCCGGCGGACCTGGGCGGGTTCCCTGTCGAACACGAACTTGTCCAGCAGCATGATTCCCTCCCCGGGGCCGGGAAAACGATTCCCCATCCGCGGGGTTCCGCACACCTCTCCGGGCCGGAATCGCCCGAACGGACTAGATTGGACCCGTGAGTCCAGCCACCAAGCAGCTGACCGCCAAGGGCGCGGCGACGCGGCAGCGGATCGTCGAAGGCGCGGCGGAGGAGATCCGGGAGCGCGGCGTCGCCGTCACGACGCTGGACGACGTCCGGGCGCGGACCGGCACGAGCAAGAGCCAGCTCTTCCACTACTTTCCCGGTGGCAAGGAAGACCTGCTGCTTGAAGTGGCCCGCTACGAAGCGGATCAGGTGATCGCGGCCCAGCAGCCTCAGCTGGGCGGGCTGACGTCGTGGGCGGCGTGGCGGCGCTGGCGCGACACGGTCGTCTCGCACTACACCGAACGCGGGCAGCACTGCCCGCTCAACGTGCTGATCTCCCAGCTCGGCCGCGCGACACCGGGCGCGCAGGCCGTCGTCGGCGAGATGCTGGAGCAGTGGCGGCGGGAGATCGCGGCCGGCATCCGGCACCTGCAGGCGGCCGGCGAGGTGGCCGCGGACACCGACCCCGAACGCACCGCCGCCGCCCTGCTGTCGGGGATCCAGGGCGGCGTGGTGGTGATGCTGTCGACCGGGCGCATCGACCACCTCGAAGCGGCGCTCGACGTCGGGATCGAAAACCTGCGGGCGAGCGGGAACCGGTGAGCCCGGTCCCCGCTCGGCGAAGTCAGGCGTTCTTGATCGCGGAGATCTCGAACTCGAGGGTGACCTTGTCGCTCACCAGCACGCCACCGGTCTCGAGGGCGGCGTTCCAGGTGATGCCGTAGTCCTTGCGGCTGATCGTGGTGGAGCCTTCGAAGCCGATGCGGTCGTTGCCGAACGGGTCCTTCGCGGAGCCCTCGAACTCGAACGGGACGGTCACCGAGCGGGTGACGTCCTTGATGGTCAGGTCGCCGGTGACGTCGAAGGAGGTCTCGCCGGTCTGCTTGACCTCGGTCGAGGTGAAGGTGATCTGCGGGTACTCGTCCATCGACAGGAAGTCGTTGCTCTTCAGGTGCCCGTCGCGGTCCGCGTTGCGGGTGTCGATGCTGTGCGCCTGGATGGTCACCTGGACGCTCGACTTCTCCGGCGCGTCGCCGTCGATCGTGGCGGCACCGGTGAACTCGTTGAAGCTGCCGCGCACCTTGGTCACCATGGCGTGGCGGGCGACGAACCCGATCCGCGAGTGGGCGGCGTCGAGGGTGTATTCGCCGGTCAGCTGGGGGTAGGTGGTCGCGCTGGTCATCGCTGTTCTTCTCTCCTCGTGGTGGCGGCCCCCGGGTGATTGAGGGTTCAACGACACTCTACTCACTTTGGCTGGTTGCGCAAGCAAGCTTTCGGTAGAGTCGCCGGTATGGGTGATCTTTCCGCGCTCGACACCGGAGAAGCCGCGTTCTGGCGGTCGCTGATCCGCGTCACGACCGTGCTCCCGCGCGCCCTGGAGGACCAGTTCCTGCCGGAGACCGGCCTCACGGTCAGCGACTACGGCGTGCTCGTCGCGCTGTCGGAAGCCCCGGACCACCTGCTCCGCATCTCCGCGCTGGCGGCGACGACGGCGTTGTCGCTCAGCCGGATCAGCCGGGTGGTCGACGACCTCACCCGCCGCGGCCTGGTCGAGAAGCGGCGCTGCAAGGAAGACGGGCGCGCGTCCAACGCCGTGCTGACCGCCGCCGGATTGGCCAGACTGGAGGCGGCGTTCCCGAGCCACCTGGCCCGCGTGCGGGCTTCGGTGTTCGACCACCTGAGCGCCGAGGACATCCGGGCGGCCGGGCCGGTGCTGGCCCGGCTGGCCGCGGCGCTCGACGCCACTCCCCCGACCGACGAGGAGCCGAGGACGCGATGAGCGACAAGGGCGAGTACCAGCGGGACCTGAACTACCTCCCGGACCGCATCACCGCCGACGGCCGCGACGGCTGGCCGGTCGAACCCGGCCGCTACCGGCTGGTCGTGGCCCGTGCGTGCCCGTGGGCGAACCGCGCGGTGATCGTCCGGCGGCTGCTGGGCCTGGAGCCGGTGCTGTCGATGGGCATCGCCGGGCCGGTGCACGACGAACGCAGCTGGAGCTTCGACCTCGACCCCGGTGGGCGCGACCCGGTGCTCGGCATCGAGCGCCTGCAGGAGGCGTTCTTCAAGCGCGACCCGCAGTACCCGCGCGGCATCACCGTGCCCGCGTTCGTCGACGTGCCCACCGGCCAGGTCGTCACCAACGACTTCGCGCAGATGACCCTCGACATGTCGACCGAGTGGACCGCGTACCACCGCGACGGCGCGCCCGAGCTGTACCCCGAGAAGCTGCGCGACGAGATCGACGACGTCGCGCAGAAGGTGTTCACCGACGTCAACAACGCGGTGTACCAGTGCGGGTTCGCCCGGTCCCAAGAGGCGTACGAGCACTCCTACCGCAAGCTGTTCGCCCGGCTGGACTGGCTGTCGGAGCGGCTCGCGGGGCAGCGGTACCTGGTCGGCGACACGATCACCGAAGCCGACGTCCGGCTGTTCACCACACTCGTCCGGTTCGACGCGGTCTACCACGGCCACTTCAAGTGCAACCGGCAGAAGCTGACCGAGCTGCCGGTGCTGTGGGCCTACACGCGCGACCTGTTCCAGACGCCCGGGTTCGGCGACACGATCGACTTCCCGCAGATCAAGGAGCACTACTACGTGGTGCACAAGAACGTGAACCCGACCGGGATCGTCCCGCTCGGCCCGGACACCTCGGGCTGGCTGACCCGGCACGACCGCGAGCAGCTCGGCGGCCGCCCGTTCGGCGACGGCACCCCGCCGGGCCCGCCGCCCGCCGACGAGCGGGTGCCCGAGCTGTAGTTCCCGGGCTACGGTGATCGCCATGGAACGCCTGCGCGATCGTCGGATCCTGGTCACCGGCGCCGGTTCCGGCATCGGCCGAGCCACCACCGTCCGCCTGGTGGCCGAGGGGGCGCGGGTCGTGGCCACCGACGTCACGGGCCTCGAAGACCTGCCCGCGCTCGAAACGCTGACGATGGACGTCGCCGACGAAGCCGCGGTGACCGCCGGTGTGACCGCGGCGACCGAGGTCCTGGGCGGCCTCGACGTCCTGGTCAACGCGGCGGGCATCCTGCTGGCGTCACACACGCACGAGACGTCGCTGGAGCTGTGGAACCGGGTGCTGGCGGTCAACCTGACCGGCACGTTCCTGGTGACGCGCGCGGCCCTGCCGGCACTGCTGGCCGCCGAGAAGGGCGTGGTGGTCAACTTCAGCTCGACGTCGGCTTCGTTCGCCCACCCGTACATGGCGGCGTACAGCGCGAGCAAGGGCGGGATCCAGGCGTTCACGCATTCCCTGGCCCTGGAGTACGGCAAGCAGGGCCTGCGCGCGGTGAGCATCGCCCCGGGCAGCGTGAAGAGCGGCATCACGGACTCGGCGGCGAGCTGGCTGCCCCAGGACATCGACTTCACGCTGTTCGGCCGGCTGCTGCCGATCCTGCCGACGGGGCTGACGACGGAGGTCGGCAACGCGGTGGCCCGCCCGGAGGCGGTGGCGGGAGTGGTGGCGATGCTGGCTTCGGACGACGGCGAGTTCATCACGGGCACGGAGATCCGCGTGGACGGCGGAACCCACACCTAGCCCCGCGGGGCGTAACGCGGGTCGCCGTACCTCCGACTCCCGGCATACCCGTGGGAACGGTCACGGGATTCGCCGTGAGGTACGCCGATGACGCCAGCGCCGCCCCACCCGAGGCTTGCGTCGACGCAGCTTCGCGACGGCCGTCGCGGCCCCGAAAGCCGCTGTCGTGCACTGGAGAACCTGCAACGCGAAATCGAAGTAGGGCGTCACCGTCGGGCTCCGTTCGTCGGAAGCTGGGGTGCGGCCACTTTTGCGCACCGAAGCCGCCAATCCGTCGAACGGCGATACCCCGCCGGAAAACCGCAGATCAGCGCACGCGCACAGGGACTATTGCCGCGATATCGCCCGGGAGGCGACGATGCCTGAAGGCGACGCTTGGGCCGAGATCATGCGCAATCTGGGCTCGGATCTGCGCGAGTTGCGGGTATCCGCCCACCTGACCCAGGAAGAACTCGCCCAGCGCATGGGCGGACGACAGCAGAGCTGGGTGTCGGAGGTCGAGAAGGGAAACAGACGCGGCCGGCCGATCAGCTGGGAAGACGTGTCGAGCTGGCTCGAAGCCTGCGGCGTCGGCGCCGGTCTCCTCGAGGACTGGCGAGTCCGCTACACGCCGATCGAATGGGCTTTGGATCTGCGTCGCCGCCGGGGTACCGGACCTAAACGCCGAGACGGTCGAGAGCCTCCGGCCCTCCCCTCGGAAACCATCAGGATCACGGAGGCGATCCGGCAGTTCAAGGCGGTGTTCTTCGAAGAGCTCGACGCGGCCAGGGAGCAGGCACGTCAGCTGAAGAGCCGCGAGGAGCAGCTGACCTCCCAGCTGACCGAAACCACCGGCAAGATGGACGACCTCAAGCTGCAATGCCACCAGGCCGAGCAGCAGATCACCACGGACGGCCAAAAGGAGCAGCACCTGCGCGACCGGATCCGCGGGCTCAGACAGCAACTGCGGGCGGACGACGAGACCATTCACCTCCTGGAGAAAGAGATCCGCTTCACGCGCGAACAACGCCGCATCGCCGAGCAGACGACACTGCGGATGAGCAAGCGGACCGCTGAAGTCGCTCTGCGCTCCCGGACCGCCTCCGATCTTCTGACGGTGCTGTTCGAAGCCACCTGGGCGAATCGGCACGACGAGCGTGCGGGTGGGGAGGCGCCCGACGACCCGCCCGGCGTCCACGAGGAGAGGAAGACCACCCTCGCCGGGATCCCGAAGCCGGCACCCCTGACCACCACCTGGCCGAGCGAGGTGGGACGTTCCAGGACGCTGGTTTCGACGCTGTCGATCATCGCGGTGGCCGTCCTGCTCGCCATCAGCCTCCTCGCGCTGGTCTTCTGAACCCGCCTAGGCCTGTATCGAAGTGGGTCGTAGCCACTCGTTGATCGCGGCGACGTGGACGGTGGCTTCGTAGCGGACAGCAACCTTGTCATAGCGAGTGGCCACCCCACGGTGGCGTTTGAGCCGGTTGATCCCGCACTCCACCGCATGACACTGCTTGTAGATCTCGGGGTCGAAGGCCGGTGGCCGACCGCCCTTCGACCCCTTGGCCTTGCGATGCGCATCCTGATCAGCCTTGCTCGGAATCGTCGCCTTGATCCCGCGACCGCGCAGGTGCGCCCGGTTGGCCTTCGAGGTGTAAGCCTTGTCGGCAAGGACCCGATCAGGACGGGTCCGCGGCCGGCCACCGCCCGGTCGCGGCACCCGGATCCCGGCCAGAACCGGGATGAACTGCGGGCTGTCGCCACACTGCCCGGCGGTCAGCACGATCGACAACGGCTTCTGCCCCTGCTCACACCCCAGATGCACTTTTGTGGTCCACCCGCCTCGCGACCGCCCCAACGCATGATCCTCCGGCTCGACAGTGACCCCGCCCGGCGGCTCGGCCTGCAGATCCCCCTTTTCCGCGCACCCGCCGCATGCTGATGCGCCCGCGCGATCGTGGAATCCACGCTGACATCCCACGTGATCCGCCCAGCCGCCTCGGCCCGGGCCTGCAACGCGGTCAGAATCCGCTGCCAGACACCAGCCCGTTGCCAGCGCCGGAACAACCCATAACAGCCGCCCAGGACCCATAACCCTCGGGCATGTCCCGCCACGTGCGCCGGTGCGCACCCGCCATCGGATCCCATCGATCAGCTGCCGTCTGCTCCACAACGGCGGTCGACCCGGCCGCGACGGCGCGGGCAACAACAGCTCCAGCGCCGCCCACTGCTCGTCGGTCAGGTCGAACCGCCTCGTCACCGCTAGGGTGTCCACGAGGTCTCCGGTGTTCAGGTTCTTCTTGGTCGACGAACCACCTACCGGAGACCTCACCCATTTCAACCACCGACACGCCCAGCACCAGCTCAACTTGCTGGAGACGACTTCGATACAGGCCCTAGGTGGCCGCGGCGTACCTCGCCGAAAGCGCCCGGAGGCGCTCCGCCAGCTCAGGGGGTGACTCCACCTCGAACGGCGCGTCCAGCATCCCCACCACGAACGCCACGACGTCCCACGACTCCGAGGCCAGCTCCCACCGGCACGTCCGCTCGTCGATCGGCGTCAGCTCCCCCTCCACCCGCCCCGCCAGCTCCGACGCCGGCGCGTGGACCTTCAGCCGCGCGCGCAACGGCCACATCTCCCGGCCCATCGTGCGCTTCAGGTACGCCGTCAGGTCGCCGTCCGGCGGTTCGCGGTGGCCGAAGCGAGGTCCGTTGGGCGTGCGAAGAGCCAGCCGGTCCGTGCGGAACGTCCGCCAGTCCGCGCGGTCGGTGTCCCAGCCGACCAGGTACCAGCGGCGGCCCCACGAGACCAGGCGGTGCGGCTCCACCGTGCGGCGGGACTCGCGGCCGTCGTGGCTCACGTAGTCGAAGCGCAGCGTCTCCGCCGCGCGGATCGCCGACGAGACCGCCGTCAGGACCTCCGCCGCCACCACCGGGCCGCGGGCCGGGAGGGCCAGCACGCTCGTTTCCAGTGCGGCCACGCGGTGGCGCAGCCGGGACGGCAGGACCTGCTCGACCTTCGTCAGCGCCCGCAGCGACGCCTCTTCCAGCCCCGAGACGCCGCCCGCGTGCAGGCCGACCACCACCGCGACCGCTTCGTCGTCGTCGAGCAGCAGGGGTGGCAGTTCCGCGCCGGCGCCCAGGCGGTAGCCGCCGATCGGGCCCAGCGCCGCGTGGACCGGGTAGCCCAGTTCGCGCAGGCGGCCGACGTCGCGGCGGATCGTCCGGGTCGTCACGCCGAGGCGTTCGGCCAGGTCGGTGCCGGACCAGTCGCGGTGCGTCTGGAGCAGCGACAGCAACCGCAGCAGGCGGCCGGGGGTTTCGCGCATGGTGCGGAGTCTGCCCGATGATGAGGACCGTTCCTGTCCTACACGGACGAGAAGGTGCGCTCATGGATCCCTTCCGCATCGACGTCCCGCAGGCCGGCCTCGACGAGCTGCACCACCGCCTCGCCCGCACCCGCTGGCCGGGCGAGCTGCCCGGCGCCGGCTGGGCGTACGGCGTCAGCGAACCCCACCTGCGCGAGCTCGCCGAGTACTGGCGCACCGGCTTCGACTGGCGGGCGCAGGAAGCGCGGCTCAACGCGTTCCCGCAGTTCACGACCACGATCGACGGCCAGCGCGTGCACTTCCTCCACGTCCGCTCGCCCGAGCCCGGCGCGACGCCGCTGATCATGACCCACGGCTGGCCGAGCACCGTCGCGGACTTCCTCGACGTCCTCGGTCCGCTCACCGACCCGCGGGCCCACGGCGGCGACCCGGCGGACGCGTTCCACGTCGTCGCGCCTTCGGTCCCCGGTTTCGCGTTCTCCGGCCCGACCGGCGAGCCGGGCTGGAACACGCGCCGGACGGCGCGGGCGTGGGCCGAGCTGATGCGGCGGCTCGGCTACGAGCGCTACGGCGCCCAGGGCGGCGACTTCGGCAGCATCGTCTCGCCCGAGCTGGGCCGGGTCGCGCCGGAGTCGGTGATCGGGGTGCACGTCAACGCCGTCGCGAACGCCGGGGTGCCGACCGCGCCGGGCGACCTCGAGCGACTGTCCGAAGAGGACCGGAAGCGGGCGCGGGAGAACGAAGCCTGGTGGTACGCCCACTCGGGGTACGCCACGCAGATGGCCACCCGCCCGCAGACGCTGGCCTACGCGTTGAACGACTCCCCCGCCGGGCAGCTCGCGTGGAACCTGGAGTGGTTCGTGGACTGGGACCCGGCCGCCACGCGGCAGGCGCCGGTCTCCCGGGACGCGATCCTGACCGACGTGACGATCTTCTGGCTCACCGGCACCGCGGGCTCGGCGGCGCGCCTCTACCTGGAGGCGGCCCAGGACGGCTGGGGCGAGCGCCCGCCACCGTCCGGCGTCCCGACGGCGGTCGCGAACTTCCGCGGCGATCACGCGCTGCGGGGCCTGGCCGAGCTGTCCAACACGGTGACGCGGTGGACGGAGTACGACGACGGCGGGCACTTCGCGTCCCTGCAGGCGCCGGACGTGCTGGTGCGCGACATCCGGGAGTTCTTCCGCGACCTCGGCCTCCGGTCCTGACGGTCGCGGGCCCGCTCAGCCGGCCAGGGGCGCCTTCCGCTCCTGGCCGGCCATCACCCTGGCGTTCAGCACCACCGCGCCCAGCAACGGGAGCAGCCCGGCCAGCGTCCACGTGAGGCTGGTGGCTTCCGCGAACCACCCGATGAGCGCCGGGCCGATCAGGCCGCCCGCGTAGGTGAACGTGGTGAACCGGGACAGGAACGTCGCCGCCCCTGCGCCCGCGCCGCCGGCGTGGCCGACCGCGCTGAAGATCAGGGGCAGCAGGACCGAGCCGCCGAGGCCCAGCAGCGCGAATCCCGCGATGCCGGCCACCCACGACGGGCTCAGCACGACGACGGCGAGCCCGACCGCCGCGATGACGCCGCCGACGCGGAACAGCGCCGGTGCGCCGTGGCGTTCGGTCAGCCGGTCGCCGACGAGCCGGCCCGCGGCTTGGCAGGCGGAGAACGCCGTGAAGCCCAGTGCCGCCGCGGCGAGGGTGGCGCCGCGGGCGTCGTGCAGGAAGACGCCGCTCCAGCTGATCACCATGGCTTCGAGGATCATCGCGGTGAACCCCATCGCCCCGAACACGCACACCCGCCGGGTCCAGCCGGATCGCCAGCTCGCCCGCTTTGCGCCGCCACCACCGGTCTCCTCGACGCGGTCGGCCGACGCCGGCAGCAGTCCGGCCGTGGCCGCCAGGCCGGCGACGACGAGCACGGCGCCGACCCACAGGTAGTGCTCGGCGGCCGAGCTGCCCGCCCGGGTGAACCCGGCGCCCACCAGCGACGCGGCGACGGCGCTGATGCTCCAGGCCGCGTGGCAGCTGCTCATCACCGACCGGCCGCTCTCCCGTTCCACCACGACCGCGTGCGCGTTCATGGCGACGTCGAGCGTGCCGTGCATCATGCCGAGCAGCAGCACCGCGCCGCCGAGCTGGACCGCGTCGCCCGCGAGACCGATCCCGGCCAGCAGGAACGGCGACACGACCACGGCCAGCCGGATCACGCGGGCGCTGCCGAACCGGCCCACCAGCGGGCCGGCGAACTGCATGGTGAGCAGCGCCGCCAGGCCGAACAACGTCAGGATGGCGCCGAGCGTGCCGTCACTGAGCCCGAGGTCGAGCTTCAGCGACGGCACGCGGCTGACGAAGGTGGAGAACACCGTGCCGTTGACGAAGAACACGGCGAGCACGGCCCACCGGGCCCGAGCCACGGCGACGGTGCCGCTCCGCTCGGCGACCTGCTCAGTCATGCTCGGCGCCGAAGCCGGCCGGGACGACGACTTCCCGCCCGATGCGGCGGGCTTCGGTCAGCAGCTCGTCCTGCCACCGCTCCCACACGCCGGCGAACCGGGACGTGACGATCACCGTGTCCACGGACTGGTCGGCCAGCGGCGTGCGCAGGCCCATGGTGTGGTGCCCGACGTGCCCGCCCGCCGCGGCCGCCCGCGCCACCAGTTCGGCGTCGAAGTCCAGCAGGATCGCGGGCGGGACGGCCGCCGGGATTTCCCCGCCGGAGCCGAGGATCGCGATCTTCGCGCCCGCGGGGACGCGCCGTACGGCCGCGGTCAGCTCGGCCGCCACGTCCGTGTCGCGCGCCTGCTCCTGCCACGCCAGCAGGGCGCGGTAGTCCTCTTCGTAGCTCCAGAAGAGGTGCCGGATGGCCAGCGCCAGGCCGATCTCGATGGCGGGCTCGCGGTGCTTGGCCAGGAAGTGGAGCATGTTCCGGGCGAGCTGCTCCCACAGGTCGAACTGCTCCCGGTCGTGCGGCAGGTCGACCACCCAGGCGTCCTCGGCGACGGTGAACCGCACGCCGTGGCGGGACAGCCGGAACGCGAGCTCGGTGTCCTCCGCGCCCCAGCCGTGGAACTCCTCGTCGAAGCCCCCGACGGCCCGGAAGTCGTCCGTGCGGACCGAGCAGTTGATGGTGAAGAAGAGCCGCCAGGGCAGGTGGTCCAGACCGGAGACGATGTCGGCCAGGTACGGGTGCCGGACGTCCTGGAACTCCGGGTCGTGGGCGTGGCGCGCGACCGTCTCTTCCGGACCCACCTGCGCCACGACGCCGGTGATCCAGGACATGTCCTTTTCCGGCTTGTACCCGTAGGCGTAGCCGATGACCGCCCGGCGCTCGGTTTCGTCGGCGTGGGCCGCGAGGTGGCGGAGCAGGAAGTCGGTGCCGAACAGCGGCCCGGTGTCCAGGAAGACCAGCAGCGGTGCGGCCGCCGACCGCGCCCCGGCGTTGCGCGCGGCGCCGGCGCGGAACCCGAGGTCCTCCTGGAAGTGGTACTTCACCCGCAGCCGGTCCGCGAAGGATTCGACGACTTCCTTCGTGGCGTCGGAGGAACCGTCGTCCGCGACGATCACCTCGAACTCGCCGGGCGGGAGCTGCTGGCGCGTCAGGTGCTCGAGAGTGGTGCGCAGCATCTCGCACCGGTTGTACGTGGGTATGACCACGGACACCCGCGGGCGATCCCCGTCCGAACTCATGGTCACCAACCTCTCAGTAGGGTCGAGCGAACATCACGGGGTACACGATTTCCGGGTCACCCCGGCTCCTCCCCCGGACGGGCGACCCCGAATGCGAGAGTGGCACCGCGGACGCGAGTAAGCGTCTTCAAGAATGCTCTTGTCTTCCACGTGGTAGAAATTGCCCTCCCGGGAGCGAGCGGGTCAGCCAGACCACCGTTCCACTGTCCTCAGTAGACACGTGGTGCCGCTCGAACCCGAGCTTGTCCAGCACGCGCAACGACGGGGCGTTCCCCTCGCCCACGGTCGCCCAGAGCCGGTTCCGCCCGGTCGCCGCCGCGGCTTCGAGCACCGCGGCGGCCGCCTCGGTCGCGTAGCCGCGCCCGTGCGCGCGGCGGAACAGCTCGTACGCGATTTCCGGCTCCTCGAGGGTGGAACGGCCGGTGATCAGCCCGCAGTAGCCGATGAAGTCGCCTTCGAGGCGACGTCGGATGGGCAGCAACGCGATCCCGGCCGGCTCCGCCAGCTTCGCGACGAGTACGCGGATGTCCTCGATCGCGGGCGTCCCCTTGCCGCGTTCGGCGTGCAGGGCGCGGAGGTCTTCGGCGTCCGAACCGGTCCACGGCCGCAGGAGCAGCCGCTCCGTCTCCAGGTGGGACGGCATCGGCTCGTACGTGACCACGTCAGATTTCGCGGCGGCGCCGCCGGTCGACCGCGCCGTCCAGGAGCGGGCGCAGTTCCGCCACCACCGTTTCCAGGGGTGCGACGTCGCGGTGGGCCCGGGCCAGGACGATCGCGCCCTCCAGGGTGCTGATCATCAGGACCGCCAGGGACGCGCTGCGGGCCGGCGGGACGCCCAGCTGCTCGAGGGCCGTGGCGACCGGGCGCTGCCAGCCGTCGAACGCCTTGCCCACCGCGTCGCGCAGGGCGTCGCTGGTGGCCGCCGTGTCGGCGACCGTCGCGACGAGGGGGCAGCCCGCGTCGAAGCCGTCGCCGGTGAACTGGTCGCGCCACTGGCCCGCCATCGCCGCGAAGAGCTTGCCGGGGGTCGGGTCCTCGATCTTGGTGACCAGGCGAGCCACCCGCCGGGCGGCGTAGTCGCCCGCCCACGCGACGGCTTCGCCGATCAGCTGGTCCTTACCGCCCGGGAAGTAGTGCTGCAGGGACCCCCGCGGGGCTTCGGCGTGGACGGCCACGTCCCGCATGCCGGTCGCCCCGACACCGTGGATCCGCACCAGGTGCGCGGCGCTGAGCACCATCCGCTCGCGCGGCGTCCTCGTCATCGGCTGCCTCCTTCATGACGTCCGTCATGGTAGCCCAGGCGGGCACGACGAGCGTGAAGTCGCGCTCGCCCCGCTCGTACGTGGGCACCGGCCGGAAGCCCTGGCGCAGGAGCAGCGCTTCGGCGCCGGCGTTCCCGGCCTGGACGGTGGCCCGGACGGTCCACCCCGGCCAGCGCCCGGCCGTCCACAGCCACCGGCTCAGCGCGGTGCCGATCCCCTGCCGCTGCCAGGCGTCGGCGACCAGGATGCCGATTTCGCCGTCGCCCGGGGTTTCCGAGACGAAGTTGAGCAGGCCGACGGGGGTGCCGGCCCGGAACGCGAGGAGCGCGACGCCGTCGGGCGGTCCCGCGAGCAGGAAGCGCTGGTAGCGCCGGAAGACCTCGGCCGGCTCGGCGGGGCCGCCCATGCCGAAGCGGCGCCGGAGACCGGCGGGCGAGCAGGCCGCGACCAGCGCGCCGACGCACTCGCGATCGGCCTCGCCCGCTTCGCGGATCTTTATGACGGTGGTCATAGTGCCATGAGAGCACACCGTGGCCGCCGACACACTATGACCGGTGTCATAGCCCTACCCGGACCGCGCGGTTCACCGGAACGGCCCCCGGGTACGTTGCCGTGGCCGCGCTCCCCCACCGCGAAAGGCGCCTTCGATGCAGCTCTACGCCGAACGGCCGATCCGCCGCACCGCCCAGCTCGTCAGCGACCTGCTCGCGCTGCTGCTCGTCGTCTTCGCGGTGTGGCTGGCGACTTCGGTGTACGACCAGGTGATGAAGCTGCGCGCCCCGGGCGACGGCCTCGTGAACGCGGGCACGGGCCTGCGCGGCACGTTCGACGGCGCCGCGAACTCCGCCGGCGGCATTCCCCTGGTCGGCGACGCGCTGGCGAACGCACTGCACGGCGGCTCGAACGTCGGCAACCAGCTCGCCGACGCGGGCCGCTGGCAGATCGAAGGCGTGGCGGACCTGGCGTGGTGGCTGGCCGCGATCATCGTCGTGCTGCCGGTGCTGACGCTCCTCGTGACCTGGCTCCCGCTGCGCTGGCACTTCGCCCGCCGCGCGACGGCCGCCGCACAGCTGCGGGCGCTCGGGGACGAAGGGCTCGACCTGCTCGCCCTGCGGGCACTGGTGACGCAACCGTTGCGGCGCCTGGCTTCCGGGACCGCGCCGGCCACCGGCTGGCGGGAGCGGGACCGCGACGTCATCGAGGAACTCGCCGGCCGCGAACTGGCCCGGCACGGCCTCGCTCCCTGAGGCCGGGCCGGGGCCGGGTCAGCGCGGGCCCTGCCGGCGGCCGACCGAGCGGCCGATGAAGAAGCCCAGGAGCAGGCCGACGACCAGGCCGATCGCGACGAAGAAGATCACCGTGGCCGCGGCGATCTTGCCGACCGTGCCGAGGAACCCCTTGGCCTCGAACTCCCCGACCGTCGCCAGCGTCTGCGCGAGAACGTAGTGCGTCATGATCTCCAGGGTGGCACCGTTCGCCGCCCCGCGCACGGGGAGAGGTCCCCCCACGGCGGCTCAGGACGCCGGTGGGGGGACCTCCGTTCTCCGTCGGCCGAACGGGCGATGGCTCAGCCGACGGAGGGGCCCATCCCGAGGGACTGCGGGGTGCTCGCGTCGGGCGACGGCTGGTGCAGGCCCCCGTCCAGCGGGCCGAACTCGGTCATCAACGCCGCGCTGCCGCCCCACGGCGTCTGTTCCTCCGCGATCAGCGAGTTCGTCGTCAGCAGCAGCCCCGCCACCGAAGCGCCGTTCTGCACCGCCGAGCGGCACACCCGCAGCGGGTCCACGACGCCCATCGCGATCATGTCGCCGTACCGGTCGTGCAGGGCGTCGAAGCCTTCGTCGTCGCCCAGTTCCCTGGTGCGCGCCACGATCTCGTGGGCCGGGTGGCCCGCGTTGTGCGCGATCAGGTACGCCGGTTCCGCCAGCGCCCGCCGGACGATCTCCACGCCGATCGCCTGGTCGCCTTCGAGACCGAGGCCCTCCAGGGCCTTCTCCGCGTGCAGCAGCGCCGCTCCCCCGCCGGCCACGATGCCCTCGGCCATCGCCGCCCGCGTGGCCGACAGGGCGTCCTCGACGCGGTGCTGCAGCTCCTTGAGCTCCGCCGGGGTCGCCGCGCCGACGTGGACCACCGCGACCTTGCCGGTCAGGGCGCCGATCCGCTCGGTCAGGACGTCCTCGTCGACGCCGAACTGGGCGCGTTCCAGCTCCGCGCTCAGCTGGCCGACCCGGAAGTCCACCGCGGCCGCCGACCCCGCGCCGCCGACGATCGTCGTGCGGTTCTCCGTGACGCGGACCTGCTTCGCCCGGCCGAGGTGCTCCAGGGTCATCGTTTCCATCGAGAACCCGGACTGTCGCGAAAGGACCGCGCCGCCGACGATCGCGGCCAGGTCCTCCAGCTTGTGCAGCCGCCGGTCGCCGAAGCCCGGTGCGCGGATCGCGACCGACTGGAACGTGCCGTTCATGTGGTTGTGCACCAGCATGGACAACGCCGTGCCTTCGACCGTCTCCCCGATCACCACCAGCGGCCGCGGCGCGCGCATCACCTTGTCCAGCAACGGCATCAGCTGCTGCACCTTGGTG
The DNA here is from genome assembly GCF_046548815.1 of Amycolatopsis sp. cmx-4-83. Lineage (NCBI taxonomy): Bacteria > Bacillati > Actinomycetota > Actinomycetes > Pseudonocardiales > Pseudonocardiaceae > Amycolatopsis > Amycolatopsis sp. cmx-4-83. The sequence continues at coordinate 124,200 of NZ_JAEBEF010000006.1, read as the reverse complement.
ATCTTCTCCGCGCACATCAGGATGTACGGGTCGTCGAGCACCGCCTCCAGCCGGCCCGGGTCGGTGACCAGGTAGGGCGAGAGGTAGCCGTTGTCGAACTCGAACCCTTCGACGAAGTCGACGCCCATCCCGATCGACGGCGACTCCTCGACCGTCACCACCCCGCCGTCGCCGACGGTGTGCAGCGCCTTGGCGATCACCGCGCCGACGGCGTCGTCGTCGTTGGCCGAGATCGCCGCCACCCGCGCGTAGTCCGCTTCGGACACCACCGGGTGCGCCTGCTTCTCCAGGTGCGTCACCAGCAGCCCGACGGCGTGGTCGATGCCGCGCTTGACGAGCACCGGGTTGCCGCCGCCGGAGATCGCCCGCATGCCTTCGTGGACGATCGCCTGGGCGAGCACGGTGGCCGTGGTGGTGCCGTCGCCGACGACGTCGTTGGTCTTGATCGCCGCTTCCTTGACCAGCTGCGCGCCCATGTTCTCGAACTGGTTCTTCAGGTGGATCTCGCGCGCGATGGTGACGCCGTCGTTGGTGACCACCGGCGAGCCGGTGATCTTCTCGATGATCACGTTGCGGCCCTTGGGCCCCAACGTGGACTTGACCGCTTCGGCCAGCTTGTCCACACCCGCCAGCAGCAGGTCGCGGGCGTCCGAGCCGAACCGCAGTTCCTTCGCCATGTGCCTGCTCCTAGGGGGTGAGGATCGCGCGGCCGCGCACGCGGCCGGCGTCGAGGTCGGCCAGCGCGTCGAGAGCCGCGTCCAGCGGGTACTTCCTGGTGTGCAACGTGACCTTCCCGGCCTGGGCCAGCACCATCAGCTCCACCAGGTCGTTGTAGGTGCCGACCAGGTTGCCGACGACGTTGCGCTCGGTCGAGATGATGTCGATCGTCGGGATGTCGATGTTGCTGCCGTAGCCGATGACGAAGTGCGACCCGGCGCGCCGCGTCATCGCGAACGCGTCCTGCTGGGCACCCTGCTCGGCGACGAAGTCGAGCACGACCTCGGCACCGTTGCCACCGGTCAGGTCGAGCACCGCGTCGACCTGCTTCCCGTCGGCCAGCACGGTTTCGTCGGCACCCAGCGTCGAGGCCAGCTCGAGGGCGTCGGCGTTGCGGTCCACCACGACCACGCGGGTCGCGGTGAGCGCCTTGAGCGACTGGATGCCGATGTGCCCGAGGCCCCCGGCGCCGTTGACGACGCAGGTGGTGCCCGGGTACAGCAGCGGCACGGACTTGCGCACCGCGTGGTAGGCGGTGATGCCCGCGTCGGCCAGCGCGGCGACGTCTTCCGGCTGCGTCGAGGGGTCGAGCTTGATGCACGCCCGCGCCGACGTCAGCAGGTACTCCGCCATCCCGCCGTCGGAGTCGATGCCCGGGAAGCTCCCGTTGGGACAGTGCATGTCGTCGCCCGCGCGGCAGGCGTGGCACAGCCCGCACGTCGGGGTCGGGTGCAGGATGACCGTGTCGCCGACCTCGACATTGGACACCGCCGGACCCACCTCGTGCACCCAGCCCGCGTTCTCGTGGCCGATCGTGTACGGCAGCGCGACGCCGGACTTCTGGGCCCACTGCTCCTCGATGATGTGCAGGTCGGTGCGGCACACGCCGGCGCCGCCGATCTTGACCACGACGTCGAAGGGTCCGGTGGCGCGCGGCTCCGGGACGTCTTCGATCACCGGGTGCTGGTGGTACTTCTGCAGCCGCACGGCCTTCATCCCGTGCCCTCCTCTTCGCTGGTCAGGGAGTACCGCGCGCGCAACATGCCGCGGCACACCCCGGAATTGGCCTCCATGCTCGTGCGGGTCAGCCGCGCGATGGCCAGGTGGCGCTTCGCGTCGGCGGGGGCGATCGCCGCACCCGTGGCCGGGTCGAGCAGCAGCGGGTCGTCGTCGGCGGCGGGCAGGCCCAGCTCACGGCGGCGGGCGCGCAACCGGTCGAGGTCCGGCCCCGGCGGGACTTCGCCCAACGTCAGCGCGGTCGGGTCTCGCCCGGACAGGGTCCGGCAGACGCGGTCGGTGCCGGCGAGCACGGCCTTGCGGACGAAGTCGTACCGGAGCGTGTCGAGCTCGTCGACGGCCTCGCCCTCGAACGACGCGACGAACCCCTGCCGCGCCGCCACCCCGCGGTTGATGACGTCGGCGGCGAAGTGGTCGTCGAGCCGGATGTCGAGCCCGGTCAGGCCCGGCACCCCGGCCACGGCGTCATAGGCGTCCGCCACCATCAGGAACGCGAAGTTGGGCGCGCAGAAGTAGGTCGGCAGCCGCAGCCGGATGACGGCGCGGCCCTCGTCGTCCACCTCGCAGCGGGCGACGAAGCCGAGGTCGGTGAGGGGTTCGTCCAGCTCGGGATCGCGGACGGTGCCCAGCGCCGCCCACACGGCGGCGCGGGCACCGAGCACCAGGGTGGTCATGAGTTCGGCACGCCGACCGGCTCGACGGACTCCGGGTCCTTGAGCCGCAGTTCCGCGGGCACGTCGATGTCGTAGAGCCGCGCGGCGTTCAGCCCGAGGATCTTCTTCTTCTGGTCGACGGTAAGCGGCGGGAAGTCCGACAGGTCGTCGTCACCGGGCATGGTCCAGTCGACGAAGCCCTCGACCTGCCACTTCGGTTCCCAGATCGCGTAGTCCGCGCCGAAGACCAGCTTGTCCTCGCCGAGCCAGAACATCAGCTCGCCCATGACCTTCGCGAAGAACTTGGGCCGGGCGTGCATCAGGCCGCCGACGACCACGGCCAGCCCCGCGTAGACGTTGCGCTCCTGCGTGGCCATGAAGCAGAAGTCCTCGATGCGCGGCAGGCCGACGTGCTCGACGATGAAGTTGAGACCCTGGAAGTCCGTCGCCACGTGGTCCACATCGGACACGTCGAACGCGTCCTTGTCCAGCGGCCAGATCGTCGGTCCCTTGTGGATGTGGACGTTCTTGACGCCGAGCTCCTCGCACTTTTCGAGGTAGCGCGCGGCTTCCGGGTCCTTCAGGCTCCAGCCGCGGGAGTCCCCGCGCCACTCGGCCGTGTAGAGCTTGACGCCCTTGCAGCCGTAGCGCTTGACGCGCTCGGAGAACGCCTTCAGCCCCTCGTCGCCTTCACGCGGGTCGAAGGTCGTGTTGACGAGGAACTTCCCGGGGTGCTTTTCGGCCAGCGCCGCGTCGGCCTCGGTCGTGTTGAAGCCGTTCTTGTACCACTGCCGCAGGTTCGTCGGCTGGAAGATGGCGGTGTCGACGTGCCCGGCCTCGAACAGGTCGTGCATCATCAGTTCTTCGGAGTACTTCTGGAAGCGGTCGATCGGCCAGTGCGTCTCCTTCGGGCCGAGGCCCTGGTAGGCGTGGAAGCACTCGATCCAGCCCTTGGCGTATTCCTCCTGCCCCTTGACCCAGTTGTCCGGGCTCGCGTCCCAGAAGTGGGTGTGGGCGTCCACCACGAAGTACTTTTCGCCGTCTTTTTCGTACATGGTTGATCCTCCTGAGCGGATCGAGTGCTGCTGTGACAGCCGAGGCTTCGCCTCGGGCCGGGGGCTCCGCCACCCGGAGCCCCCTAAGACCTTCGATGCTGGTTACTTGATGACCTTCAGATCGAAATCGAGGTACTCGGCCGCGTCCTCGGGGTTGGCGAACATGATCGTGCGGTCGTCCTCGTGGATCATCCGCCCGTAGTGCGTGGACATGCTTTCCTCGAACTCGGCCGCGTTGAACCAGCCCTCTTCCTCGCCGGCGGCCTCGTCGACCTCGGCGTAGACCAGGTCCGTCCGGCCCTTCGCGTCGACGCGGATCATCGAGGGCAGCGGGGTCACGGTCACGTTGTCCTTCGTGCTCATGACCTCGGCGATGATCGCGCCGACCTGGTTGTTCATCAGGGTGAAGCCGCACATGTTCGACGCGGTGTTGTCGGCCTTGAACGGGCTTTCCGCCGTCTTGAAGATGGTCACTGGCCCAGCTCCTCCGGTGCTTTGAGGCCCAATTCGGACAGGATTCCGGCGAACCGGCTCTTCACGCGGTCGAGGCCGTCCTCGAACCGGATCGGCTTGGCGTCGGGCTGCGACCACAGCGGCTGCAGCGCGCGGGCCGCCGCGATGCAGCGCGGCACCCAGTCCTCGAGCCACTTCTGCAGCAGCGCCTTGTTGTGGTCGGCGAACTCCTTGTCGTTGACCAGCAGGTGGAACATCGGCTTCGTGTAGCGGAGGTCGCGTTCGGAGAAGTCGAACTCCTCGGCGCCGATCAGCGTCGGGGTGACGAAGTCGCCGTTGGCCGGCGCGGCCTGCTGCACCAGGTTGCTGCGGAACAGCTCGCCGACCAGGGGCTCGAAGACGACGTTCGCGGCGAAGATCGCTTCGCACCAGTCCCAGATCCCGGTCAGCTGCTCGGCGCAGTCCCGCACGCCCTGCCACGCCGGGTCCTCGTTCCAGGTCGCCAGGTGGGCGGTGCCGTCGAAGCCCTCGACCTCTTCGGTGAGGGTCAGGTTGTACAGCGCCAGGTCCTGCGCCGCGCGGATCCGGTGCATGCTGTTCACCGAGATCGCGTTGTTGTGCATGTTGGTCGGCGCGCGGCGGTTGGCGTTGGCGAACAAGTAGAGGCCGAGGCCGTGGTCGACGTGCATCCACGCGCCGACGTGCTTGGCGACGAACTCGACCCAGTTGCGGTTCCACTGCTCGAACGCCTTCGCCTGGCGCGCGGCGTCGATGTTCTGGTTGAGCTGGCGCACGACGTTGGCGTTGTAGCGGTAGAGGGTGAGCTCCCACTCCTCGTTCGGGTCGCGGAACTCGTGCCAGCCGTGGGCCGGCCAGTCGTAGCCCTTGCCGCCGGAGCCCGGGCCGCGTTCGGGCAGCGGCCGGTCCGAACCCCACGCCTTCAGCGCGGTCCACTCGAGCGGGTAGCCGCCCTTGCCGTCGGCGAAGGCGTAGAGCCAGCCCTGGGACAGGTAGTGCCGCGGGTCGGGCTGGACCTCGACCGTGACGTCCTCGTAGTGGCTCTGCTTGCGCTTGGCCGGGGTGAAGTAGTTGTACTGGCGGGCAGTGGAGTCCGGGAAGACCTTCGCGCCCGCTTCGGCGTCGGTGAACGCCGGCTTCGGCACGCTGCGTTCGGAGGTGGCTGTCATGGGTTTCCTTACCCTTCGCCCGTGGTGGTGAACTTGTCGTAGAAGACGCGCTTGTCGGCGACGCCGAGCGCGGGCAGCAGTTCCAGTGCGGCTTCCACCATCGGCGGGGGCCCGCAGACGTAGGCGTCGGCGCCGGTGAGGTCGACGCCGGCCCGGCGCAGGACGTCGGTGACGAAGCCGGTCTCGCCGGTCCAGTCGTCGTCGCCCGGCTCGGAAAGCGCCGGTACGTAACGGAAGTCCGGCAGTTTCTCCTCCAGCTCCCGCAGCTCGGCCTCGAAGCAGAGGTCGTGGCGGCGGCGGGCGCCGTAGTAGAACACCGCCTTCCGGTCGAGACCGCGCTCGGCCATGGACCGCAGCAGCGCCAGGATCGGCGCCATCCCGGCGCCGCCGCCGACGAAGACGAGGTCCTTGCCCGGGTTGTCCCGGAGGGTGAACACCCCGAACGGGCCGGTCACCCGGAGCCGGTCGCCGACCGCGACGTCGGCGTCGAGGAACCGGGAAAACAGCCCGTCGGGGTAGATCTTGATGACGAACTCCAGCAGCCCGTCGCGCGCCGAGGTGTTGGCCATCGAGAACGAGCGCGTCTCCTCGGTGCCCGGAACCGCGAAGTCCAGGTACTGGCCGGGGAAGAACTTCAGTTCCTCGGCCAGCCGCACCACCAGGTGCCGGAGGTCGTGCGTGACGTGCTCGTTCGCGACGACCTCGACGGTCGTCTCCTGGATCGGCAGCCCGGACTGGATCATCTCCTCGTCGTAGTTGAGCAGCTCGATCGTCAGGTCTTCGTAGGCGTGGGCCCGGCACAGCAGCGTGAAGCCTTCCTCCTTTTCGTAGTCGGGGAGCGCGAAGGTCGAGTACCGGTCGTGTTCGACGTCGTCGCCGTCGAGGATGAACGACTTGCACGCCGCGCACTGCCCTTCTTTGCAGCCGTGCATGAGCATGACGCCCTGCTCGGCCGCGGCGCGCAGGATCGTGGTGTCCTCGGCGACGTCGATCTCGATCCCCACCGGCTCGAACCGGACGCGGTGCTTTTCCGCCATCCCAGCCCCAATCCGGCACTTTCACGTGAAAGTGCCCACCTGGGGGCGGCACTTTCACGTGAAAGTGCCGCCCCGGTCGGTCGCGTCAGGCCGTCTGGGGCGCCGGGCGGCCGGCCGGGCCCTGGCGGTTGTAGTCGGCCACGAAGGCGGCGCGCTGCTCGTCGGTCATCTGGTTGAGCAGCACGTTCGGCGACTGCACCTCGGGCATCCGGCGCAGGTGGTCGAGCGTCCACATCTTCTTGGGGTCGAGGTCGAGGTGCGGCTGCGCGACCATGGTCTTGCCGTCGTCGCGCACGAAGCCCATGTCGGAGACGACGTCGGCCCAGTTCCAGCCGTGGTAGAGCGTCTCCCACTCGCGGGCGCCGACCAGCTGGCCCATGTTCGGGGTGTTGCGGCCCTGGTAGGTGGGCCGGAACGCCTCGGCGTCGGTCCAGCGGCACGTCTCCGAGCAGTACGTGCGGTGCTGCCCGTCGACCTCGTCGACGACCATGTCCTCACGGATGAGGCACGGCACCATGCAGGTCCAGCAGCGGTGCGGGTACACGTAGTCGACGTCTTCGGCGACGATCGGGTGGTGCCCGTTCGGCGTCGCGAGGCGGCTGTAGTTCTCCCACCACTTGCCGTACTTGTCGTACCAGCCCGGGTACTTGTACTCGAACCACTCGAAGTCCTCGTCGGTCATCGGGTCGATGCGCCAGTAGTTGGCGAGCCACCCGGTGGCGAAGAACTGCGCGACTTCGTGGACGTAGCCCTTGTTCCAGATCCGGTTCCACGCCTCTTCGATGAGGTCGTGCGGGATGACGAGCCCGTACTTCTCGAGCGGGACCAGGTACGAGCGGTAGTAGTCGTCGTAGATCCACCGGCGCCACATTTCCGCGTAGCTTTCGCGGTCCTTGCGGCGGTCCTTGGTGCCGTATTCGATGAACGTGCCGATCGCGGCGTCGACGACGGCGTGGTTGTTCCACCACGCGTAGCGCAGGTCGCGTTCGAGCAGTTGGTGGTTGCTTTCGTCGGACAGGGCCATCAGCAGGGTGGCGTAGCCGTTGCTGATGTGGCGGGATTCGTCGGACTGCACCGAGTGGAAGACGGTCGGCAGCAGGTAGTCGCCGTTGGCCGCGGCTTCGGCCGGCATCGCGACGAACAGGGTGTTCGTGAACGCCGTTTCGGCGACGATGGTCAGGTAGATGCTCGCCGCGGTGATGGCGTCACCGGTGATGAAGCCTTCGGCGAACTGGCGGCCGATGGTGCCGCAGTAGTCGTTCTGGAAGTTGCGCAGGCTCGAGTTGAAGCCCGCCGGGTCGATGTAGTTCTGCATGTACAGGCGCTTGAGGTTCTGCTGGATCGTCGAGTGGCGGACCTCGTCGATCATCTGGATCGCCTGCCCGTTGTGCAGTTCCGGGTTCGGGACCGTGCGGAACAGCAGCGGCATCGCCCGCGCGGCCGAGATCTCGGGCAGCGGGATGATGGAGAGGAACAGCTTCTGCCACTCCAGCCAGCGTTCCTGGACCTGGCGGAACATGTTGCCGCGGATCGCGCCGTCTTCGGCGCCGTAGACCCGGTGGTCCTTTTCCTCCTGCATCGGGAAGTACGAGCGGAGGACCTGCTTCAACGGGTCCTTCTTCTTGGCCTTCTGGAAGGTGTAGTCGGTGCCGTAGTGCGAAACCGGGGTGTGGTAGGCCGGTTCCCACGACAATTCCTGGATCTTCTGGTGGGCTTTCGCCACACTCTGGCGACTCATGGATCACTCCTTGTCTCCTGAGCTCGCCGCCCAGGGCGTCCTGCGTTCACCATTCAACGGGGCACTCGCGGGTGACGCGGGTCTCAATCTGAGACAGAACCGCTGCTCAGGGCGTTTCGCCGGCGCCGAGCACCTGGGCGCGCAGTGCGGCGAGCTCGTCGTGGACGCCGGCCTGCACGCGCGCGTCGCCCTCGACGGTCGGGACGATGCCGAGCGCGCGCAGCAGCGCGGCGGCGGGTTCTCCGGGGTGGCCTCGCCCGCCGAGGGTCGGGTGCAGGCCCGCCTCGGCCAGGTGGGTGAAGACCAGGTTGACGATCGTCCAGGGGTTGTACGTCTCGGCGGCCATGCCCCCATGGCACCGCCGCCCCGCCGGTGCGGAGCGTCTCAATTTGAGACACCGCCGGGCGCGGGAGGCGCTTAGGCTGGACGGGCGGCACAACGGGTGTGCCCGCACCCACGTGGGCCGCGGGAAGCTGGAGGTCACGTGGACGAGATCGCGCCCGGAACCCTGCTCGCCGACGACGAGCTCGCCCGCACCCGGGTGCGTTTCCTGACCGCCGAAGCGGTGCCGCCCGGCACCGTGCGGCAGACGATCCTCGCCTCGTGGCGGCGCTCGCGGGAGTTCCACGTCGAGGCCGACCGGATCGACCCGCACTACCTCGGCGACCGCAACCTCGACATCCCGCTGATGCGCGGCGCGGAGCCGGTGCTGCACAAGCTCGGCGAGCAGTTCGACGGCCAGCCGATCAGCCTCATCCTCACCGACCCGGCCGGCGTCGTGCTCACCCAGCGGACCGGCGACGCCGACCTGCGGCGGCACCTCGAGCGCGTCGAGCTCGTGCCGGGGTTCAGCTACGGCGAGCAGTCGGTGGGGACCAACGGCATCGGCACCGCGCTGGAGGACGGCCGCGCGACCACGGTGTTCGGCCACGAGCACTACGCCGAGCACCTGGAGAACCTCGCGTGCGCGGGCGTGCCGATCCACCACCCGATCTCAGGCAAGAAGATCGGCGCGGTCGACCTCACCTGCTGGCACAAGGACGCAGGCGGCCTGCTCATCGCGCTGGCCCGCTCGACGGCCGAGCAGATCCGCCAGGCGCTGCTGCGCCACAGCGACCTGCGGGAGATGATCCTCTTCCAGGCCTACCTGCAGACGTGCCGCCGGTGGACGGGCATCGTGCTGGCGTTCAACGACGACATCGTGATGATGAACGACCGGGCCCGGCAGCTGCTCGACCCGGCCGACCAGTCGGTGCTGCTCGGCCACGCCACCGAAGCGCTGGCCGACGGGCGGCGGACCCCGGCGACGCTGTCGCTCTCCAGCGGCCTGCGGGTCCGGGTGTTCTGCCGCCGCGTCCCCGGCCAGCGCGAGACCGACACCGCGGGCGGCGTCCTGTCGGTGAAGCTGATCGAAGCGGAAGAGACCCTGGCCGCGGCGATGCCGATGGTGCCGATGTACCTGCCGGGCGTGGTCGGCTCGGCCCCGCTGTGGCTGCGCTGCGGGCACGAGCTCGACGCCGGCCACCAGCGCGGCGAGTGGGTCGCGCTCGAGGGCGAGGCGGGCACCGGGAAGCTGACCCTGGCGAAGGGCCTGCACCAGCGCCACCACCCGGCGGCCCGCCTCGTCGCCGTCGACGCGGCCGGCGCGCTGGACCCCGACGCCCTGCTGCGCGAGCACGCCGAAGCCCCGATCCGCACGCTGGTCGTCCGCCACGCCGACCGGCTGGCGGCCCCGGCGGCCAACGCGCTCGCGGCCGTCCTGCGCCGGCTGCGCGACGACCCCGCCGCGCCCTGGGTCGTCGTCACGCTGGTCCCCGAGGCCGAGACCGAACCGGCGCTGGCCGAGCTGCTCAAGGCGTTCCCGCGGACGGTCCGGGTGCCGCCGCTGCGCCACCACGTCGAGGACCTGGCGGAGCTGGTGCCCCTCGTCCTGAGCAAGCTCGGCTACGGCGGGCGGCTCACCTGCTCGGCGGCCGCCCTGCACCTGCTGATGCGGGCGGAGTGGCCGGGCAACACCGGGCAGCTGTACGCGGTGCTGCGCAAGGTGGCCCAGCGCCGCCGCGCGGGCACGATCCGCCCCGGCGACCTCCCGGCGGAGTTCCACGCGGTCGCCCGCCGCCCGCTCAACCGGTTCGAGTCGATCGAGCGCGACGCGATCGTGCGGTGCCTGGAGGACGCGGACGGCAACAAGGTCCGGGCGGCGAAGCTGCTGGGCATCTCGCGGGCGACGATCTACCGCAAGATCCACGAGTACGGGATCGTGCCCCCGGCCCGCTGAGGGGTCACTTCGGCGGGTTCACCGCCTTGGCGACGTCGTCGATCGTCTTCGGGTCGACCAGGCCGGTGTCCTCCAGGACGGTCATGTGGTCGAGGACCGTCTGGTTCGCCTCGGTCGCGTGCCGCCGGATGACGTCGTTGCGCGTACCCGCGCGGACCTCGGCGATGGTCGCGAAGATCTTGCCGTGGGACGCGCGCAGCAGGTTCGCGAACAGCTTGTCGAACTCGAGGCCCTGCGCGGCGGTGAGCCGGCGGACCCAGCCCTGCTGTTCGGCACTGGCCTGGTCCGGCAGCCGGACGCCGAGCATCTTCGCGTCCTCGCGCACCAGCTGGTCGAGGTGCGAATGGCCGTCCAGCAGGTGCAGGCCGGCGCGCTTGACCGCGTCGCTGCTCGCGTGGGTCTGCGCGAGCTCCCCCGCGGGCATCTCCCAGAGCCCGGCCTGGCGGACCTTGACCAGGAACGTCTTGTCGAGCTCGGTGACCGGCCCGGCGCCCGCGATGTCACCCGCGCCCTCGGCGGCGGACCCCCTCTGCATGCCGGGCATGTCGTGCCCGTACGCCGGGACCTGCGCCTGGGTCGAGCCGGGCGCAGTCTGGGCGCTCGCCTTGAACACCATGACCGAGCCCACGCCGACCACGGCCAGGGTGGCCACGACGACCAGGAGGGTCCGGGCCCTGACCTTGGCCGTCATGCCACGGTGATCCGGCATCTTTCCTCCTCGTGCGACAGGTTCCTGTACGGGGTACTACGGCTCCCGCGGCGGAGGGGTTCACCGGAATCCGGGCGATTTTCTTTGCACGCCAACGACATCGGAGAAGAAGAAATCCATTGTGGACGCACGCCGAAGCGGACCGGGCGTCCCGGAGTCACCCATCTTGACCGATCCTCTTGCGATTGGCAAGTATTGCTTCATGCAAACCCTCGAAGACGCCGCCTCGGGCGCCGGCCCGGACGTGGTGGCCCTGGACGGCCTCACCCTGGTCCTGGTCGGGATCGCGTGGGAGTGCGCGCACGCGGCACCGGCGGAAGTCTCGTTCCCGCAGACCCGGCTCCTGCTCATCCTCGACCGCCTCGGCCGGGTGCCGAGCTCGCGGCTGGCCGAGGCGATGGGCGTCAACGCCTCGTCGGTGACGCGGCTGGCCGACCGGCTGGAAGCCCTCGGCTACGTCGCCCGCGGGCGCGACGCGCGCAACCGCAGCGTCGTCACCCTGGAGGTCACCGAGACCGGGCACGCGCTGGTGGGCGAGATCCTCGCCCGGCGGCACGCGGCGCTGGGCGAGCTGCTGGACCGGCTGCCGCCCGCGCAGCGCAAGGCCGCGGCCACGGCGGCCCGGCGGCTGGTGCACGCGGCCGCGACCATCCCGGCGCTCGGCCCGGCCGCGCTGTGAGTGCCATGCTGGACGGCATGGCGACCCGCTGGACGTGCCCGCGCTGCGACCGCGAGTTCGCGCGCGCCGGCCAGGGGCACACCTGCGTCCCCGGCTGCACCGTCGAGGACACCTTCGCCGGGAAAGCGCCGTGGCAGCGCGAGGTCTACGACGCCGTCCTCGCGCACCTGCACACCCTCGGCGACGTCCACGAGGACGCCGTCAAGGTCGGGGTGTTCCTCAAACGCGACCGCAAGCTCGCCGAGCTGCGGCCGCGGTCCCAAGACGTCTTGGTGTACCTGTGGCTCCCGCACCCGGTGGAGACGGCGCGGATCGCACCGGCCCGCTGGGCGACCGGCCCCCGGGTGGGGCACCAGCTCAAGCTGCGCGAGGTGTCCGATGTGGACGACGCCGTGCGCGGCTGGCTGACGCTCGCCTACGAGACGTCCTGAGTGATCGGTCCGGGATGAGATGCCGCGCTGCCGACGCGAAGCACCTCGGCCGGCTCGCTCGACCAGCTGCCTCCGCGAACTCCTTCTCGAGCGCTGATGTTCTCGACCACTTCTGGCGAAGTGGTGGTCCGGCAGTGCAGCGGGGCGCTCGAGCGGTCCTTCGGACCGTCGATTCCGTCGTCGTGGCGGTGTTTCACCGGTCGAACACGGTGCGGCTGATGCGGTAGCAGCGGCAGGTCGCCGCGACGTCACCGCTGGCTTCGTCGGCGTGACGCAGGACGGCCAGGCACCGGTTCGCACGCCTGAGCAGGTCCTTCTCGTTCCATACTCGTTCAGCCATGGGTCTGTCTTGATCAGGGTCCCGGACTGTCGACAACCTCTGTCAGTTCTCGAGCGCTAGGCGCGGCCCGGGGAGACCGGGGCCAGGAGCAGGCCGGTGACCGCGTCGATCAGCCCGGTCCCCGCGTCGTCCCAGCTCGCCCTCGGCGTCGCCGCGCCCTCGGCCAGCGCGCGTTCGCGCTCGGCCGTCATGTGGATCATCAGCTGGCGGGCCATGTCGCCGCGCTCGGCGCGGACCTCCGCGGGCAGGCCGTCCAGGCAGCGGTTCAGGCCCTCGACCGCGCGGGCCAGCGCCGGTGAGGACAGGGATTCCTCGGCGATGATCGCCCGCAGCGCCGGGTCGGTCATCACCTGGGCGCTGAACCGCGCGAACCACGTCGGCGAACCCAGTTCCCGCAGGTGGCTCGTGCTCGGGCGGACCAGGCAGGCCACCCAGTCGCGGAGGTCGCCATCGCCGCCGACGGCCTCGACCAGCTCCTCGCGCAGCCGCTCCATGGGTTCCGCGTGCTTGCGGACGATCGCGCGGACCAGGTCGACCTTCGTGCCGAAGTGGTAGTTCACCGCCGCGTTGTTGCCCTGCCCGGCCGCCTCGCTGATGTGCCGGTTGGACACCACATGCACCCCGTGCTCGGCGAAGAGCCGCTCCGCCGTGACGAGGATGCTTTCCCGCGTCGCACTCGCGCGGTCCGCCTTCACGTTCATCCAGCCCACCCTGATCGTTCCCGGTCCCCACCTTACGGAGCCGCCTCCGCTGGCGAGAACCCGGCGGAGGGTGGCCGGACAGCCACTGGCCCGCGACGACGGCGGTTCCTAGCGTTTCCGGCGTGATCCAGTTCCTCGCGCCGATCGTGATCGGCCTCCTCTACGTCGTGCTCAACTCGTTCGTCCCCGACGCGCACCGGCGGCGGCTCAACGCCGTCGTGGTCGGCGGGGCGGGCGCCGCGTACCTCTCCGGCGGCGCGCTCGGGCCGTGGGAACTGGTGTTCTGCACCGTCATGACCTACGTCGCCTTCCGCGGGCTCGACTCGTGGACGTTCATCGGCGTCGGCTGGCTGCTGCACACCGGCTGGGACGTCGTGCACCACCTCAAGGGGCAGCCGATCCTGCCGTTCGCGCACGATTCGTCGTTCGGCTGCGCGCTCTGCGACCCGGTCATCGCGATCTGGTGCTTCACCGGCGGCCGCGCGGTCCTGGGTTCGCGCACCGCGACCACGGGTACTCCGGTGCCATGAGCACCGACGTCGAACGCGCAGCGCACGCCTTCTGCCCCCGGTGCCACCCGGAGCCCCGGCCCGGGGACGTGCTCACGGCGCTGTGCGGTGCCCGCCACCCCTACTACGGCCGCCGCGACCGGCCGGTGAACACCTGCCCCGCCTGCGTGGCGCTCGCCTCGGCGAACGTCTACGCGTGCGGCCACCCGGGCGCCTGAGCACAGGCACCCGGGGACGGCGGGCGCGAAAGGGGAAATCGGGAGTTCCGGAACCACCGGGCGAACCGACCACCTACGCTGACCGGCATGAAGAGGGTGGGGATCGCCACGGCGACCGCGGCGATCGCCGCGCTCGTGCTGGCGCTCGTCCTCGGTCTGCTGGGCGGTACACCGACCGGCGCCGGGGACAACGGGGACGGTTACCGGTTGTTCTGCGGGCCCGGACTGACGCCGGCCACGCCGGACCACAAGGCGAGCTGGCTCGGCGGCGTGGTGCTCGACTTCGGCCGCGGTACGCCGTGCCCGGATCCGCAGCCCTCGAGCGCCGCGGTGCTCTTCGAGTCCGTCGCCGGCGGGGACGGCGCGTTCAGCCTGGTCAAGCTGGGCTGGCTCTACGTGCTCCTGGTCTTCCTGGTCACGCTGCCGGCGGCCTGGGCGGTGCAGGCCCGCGGCACCCGGCGCCTGCTCTTCCTGCTTCCGCCGTTGCTGCCCCTGCTCGAGCCGTCCTTCGCGCGGCTGTTCATCTCGACCTTCGCCGAGCCCGCCGGGTTGTTCGGCGCGTACACGCTGCTCTGCGGGCTGGCGGTGATCGCCGCGACCAAGGCCGAGGACGGCTTCGCGCGGCTGGCGGCGCTCGGCCTCGTCGCCGTCGGCGGGGTCGTGGGCGGGCTGGCGAAGATCGGCTTCCTGCCGCTGTTCGTGCTGGCCGTGCTGGTGTGCGCGGTGACCGCGGCCCGGCCGGGCCGGGGCCGCTGGTGGTCCGGCCGGATCGTCGGGCCGGTGCTCGCCGTCCTGCTCGTGCTGGAGCTCATCGCCCCGATCCGGGCCAACCTCGCCTGGCAGGACCGCAACTACGCCGACGTCAACGCGGTCAACGTGGTCTACACCCTCGGCCTGGTCGAGTTCCCGGGCTCGGCGGCCGGGCTCGGGCTGCCGGCGGAGGCGCAGCGGAGCGCGGGCCACGCGTACTACCCGGACGGCCCGGAAGCGCTGGCCGGCGCGGACGTGCTGCTGGAGAACCCGGCGCCGGTCAAGCACAAGGTCTGGGACCTGCTGCTGACGCACCCCGGCGCGCTGGCGTCCGCGATCGGCACCGGCCTGCAGGCCACCCTCGGGCGCAGCCTCCCGTACCTACCGGACGAGCCGTGGACGGCGGCGACCCGGCCCCCGGACAACTCGGCCCCGGTCAGCGGCGACATGGGCGGCGACGCGACGACGTTCCAGGCGTGGCTCGACAGCATGGGCCTGTGGTGGTGGCCGGTCCTGCTCGTCCTGCTGGGCCTGGCCGCGACGGTGTTCGCGCTGCTGCGCCGCCGTCCTGCGACGACCCGCTACGGCGTCGTCGCGGGAGTGGCCGTGACGAGCGCGCTCGGCATCGTGACGATGTCGGTGGTCGGCGACGGCTACTTCGAGATCGCCAAGCACGTGTGGCTGGCGGCGTACCTGCTCGACGTCGCGGCGCTCGCGCTGTGCGTCGTGGCGGGGCCGGTGCTGGTCCGGCGAGGGAAGGCGTGGTGGGGGCGCCGCCGGGCCGCGGCCACCCCGCCACCGCCGTCGGCGCACGAACCGGAGCCGGCGCCGGTCAGCTGACGTCGTCCCGGAGTTCGCGCACCAGCACCGGCAGCGCCACCAGCAGCGCGATCCCGCGCACGGCGGCCGCCAGGAGGTAGGGCGCCCGCAGGCCCAGCGCGTGTGCGACCAGCCCGCCGGTCAGCGTGCCGGCGGGGATCAGGCCCCAGCCGAGCAGGCGGTACGCGCCGGTGACGCGGCCGAGCAGCGCGGGCGGCACGAGCCGCTGGCGGAGGCCGACGGCGACGATGTTCCAGAGCGTCGTGGCGAAGCCGTTCACGGCCAGGAACGCCCCCATCGGCACGGCGGCGGGGCTCAGGCCGATGCCGGCGAACGCGCCGACGTTGACGGTCAGCGCCGTCAGCAGCGCCGCCCGGGTTCCGATCGCGGCCACGACCCGCGCGTTGACCAGGCCCCCGGCGACGCTGCCGAGCGCCGCGGCGGCGAGCAGCACGCCGTAGCCGCGCGCGCCGACGTGCACCACCTGCGTGGCGAGCAGCACCAGGACCGCGTTGGCGAGCTGGCCGCCGAAGGTGTTGATCCCCAGCAGGACGGCGAGGGTCCGCAGCAGCCGGTGCCGGCGGAGCCAGGTCAGCCCCTCGTGGAGGCCGGAACCCCGTGCCTCGCCGCGGGCGCGCCGGGGCAGCGTCGCCACGACCGCGGCGGACACCGCGAACGAAACGGCGTCGAGCCCGAACGGCAGGGCCGCCGCGACGCCGAACAACGCGCTGCCCAGCGGTGGCCCGGCGAACTGCTGGGTGACGGTCGTGATCGCCTGCTGGCGGCCGTTCGCCCGCGGCAGCAATGGGCGGGCGATCAGGTCCGGCAGGATCGCCTGCGCGGCGGTGCCGAACACGACGTCGCCGGCGCCGAGGCCGAACGCGAGGACGGCGAGCACCGGGACGCCGACGCGGCCGCCCGCCGCGAGCACGGCGATCGCTGCGGCCAGCGCGGCTTGAACCGCCTGCGCCCGCCACATCAGCGTCGCCCGGTCGCAGCGGTCGGCCAGCACACCCGCGGGCAGGGCCAGCAGCAGCCACGGGAGGTAGGCCGCGGTCGCGACGAGGGACACGAGCCGGGGGTCGCGCGTCACGGTGACGGTCAGGAGGGGCACTGCCGCGGTGAACGCGCC
This sequence comes from Amycolatopsis sp. cmx-4-83, assembly GCF_046548815.1. NCBI lineage: Bacteria > Bacillati > Actinomycetota > Actinomycetes > Pseudonocardiales > Pseudonocardiaceae > Amycolatopsis > Amycolatopsis sp. cmx-4-83. The sequence goes on along the minus strand of NZ_JAEBEF010000006.1, from coordinate 107,777 downwards.
GGTGCCGAGGTTGTCGACGCCGGTCGCCCACCACAGGCGCCGGTGGGGCAGCCGGGTCATCCCGCGATCCTCCGGCCCTCCGGCGGCGCCGGACACCGTTTAGCGCGGTGCTACATACTCGGGACCGTGGCGCTCACGGTGGAACTCGACGTCGCCGAGCTGGCGGCGACCCGCCTCGCCGTCTCCCCGCTGTCGGAAACGGTGGCGTGCCTGCAGCAGCTCGGCGGCCGCGAACGGCAGGCGGAAGCCCTGCCGTGGCTGCGCTGGGCGACCGGCGAGCTGGCCCGCGAGCCCCTCGACCTCGCGTGGACGTGGCCGCTGCTGGTCAACGACCGGCCCAGCTGGCCGGAGTTCCTGGTGCCCGCGCCGCGGGGGTCGGGTCCGTCCATCGAGGACGACCTCGCCGCCCTGCGGCGCACGACCGCCCGCCAGGTCCGGGCCAGCCTCACCCGCGTGTTCGGCGCGGAGCTCCCCGGGCCGGCCGCCGACCTCGCCACCCACCCGGCGGCCGGGCTGAAGGCGATCACCGCGGAGCTGCGTGCGGCGCACGAGCGCCTGGTGGCCCCGCACTGGCCGCGGATCCGGGCCGTCCTCGACACCGACGTCGCCCACCGCGCCCGGGAGCTGGCCACGGGCGGCGCGCAGCGGCTGTTCACCGGCCTGCACCCGGACCTGCGCTGGCACGAGGGGAAGCTGCTCCTCGACGGCGCCCGCCCGGTCAACCGCGGTCCCGGCGGGCTCGTGCTGATCCCGGTCGTGCTCGGCTCACCGCACGTCCTGATCAAGCGGAACACGTCCACGCAGACGACGGTCCGCTACCCGGCCCGCGGCCGCGGCGCCCTGTGGACGGCGGGCACCCGGCCCCCGGCTCAGGGCACGGTCCGCCTCCTCGGCCGCGCGCGGGCCGGGCTCCTCGAAGCCCTCCGCTCCCCCGCGACGACGACCGACCTGGCCCGAGCCCTCGGCGTCACGCCCAGCGCGGTCTCGCAGCACTTGGCTGTCCTGCGCGGAACGGGACTGGTGGACCGGGAACGTTCCGGGCGCCAGGTCCGGTACCTGATCACGGCGCTCGGAACGTCCCTTTTGGACGGCAGGTGACGCGCGGCCGAGGTTCGGTGAGCGTGGCCCGCAATGCGCCCCAATGAGGTTTTCCCAGTAGGGACGGGTGGGGGTGCGTGTTGCCCTGTGGCGCACCCTCACCCGCTTCACCCTCTGCCCCCATCGCATCGGCGCCATCACCCAGGCCACCCTCGTGCTCACCCACCATGAACACCAACACCGCTACTGAGAAAACCACATTGGGGCGCTTGGCCCGAGCGTCAGCCGACTTCTCGCGTGCCGTTAGCCCAGCGACGTCAGCGGCACCGCGAACACCGCACGGCCGCACGTCTGGTTCTGCGCCTTGCAGTCCGCCGTCGACCACTCCGACTGGGACCAGACCAGGCCCGTCGCCCAGTCGTACGTCAGCGCTTCCGGGTGGACCGCCCAGCAAGCCGTCGTCGTGCCGCAGGTCGCCGACGTGCTCGCCGTCGTCGTCTGGGTCCACAGCTGGCCGTTGAGGGTGGCCGAGCTGTGGGCGACGTACCACTTGCCGTTGTGGGACAACACTCCCTGCATGTTCCCGACGGAACTGCGGTACGCCTCGGACGCGGTGCCGGTCAGCAGGTAGTCCGTGCCCATCGGGAAGCGGTAAAGGCGGCCGTGGAGGGTCTGGTCGGAGAAGTACTCCGTCGTCACCACCGAAGCCGGGCTGGTGCTGCGGTCCAGCGACAGCGACGAGAAGCACGGCACGCCCGTGTTCGAGGACATGCTGCACGTGCCGCCCGCGTACGAGTAGTACCCGACCTGCATCATCGCGTACTTGTACGTGTAGGCCGCGTACTCGCCGGAGGTCTTGCCGATCGCGTTCGACGTCGTGTCGCTCAGCTGCAGGATGTGCTTGGTGCTGAAGACGCGGATCGCGGTCGAGGTGTTGCCCACCGCGGTGACGTAGATCTTGTCGCCGTACCAGGCCATCCCGCCCATGTGCGCCTGCGCCGAGGAGAAGCTGCTCCCAGTGCTGTTCGGCACGGCCAGGTACATCATCCGGTGCGCGGCCGCGGCCGGGTCGTCGTAGTTGACAGCCTGGATCCGCGCGTCGTTGTAGCGGCCGAGCTCGGTGGTGCCGTGCCAGCCGGACAGGATGATCTTGTCCGCGCCCCACAAGCCGTCGTCGTCGGCGTCGCCGGAGGTCGTGATGCCCTGGGGCACCCACGTCGTGCTGCCCGCCCGTTCGCTGTCCCAGCACAGCGACTTCGTCGCCACGGGCGCCTTCGGCAGCGCCGCCTTTTCCGCGCTCGTGCAGCCGGTCATCGCGTAGCTGGTGTCGTTGACGACCGTGTTGAGGCTGACGTTCGGCAGCGCGTTGTCCAGCGCGGTCAGCGCCGCCGCCGGGGTCGCGTGCCAGACCAGGTTCTGCTTCGTGGTGGTCGTCAGCGGGTCGCTGTAGGCGGCGCTCGCCGTCCCGGGCAGCGCCAGTGCGCCGGCCACCACGGCCAGCGCGAGGACGATCGCTTTCGAAATTCGCATGGCGCCAGTGCGCCACACGAGGGTCCAAATTCCGTACAACGCGCTTGTACTAGTCGGCCAGGGACAGCACCGTGCGCGCCTGCTCCACCATGGCGACGTCGAGGAACGTCCCGTCCGGCAACGCGATCGCGCCCACGCCGGCGGCCGTCGCGCCCGCCACCCGCGCGATGACCTCACGCGCCCGCGAAACCTCCTCGCGCGTCGGCAGGAACGCGGTCCGGATCGTTTCCAGCTGCACCGGGTGGATCGCCGTCCGGCCGCGGAACCCCAGCGCCCGGCCCGCGCGGCACGACGCCGCGAGCCCATCGAGGTCGCGGACGTTCACGTACGCCGACATCGCCGGCGGGGCGAGCCGCGCGGCCCGCGCCGCGACGATCACCCGGCTGCGTGCCCACGTCAGCCCGGCGTCGTCGGCCACGCCGAGGTCCGAGCGCAGGTCCGCCTCGCCCAGCCCGATCGACGCCACCCCCGGCGACGCAGTCGCGATGTCCAGGGCGCGTTCCACGCCCAGCGCGGACTCGATCAGCGGGTGCAGGTCCCGGCCCGGGAGCACCGCGGCCACGGCCCGGACCTCCTCCGGTGCCTCGACCTTCGGCAGCCGCACCCCCACCGGGAGGTCCTCGACCGCCGCGAGGTCGGCCTCGTGCCACGGCGTGCTCGGGTGGTTGACGCGCACCTGCACCGGCCGGGACACCGAAGCGAGCAGCCGCACGGCGTTTTCCCGGGCCTCGTGCTTGCGGGCCGGGGCGACGGCGTCCTCGAGGTCGACGAGGACGACGTCCGCGCCCGACTCCAGGGCCTTGCGCACCCGGTCCGGCCGGTCCGCCGGCGCGTAGAGGAACGTGAGCGGCGGGCTCACACCGCACCCCGGTCCCGCAGCTCGGCCACCCGCTCCGGGGCGAACCCGAGTTCGTCCAGGACCGCGTCGGTGTCGGCGCCGTGCGGCCGCCCGGTGAACCCGATGACGCCGTCGTGGCCCGAGAGCCGGAACAGCGGGCCCTGCATGAGCATCGGCCCCAGCTCGGCGTCGTCGATCTCGTGGATCGTGCCGAGCGCCCGGAACTGCGGGTCGGCGACGATGTCGGCGGCGTCGTAGATCGGCGCCACCGCCGCCTGGGCCCCTTCGAACGCCGCGACGACCTCGTCGCGCGTGCGCTGCCCGATCCACTTGCCGACGGCTTCGTCGAGTTCGTCGGCGTGCCGGGCGCGCTCGGCACCGCCGGCGAACCACGGCTCGTCGGCCAGGTCCGGCCGGCCGACCAGCCGGACCACGCGCTCGGCGATCGACTGGGCCGAGGTGGACACCGCGACCCACTGGCCGTCGGCGGTGCGGTAGGTGTTGCGCGGCGCGTTGTTGATCGACCGGTTGCCGGTGCGCGGCTGGACGGTGCGCAGCTGGTCCCAGCGCGTGATCTGCGGGCCGAGCATGGCCAGCATCGGCTCGATGATCGCGGTGTCGACGACCTGCCCGCGCCCGGTGGTCGCGCGCGCCGCCAGCGCGACCATGATCGCGTACGCCGTGGCCAGGGACGCGACCCCGTCGGCGAGCCCGAACGGCGGGAGCGTCGGCGGGCCGTCCGGCTCCCCGGTGGTCGCCGCGAACCCGCTCATCGCCTCAGCGAGGGTGCCGAAGCCGGGCCGGCTCCGGTACGGGCCGGTCTGCCCGAAGCCGGTGACCCGGGCGAGGACGAGCTCCGGGTTCCAGCTCGCGAGCTCCTCGTACCCGAGGTTCCAGCGCTCGAGGGTGCCCGGGCGGAAGTTCTCGATCACGACGTCGGCGGTGGTGACGAGGGCGAGGAAGACCTCGCGGCCGCCTTCGCTGCCGAGGTCGGCGGTGATCGTGCGCTTGTTCCGGCCGAGCGTCTTCCACCAGAGGTTGACGCCGTCCTTCGCGGCGCCGTGGGTCCGCGAGGGATCCGGCTTGCGCGGGTGCTCGACCTTGATCACCTCGGCCCCCATGTCGCCGAGGTGCATCGCGGCCATCGGCCCGGCGAAGAGCGTGGACGCGTCGACGACGCGCAGCCCGGCCAGTGCCCCGGCGGCGGGGTCGCGGGAGACGCTCACGACGGCACCTCCCAGGCGCACCGGAAGCCCACCGTCGCGCCGCGCGCGAGACCGAGCCCGGGGAGCAGCAGCTTCACGGCGTACCCGGGGTCTTTGCGGCCGCCTTCGACGTACCACTCGGAGCCCTCGGCCGCGTAGTCGCTGCCGCCCTTGAGCATCACGAACCGCGTGCGGCCGTCGGAGTGCTCGCTCTCGGTCCAGTTCCAGACGGCCGGGGTGCCGCGGCGCAGCTGCTCCCCCGCCAGCTGCCATTCGTCCTCGGTCGGCAGGCGCCCGCCGCGCCAGGCGCAGTACGCGCGGGCGTCGCCGAGGTCGACGTAGGTGACCGGCTCGTCCGGTTTTCCCCGCCGGGCGAGAAAACGGTGCTTCTGCCGGGGTTCGTACCCGGTGGCGGCCACGAACTCCGCGAACTGCGCGACGGTCACCTCCGTGACGCCGACCGCGACGGCCGTGGCCAGCTCGCCCTCGCGCTGCAGCGTCCGGGCGTCGTGCAGGCGCGGCGGGAGCGGCTTCCATTCGTCGACGTAGGGCGCGCCCTGGTACATCCCGGTCTCGCGGGCGCGGTACCGGACGGTGAGCACGTACGGGCCCGCCGGGACGACGACGGCGTCTTCGTCCGGCGTTCCTCCGGTCCGTTGTGGACGGACGCGGGCCGCGACCCGGTGCGGGAACCGGGCGTCCGGGTCGTGCGGCAGGGTGGGCAGCTCCGGGCGCCAGCCCTCCGCCGTCGCGCCGATGCCGCGGGCCGGGACCCCGCCGAGGAGGTCGGTGCCGGGCAGCGGGCCGTGGTAGTCGGTGTCGCCGCGGTTGACGAGGGTCCACAGTGTCCTGCCGCCGAGTTCCCAGCGGGACGCGTAAACGCCGGCGGCTTCGGCTTCGGGCGGCAGCTCGGCCAGCGGGGTCCAGTCCCCGTCGAGGAGGAGGTCCTTCGCCGCGCGCTGGAGCGTGACCATCCGGCGGACGGTCGCGGCGTCGCGCGCCGACCAGCCGACCCAGACGCCGAAGACGACTTCCCAGACCATGACGCCGACGCCGTTGAGCCACGCCGACTGCAGCTCTTCGCTGTGGTCGCGGTGCCAGCGGCGGACGTGGTGCTGCATGTGCCGCCGCTCGTACCAGTGGGCACGCAGGACGCCGGGCACGGGCGAGTCGGCGAAGAACTGGGCCCACGACGCCGCGTGGTCCTCGATCCGCTCGACGGCGAGCTTCGATTCGCCTTCGAGGACGATCCCGGGCCGGGCGGCTTCGAGCCGGTCGACGAAGTCCGGCTCGGCCTTCTTGAGCGTGTCGAGGAAGACGCCGTCGGCCGCGAAATCGGCGACGAGCGCGGCGAGTTCGGTGGGGTCGTCCGCGCCGCGGCGGGTGCCGACGTCCCAGGGGTTGTAGTCGACGAAGACGCGCAGGCCTTCGTCGTGCAGGGTGCCGATCAGATCGGCGAGCCCCGGGACGTCGCGGTAGAAGTCCCACTGGTTGCGGTTGTCGAGGCCGATCACCGGGTAGGCGTGCCAGAGGACGACGGCGTCGAGCCCGCCGAAGCGCGCCCGGGCGTCGGCGAGGAAGCGCCCGGGCGTGAAGCGGTCTTCTTCGAACGAGTACAGCAGTTCGTCCCAGAGCCACACCTGGGCGACCGCGTGGCAGGACGCCGCCCAGGTCGCTTGGGGACGGTCGTAGGCGGCTCCGGTGTAGCCGTGGCGCTCGCGGGCGTCCTCGCGCCATTCACGCAGCTTCGCGCGCCACGCGGGCCGGTCGGCCGGGTCCCGGGGCGCGGCGAAGATCTTCGCTTCGTCCAAACCGGACAACGGGCCGCGTACCTCGGTGGGCCGGTCGATCGGCCGCGGGACGAGCGGGTCGAACGTGGTGGTCATCGTGCCTTTCCTTCGAGCGCCGCCACTTCCGCGGCGGTGGGGACGGCGGCCTGGGCCCCGGGCCGGGTGACCGCCAGCGCCCCGGCCGCGCCCGCCCGCCGGGCGGCTTCGGGCAGGTCGAGGCCCTGGGCCAGCGCGGCCGCGAGGACGCCGCAGAAGGTGTCGCCCGCGCCGGTGGTGTCCACCGCGTCGACCGGGAGGCCGGGTATCCGCACGGGCTCGGCGTTGCGGCGGAGGACCACGCAGCCCTCGCCGCCGAGGGTGAGGACCACCGCCGGCACCCGCGCGAGCAGCTTTTCGGGCTCGCCCGCCAGATCGGCGGCTTCGTGTTCGTTGACGACGAGCAGGTCGACGACGTCCCAGAGCGACTCGGGCAGCTCCCGCGACGGCGCCGCGTTGAGGATCACCAGCGCGCCGGGCCGTTTCGCGGCGGCGGCGGCCGCGACGACGCCGAGCGGGATCTCGAGCTGCGCGAGCACGACGTCGGCCTCGGCGATCCGGTCGGCCTGCGCCGCCCCGATCTCGACGTGGTCGTTGGCGCCCGGGGCGACGACGATGGCGTTCTCGCCGTCCGGGGCCACGGTGATGAAGGCGGTCCCGGTCGGCGCTTCGGCCCGCTCGACGAGGTCGGTGCGGACGCCGGCGCCGCCGAGGGAGACGAGGATCAGGTCGGCGCCTTCGTCTTCGCCGAGCGCGCCGACGAAGGAGGTGTCGGCACCCCCGGCGAGCGCGGCGGCGACGGCCTGGTTCGCCCCCTTGCCCCCGGGGCTGCGGCGAAGGCGGTCGCCGAGGACGGTCTCGCCGGCCTTCGGCGCCCGGGGCACGTCGACGGCGAGATCGACGTTGGCGGACCCCACGACGACAACTCGTCCCCCCGTCATCGGACGGCCTCCGCGAGCGCCGCCGTGCGGGCCGCGAGGTCGGCGATCCGCCGTTCCCCACCCGGCAGCGACGTCGCGATCCGGCCGTCCAGGGGCTTGCTCCAGTACTCGTCCACGCCGCTCAGCGCGCCCACCACTCCCCCGACCGTCGCGGCCGCCGAGTCGGTGTCCCAGCCCGCCGTCACCGCGATCGCGACGCTCGGGCCGAACTCGCCGCCGCCCTTCGCGAGCGCGTACGCGATCACCGCGGCGTTGTTGAGCACGTGCACCCAGTGCAGGTGCCCGTATTCCGCGTGGAGCCGGTCGAGTCCGCTCGCGACATCGCCCGACGCGGCCGCTGAACGTCCGAAGCAGACCGCGGCCGCCAGGTCGCTCGACGCCGGGATCGCGGCCGCCGCCGCGTCGAGGACGTCCTCGACGCGGTCGCACACCATCGCCGCCGAGGCCAGGCCCGCGGCCCACATCGCGCCGTACACGCCGTTGCGCGTGTGGCTCAGCCGGGCGTCCACCGCGGCCAGCCGGGCCGCGGCCCGGACGTCGCCCGGGCTGATCCAGCCGAACACGTCCGCGCGGATCAGCGCGCCGATCCACTCCCGGAACGGGTTGCGGTAGGTGGCGGTCTCCGGGACGGCGCGCGCGTCGAGCAGGTTCCGGTAGGCCGCGCGCTCCGCCGTGAACACCCGCCCGGCGGGCAGGTTGTCCAGCCACAGCTGGGCGACGTCCTCGGTCGTGAACCCGCGGCCGCGCTCCTCCACCAGCGACAGCGCCAGCATCGGGTAGTTGAGGTCGTCGTCCTCGGGCATCCCGCCGATGTTCTCTTCGAGCGAGGTCGGGGCCGACCGGCGGTTCCACGGCCACCGCGTGGCCACCTCCGCGGGCAGGCCCACCGCGGTGAACCACCCGTCGAGGGGCCACCGGCCGGTCGCGCGGAGGATCTCTTCGATCCCTTCGCGCGGGATCTTCTCCACCGGCTTGCCGAGCAGGCAGCCCGCGGCCCGCCCGGTCCACGCGTTCAGCTCCCGGCCGCGGGACCCGCGCGGCAGCGAAGGCGCCACCGGCAGGACCGGCTCCGGCTCCTTCACCGGAGCGTCCAGCGAATCCAGCAGCTCCCGCGCCAACGGCCGCAGCCCGGGGGCCTCGGGACCGGCGCCGCTCACGGCGGGCACCGGGTCACCGCCCGCCGCGAGCCACCGCGCCCGCGCCGCGGAGACGTCCTTTCCCTCCGCTTCGGACTGGACCAGCTCGTGCGGGAGCAGGTCCTCGGGCCGGGCCCAGGTCAGCCTCACGCCGTCTCCCCGAAGAACGCCACCCGGGCCAGCGCCCGCTCGCGGTCGGCCTTCAGGATGTCCGCGGCCGCCGAAGCCAGCAGGTGCCCGGTCTCCCGCAGGTCCATCCGGCTGGCGTCGCCGACCTCGTCGACCCACTCGGCCGGCACCACGGCCGTCCCGCCGAGGCCCGCGCAGATCGCCGCCGCCATCACGGCGATGGAGTCGGCGTCGCGGCCGTAGTTGACGGCCGCCAGCACCGCGCCGCGGAAGTCGCCCCGGTGCGCCAGCACGAACGCCAGCGCGGCGGGCAGTTCCTCGATCGACTTCGTCCGCGAGGGCCGCCGCGCGTCCATCGACATCTCCCGGTAGTGCGGCCCGACCGAGTCGAACGGCGCGACGGTCTCGCGGACGAGAGCCGCCAGCGCGCGTTCTTCCCCGTCGGTGGCCGGGGGGACGGACCGGTCACCGAAGGCCGCCACTACCGCGCGCAGCGCCGCCGCGGTCCCGTCGTGGGCCACGTCCAGCGCGGCCGCGACGACGCCGTCGAGCGTCGCACCGGGCGCGACCGCGGCCGCCACCATCGCGGCCAGCACGCCCGCCGCCTCGCGGCCGTAGCTGGACTGGTGCGCGCCGGTCAGGTCGATCGCCTCGGCGTACGCGGCCCGCGGATCACCCGCGTTGACCACGCCCACCGGGGCGACGTACATCGCCGCGCCGCAGTTGACCACGTTGCCCACGCCCGCTTCCCGCGGGTCGACGTGTCCGTAGTGGAGTCTCGCGACGATCCACTTCTCCGCGAGGAAGACCCGCTGCAGCAGCAGCGCGGTCGACTCCAGCTCCGGTACCCAGCGCGGTTCGCCGATCATCAGCGGCACCAGGTCCTCGGCCATCGCGTACGCGTCGAGGTGCGCCCGGCGCTTCGCGTACACCTCGACGAGCGCCCGCGTCATGAGGGTGTCGTCGGTGATGTGCCCGTCGCCCTTGTGGTATGGCGCGATCGGGCGGGCCGTCCGCCAGTCCGGGTACCACGGCCCGACGACACCGGTCACCCGGCCGCCGTGCCGCTCTTCGATCTGCTCGGGTGTCCACCCTTCGGTGGCGCCGCCGAGGGCGTCCCCGACGGCCGCACCGGTGATCACCGCGACGGCCCGGTCTTCCAGCCAGGTCACGAATCCGCTCCTGTCATTTGCTGACGTTCTTCCAGCCGTCCTCGAGCTGCTTCGCGAGGCCGGCCGCGTCGATCTTCTGGGCGAGGAACTGCTGGTACGCCGGGGTCGCGACGGTGTCCTTCCACTGCGCGTACTTGCCGGCGAACAGGTAGGGCGCCGAGGTCAGGTGCTCGCCCGAGGCGAGGATCGCGTCCCAGCCGTTCTTCCCGGCGAGCTTCGCCGCCAGCGCCTGCCGCGCCGACGTCGTCGGCGGGATCAGCGCGTCGGCCTCGTTGATCGCGGCCAGGTTTTCGGTGCCGGTGAAGAAGTCCACGAACTCCGCGGCCTCCTTGACGTGCGCCGAGTCCTTGTTCACCGACAGCGTCTGCGGGTTCGCGGCCTGCGCGGGCCCGGCCGAGCCGGCCAGCGGCGGCAGGACCACCCAGTCGAAGCCCTTCGGCGCGTCCTTGGCGATGTTGGCCGCCTGGTAGGAACCCTGGACCGTCATCGCGATCTGCCCCGCGTAGAACGGCGCCAGCGCCTTCGTGCCGGACTGCGTCAGCGTGACCGGCAGGATCGAGTGGTCCTGGTGCGCCATCGCGTCGACGAGCTGCGGCAGCGCCTGCTCCCCCGGCCCGGCCGTCAGCTTGGCGTCGTTGCCGGTGCCCTCGAAGTACTTCCCGCCGAACCCCGGGGCGAGCGCGACGAACGCCGCCGTCGGGCTCGACAGGCCCCAGCCGAGACCGAACCTGCCGTCCTTGGTCGTCGCCTTGGCGATCTCGCGCAGCTGGTCCCACGTCATCGAGGCACCGGTCGGGATCGTGACGCCGGCCTGCTGCAGCTGGGTCTTGTTCGCGAAGACCACATAGGACTGCAGCTCGGTCGGCTGGGCGATCACCTTGCCCTCGACCGTCACCGAGTCGAGGACGCCCTTCGGGATGTCCGCGCGCTTCTCCGCCGAGAGGTACGGCGTGAGGTCGGCGAGGAAGCCGTCGGTGGCGAACGGCGCGATCCCGGCCGCCTCGTAGTGCACGATGTCGGGCGCCGAACCGGCGTTGAACTGGGTGATCAGCTTGTCGTAGACGCCGTCCCAGCCCGCCTGCACGATCTTGACCTGCACGCCGGGGTGGGCCTTGTTCCAGTCGCCGACGATCTTCTGCGTCGCGGCGATGGCCGCGGGCTGGTCGGACAGGGACTGGAAGGTGAGGGAGACCGGGCCGTCCCCGCTGTCGCCGTTGCCGCCGCCACCGCAGGCGGTGAGCAGCAGTCCGACGGCGGCCAGTGCGCCGGCAACCAGGGTGCGTCGTGTCTTCATCGACCGACCTTTCGCGCGTTTCTTTTGAGGCGCAGAGCCTCTGAGGGGCAGGGTTTCATCCCTTCACCGCCCCGGCCATCAGGCCGCCGGTGAGCTTCTTCCGCAGGATGCCGAAGAAGACGATGCTGGGGATGGCCGCGAGCACGGCGCCCGCGGCGAGCGGACCGAGGGCGACCTTGCCCTCGCCGCCGATGAACATGGTGAGCGTGATGGGCAGGGTGTAGTTCTCCGGCGACTGCAGCAGCACCAGCGCGAAGAAGAATTCGTTCCACGACGAGACGAAGCTGAACATCGCGGTCGCGACTACGCCGGGGGCGAGCAGCGGGAAGACGATCGTGCGCAGCACCGTCAGCCGGCTCGCGCCGTCCACCGCCCCGGCTTCCTCGAGTTCCACCGGGATCGCGGCGACGTACCCCTGCAGCATCCACAGCGCGAACGGCAGCATGTACGTCGTGTGCACGAGCGTCAGGCCGGCCAGGTTGTCGGCCAGGCCGAGCGTCCGCAGGATCAGGAACAGCGGCAGGATGATCAGCACCACCGGGAACACCTGGCTGACCAGGATCCAGCCGACGCCGGCCGCGCGCACCTTTCCCTTGAGCCGCGCGAGGACGTACGCGGCGGGCACGGCGATGACGACCGACAACGCGGTCGAAGCCAGCGCGACGACCAGGCTGTTGGCCGCGGACCGGACCAGGCCCTGCTTGTTCAGCGCTTCGGTGTAGTTGTCCCAGTGCCACTCGCCCGGCAGCAGGCTCACCGTCAGCGAGTTCAGCTCGCCCGACGACTTCACCGACGCGGAAACGAGCCACAGCAACGGGAAGCCGAGGAACAGGATGTAGAGCGCGAGGGCCGCGTACTGGGCCGGGCGCACGAGGACGCGCATGGTCACCACCCCTTCGCGGCGCGGTCGTCGCGGAACTGCGACCGCAGGTAGACGGCGAGGATCAGCACCACCACGACGACGAGCACCAGGCCCATCGCGGCGGCGTAGCCGATTTCGCGGTTCTTGAAGGCTTCCAGGTAGATGAACAGCACCGGCACCATCGTCTTGCCGCCCGGTCCGCCCGCGGTGAGCACGTAGACCAGCGAGAACGAGTTGAAGTTCCAGATGAAGTTCAGCGACGTGATCGACGTGACGATCGGCCGCAGGCTCGGCCAGGTCACCGCGGTGAACCGGCGCCAGGCACCCGCGCCGTCGACCGACGCGGCCTCGTGCAGTTCGGCCGGGATCTGTTGCAGGCCCGCCAGGAGCGTCACCGTCGTCTGCGGCATGCCGACCCAGACGCCGACGACGATCACCGCGGGCAGCGCGGTGGAGAAGTCGCCGAGCCAGTTGACGTCGTCGGGCAGGCCGACGCCGCCGAGGAAGGCGTTGAGCGGGCCGCCGTTGGCCGAGTAGATCATCTGCCACATGATCGCCACGACGACCGGCGGCATCGCCCACGGGATCAGGGCGAGCACCCGCGTCAGGCCCTGCAGTTTCAGCCCGGAGTTGAGCAGCAGCGCCAATCCCATCGCCGCGGCGAGCTGGAGCAGGGTGACGCCGACGGTCCAGATCATGCCGATCCGCAGCGAGTCCCAGAACAGGTCGTTGCCGGCGAGCCGGGTGAAGTTGCCGACGCCGGCGAAGCCGTAGTCGGGGTGGCGCACCAGGCGCGCGTCGGTGAAGGCGAGGAAGATGCCGACGACGAGCGGGGCGACGCTGAGCACGAGGATCGGGATCAGCGACGGGAGAACGAGGGCGATCGCCTCGCGCCGCCGGGTGCGCGCCAGGACGGGCTTCTTCTTCCCGGGCGCCGGCGCCGGGCGCGTCAGGGTCGCGGTCACGCCGCACCTCCGGTCGACTCGCGGACCATCAGCTCCGGGCCGACGGCGATCTGCTGCGCCCGGTGGTCCGGGTCGTCGGTGAGCTGGAGCATGATCCGCGCCGCCGCGCGCCCGCGTTCGGTCGAACCGAGGGACACGCTGGTCAGGCTCGGCTGGAAGACGCGGCCGAGCTCGGTGTCGTCCATGCCGGTGACGGCGACGTCTTCGGGCACGGACAGCCCCTTCTCGCGGACCGCGCGGATCGCACCGATGGCGAGCAGGTCGTTGGCCGCGACGAGCGCGTCGACCGGACTGCGGGCGAGCAGCGTCCGGGCGGCTTCGAGGCCCGCGGCGACGGTGAAGTCGGCGGCGATCTCCTGGTCCACGCGCTCGAAGGCGGTGGTCTCGGTGGCGCCGTCGAACCCGCGCTGGCGGGACGCGCCGGGCGTCGTGTCGAGCGGCCCGTTGAGGAACCCGATCCGGCGGCGGCCGATGGCGTGCAGGTGCGCCACGGCCGCGCCGATCCCGCCCGCGGAGTCGGTGGAGACCGAGCTGATCCCCCGGTCGTCCAGCGCCCGGCCGATCACGACGACCGGGACGGGCGCCCGCTGGATCTCGGCGATGAGCCGGTCGTCGGTGCGCAGCGGGGTGACGATCATGCCGTCGACGAAGCCGCTGTTGAGGCTGCGGACGAGTTCGGTGGTCGAGGTCGCGGTGTCGCCGGTGGTCATCACGACGACGCGGTAGCCGTGCGGTTCGAGCACCTCGTGGATGGCGCGCATCATCTCGACGTAGACGGGGTTCCCGATGTCGGCGACGGCGAAGGCGACCTGGAAGGTCTTCTTCAGCCGCAGCGACCGCCCGATCGCGTCCGCGCTGTAGCCGAGCTCGGCGGCCGCGGCGCGGACGCGCTCGACCATCGCCGGGCTCGCGCCCGTCCCGTGCAGCGCACGGGAGGTCGAGGCCAGGGAGACCCCGGCGCGCTCGGCCACCTGCAACAGCGTGGCGCGTGGTGACGTCATCGTCGCTTCCACTCTCGAGTCAGGTGCTGGAAACGTTTCCAAGTTCGGAAGCAGTGCTTGGAAACGTTTCCAATCGGATTAATCCTGATACTTGCACCTGCTCGGCGAAGCTGTCAACACACCACGGAGAGCGCCCGCCCGGTCACGAGCGGGCGCCCCGCCCTCAGCCGACGATGTCGATGTCGAAGGGCTCCGCGGCGCTGTACTCGAGGTCCGCCCACAACGCGCCCGGCAGCGTGAAGCGCCGGTGGGAGATGAGGCGGTCGTCGTAGTCCGGGTCGGACTTCGGGTTGTGGCCGACGCCGACCTTGTCCGAGCCCCACGCGAAGATGTTGCCGACCCACATCGGCTTCGCCACGCCGTCGCGGTTGATGCGCGGGCGGACGACGATCGCGGCGCCGGCGCTGCCGGAGAGGGTGAGCCGGACGGTGTTGGAGCCGGCGTTGGGCGGGGTGACCGTGATGCGTTCCATGAACTCCACTCCGGGTTCGGTGGCAAGGGGTGCCGGCGACGGCCCGTCGACGCCGGGCCAGAAGTCGGCCACGACGGAGACGTCGATGCCGGGCGCGACGTCGAGCAGGTACTGCGCCGCGATCGCGCCGGGCGGGATCTCGCGCCGCCCGGTGGCCGTCGCGATCCAGTACAGCGGCGGTTCGACGTCCTGGTCGGCGAACGCGGCCTTCACCTTCGGCCACGTCGACCGGTTGCAGTAGACGACCGGGTGCGCGAACCCCGACCCGCGCCGCATCGCCGCCCAGCCGGGCGCTTCCTCGGGCCGCGCGTCGCCGGGCTCGACGTCGAGGACGTGACCGTCGTCCGTGGACGCCTTCTTGGCGATCCGCACCTTCAGCGCGTCCGGGAACATCGCCCAGTCGGCGTCGGTCCACGGCGCGAGCCTGATCCGGTCGATGTACCCGGCCACCAGCACGGGCCGCCGGTCCTTCTTCAGGATGTTGCGCGCGGTGAGCGCGTCGTACATGGTGCGCATCGGCTGCCTCGAAACTCGGCTCGGCGGACATCTGCCCGTCCACCATCGCCGAGTCCGAGGCGGCCCCGCCACGGCGAAGAGGGCGCCCCTTCGGGCAGCATCGCCGTCCCTACCGAACGGTCGGCGCGGATTCCGGTGCGCCGCACCGGTTCCGTCACTCTTCCCGCAACTGCTCCAGGCTCGCGGTGCGCCACAACGCGGGCAGTGTCACGGCGGTCACGAACAGCACCGAGGCGGCCGCGGTCGCCGTCAGTACGCCGATCGTCGCCAGGTCGACCGCGACCGGGCGGTGCACCACCAGGGTGAGCAGCAGCCAGTCGAGGCCGAGCCCGGCGAGCACGGCGACGACGACCGCCACCGCGACCGGGATCGCCAGCTGCCACACCAGGGACCGGGCGAGCACCCCGCGTCCGACGCCGTTCGCCATCAGCGCGGCGAGACTGCGCCGACGTTCGCGGAGCTGTTCCCACGCCGCGATCAGCAGGCTGCCCGCGGCGAGCAGCAGCACGAGGACCGAGCCGACCGACAGCACCCGCGTGATGAGGGCGTAGGTGCCGTCCCGTTCGGTGCCGAGCGAAGCGACGGCTCCGTTCCAGCCCACGACGTTGCGCACCCGCTCGACGACGTCCGGCCCGGCGTCGGGAATCCGCGCGTTCGAGCTCAGCCCGGCGCTCGTCGTCGTGCCGAGTGCTCCCGGCGTGACGAGCAGCGCCGACCCTTCACCGGCGCGCACGTGGTAGCGGTCCACCGGTACCGTCCACTGTGGATTGCCGCCGGTCGTGAACGAGACCCTTTCGCCCGGGCCGGGCGCCCCGGGACCCTCCGCGTAGACGTCGCCGTCGCGGCAGCCGGCGATCGCGAGTTCGGCGCACGGCGCCACCACGACGGACTTCCGCTCCCCCGCCGCGGTCCGCACCAGCCCGCGGGTTTCCACCGGGACGCCGCCCAGCCCGGGCAGGGCGTGCAGGGCGGTGGTGAACGCCTCGACGTCGGCGAGGTTCGCGGCGAAGGCGGTCGCGAACACCTGGACGTCCCCGGGCGGCGGCCGGTCGCTCTCCGCCCGCGCGTAGACCCCTTGCAGCGCAATGGATCCGGCGAGCACGACGGCGATGCCACCGACCAGCCGGGCCGCCGTCGCGCTGTCGAGCTGGAGCCGGCGCACGGCCAGCAGCCAGGCGGGCGAACCGCCGTGCAGCGCGCCGGCGACGCGCTCGACCAGCCACGGCAGCACGAGCGGCACGGCGGTGAGGACGAGCACGACACCGGCGATCACGGCGGGGTCGAGCGCGTCTCCGGCCCCGGCGCGGACGGCCAGCAGCACCCCGCCGGCGACCGCGGGCAGCAGGCGCCACCAGAGTTTCCGCCGCACCCGCGTCCCGCGCCGCACGACCCCGAGCGGCTCGACGACGACCCGCCGCAGCGCGAAGACGGCCGCCGCGCACGCCAGCAGCGGGAGCGCGAGGAGTGCGGGCACACCGAGGTGCCAGTCGGGCAGGACGTCGGCGGCGAAGATGCCACCGCGGAAGGCGGACACGGTGATCCGCGGGACGAGCGCGCGCACGAGCAGGAACAGCGCCCCGCCGACGACGAGCCCGGCGAAGGACCCGAGCAGCGCCTCCCCGGCGGCGATCCGGCGCACCTGCCCGCGGTCCGCGCCGACCAGCCGCAGCGCGGCCAGCCGCCGATCGCGCGCGGCCGCGGCGAGCCGGGTGCTCGTGACGACGAAGACGAACACCGGCACGAGGCAGGTCGTCGCCCCGACCACGACGAGCAGCAGTTCGAGCGGATCGAGCCCGCGCCGCACGGGCGAACCCCCGAACCCGCTGACGGTGACGGCTTCGGGCTGCGTGGCGACGGTCGCGGAGCCGACGTAGAAGTACAGCTCGTTCGGCCCGGTCAGCCCGGCGTCGCCGATGGTGCCGATCACCCGCTGCGCGAAGCGCGGGCGCAGCAGTTCCCCTTCCGGCGACTGCAGGAGTGCGGCGAGCGCGGGCGAAAGCACGGCCTCACCGGGACCCGGCAGCCGTCCGACCCCGGGAACGGCGGGCGTCCGCGGTCCGGTGGGCTGCACGAGGTAGCCCTGGAGGCCGCTCCCGCGGAACTCGTCGTTGCGAACAACGGCGTAGACGGGATCGACGCCCTCGACGGCCCCGGCCACGGCCGCGCGCCCGGCGGACCGGTCGGCCCGCGCGCCGAGCATGTGGGGAAGCGAGGTGGCGGTGAGGAGCACGACCACACCGAGCCCGACCCCGACGGCGGTCAGTGCGAGCCGCGCCCACGCGGTCCGGACACCCCCGCCGCCGAGGGCGAGCCGCATCCCGAGCCCGAAGTCGGTGGCCCAGCGCCGGATCATCGGACCACCTCCGCCTGACGGACCGGCAGATTGAGGGCAAGGTCGGCCACCCGGCGCGGGTCGGCGCTGAGTTGCCGGGTCCCACGCACCCAGCGCCGGTCGGCCTCGAGCCACCCTTCCCGGCGCACCACCCAACCCCGGTCGGCCTGACGCCACCGAACCCCGCGTGCCGCCCAACGCTGGTCGGCCCCGATCCGCCCGTCCCCGCGCACCACCCAACGCCGGTCAGCCCCGAGCCACCCCAGCCCACGCACCACCCAGCGCTGATCGGCCCCGAGCCACCCCTCCCCGCGCACCACCCAACCCCGGTCGACCTGACGCCACCGGAGCCCGCGCACCACCCAACCCAGGTCAGCCTGACGCCACCGAACCCCGCGCACCACCCAGCGCTGATCGGCCCCGAGCCACCCCTCGCCGCCCATCACCCAACCCCGGTCGACCTGACGCCACCGGAGCCCGCGCACCACCCAACCCCGGTCAGCCTCACGCCACCGAACCCCGCGCACCACCCAACGCCGGCCCACGCCGGCGCCAAGCCGCCGGGGCCCGCCACCGTGCACCGCGCCTACCGGCCGCGGGCCGGGCGTCGGCTCCGATGCCCGCAGCCGCCTCTCCCCCGACCGCTGCCCCAGCGGGGAGTCGGCCGCCGGCCGGAGTTCGGTCATCGGGTCACCTCCAGCTGGCGGGTCCGGCCGTCGCGGACGACGACCTCGCGGTCCGAATACGCCGCCACCCGGGGCTCGTGGGTCACCAGGACCACCGCCGCGTCGCGGTCGCGGGCCGCGGTCGTCAAGAGCTGCATCACCTGCTCCCCGTTGAGGGAGTCCAAGGCTCCCGTCGGCTCGTCCGCGAACACCACGCGCGGGTCCGTCACCAGTGCGCGGGCGACCGCCACCCGCTGGCCCTGCCCGCCCGACACCTCCCCCGGCCGCTTCCCCTCGATGCCGGTCAGGTCCAGCTCCGCCAGCATCGCGCGCCCGCGCTCCGCGGCGACCCGGCCGCGCACGCCGTTCAACCGCAGGGGCAGCGCCACGTTCTCCAGGCACGTCAGCTCCGGCACCAGCTGCCCGAACTGGAACACGAACCCGAAGTCCGTGCGCCGCAACGCCGAACGCGCCCGGTCGGTCAGGCCGGCCAGGTCGGCGCCGTCGTAGCGGACCGTGCCGCCGTCCGGCCGGACGATCCCGGCCAGGCAGTGCAACAGCGTCGACTTGCCCGCCCCCGACGGCCCCATCAGCGCCACGACCTCGCCCGCGCGGACCCGCAGGCTCGCCCCCGCCAGTGCCTCGGTCGGCCCGTAGGCCTTCCGCACCTCCGCCGCCTCCAGCAGCACCTCGCTCACGCGATCTCCTTCGCCAGCTGGT
This sequence comes from Amycolatopsis sp. cmx-4-83, assembly GCF_046548815.1. Classification (NCBI taxonomy): domain Bacteria; kingdom Bacillati; phylum Actinomycetota; class Actinomycetes; order Pseudonocardiales; family Pseudonocardiaceae; genus Amycolatopsis; species Amycolatopsis sp. cmx-4-83. Next base: position 89,135 of record NZ_JAEBEF010000006.1, on the reverse strand, counting down.
CGAGCCGGGCCGCGGTCAGCTCCAGCCAGCGGAGGTCGGCCTCCAGGTGGAACAGCGCGTGGTCGCAGATCAGCTGGTCGACGAGATCACCCGCGGTCTTGCGGCGGGTCAGCTCGCGCATGGCGTCGAGGTGCGCCGACCGCTGGACGTCGAGGACCTCGGCGGCCGGCCGCCCGGACAGCAGCGCGAGCACCACCTTCGTGTACAGCGTGTTCTGCAGGTACGCCTCGGGCTTCTCCGGCGTCCCGAGCCAGGTCCCGACGTCGGCGACCCCGGCGTCGGTGATCGCGTAGCGCTTCCGCTCGGGGCCGCCGTCCACCTCGACGCCGTCGGCCTCGACGAGCCCCTGCTTCAGCAGCCGCGCGAGGGTCGAATAGACCTGGCCGTAGTGCACGCGTCGGTCGTGCCCGAACCGGTCGTCGTAGGCGCGTTTCAGGTCGTAGCCGTGCCGCGGGCCGCGCTCCAGCAGCCCGAGCAAGGTCAGTCCGATCGACATGCGGGTCACTGTACACAGTGTGTATAGCTAGGGTTTATACACCCTGTTCATAGTGAAATCGCCGAGGCCAGGACCGCCCGGAGCGGCGTCGCCGGACGCCCCAGCAGCTCTTCGAGCGAAGGCCCGGTGACGGCGAATTCGCCCCGGCGAGCCGCGTGGAACATGCCGAGCAGCAGCGTCGCCTGCGCCTCCGGGACACCGTGCCCGGTCAAGCCGGCCACCCACTCGCCGTCCTCGGCCACCACGCGCCGGATCGGGCGGCCGGTGAGCTCGGTGAGCAGGGCGGCGACGTCGCCGAGGTCGAGGGCGGCCGGCGCGGTCAGCGGCGGCGTCGGCCCGTCGAACCGGCCCTCGTCGGCCAGGACGACGGCCGCCGCCTCGGCGAGGTCGGCGTGCGCCGTCCACGACACCGGGCCGTCGGCCGGGGCGACCAATTCGCCGGTCCGCAGCGCCTCCCCGAGCAGCAGCGGGACGGTGGCGGCGTAGAACCCGTTGCGGAGCACGGTGAACGGCGAGCCCGCCGCCGCGAGGTGGCGTTCGGTCGCCGCGTGGTCAGGCATCGGCGCGAAGAGCGAGTCCGCCGCGGCCGCCTGGTGGCTCGTGTAGAGCACGCGCTTCACCCCCGCCTCGCGCGCGGCGTCGATCGCCGCGGCGTGGTGCGCGACGGCCGTGTCGCCGGTCGCGTCCGTCGAGACGACGAGGACCTGCGTCGCGCCCTCGAACGCCTCGGCCAGCGAGGCCGGGTCGGCGAAGTCGCCGCGGCGCACGCGGACGCCCCGCTCGGCGAGCCCGGCCGCGCGGGCGGGCTCGCGGACGCTCACGCCGATTTCGCCGGCCGGAACCCGGTCGAGGAGGTGGGCGACGACCTGCGAGCCGAGCTTGCCGGTGCCCCCGGTGATGACGATCATGGTACTTCCCTTCGTTAACGTCGTTAGTAACTACGTTAGCACCATTGATAGCAGATATGCGTTACCATCGAAACCATGAACCGGACGGAAGCCCGCGAGAAGATCGTCGAAACCGCCGCGCGGCTGCTCCAAGAGCACGGCGCGGCGGCGGTGACCGTCCGCGCGGTCGCCCAGGCGGCCGGCCAGCAGGCACCGGCCCTCTACCGGTTCTTCGAGGACAAGGACGCGCTGCTCGACGCGGTCGCCGAGCACGTCTTCACCACCTACGTCGCCGAGAAGTCCGGCACCGCCGGCACCGGCGACCCGGTCACCGACCTCCGGACGGGCTGGGACGCGCACATCGGCTTCGGCCTCGCCAACGCGGCCCTGTTCGGCCTGCTGGTCGTCCCCGGCCGCGTGTCCCCGGCGGCGGAGGCGGGCCTGGCGGTGTTGCGCGCCCGCATCCGCCGCGTCGCGGAGGCCGGCCGCCTGCGCGTCCCCGAGCCGCGCGCGGTCGACCTGGTCCACGCCGCCGGCACCGGCACGGTGCTCGCCCTGCTGGCCGCGCCGCCGACCGGCCGCGACCCCGGTCTCGCCGACGCGATGTGGGAGGCGGTCGCGCACCGGATCCTGACCGACGTCCCGACCCCGGACGCCGCGCCCGCGCCGCTCACCGACGCCGAACGCGCACTGCTGGCCGAATGGCTGTCCCGGCCGCGGCAGTGAGTTATTCACCCTCCGGGGGTTTGCGCGATTCGTGGACACTTTTGTCTGCGGTGTAACAACTTTCGGACTCCTCGCGCCATAGGGGACAGCGTTCGCGCTTGTCCGGTCCCCGCCACCCCAGGAGTTCGTGATGAGTTCTCGTCGCTCCACGCTTCCGCGAAGATCCCGACGTGCCTTGGCTTTGGGCGTCGTCGTGCCGCTCGCCCTCGGCTTGGCCGTGGCCGCCGCGCCACCGGCCGCCGCGGTGCCGGCCGGGTTCGCCGACACCGTCGCCATCGGCGGCCTGACCTCGCCGACCGCCGCGGCGTTCGCGCCCGACGGGCGGGTGTTCATCGCCGAGAAGAGCGGCCTGGTCAAGGTCTTCGACTCCCTCGCCGACCCGACCCCGACCGTGTTCGCCGACCTGCGCACCCCGACCCAGGACTTCTGGGACCGGGGCCTGCTCGGGCTCGCGATCGACCCGGGCTTCCCCGCCCGGCCGTACGTCTACGTCTCCTACACCCTCGACGCCGAGCCGGGCGGCACCGCGCCGCGCTGGGGCGACACCTGTCCCACGCCGCCGGGCGCGACCGACCAGGGCTGCGTCGTCACCGGCCGCGTCTCCCAGCTGACCATGGGCCCGGCCGGGACCGCGGTCAGCGAGAAGCCGCTGGTCACCGGCTGGTGCCAGCAGTTCCCCAGCCACTCGATCGGCTCGCTCGCCTTCGGCCCGGACGGCGCCCTGTACGCGGGCGGCGGGGACGGCGCCAGCTTCAACTTCGCCGACTACGGCCAGGTCGGGAACCCCTGCGCCGACCCGCCCTCCCCCGCCGGCACGAACCTCTCGCCGCCGTCGGCCGAAGGCGGCGCGCTGCGCTCGCAGTCCCCGCGCCGGGCGGCCGGACAGCCGGTGCTGCTCAACGGCACGATCCTGCGCATCGACCCCGACACCGGCGCCGGGCTGCCCGGCAACCCGTTCGCGGGCAGCGCCGACGCCAACGCTCGCCGCATCATCGCCTACGGCGCGCGCAACCAGTTCCGGTTCGGCTTCCGGCCGGGCACGAGCGAACTGTGGGCCGGCGACGTCGGCTGGAACACGTGGGAAGAGATCAACCGCGTCGCGAACGTCGGCGACGCCGTGGCCGAGAACTTCGGCTGGCCCTGCTTCGAGGGCACCGCCCGGCAGGCAGGCTACGACGGCGCGAACCTCGACCGCTGCGAATCGCTCTACTCGGCGGGCGGCCAGACCGCGCCGTACTACGCCTACAACCACAACGCCAAGGTCGTCGCGAGCGACCCGTGCCCGACCGGCGGCTCCTCGATCAGCGGCATCGCCTTCGAAGCCGGCAGCAACTACCCCGCCGAGTACGCCGGCGCGCTGTTCTTCGCCGATTCCTCCCGCGGCTGCATCTGGGCGATGCAGGCCTCCGGCGGCCAGCCCAGCCCGAGCCGCCTGGTGCCGTTCGTGACCGGAGCCAACGTGCCGGTCCAGGTGCTCACCGGCCCCGGCGGCGACCTGTTCTACGTCGCACTCGGCGCCGGTGAGCTCCGCCGCGTCAGCTACCCCGGCGGCACCAACCGGCCGCCGGTCGCCGCGGCCACGGCGACGCCGTCGAGCGGGCCCGCGCCGCTCACCGTTCAGTTCGACGGCACCGGCTCGGCCGACCCCGACGCCGGGGACACCCTGAGCTACGCCTGGGACCTCGACGCCGACGGCGCGTACGACGACTCCGCGGCGCCGCGGCCCACCTGGACGTACGGCACTGCGGCGGCGGTCGACGCGGGGCTGCGGGTGACCGACTCGCACGGCGCGACGGCGACCACGACCGTCCGCGTCACCATCGGGAACCCGGCCGGGCTCGACCCGGTGCCGGTCATCGACACGCCCGACGCCGCGCTCACCTGGTCGGTCGGCCAGACCGTGCCCTTCGCCGGGCGCGCGATCGACGCCCAGGACGGTCAGCTCCCGCCCTCGGCGCTGTCGTGGCGGCTCGCGATCCGGCACTGCGCGGCCAACGGCACCTGCCACACCCACAACGTCCAGGACTTCCCGGGCGTGGCTTCGGGGTCGTTCGTCGCACCGGACCACGAGTACCCGTCGTACCTGCAGCTGACGCTGACCGCGACGGACTCGACCGGCCGCACCGGGACCAAGACGATCGACCTGCAGCCGAAGACGGTGGCGCTGAACTTCACGTCGAGCCCGAGCCAGGCGATGCTGACCGTCGGCGGGACCCAGCAGCGGACCCCGTTCTCCCGCACGGTGATCGCCGGATCGACGAATTCGATCAGCGCGAACAGCCCGCAGAACCTGCCGCCGCTCAACCTGAAGTACGCCTTCACGAGCTGGGCGCACGGCGGGGCGCGCACGCAGAACGTCGTCGCGCCGCCGGCCGGGGCGACCTACCAGGCGAACTTCCGGCTCTGCTGGCTGCTGCAGCCCTGCTGACCGGGTGGCCCGGCCCCCGCGCGGGGGCCGGGTCAGCCCTTGGGCTCCTTCGTCTTCTCCGCCTTCTTCGACTCCTTCGCCGCCTGCTCGGACTCCTTGGCGGCTTCCTTCGACGCCTGCTTCGACTCCTTCGCGGCTTGCCTGGACTCCTTCGCCGCTTGGTTGCCGTTCGCCGATTGGTTGCCGTCCGCGGCCGTCTCGCCGGCGCCGGTGGTCTCGGCCTGCTCCTCGCCCGCCGCCGCTTCCCCGGACTCCCCCGGTGTCGGCGGCACCGACGTCACCTGAGCTGCCGAGGCCGGTTGCGAACCGCTGCCCGCGGCGGGCACGCCCGCCGCGGGCCGGGTTTCCGCCGGCTGCGAAGCCGCACCGTCGGCGCCCGGCGCCGGCGCGAGGTCGGACGTGCTGGCGCCGATGGTCACGGTCGTGACCAGCGCCGCGCTCGCCGCGGCCACCTTCGCCGCCGTCGCCCACGACAACGCCGACGTGCTCGCCGCGGCACCGGACGAGGCGAGCGATCCCGTGGCGGACAACCACTGCGACACGATCGGGACGCCCAGGATGAGCGGGGCGATCGCGCCGGGCAGTTCTTCGTTGAGCAGCCGGAGGCCGCCGGCGAGTTCCCGGCAGTCGGGGCAGCGGTCGAGGTGGCTGGTGATCCGGTGGGCCTTGTGGTCCCCGATCCCGTCGCGCACGTACCGGGCCAGCTGCCCGGAGACGACCTTGCAGTTCCGCCGCCGCGCGGCCGGGACGTGCTGGTCCAGGTAGGCCTGGCGCAACCCTTCGCGGGCGCGGTAGGCCAGCGCGGCGACGCCGTTGGGCGTCATCCCGATGTCGGCGGCGATCCGCGCGGGCGATTCGCCGTCGATTTCGGTCCGCCACAGGACAGTTCGCCACCGTTCGGGCAGGCTCGCGAACGCATCCGCGGCGACGCTCGCGTGCAGCCGGCTGTCCACCGGCTCGTCGCTCCGTTCGCCCGGCACGACGTCCGGCACCTCGGCGACGAGCGAGACCGCCGAGTCCCGCCGCCGCCAGCTGATCATCGTGTTCCGGATGGTGGTCAGCAAATACGGCCGGAAATCTTCGTCCGGACCGTCGCCGGAGCGCAGAATCCGTAGTACGCGGGTGAATCCTTCCGCGATCAGGTCGTCCCGCTCGGCCTCGTCGGCCGCGATCGCGGCCGCCACCCGGCGCGCGGCCCCGAGGTGCCGGTCGTACAACCGGCCGTACGCGGCGATGTCCCCGCCGCGCACCGCCTCGATCAAAGCCGCGTCGCTCGGGCCGTCCACCGTCCCGGCCACCGCCGGCACCACCTCGGTCACCACACCCCCTCGCCCGTGCGCTTGCACGTGCAGAACGTTCCGCGAATAGTCGCGCAACGAGTGACACCAGCGCAAGGTTGCGGCCCCGGGAGGACTTCCCGGATTTCTCCGGATCCGAGTGACCGGTGCCTTCGATTTGTCACTTCCCTGAGCTTTCCCCGGCGAATCCACCCCCGCCGCCGGGCCCGTCGTTGCCCTCTTCCGTACCGGCGAGTAGAAGACGAAGGCGGTGGCCGGGCCGGCCACCGCGTTCGTGTCCGATGTGGACGGTGGCGGGAGCCGGAGCCGACCCGCCGCGGCCACCACCAGGAAGGATTCCCATGCGCAGAGCCCTGCTCGTCCTGCTGACCGCGCTCCTGCCCTGTCTCGTGCTCACCGCACCCGCGCGCGCCGGCGCGCCCGCCGTGACGGCGATCCCCGCGAACGCCGGCCGGGGCTGGCCGGTCAGCGGCTCCCAAGGCGTCCTCGACCTCGCCGCGCGCGGGTACGTCGAGGAGGAGTACCTTCTTTCCGGCCAGGCCGACACGTACGCCCAGACCGGCCTGTGGACCGAAGACGGGCGGTGGGCCACCCGGATCGTGAGCACCGGCACCCCGTACACCACGCGGCTGGTCGTGGTGCGGCCGGCGGATCCCGCGCGCTTCAACGGCACCGTCGTGGTCGAGTGGCTCAACGTCAGCTTCGGCGTCGACATCCCGGTCGACTTCTCGCAGTCTTACGAGCACTTCACGCGTGAGGGCTACACCTACATCGGCGTGACGACGCAGAAAGCGGGTGCCGACAAGCTCAAGAGCCTCGACCCGGGCCGGTACGCCGGCGTGGACCTGAGCGGGGATGCGCTTTCCTACGACGTGTTTTCCCAGGCCGCGCAGGCCGTCCGGGCCACACCGCGGCTGCTCGGCGGCCGGACGCCGTCGGTCGTGCTGGCCACCGGCCACTCGCAGTCGGCACTGCGCCTGACCACCTACGCCAACGCGATCCAGCCGGTGCGCCACGCCTACGACGGCGTCCTGATCCACGGCCGCGCCGCACTGGCGGCCCCGATCGGCGACGGCGCCCTCGGCCCGCTCTCCGCCCGCATCCGCACCGATCTCGACGTGCCGGTGTTCGTCCTGCAATCCGAAACCGACGTCGTCGCTTCGGCTTCGGTCCGCCAGAACACGGCACGGGTGCGCACCTGGGAGGTGGCCGGCACCGCGCACGCCGACCAGTACGGGCTCGACCTCTACAACGCCGCCAACGCGCGGGACGGCTCCCTCAACGGCGGCGCGCCGACGACGTGCGACAAGCCGGTCAACAGCATGACCTTCCGGTACGCGGAGAACGCGGCGTTCGCGCACCTGGACCGCTGGGCCCGCGGTGGCGGCGCCCCGCCACTCGCGCCGCCGATTTCGCTGCTGCTCAACGTCATCGTCGTGCGCGACGCCGATCAGAACGCCCTCGGCGGCGTCCGGCTGCCGGATTTCGAAGCCCCGCTGGCGGCCTACGCGCCGAACAACAGCGGCGGCAACGTCCCGGGTGCCTGCCTGCTGCTCGGGACGACGACACCGTTGTCACCGGCGCGGATCCGGCAGCTGTACCCGGACCACGCCACGTACGTCGCGAAGTTCACCGCGGCGGCGGACCGGGCGCTGCGGGCGGGCTACCTGCTGGGCGCCGACCGTGACGAGGCCGTGGCCCGCGCCCAGGCGGCCCCGGTGCCGTGACGCTTCAGTGCCCGCCCGGCCACCGCGGGGCGGGCACTGAAACCTGTTCCAGCACGTGAGCAAGCCGCCAAACCTTGCCCCGTCGTCGGATGTTGCCCGAAACAGTAACGTGTTCTAGTCTGACGCCGTGGAAGGGAGCCCGATGGACGAGCAGGCGATGCGGTACCCGAACCACCTCGGACACCTCGTCGTGTCCGCCCTCAAGCGCCACCGGGACAAGCCCGTGATGGTGCTCGGCGACACCACGCTGACCGGGGGCCGGACCGCCGAACAGGTCAGCCAGTACGCCCAGGCCTTCGAGGCGCTCGGGGCCGGCACCGGGGCACCCGTGGCGCTGCTGTCGCTGAACCGGCCCGAAGTCCTGCTCGTCATCGCCTCCGGGCAGGTGCAGGGCTCGCGGCGGACCGCGCTGCACCCGCTGGGCTCGCTCGACGACCACGCCTACATCCTCGCCGACGCCGGCATCACCACGCTGATCATCGACCCGGTGCCCGCCTTCGTCGACCGCGCGCTCGGCCTCCTGGAGAAGGTGCCCGGGCTGACCCGGGTGCTCACCATCGGACCGGTGCCGGACGCCCTGTCCCACGTCGGCAAGGACCTGACCGCCGCCGCCGCCGGGTTCGAGCCGCGGCCGCTCGTGCCGGTCGAGCTGCCGCCGGACCAGGTCGTGTCCATCACCTACACCGGCGGCACCACCGGGAAACCCAAGGGCGTCATGGGTACCGCGCGGGCGATGACCACGATGACCCAGATCCAGCTTTCCGAGTGGGAGTGGCCCGAAGCGCCGAAGTTCCTCATCTGCACCCCGCTTTCCCACGCCGGCGCGGCGTTCTTCGCGCCGACGCTGCTCAAGGGCGGTTCCCTGGTCGTGCTGCCGAAGTTCGACGTCGCCGAAGTGCTGCGCGTCATCGAAGAGCAGCGGATCACCGCCACCATGCTGGTGCCGACCATGCTCTACGCCCTGATGGACCACCCCGACTCGCGCACCCGCGACCTCTCGTCGCTGCAGACGGTCTACTACGGGGCGGCGTCGATCAACCCGGTGCGGCTGCGCGAGGCGATCGACCGGTTCGGGCCGATCTTCGCGCAGTACTACGGCCAGTCCGAAGCCCCGATGGCGATCAGCTACCTCGCCAAGGGCGACCACGACGACGCGCGGCTGGCGTCCTGCGGGCGGCCGTCGGCCTTCCTGCGCACGGCGCTGCTCGGCCCCGACGGTGTCCCGGTGGCCCCCGGCGAGCCCGGCGAGATCTGCGTTGCCGGGCCGCTGCTGGCCGGCGGCTACTGGAACCTGCCGGAAGTCACCGCCGAGACCTTCCGCGACGGCTGGCTGCACACCGGCGACGTCGCCCGCGAGGACGAGGACGGGTTCTGGTTCATCGTCGACCGGGTCAAGGACATGATCGTCACCGGCGGGTTCAACGTGTTCCCCCGCGAGGTGGAGGACGTCGTCGCCGAGCACCCCGCGGTCGCGCAGGTCGGCGTGATCGGCACGCCGGACGAGAAGTGGGGCGAGGCCGTGACGGCGGTCGTCGTCCTGCGCGAAGCCCTGGACGAGGCCGCGATCGAGCGTCTCACCACCGAGATCCAAGCGGCGGTACGAGAGCGCAAGGGCCCGGTGCACGTCCCCAAACAGGTGATCGTCGCCGCTTCCCTGCCGATGACGGGGCTGGGCAAGCCGGACAAGAAGGCGCTCCGCGCTCAGTACGAGCCCCGCAGCGCCGCCGTGTAGGGCGTTATACGGCGGCGAGCTTGCCCGGGTTCATCATCCACAGCACCTGGTCGATGCCTTCGTCGGACGCGGTGACGGTGAGCACGGTGAAGACTTCGCCGTCCCGCGAGAGCAGCATGGCGTGCGCGCCGTTGACGAACGCCGGCGTCACCGAGACGCCGGCCCAGAACCGGGTGGCGAACGCGCGGACGTACTTCGCCACCGTGGTCGCGCCGCGTACCGGGATGCGCGAAGCCCGGGCCGCTCCCCCGCCGTCGGAGTAGCTGATGACGTCGGCGGCGAAGAGCTGCTCCAGCGCCGCCAGGTCGCCGGCCTGGGCCGCGGCGACGAACGCGGTCAGCAGGCGGCGCTGCTCGGGCAGCCCGGCGGGCGTGCGGCGCCCGGCCGCCAGGTGCTTGCGCGCCCGGCTGACCAGCTGGCGGGCCGCGGCTTCCGTCGTCTGCACGATGTCGGCGATCTCGCGGTACGGGTAGTCGAACGCTTCGCGCAGCACGTAGGCCGCGCGCTCGGTCGGGGTGAGCTTTTCCAGCAGGAGGAGCACGGCGAGCTCGAGCACGGCGCCCCGTTCGGCACCCAGCTGCGGGTCGGCGGCCGTGTCGACCGGCTCCGGCAGCCACGGGCCGACGTAGGTTTCGTGGCGCGCGTAGGCGGTCTTGGTGGCGTTGATCGCCAGCCGGGTGGTGGTCGTGGCGAGGTAGGCGGCGGGGTTGAGCACCGCGGCCCGGTCGCTCGCCTGCCAGCGCAGCCAGACATCTTGCAGGAGGTCCTCGGCGTCGACGGCGCTGCCGAGCATGCGGTAGGCGATGCCGAACAGCCGCGGCCGCACCTCGCCGAACACGGCGGCGGCGTCGTCGAGATCCTCCACGGTTCCGAATCCTGTCACAAATCCGCGCGCTGTCTTGTCGTAGCGGGTGTGCGGCGTCCCGGGACCGTCCGGGGCGCGCCGGAACGGAAAGGACGCCCCATGAAGGTCGTCGTCATCGGCGGGACCGGTCTGATCGGCACCGCCCTGGTCGCGAGGCTGGCCGGGCACGGGCACGAGGCGGTGCCCGCCGCGCCGAGCACCGGCGTGAACACGCTCACCGGAGCGGGCCTCAAGGAGGTGCTGCGGGGCGCGGACGTCGTCGTCGACGTGTCGAACTCGCCGTCGTTCGCCGACGACGACGTGATGGCCTTCTTCACCACCTCGACCCGGAACATCGTCGAGGCCGCGAAGGACGCGGGCGCCGGGCACTACGTCGCGCTCTCGGTGGTCGGCACGGACCGCCAGCCCGGCGTCGGGTACTTCCGCGCCAAGCTCGCGCAGGAGGAGCTGATCACCGCGGCCGGCCTGCCGTTCTCGATCGTGCGCGCCACGCAGTTCTTCGAGTTCGCCGGCGGCATCGCGGACACCTCGACCACCGACGGCGTGGTCCGGCTGCCCGGCGCGGGCGTGCAGCCGATGGCGGCCGCGGAGGTCTCGGCCGCCGTCGGGCGGACCGCCGCGGGGACGCCGGTCGGCGGCGTCACCGAGGTGGCGGGCCCCGAGGTGTTCGGCCTCGACGAGTGGGTCCGCCGCGTGCTGACCGCGCGTTCCGACCCGCGCGAGGTGGTCACCGACCCGGCGGCGCCGTACTTCGGAGCCGTCCCGGGGCCGGAAGACCTGCTGCCCGGCCCGGGCGCGCACCTCGCGGAGACGACCCTCGGCACCTGGCTGGCCCGGTCGTGACGCGGTCCCGCGCGGGTGGCGCGGTGCCACCCGTGCGGGATCGGCTTGCACGTCTCGCTGTCCTGCACCCGCAGGGACAGCCGCAGTTTCATCCCCTGCTTGTCGTCGCTGCGGATCTTGTCGGCGTCGAAGTAGTACGGCCCCTGGGTGGTGGCGCGGTGAGGGTGCACGTCCGCGCGCGGGCCTGCACGGATGACCATGCTGCTACGCTTTACTCAACTAATTGACTAGGTGAGGTGGCGCATGAGCAGCTTCCGCAAGGCCGTCGAGGCCCGTGATCCCGAGGCCATGGCCGCGACGCTCGCGGAGAACGTCGTGTTCCGCAGCCCGGTGGCGTTCAAGCCCTACCCCGGCAAGGCGATCACCGCCGCGATCCTGCGGGGTGTCCTGCGCGTCTTCGAAGATTTCCGTTACGTGCGCGAGCTGAGCGGCGACGAGGGCCGGGACCACGCGCTCGTCTTCGAAGCCCGGATCGGGGACGTGCGGGTCGAGGGCTGCGACTTCCTGCACCTCGACGCCGACGGTCTGATCGACGAGTTCACGGTGATGGTCCGCCCACTGTCGGCGGCGCAGGCACTGGCCGAGGCGATGGCGGCGCAGTTCGAGCAGATTCAGCGCGAAGCACTCAACTAAGTGAGTATGGCACTGCGTCACGCCCTGATGGCGGCGCTGCTCGAAGGCGAGGCGTCGGGCTACGACCTGGCGAAGGGTTTCGACGCCTCGGTGGCGAACTTCTGGGCGGCGACCCCACAGCAGCTCTACCGCGAACTCGACCGGATGGCGACCGGCGGCCTGGTCGCGGCCCGGCTCGTGCACCAGGAACGCCGTCCGGACAAGCGCCTGTTCTCGCTGACCGAGGCCGGGCGCCGGGCGTTGCGCGAGTTCACCGCGCGCCCGCCCCGCCCGGGCGTGATCCGCGACGAACTCATGGTCCAGGTGCAGGCGGTGGACGAGGGCGACGAGGCGGCGGTGCAGGCCGCGCTCGAGGAGCGGATGGCCCGCGCGGAAGCCAAGATCGCCCGCTACGAGCGGCTCCGCGCGCGGCTGCTGGACGGCCGCTTCGAAGACGACTACCTCGCCGAGGCGGAGCGGATCGGGCCGTACCTGACGCTGATGCGCGGGCTGGCGTTCGAGCGCGAGAACCTGCGGTGGTGCGAGCAGTCCCTGAAGATCCTGCGGCGCCGCGCGGCCGGCACCTAGCGCGTCAGCTCAAGCCGGCGTCGTGGACCAGGATCGCCACCTGGGTGCGGTTCGCCGCCGCGAGCTTGGCCATGATGCGTCCGATGTGGACTTTGATCGTCGACTCGCTCACCACGAGCGCCTTCGCGATCTCCGCGTTGCTCTGGCCGCGTCCGATGTGGACGGCGACGTCGTGCTCCCGCGGTGTCAGCACCGACAGCCGGGCCCTGGCCTGGACGCTCCCGCCGCCCGAGGCGAAGTCCGCGAGCAGGCGCTTGGTGATCTTCGGGGACAGCATCGCCTCGCCGCGGGCCGCCACCCGGACCGCCGTCACCAGCTCGCGGGGCGGGGTGTCCTTGAGCAGGAAGCCCGCCGCGCCGTGGCGCAGCGCCGTGTAAACGTACTCGTCGACGTCGAACGTCGTCAGCACGACCACCGCGGGCGCCGCCGGGTGGCCGGCCAGCCGCTTGACCACCTCGAGGCCGTCGACCTTCGGCATCTGGACGTCGGTGAGCACGACGTCCGGCCGGTGGCGGTCGGTCAGCTCGACCGCGCGCGAGCCGTCGGTGTCCTCGGCGACCACTTCGACGTCGTCGGCCGACTCGAGGATCATCCGGATGCCGCTGCGGACGAGTTCCTCGTCCTCCAGCAGCACGACCTTCACCGTCATCATGCTTCCCTTCCCACCGGGAACCGGGCCAGCACCCGGAACCGGCCGTCGCCCGCCGGGCCCGTCCGCAGGTCGCCGCCCGCCAGTTCCACCCGTTCCCGCATGCCGACCAGCCCGTAGCCGGACCCCGGGACGGCGCTGCCGTGCGGGGTGAGCCGGTTGGTCACCTCCACCGCGAGCCGGTCACCGGTGACGTCCAGCCGGACGTCGACCGCCGCGTGCGGCGCGTGCTTGCCCGCGTTGGTCAGCGCTTCCTGCACGACCCGGTAGACGGCGCGGCCGACCTGGTCCGGCACCACGGGCAGCGGGTCGGGCAGCGCCAGCTCGACCCGCGCACCGGTCGCGGTGACCTCTTCCACCAGGTCTTCCAGCGACGCGAGCACCCCGGCGCCCGGCACCTCGACGGCGTCGTCGCGCAGCACGCGCAGGATGTCCCGCAGCTCGTCGAGCGCGGACGCGCTGGTGGCCCGGATCGTCTCGGCGGCCTGCTCGGTCTTCTCGTCCGGCGCCCGCAGCGACAGCGCGCCGGCCTGCAGCGCGACGGCCGTCACGCGGTGGGCGACGACGTCGTGCATCTCCCGCGCGATCCGCCGCCGCTCGGCGAAGACCGCCTGGTCGGCCAGCAGTGTGCGGGTGCGCTCGGCTTCGTCGGCCCGCTCCCGCAGCACGGCCAGCAGGGCGGCGCGCTGGTGCATCCACAGGCCGGCCAGCGCCGGGCCGAGCACGAAGAAGCCCAGCACGAGCACCAGCAGAGTGAAGTTCGCCGGCGCCCGCAGCACCGGCACGACGTTCCCGGCGATCCCGGCGATGACGACCGCCAGCCCGGTCACGACGCTCACGCCGTACCGGACGGCGACCGAGTACTGCGCCACCATCAGCGGCAGCAGCGTCACCCCGGCCGGCATGCAGGCGACCGCGACCAGCAGCACCAGGAACGGCCAGCGCCGCCGCACGAGCAGCGCGAGCCCCGAGACGACCACCGCCGGCACGTAGAGCGCCGGGTGCGGGTCACGCGGGTCACCGCCGGCGAGGGTGACCGCGATGATGGCGGCGGCCACGGCGACGTCGAGCGCGAGCAGGAGGGCGCGCCCGTCCCACCACACCAGCGCTCGCCTCATCGTGCCCAGGTTAGGGCGCACGCGGTCAGCCGTCACGGCGAGGCAGGGTGAAGGTCACGACCGCGAGCCCCGCGGCCACCAGCCCCGCGAACACCCCGGTGCCCGAGGAAGCGGACAACGCGGTGCCGCTGAACGGCAAGGCGGTCATGGGCACGCCGCCGAGCGCGGCCAGCGCCGTCTCCGCGACGAACACCCACACCGCGAAGACCCCGATCGCCGGCCCGGTGTGCCGCAGCAGCCCGCCGAGCGCGACCCCGGCGAGTCCGGAAAGGACGGTCAGCAGCAGCACGCCCGCGACCGCCCTGCCTGCCGCCCCCGCGCCGGCAGGCAGGGCACCCCCACCGGTGAGCACCCCGGCGGCGGTCAGCACCGCCATCAGCACCCCGCCGCCCAACCCGAGCCCGGCGGTCACGAGCGCCCGCGCCCCGACGATCCGGGCCGGCGAGCGCAGCACGAGCTTGGTGGTGGCGAGGGTCCCGTGCTGGTGGTCGAGCCCGAACGCGGCCACCCCCACGGCGGCGACAAGCAAGGCGCCCACGCGGTCGGTGAGGCCGAACGCGGAGGTGAACGCGTCCAGCTGCCGAGGTCGCGTTCGAGCCCCCAGTAGAGCCCGGAGGCGAACTGAACGGCCCCGGCGCCGGCGAGCAGCAGCCACGTGGAGCGCAGGGACCGGACGCGGAACCATTCGTAGGCGAGGGCGTGCTTCACGACCCCACCCCCCGGTACCGCACGGCCGCCGCGGTCGCGGCCAGGAAGGCGTCCTCCAGGCCGCTGCGCCGCACGAACAGCTCGTGCACGGCCACCCCGGCACGCGCGGCGACCGCGGCCACCCGGCCGGTGTCCGCCGTCTCCACGACCAGTTCGCCCGCCGTCTCCTGCCTCACGCGCAGGCCGTCGCGGGCCAGCGCCACCAGCAGCGCGCTGGGCTGCGAGGCGCGCACCACGACATCGGCCCGCGCGTGTGCCCGCACGAACTCCTCCAGCGGCCCGGCCGAGACGAGCCGCCCCGCGCCGATCACGATCAGGTCCTCCGCGAGCAGGGACACCTCGGCGAGCAGGTGCGAAGACGCGAGGATCGTGCGGCCCTCCCCCGCCAACCCGCGCAGCAGATCCCGGATCCACCGCACTCCCTCCGGGTCCAGCCCGGTGGCCGGCTCGTCCAGGATCAGGTACTCCGGGTCGCCGAGCAGCGCCGTGGCCAGGCCGAGCCGCTGCTTCATGCCGAGGCTGAAGCGGCCGGCGGGCCGGTTCGCGGCCGACTCCAGCCCGACGGCCGCCAGCACCTCCCGGACCCGCCGGGCGGGCAGGCCGCCGCCCGCGGCGACCATCCGCAGGTGCGCGGCGGCCGTCCGCGCCGGGTGCACCGCGGCGGCGTCGGTGAGCACGCCGACCGTCCGCAGTGGACCGGGGACGTCCGCGTAAGCCCGCCCACCGAACGTGGTCCGGCCCGCGCCGCGGGTCAGGCCGAGCATCAGGCGGATGGTCGTCGACTTGCCGGCGCCGTTGGGGCCGAGGAAGCCGGTGACGACGCCGGGCCGCACGGTGAACGAAAGCCCGGAGACGCCGGTGCCGCCGCGGTAGGTCTTGGTCAGCCCCTCCGCGACGATCATCGGCGGGCCGGCAGGTAGGCGTCGCGCCGGCCGACCGCGAACCACAGCAGGCTGCCCAGGAACGGCGCGCAGAAGGCGAAGATCACCCAGACGAGCTTCATGCCGCCGGTCAGCCGCGAGCCGAGGATGCTGACGAGCGCGGACAGGAACAGCACGACGAAGGCCAGCACGACGGCGCCGGTCAGGCCGAGCAGGAGCCACGACCAGGTTTGTTCGTGGCCTTGGACCAAGTCGGCCGGGTGCATCGGTTCTCCTTGTGACGACGGGAAAGGCGACACGTCCATGATCGCTCTTCCCCGAGGCGCGCACATCGGGAGTCCGGAGGACCCGGGGTCATCAGAAAGTACTACTCCGGACCGGGCGCTTGTACGGCTCTTGTACGGCCACCCCCGACCATCGGCCGCACAAAGCGTTCTGGAGGACTCGTGAGAACTTCACTCAAGGCCGCGGTCGCCACCATCGGCCTGGCCACCGCACTCACCGGGCTGGCCGCCCCCGCCGCGCAGGCCGCGTCGGCCTACCCGGTTTCGACCACAGTGGACGGCCGGACCGTCAAGGACCCCGGCGTCGCCGTCGGTGCGCAGCGCATCGCGAACATGTACCCGGCGGGCACCTCGGTCACCCTGGCCTGCCAGGACACCGGCCCGGCCTACGGCGGCAGCAGCGTCTGGGACCTGACCACCGACGGCCTGTGGGTGCCCGACGCCTACGTCAAGACCGGCTCGACGTCGATGGTCGCGCCCCGGTGCACGACCCCGCACGCCTTCCCGGCCAAGGCCGACCTCGACGGCCGCGCGCACAAGGGTGACGCGGCCGGCGCGACGGGCAGCGTCGCCGACAAGTACCTCACCGGCGCTGCGGTGCCCGTGGTCTGCCAGGCCACCGCGTCGGACGAGATCTGGGACTTCACCGCCGACAACCTGTGGGTGCCCGACGCCTACGTCAAGACCGGCACCGACGGCTTCGTCGGCGGCGTCCCGCGCTGCGACACCGACGGCCTCAAGCCGGGCGGCTCGACGTCCGCCGCGGACCCGCGAGCCGACAGCGCGATCGCGTTCGCCAAGGCGCGGCTGGGCCACACCGACTGGAACAACCAGTGCGAGCTGTTTGTCGAACGCGCCTTCGGCACGAGCGGCCGGTTCGCCAGCGCCACGACGCACTACCAGTGGCAGAAGAGCAACGGCCGGATCCACACCGGCTCGGTCGCCCCGGCCGGCGCGGCGGTCTTCTTCACCAGCACCACCAGCAACGGGCACATCATGCTCGCGCTCGGCGGCGGGGTCGCGATCAGCACCGGCCCGTCGGTCTACCAGACGAGCACCTACGCGCAGCGCTCCGACTACCTCGGCTGGGCCTACGTCCCGTCGAGCTGGTGAACGGATACCGCCCATCCGGCGAAGGCTGTTGCTCTTCCACCTGTCCGGCACGACGATGAGCCGGGCACCGATCGGACTCTTGGGGGTCAGATGAAACTGCGCCATCGATGGACCAGGGCCGCGCTCGCCGCCGGCGTGCTCGCGGGCCTGCTCGCCGCTCCCCCCGCCGCGCTCGCCGCCGCGGGACCGACCACCCTCACCGCGAGCCAGTACACCTCGCGGCGAACTACAACCAGTTCGACACCGTGAACAACGCGCTGGTCTCGACGCTGGGCACGGCGGCCGTGCACACCGTGATGGAGAACGCGAACCACGACCGCACCGCCCTGCCGTCGTCGTTCTCCGTGTCCGGTCTGTCCGGCGGTTTCCGCTTCGACAGCGGCGACAACTCCGACTGCGCGAACTACCCGCAGGGCATCACCACCAGCCGGGACGCGGTCGGCACGGCCAACAGCGGCAACTACGACGGCCACCAGCTCGTGCTGGTCAGCTGGTACACCAAGGACGGCTGCGACGGCGCCCAGCAGCGCAGCCGCATCACGCTGGTCGACTGGGACGCCACCTACCCGAACGCCTACCGCAAGGTCCTGCTGGTCGAGCCGACCGGGACCGCGGCGGCGCCGGACTTCAAGGACATCCCGATCCACGCGGGCGGCGTCTCCTGGTACGGCGACTACCTCTACGTCGCCGACACCGGGAAGGGCATGCGCGTGTTCGACATGCGCAAGATCCTCAAGACGAACACCGGCGGGACCGCCGACCAGATCGGGCACCAGAGCGGCAGCACGTACTACGCGCACAACTACGCCTACGTCCTGCCGCAGGTGGGGTCGATCACGTCGAAGACGACGTCGGGCACGAACCTCGCGTGGTCGTCGATCTCGCTCGACCGGGTCAGCAAGTCGATCGTGATGACCGAGTACACCTGCCCGTCGGGCTGCACGGACTACCCGAACCGGGCGCCGCGGGCGATCCGCTACCCGTTCGCCTCCTCCGGCGTGTTCGCCGCCACGACGACGGCGAGCCAGGCGCTGCAGCTGCCCTGGTACAAGCTCAACGGCGTCGCGTCGCACAACGGCCGCTGGTGGTTCAACTCCTCCGGCCAGAAGCAGCTCTACTACTGGAAGCCGGGCGCGAGCTCCTCGACGTTCGCGTGGGTGGGCAGCGGCGAGAGCATCTCCTACTGGGAGGACGACACCGCCGCGGACCTGCTGTGGTCGCTGCAGGAGGGCGCGGGCAACCGCAACGTCTTCGCGGTCACCCAGGCCACCTACGGCGGTGGCTGAGGTAGCCTGACCACATCGGACGATTCGGACAGCACAGCGACCCGAGGCGGTACCGCCGCCTCGGGTCGCTGCTTGCCGTCCTGTTGTTCCTCGGCGGCGCCCCGGCGGTCCAGCCGTGGGCACCGGCCCCGCACGGCCCGGCGGTGGCCACCGCGCCTTCGCACGACCTGATCTCGGTCCGCCCGGCCGTCCCGCGCGGGCCGGCCACCACCCCGGTCCCGTCGGCGATCGCCCCGGCCCCGGCCGGCGTCGCGCCCGCCCCGAAGTGGTGGCGCGCCGAACTCCCCGGCGAGGCACTCCGGGCGACCGCGCTCCCGACCTCGCGCACCACCCGCGCCCCGCCGTCCTTCGCGAGCTGAACCCCTCACACGACGCCCCGTTCGGCGTCGTGCTCACTGCTGCGCGAAGGAAACCCCATGTCCGTTGTCGTGTTGACCCTGCTCGCCGCCACCGCCGCGGCCGCCGCCGGCCTGCTGTGGAAGATGTACCGGGCCGACGAGCCCCTACTCGGCGGGCTCGCCATCTGCCTGCTGGTCGGCCCCGGAACGGTGCTCGCGTTCCTGCACGTGGGCCTGGCCGCCTAGCGTCGCGTCCACGTCCGGTAAGGCACCCCAATGTGGCGTTGGGTGCGTTGAACGCACCGAACGCCACATTGGGGTTGTTTCATCGTGGTTGTGGCTGGTCGCGGTGGTGAACACGCGGTGTTTCGGTGACCTGGCAAGAAGTGCCGACCGGACCGGGGTGGCCTTGCCGCGACAGACCCTGACCATGGTCGCCGAGTTGATCCGCCTTCACCGAGGTCGGCTGCGCTCACGCTGGCGCAAAGCCACCCCCGCCGGACAGGCGCTGGTCGTGGTGGCCGTGCTGCGTCACGACCCGCGCCTGGCCGACCTCGGCGGCGGGACGGGTGTGTCGGCCTCCACGATGCGGCGCTGGGTCCTGAAAGTCATCGCCCTGCTCGCCGCCCGGTGCGGCCAGGCCGCACTGCCGACATCACCGCCGCCCGCCGGCTGCGGATCCGGGAACGTCTCCACACCCGAGGCCTGACCCCGGCCGGCAAAAAGACATCCGCACCACCCGCAATTGCGGTATCTGCGCTGGAGCCTGTGAGCAGATCGTGCTCACTCCCTATGAAGCCGAAGCCCGCCGGCCGCTGACGAAGGCCCAGCAGCAGGCGAAGGCGGCGTTTGTCCCGGACAACCTCCGGATGGCACCGGGGCAGGCCAACCCGGCCTGACCAGTGTTCGACCCGGCCGTCGGACAAGCAGCGACGCGCGAACCTAGCCCAGGTCCGGCGCCGGGCGGAGCTCGATCGTCGTTCCGGGCTCGTGCAGCTCGAGGACGACGATCGAGTTCGTACCCTTCCGCCACAACGGCTTCGGTGCGTACAAGGTCCGCTGCGGCCCGATCTTCCAATAGCGGCCGAGGTTGAAGCCGTTGAGCCACACCACGCCCTTCTCCCAGCCGGGCAGGGCGACGAAGCCGTCTTCGGGGGCCGTGATGTCGGTCGTGAAGCGGTGGAACGCCGGACCCGCGGCGCTGCCGGAGCCGAAGCGCAAGCCCGACAGGTCGTCGAGCGGGAGCGGGCGGATCTCCCAGCCGAACAGCTTCTGCTGGGTGCTCATCGCGACCCAGCCGTCGATGCCCTTCCGGTCGGCGAGGTAGGGGCCGTAGTTCACCCGGCCCATCGCGTCGACCAGGATGTCCAGCCTGGTCGACGGCTTCGTCAGCTTCAGGTCCAGCGTGCCCGCCGGCCGGTTGCGGTCCAGCACGCCCAGCGGCGAGCCGTCGGCGAAGACCAGTGCCCGGTCGGCCAGGCCGTGGATGCTCAGCGGGCCGGAATGCGGGCCCTGGACCGTGGTGCGGTAGTGGATCAGGCCGGTCGCCTGCCCGAGGCGTTCCATCGGCACCGGCTGCGCGAACCGCACCGGTTTCGCCAGCGCGTCCAGGGAGTCCAGCAGCGGCACCGCGCCCGACGCCGTCAGGGTCCGCGCCGCCAGCCGGGCGGACGGTCCGGGCGCCGACGCGACGACGCCGGTGTACTTCGTCAGCACGGGCCGCAGCGCGGTGAACTTGGCGCCGAGGTCGCCCGCTTCGCCGACCGGTGAGTCGTAGTCGTAGCTGGTCACGGTCGGCTGGTAGGTGGTGCCCGAGGTGTTGGCCCCGGCGGTGAACCCGAAGTTCGTGCCGCCGCAGGCCATGTAGAGGTTCACCGACGCGCCGGTGGCCAGCAGGGCGTCCACAGAGGACGCCATCCGCGCGGCGTCGCGCGTGTTGTGCTGCTCGCCCCAGTGGTCGAACCAGCCGTCCCAGTACTCCGCCATCAGTGCCGGCTTACCCGGCTGGAACGCCTTGAGCGCGGCCAGGCCGGACACGGGATCGCCGTCGCCGGTGCCGGCCTCGAAGGTGCCCGGCAGGGAACCGAAGCGCAGGAAGAAGTCCGACGCGCCGTCCGCGGCGAACAGCAGGCTCGTCATCCCCCGGCTCCGCAAGCCGTCGCGCAGGTGGGCGAGGTAGCTCGTGTCGTTGCCGTAGCTGCCGTACTCGTTCTCGATCTGGACGGCGACGATCGGGCCGCCGTGCTGGGCTTCCAGGGGCGCGAGCCGCGGGATCAGCTGGTCGTACCAGGCGTCGACGGCCTCGAGGTACGCCGGATCCGCGCAGCGCAGCTCCAGGTCCCGGTCGGCCAGCAGCCACGCCGGGAGCCCGCCGAACTCCCACTCCGCGCAGATATACGGGCTCGGCCGCACGATCACCGGGAACCCGAGCTCCCGCGCGAGCCGGAGGAACGCGGGCAGGTCGCGCCACCCGCCGAAGTCGGCGCGACCCGGCTTCGGCTGGTGGAAGTTCCACGGCACGTACGTCTCGACGGTGTTGAGCCCCAGCGCCTTCAGCCGCAGGAGCCGGTCGCGCCACTGGTCCGGGTGGATCCGGAAGTAGTGGATCGCCCCCGACACGATCTGGAACGGCTTCCCGTCCAGCAGGAACTCTTCGCCGGACACGCTCAGGCCGCGCCGTCCCGCCGCGGCCGCCGGACCGGCCAGCACCGCGCCTGCCGTGATCGCCGCCGCGCCGCCGAGGAAGCTCCGCCTGCTCACCGCGTTCACGCCTGCCCCCGCAGCTTGACCAGAAGAGCATCGAGGACACCGTCGCCGACGAGGGCCTGCCGCACGCCCCACCGGTTGGTGTCGCCGGTCTTGACCGCCGTGGCTCGTGTGACGAGGTCGTCGGCGGCCGCCGTCAGCCGGTCGGCCGCCGCCTGGTCGCCGCGGGTGGCGGCGGCCAGCGCGTCGAGCCGGGTGACCAGCGCGCCGCCCCACAGCGCGGTCGCGTCCAGCCACGGTCCGGCCTCGGCGACGAACGCGCTCCGCACCCGGCCGCCGCGGATCACCCCGGCGGCGTCGCGGACGCGGACCGCGTACGCCCGGAGTTCGGCCAGGGCCCGGTGGTCCCCCGCGTTCCAGTGCCGCCAGAAGTCCGCGGCCTTCGCGGCCAGAACCGGCGCCTGCGGCTGCCACGGCGTCGGGCCGAACGTCGGGGCCAGGTGTTCGAGGTCGGCGAACACGGTCAACGCCGCCGTGGCCCGCGGGTCACCCCCGGCGAGCCGGGCCAGTGCCTGCGGCCACGACCGTTGCGGCGAGTAGCCGGCGTCGTTCCACGCGAAGTCCGCGGCACCGAATTCGGCGACCTCGCTGGCGGCCTCCTGGTTCATCGGGTTGGCGACGATCCCGTTGAGGTAGGCCGAGAGCCCGGCTTCCCGTTGCGCGTAGGGCGCGAGCAGCAGCCGTCCGGCCGACTGCTCGTAGTCGTTGACCGGGTAATTGTCCCAGAGGAACACCTTGCGACCGTACACAGTGGACACCTGCGCGGCTTCGGCCGTGGTGACGCTCGGCGGCACGACGTCGGTCCCGGTCCACTGCACGACGACCGAAGGATCGAGGTGCTCGCGCAGTTCGGTCTTGTACGGCGAATCCTTCAGGTCGCTGTACTCGGTCGGCACGGTCTGCAGCGGCCGGACGCCCTGGTGGGTCTGGCCGAACTCCTCGGTGATCGCGTTGAGCAGCGAGACCTGCGCCGCGCCCGCGGCGGCCTGGCCGGGCGCTCCGAACGCCGTCTGGTCGGCGGCGCAGTTCCACTTCGTGTACGAGATGTCGTCGAACGGCAGCGAAAACGAGCGCACGCCGAGGTCGTAGACCGCCTGGAACTTCGCTTCGACCGCGGCGACGTCGGCCGCCGAGGAGAAGCAGATCGAGACGCCGGGCGAGAGCGCGTAGGTGAATTCGACGTGGTGGGCGCCGGCCGAGCGCACCAGCTGCCCGAGCGTGGCCAGCTCGTCGGCCGGGTACGGGTCGCGCCACCGCGCGCGCAGGTAGGTGTCGTCCTTGGCACTGTAGATGTAGGTGTTCGCCTTGACCTCGCCGAGGAAGGCGAGCCGGCGCAGCCGGTCCGCGGTCGTCCACGGCGGACCGTAGAAGCCCTCGATCGACCCGCGCAGCGCCATGTCCGGCCAATCGCGCACGGCCGCGCCGGCGATCGCCCAGCCGTGTCCGCTCCGGACGAACAGCTGCCGCAGCGTCTGCACGCCGTAGTACTGCCCGGCGCCGTCACGGCCGCCGATCGTGATCCCGGTGCGGGACACGCTGAGCGCGTACCCCTCGGCCTGCCCGGGAACGTCGCGACCGGTGCTGCCGAGCCGGACGACCAGGCCGCGGCTTCCGGTCTTGACGCCGTGGTCGCGCAGCAGCGAGGTCAGCAGGTCTTTCGCTGCCGGGTCGGTGGTGGCGTCGGTGACGAGCGCGACCGACGACGGCAGCGGCACGTCCGCGGCGGTCCGCTCGATCTGCTGCGGGGCCGGGGAAACGACCGGAAGCGCACCCCCGGCGGCGGCGGGTCCCGCCGCGGTGAGGGTGGCGGCCACCGTGACGACGGCGGCGAACAGGGCTCGGTGGCGGATCATGGCTCCCTTTCAGGCGGCGGTGCGGTACAACGCGAAGGTGGCCAGGTACGGCGTGGCGCGGGACTGCGTGACGACGACGCGCAGGTGCGCGGCGGTCACCGGCGCGGGCAGGGTGATCAGCCGGGTGAAGCCGATGGTCGACACGGTGGCGAGGGTCCGCCAGGCGCCGTCGACCTCGGCCTGCACCTGCGCGCCTTCCACGTGCTGGCCGCGCGTGATGTCCTCGCCGAGGCGGATCTGGTCGAACGTGACCGGCCGGGGCAGCCGGACGTCGAGCGGGCGGTCCAGCCGTTCCGCTGTCGTCAGCGCCGAGTCCGTGACCGCTGCCGGGCCGCCCGCGGCGAGGTTGCGGGCCTGCGTCCGGGCGATCGCCTGCCCGAAGCCGGCCAGCGCGGCGGTGTCGGCGGGCGCGATCCGGCCGTCCGGGCCGGGCGGGACGTTGAGCAGCAGCGACGAGTTCCGCCCGACGGTCCGGCGGTAGAGCTCGACCAGCTGTGCGGCGGTCTTCGCCTGTTCACCGGAGTGGAAGAACCAGCCCGGCCGGAGGGAGACGTCGGATTCGGCGGGCGCCCACTGCAGGTACCGCACCGACGGGTCGGCCAGCTTCTGCCGCGAGCCGAGGTCTTCGGCGGTCGCGCCGCCGAGGAACAGCTCTTCGTTGTGCGCGGTCGCCGGGTCGCCGGTGGTGGGCAGCGGGCTCCACTCGGTTTCGCGCGCCTGCCCGGCCTCGTTGCCGACCCAGCGCACCCCCGCGGGCCCGGCGAAGGTGACGGTGTCCGGGGACAGCGCGTGGACCAGCCGGAACCACGTCGTGAAGTCGTAGGTCTCGCTGACGCCGTGGTCGCGCCACGGGTTCGCGCCGTCCAGCCACAGTTCGTCGATGGGGCCGTACTGGGTGAACAGCTCGTAGATCTGGTTGAGGTAGTAGGCGTTGTAGTCGTCCTCGTCGACGGTGAACCGCGGCAGCTTCCCGGCGGCGAGCGCGGCGGCGCGGTCGTCGTGCGGGACGAGCGCCGGGATGGTCCGGCGGGTGACCGCGCTGCCCGTCCCGTACCGGCTCTGGCCCTGCGGCGCGCTCGCCCGGTCCTCGTAGGTCGCCTGCTCCTCGATGCTCAACGGCTGCCCGGCGGCGACCTTCGCTTCGATCCGCGTCACCTCGTCGGCGAAGAACCGCTTCGGCAGTTCGGCTCCATCGGCGGGCGACAGGTAGACGCCCACCTCGAGACCGGCCGCACGGGCCGAATCGACGTAGTCGCGCAGGACGTCACCACGCGGGTTGGCGCAGGCCGTGTTCCGCGTCTGCCAGTACGCGGACGGGTCCTGGGCACGGTTCGCTTCGGCCGTGTCCCGGGCCGGGTCGGCGCAGCCGGGCGTCAGCCACCACGGGCTCGCGACGACGGAGTGGTTCGTGTAGCGCGTCGGGTAGAGCACGAAACCGTCGTGGTGCTTCGCCGTGAGCATCACCTGCGTGACGCCGGCGGCCTTGAGCGAGCGCATCCACTGCGCGGTGTCGACGGCCGTCGGCGCGAAGGTGGACTCCCGCTCCGCGCCGGAACCCCATTCGCGGTCGGTGAAGGTGTTCATCCCGAAGTGGGTGAACGCGGTGACCGGCCGCTGCTGCCAGGCGAGCTGACCTTTCCGCGGCACGACGGCGGCGGCCTTGGCGAGGATCCGGGCCGGGCTGTCGCAGGATTGCACGCTCATGATGGCCGCGGGCCGGATCGGCCCGGTGCACCCCTCGGCCGCGGAGGCCGAAGAAAACGCTGGTAGCGCGGCCGAAACGGTGATGACGGCGGCGAAGACGAGACCGCGGAGCGGCATGGTGCTCCCTCGTGACGGACCGCGGCCACGAACCCGGCGGCGGCGAGACGGGGTGGACGTCCGCCAGACTAGGTCGGCCAGCCATCGGATGTCTAGACCTGACGAAGTGACAACGAATGTCGTGGAACGGCAACCGGGCGGCGGTCCGGTAGCCTGTGTTCACTATTCGAACAGCGGTACCAGACTTTCGGCGGAGGCCCCCGTGACCAAACCGACGCGGTCCCCCGACACCCGCGCCGACCAGGCGGACATCCAGGCCGTGAGCCGGGTCAGCCAGATCCTGTCCCTGTTCGACCCGGCGACCCCGGAAGTCACCGCGGGCGAAGTCGCCGAGCGGCTCGGCCTCAACCGCACCACGGCGTACCGCTACTGCACGTCCCTGGTCGCGGCCGGTCTCCTCGAGCGCAGCAACGAAGGCGGCTACGCGCCGGGTGGGCTCCTGCTGCAGCTGGGCGCGTTCGCCATCGGCCACCGGCGGGTGGTCAACCTGGCCCCGCGGCACATGCAAGCGCTGTCGCGGGCGACGCAGACGAGCGTGGTGCTGAGCCTGTGGGGCCTCACCGGGCCGGTGGTGTCGCGGGTCGAGGAGAACGTCTCGACGATCGTGGTGGTGTCGGTGCGCGTCGGCAGCCACCTGCCGCTGGACACCGCGCAGAGCAAGGTGTTCCTGGCCTACCACGCCGACCAGCTGTCGATGGAACGGCTGATCGGCACCCTTTCCGGCACGGCGCGGGACGAGCTGCGCGCCGACGTCGACCGGGTCCGGGCGGTCGGCCACTGCTCGGCGATGAGCACGCCGGGGATAGTGGCCGTGGCCGCGCCGGTCTTCGACGAATACGGCATCTGCGCGACGATCGCGATCGTGGGGCCGGACAACACGTTGTCGATGAACGACGACACCCCCGAGCTGCGCGTGGTGGTCGACGCCGCGCGGGACCTCACCCACGAGCTGGGCGGGCACTACCGGCCGGACGACATCCAGCCCGCGGTGTAGGGCAGCCACGCCGGCGTGGGCGGCGGCGCCACGTCGGCGTACTCCCGCGTCCCGGCCAGCGCGCTGCCGACGAAGTCTTCGCCGACCCCGGCCACGCCGTCGACCAGCTCCCGGAGCACGGCGGGACCGCCGATCCACAACGCCGTGACGACTTCGACGGCGCGGGCACCGGCGGCGAGGAAGCGCAGCACGTCCTTCGAAGTACGGGCGCCGTTGGTGCCGATCAGGGGTACGTCGAGCCGCTGGAAAGCCTTGCCCACCCAGTAAAGGCTCATCGGCAGGCAGCCCGGTGAGCTCCACGCGCCCCACGAGCCCAGCACCGCACCGCCGTCGAGGTCGGGCAGGAAACCCGGGTAGCGGCCGACCAGCCCGACCGCGTCCGCGCCCGCCGAACGAGCGGCGCCGGCCAAAGCGACGACGTCCGACGCCTGGCCCGGCAGCTTCACGAACAGCGGGACGTCGACGGCGGCCCGCACGATCCGGACGGCCTCGGCGACCCCGTCCGCTTCGGTCAGTTGCCGCACCGCCCGGGCCTCGCGACCGTGCGGGGCACCGATGTTCAGCTCGACCGCCGGGACGACCGAAGCCAGCGCCCGCCCGATCCGCGCGGCCGCGGCCGTCTCGCCCAGGGTGATGCTCCCGAGCACCGGGCAGCCCCTCTGAGCGCCGTGGGCGACCGCGGCGGCGAGCACGGAAAGCCAGTCGTCCAGTTCCACCTGCGCGAGCCCGGAGCGGTTGAGCAGGCCGTCACCGAGCCGGACCTTCGCCGGCGGTCGCACCTCGCCGTCCGCGGAAACGAAGGCGTAGCCGGCGATGTCGAGCTGCCGCCGGGCGGCGGCGCTTTCGTTCACCGACTTGGCCACCACCGCCCCGGCGCCCGCGTCGACGCACGCGGTGATCCCTTCGAGGGTCATGGTCAGCTCGGAAGAGCCGACCCACACCGGGTTGGCGGCGGCCAGGCCCGCGACGTCCATTCAGGACAGTTTCGGGATCGTGCTGTCGTCGGCCATGTCGACGTCCTTCGTCTCCGGGCCGAGGAAGCCGCCGAGGCTGATCAGCAGGCCGGCCAAGACGATGAGGACGCCCGGGGCGAGGTGCGCGGGCATGAACCCGTCGAAGCGCTGCAGGTAGAACTGGTAGAACGCCGGGGCGATGAGCGCCAGGCTATAACCGACGCCGTAGCCGGTCGACCGGATGCTCGCCGGGAACCGCTCGGTCAGGTACGCCGCGATCGGGCCGAAGGTGCCGACGGTGAACACGCCGATCAGCACGCCGAAGCCGAGCGCCGCGCCGAAGCCGCCGTTCGACGCCATCAGGGTCGTGTACGAACCCGCGCCGAGCACGACCATCGAGAAGCCGTAGCCGATGTAGAACCGGCGGCGGCCGATGCGCTGCGACAGCATCCCGAACAGCGGGTAGGACAACGCGGCGGCGGCGTTGATGACGAGCATCGTCAGCGTGACCTCCTTGCTCGAGAGGTCCAGGTGCGCCTTCAGCTGCGCGGGTGTCACCGCGGCTTCCATGTTGGTCGCGAGCCACGTGCCGGTCATCAGGACGAACACCTGCCCCAGCGCCCGCGGGTACTTCCGCAACAGCCGGACGAACGGCAGCTTGTGCTTCTCGCCGGTCAGCTCGGACGGCGGCTCGTGCACCTGCTTCTGGTAGTAGCGGAACAGCACCGCCGCCAGCAGCGCACCGACGAAGAACGGGATCCGCCAGCCCCACTGGACGTACGCGCTGTGCAGGCCGGCCGACGGCAGCAGCTGCAGCATCAGCAGCGTGATCGCGGCGATCACCGCGTACGCGGCGGGCGAGGTCGAGGTGATGATCGAGGCGTAGAGCCCGCGTTTGTGCTTCGGGCTCCACTCCATCGCCAGCGGCACCGCGGTCGTGTATTCGCCGCCGAGGAAGATCCCGTCGACGAACCGCAGCGCGATGAGGGTGCCGACCGACCACATCCCGATCGTCTCGTGCCCGGGCAGGCACGCGGTCACCAGCGTGATGACGCCGAACCCGCCCACCGCGACCAGCGTCGTGCGCTTGCGCCCGACCGTGTCGGCGAAGTGGCCGAAGATGATCGCGCCGAGCGGGCGGCCGATCAGCGTCGAGGCGAACACCAGCGACGCCAGCAGCGCCGTCGTGCTCGCGCTGAGGTTCGCCGCCTGGAAGTACGCGGCCGCCGGCGCCAGCACGACGATCGGCAGGTAGATGTCGAACTGGTCGACGAAGTAGGCGAGCGTCCCGCCGCGCACCGCTGCGCGCACCTTGGCGGGGTCCGGGCCGTGCGGGGTACCGGGACGCGCGGCCGTCTCCGCGGGGCTGGGCGGTGTGGACATCATCGTCCTCCGTTTTCGAACCTAGTGTTCACGAAGCGAACGTGAGTCACTCTAAATACCGCCAACGGTGAACACAAGAGCGGTCACAGGGTTGACAGACGGTCTTATAGTGAACTTTGACTTCATAATGCGAACGAGAGGCACGCTGATGAGTCCCGCCATCGCCGCCGTCCTGGACGGTCTGGTCGACATGCACGTCCACTCCGGTCCCAGCCCGTTCCCGCGGCGCTTCGACCACGTCGAGGCCGCGCAGGACGGCGCCCGGATCGGGATGCGCGCCATGGTCGCGAAGTCCCACCACCACAACACCCAGATGGACGTCCTCGCGATGAAGGGCCGCCTCGAAGGCGTCAAGGCGCAGGCCTTCGGCGGGATCGCGCTGAACAGCACCGTCGGCGGCCTCAACGTCCACGCCGTGCGGATGACCCTGCGGATGGGCGGCAAGGTCGTCTGGTTCCCGACCATCTCCTCCGGCCGGCACATCGACTGCCACCCCGAGGACGGCGCCTTCCCGACCACCACCGTCCCGCTGACGCTGGAGCGCATCGACATCGTCGACGGCGAAGGCGCCCTCAAGCCCGAGGCGCTCGAGATCCTCGACGAGATCAAGGAGCAGCAGGCCGTCCTCAACGGCGGCCACATGTACCCCGAGTACATCAAGACCCTGTTCCAGGAGGCGCACGAGCGCGGCATGAAGCGGATGGTCGTCAGCCACCCCGACTTCGTCATCGGCGCCGACCCCGCCCTGTGCCGCGAGCTGATCGAGCTCGGCGCGTTCATCGAGCACGAGGTCGGCATGTACGACCCCGAGGGCACCCAGAAGTGGGACCCGAAGAACCTGCTGACCTGGATCGAGGCGCTCGGCCCGGAGCACACCGTGCTCGCGTCGGACTTCGGCCAGAAGGCCAACCCGAAGCCGGTCGACGCGTGGCTGCGCGTCGGCGCGGCGCTGCTCGACCTCGGCCTGCCGG
The DNA here is from genome assembly GCF_046548815.1 of Amycolatopsis sp. cmx-4-83. Taxonomy (NCBI): domain Bacteria; kingdom Bacillati; phylum Actinomycetota; class Actinomycetes; order Pseudonocardiales; family Pseudonocardiaceae; genus Amycolatopsis; species Amycolatopsis sp. cmx-4-83. The sequence continues at coordinate 59,815 of NZ_JAEBEF010000006.1, read as the reverse complement.
AGAAGGACCTGCGGCGGATGGTCCGCGACAACCCTGCGTACCTGCTGAACCTCGACGCCTGAAAGGACGCGCTCGTGTACGAAAAGGACGATCCCCGCTCGGCCCTGGCCACCGCGGCCCCGCCCGACAACGGCACCAGGATCACCGCCGCGCAGTACCTCGACCTGCGCGAAACGCCGGTAGTGCGGGCCCAGAACGTGATCCTGATCCACACCGACGCCCGCGACGGCGACGACCTCGACAACGGCACCCTCGACGGCGAGCTGGCGATCGTCGTCACGAGCGCCTCCCCCGCGTTCACCGTGCTCACCGCGGACGGCGCGACCAAAGTGGACTCACCGGGTCTCGTCGTCGTCCCGCCCGGCGCGTCGCGGATCGGCGTGCACGGCGACGGCCCGCTGGTCCGGCTGGTCGAGGCCACCGAAACGGCGTGGCGGGACCGCGTCGCCAACGCCGGCGCGTACGCCGAGGACCACCCGCGCGTCACGCTGCTGGAGCGCTGGCCGGCGCCCGCCGAAGAACGCGTTCGCGTCTACCCGCTGTCCGAGGTGCCGGACGACCCGAAGCGGTTCGGGCGGATCTTCCGGACCCGGTCGTTCATGGTGAACTTCCTGCCGCCGCAGGAGGGCCCGCGCGACCCGCGCAAGCTCTCCCCGCACCACCACGACGACTTCGAGCAGCTTTCCCTGGCCGTGCAAGGGGAATACGTGCACCACATCCGCACGCCGTGGCTGCCCGACAGCACCACCTGGCGCGAGGACGAGCACGTGCGGATCGGCAGCCCGTCGGTGACGGTCATCCCGCCGCCGACCGTGCACACGTCCGCGGCGAGCGACCCCGGCGTGAACCAGCTGATCGACATCTTCAGCCCGCCGCGGGTCGACTTCTCGGAAAAACCGGGCTGGGTGCTGAACGCCGACGACTACCCGACGCCGTGAGCGCGCGCACCGGCGGCGGGCTGTTCACCCGCCCGGCCACGCCCGTGGGCACCTGGCTGAAGATCGCCTCGACCGAGCCGGCCGAGATCATGGCGTTCGCCGGGTTCGACTTCGTGGTCGTCGACCTGGAACACGCCCCGCTCGACCTCGTCACGGCGTACCGGCTGATCAACACCGCGGCCGCGCTCGGCCTGACGCCGATCGTGCGGGTGCCGGACAAGACGCCCTCGACGATCCAGAAGATCCTCGACGCCGGGGCGATGGGCATCCTCGTCCCGCACGTCGACACGGTCGAAGAGGCGGCGGCGGTCGGGCGGGCGTGCCGGTTCCCGCCGCACGGCGTCCGCGGCGCCGGGGGCACCAGCCGCGCCGGGGCGTGGGGGCTGAAGCCGACCGCGGACTACCTGGCCACCGGCAACGACGACGTCCTCTGCATCCCGCAGCTGGAGAGCGTCGAGGCGATCAAGGCGGCGCCGGAGATGCTGGCGCTGGACACGGTGGACGCCGTGTTCGTCGGCGCGGCGGACCTGTCGATGTCGATGGGCTCGACGCCGGCGTCGCCGGACGTGCTCGACCTGATCGCCTCGGCCGTCGCGGCCGCGCACGACGCCGGGAAGAAGTGCGGGCTGGCGTTCGGCGGGGTCCCGGACAGGGCCGCCGCGGCGGTGCGGGAGGGCTGCGACTTCGTGCTGCTGAGCAACGACACGACGATGCTGGCCGAGGCCGCGCGCGGGCTGGTCACCGCGTTCCGGGACGCGACCGCATGACGTTGTCCTTGCCGCGCACGGCGTTGTCGATCGCCGAGCTGGACGACCTCGACCACGCCGGGGTCATCCGGTTCGTGCGCGCGCTCGAGGAGTACGGGCACCGGATGGTGTGGCTCCCCGAGGTCGCCGGCCGGGAGGCGTTCACGACGGCGGCACTCGTGCTGGCGTCGACGTCGTCCTTGATCGTCGGCAACGGCGTGGCGCGGGCGCTCGAACGCGTCCCGAAGTCGGCGGGCTCGGCGGCGCGGGAGCTCGCCGCCGGGTACCCCGGGCGGTACGTGCTGGGGCTCGGGGTGAGCGGGGCGGTCCGCGAACGCGGGGCCGGGCCGCTGCCGTTCCTGCGCTCGTACCTCGACGGCGTCGACGAGGTGGCGCCCGGCGTGCCGCGGGTGCTCGGCGCGTACTCGGCGGGGATCACGAAGCTGGCCGCCGAGCGGGCGGACGGGCTGATCACGTTCCTCGTCACGCCGGAGCACACCCGCTGGGCGCGCGAAACGATCGGGGACCTGTTCCTGTCCGTCGTCCAGTGGGCGGTGGTCGGCCGTTCGCGGGCCGAGGCCCGGGAGGTCGCCCGGGAGCGGCTCGCGTACTACCTGACGCTCCCCCACCAGATCGCGAAACTGACCCGGCTCGGGTTCACCGACGCCGACCTCGCGCCGCCGGGGTCCGACCGGCTGCTCGACGCGCTCGTCGCCTACGGCACGCCGTCCCAGGTGCGCGAAGCGGTGCGGGCGCAGTACGAAGCGGGTGCCACCCAGGTCGCGCTGTCGCTGGTCGGCCCGCTCGACGAAGCGAAGCTCGACGCCTACCGGGCGCTCGCACCACAGGAGGATTGATGCGCACGGCCGAGAAAGTCATCATCACCACCGCCATCACGGGCTCGGTGAACATCCCGTCGCAGAGCCCGCACCTGCCGTTGTCCGCCGACGAAGTCGCCGACGCGGCCCTGGAAGCCATCGAGGCCGGGTCGGCCATCGTGCACCTGCACGCCCGCGAGCCGGACGGGCGGCCCACGCCCGATCCCGACGTGTTCGAGAAGATCGTCGGGCGGATCACCGCGGAGACCGACGCCGTCGTCAACATCACCACCGGCGGCGCGTCGTCGATGACGATGGACGAGCGGCTCGCGGCGGCGCGGCGGCTGAAGCCGGAACTCGCGTCGATGAACATGGGGTCGATGAACTTCGTCTATTCCGGCATCGCGGACAAGGTGACGGAGTGGAAGCATGACTGGGAAAAGCCGTACGTGCTCAACACGTATTCCCACCCGTTCGTGAACACCTTCGACCGGATCGAGGACACGCTGCGCACGCTCGGTGCGGCCGGCACGAGGTTCGAGTACGAGTGCTACGACATCGGGCACCTGTACTCGCTGGCGTACTTCGTGGAGCTGGGGCTGGCGAAGCCGCCGTTGCTGATCCAGGGCGTGTTCGGGGTGCTCGGCGGGATCGGCGCGGACCACGCGAACCTGGAGCACATGGTCCGCATCGCCGACAAGCTCTTCGGCGACGACTACGCGTTTTCGGCGTTCGCGGCCGGGCGCGACCAGCTGGCGTTCGGCACGCACAGCGCGTGGCTCGGCGGGCACGTGCGGGTCGGGCTGGAGGACAGCCTGTGGATCGGCAAGGGGAAGCTCGCCGCGAGCAACGCCGAGCAGGTCCGCAAGATCCGCGCGGTGGTGGCGGATCTCGGCAAACCGATCGCGACCCCGGCCGACGCCCGGGCGATGCTGGCACTGCGAGGAGGACGGGCATGAGCCTGCTGACCGGAAAAGTGATCCTGGTCGTCGGAGCCAGTTCGGGCATCGGCGCGGACGCGGCACGCGTCTTCGCCGCGGACGGCGCTTCGGTGATGCTGGTGGCCCGCACCGAGGAACCCTTGGCGAAGCTGGCCGCGGAACTGTCCGATTACGACGTCGCCTACACGACGGGCGACATCACGTCGGCGTCCAGTGTGGACGCGTTCGTAGCGGCGACGGTGTCCCGTTTCGGCCGCCTCGACGGCGCGTTCAACAACGCGGCGATGGGCGGCAGCGGCCGGCTCGACGCCGTTTCGGAGGAGGACTTCGACCGGATCATGGCGGTGAACGTGAAGGGCACGTGGCTGTGCCTGCGCGCCGAGGTCCGCGCGATGACGGGCCCCGGCTCGATCGTGAACGTGAGCAGCATCGGCGGCCTGCGCGGTAGTTCGGGCATGGGCGCGTACCAGGCGACGAAGCACGCGGTGATCGGCCTGACCCGCACGGCGGCCCACGACTTCGGGCCACTGGGCATCCGCGTCAACGTCCTGGCCCCGGGCCCCACGGAAACCCCGATGCTGGCCGAGCTGCGCCGAACGATCCCGGGCGGGGTGGAGGCCCGCATCGCGGCAACGCCGTTGCGCAAGGCGGGCACGGGCGAGGAGGTCGGCTCGACGGCGGCGTTCCTGCTGAGCGACCGTGCCAGCCACCTCACCGGGGTGGTCCTCCCGGTGGACGGCGGCTTCACGGCTTGACCCGTACGTCGTGAAGGCCACTGTGGGGAAGTTGTGCTTCCTCACGGTGGCCTTCACGAATCAGGCGTCCGAGTTCGATGGCGGGGCTCACGCCTGACGACCCTCATCGATGGAGGGTTCGGGTAGAGGTCGGAATGCTCCTGCGCGCTCTGCGCGAACTGGCGGAGGTACGGCGAAACCGGAGTTCCTTCCTGCTGCGAGTCTCGCAGAGCGAAGAACCCCGCGGTCTCGGCCGGAGCGACGACGCGTACCGCGATCAGCCCCCACAGCGCGATAGCGTCCCGCGTCGAGACATACCGCCGGCAGCAGAGGAATCCGAGCATGTTGAGCGACGAAGCGCGTGGTTGGCCGACCGGAAGTCCGCGGCGGACAGGTCGCCGGCCGGAGTGCCGCTTGCCTGCGCTTCGAACAGCACCGCCCGTCCATGCTGGTTTTCGACCAAGAGCTGACGTTCGTGCGTGTCGAGCAGGAGGTCGCGGCGGGATGTACGCCGGTCGTACCTGAAGACGAACGTGCTGAAGAGTACCGCGACGAACGACACCACAACGGCCCTGGGTGAAGCGCTCCAGCCTCCCGAACGACCTGTCCACCACCCGACTCAGGCCAGGTCGGGGATCAGTTCTCCGATCAGCCGGATGCTCTTCAGCGCCTTGTCGTGCGGGATGCCGCCGATCTGCTGCAAGCACATCATCCGGTCGATGCCCAGCTCCGCGTACGCGCGCAGCTTCTTGCGGCACGTCTCCGGGCTGCCCACGATCAGCGAGTCCTGCGCGCTCAGCACCTCGAAGACCTCGTCGTCGGCGACCTGCTCGCCCTGCAGGATGCGGGCGATCAGCAGGTTCGCCTCCGATGGGGTGTTCGCCGCCTCGCCGCGGAGGAAGTCGCCCGTCAGGCCGCCGCCGTCCGGGGACGAGAGCAGCTGTTCGTTGCGGGCGTTGGCGCGGACGAACTCCGTTGCCGCTTCGAAGAACGTCAACGCCGTCACCGTGTACCAGGCGGCCGCCGCCGCGGCGCCGTTGCGCATCGCCTCCTCGTCGGTGTCCGCGCAGTGGACGAACGTGAAGAAGCCGACCTGGTTGTTGACGTACGCGCCGACCGGGTCCGTGCACGCCTCGGCCGCCGCGCGGTAGAGGCCGATCAGGCGGCCCGCGCGCTCCAGCGACTCCCACATCGTCGTGCCCAGCACGCCAACCCCGCGCCGGCCCGCCTCCTCGAACGACGCCGGGCTCGCCGCCGCCTGCCAGAGCGGCGGGTGCGGGCGCTGCAGCGGCTTGGGCCCGATCGCCACGTCGTCGATCTGGTAGTCGTCACTCCCGTGGGAGAACCGCTCGTCGGTCCACATCTTCGGCACCATCTCGAACGCCTGCTGCGTCTGGGCGCGCGCCTCGACCGGCTCGATGCCGAACAGCCGCCACTCCGGGATGGTCGAGCGGGTCAGGCCCAGCTCGACGCGGCCGCCGCTGAGGTGGTCGAGCGTCGCCGCGCGTTCGGCGACGCGGATCGGGTGGTTGAACCGGCCCGGCGCGAGCACGGCGGAGTGGCCGAGCCGGATCCGACTGGTGCGCTGGGACAGCGCGGCCAGCATCAGCTCCGGGGCCGAGGAGAGGCTGAACTCCCCCGCGCCGTGGTGCTCGACCTGCCACCAGCAGCCGTAGCCGAGCTCGTCGGCGAGGACGGCCTGTTCGATCGCCTGGCGGAACCGCAGCTGCTCGTGCCCCTCCGGCCACGGGCGCGGGTTCTGGATCTCGTTGAACAGGTCGATCTGCATCCACGGCCTCCGCTCGTCGGACTTACCGAGAAGTCAGTCCCCGAGAGCGACCACCCCGTTACGCAAGTCGCACGTTCGGCCGAACGATCAGCCCGGCCCCAGGTCGGCCGACAGCCAGTGCTCCGGCCGCAGGAACACCGTGAGGTGCTCGCCCAGCTCCTTCCGCTCGTACGCCACGAACTCCTCGGCCGTGCCCGGCGGCAGGTACCGCGACGCCATCTCCAGCGACCGCTCGTCGGTGTCCGGCTCGGTCCGCGTCACCGGCCCTTCCACCGACACGTACCGAACCGTCGGCGACGTCCGCTGCGCCAGCAGGCTGAACCGGCCCGCGGCGAGGATCGCCCGCGTCTTGCGCGCGTCGGGCCCGGTGCGCACCCACAGCTCGCCACCCGGCGTGTACTGGTACCAGATGGGCACGACGAGCGGCGCCCGGTCGGGCCGCTCGACGACGGACAGCGCCCCGACGTGCGGTTGCGCCAAAAATTCTTCGCGTTCCTCCTTGGTCAGCACCATGCTCCGGAAGCTACCCGCGGGGTCCGACAAAAACGTGGGCTGACGCGACGGGGTGACACGGAAGAGGCGGTGACCATGGCCGTCCAGCCGAACGTGCCGCGCCGGGCCGAGGTGCTCGCCGCCCTCTCGCTGGCCATCGACCTCGGCCTCGGCCAGCCGATGGAGCACATGCTGCGCTCGGCGCTGATCGCGACCCGGCTCGCCGGCCGGCACTGGACGGCGGCCGATCCGGCGGAGATCGTCGGCGACATCGTCCTCGGCCGCTAATTCGGCGCGGGAGACCGGATCCTGGAGCTCTGCTCGGTGACGACCGGCCGGGTCGCCGACCGCGGGCACGTGGCCTACCGGCTGCGGGGGCACCGCGACGACGTCGACCACATCGTCGAGCAGCAGGCCTACTACGCGGTGCGGGACGGCGAGATCGACTGGCTGCGCGTCCTGTGCTCGGGTTACCGGCCGCTGCCCGGCTGAGATCCGGATCACGTGGGCGTGGCTCGCCGTGCCCACGGGGCCGCCGCCTGCCATCCTGTGCCGTCAGGAAGACAGGCGGACGGAGGCACCCGTGGGCGTCATCAGCTGGATCGTGCTCGGGCTCATCGCGGGGTTGATCGCGAAGGCCCTCATGCCGGGCAAGGACCCCGGCGGCTGCATCATCACGATCCTGCTCGGGATCGGCGGCGCCTTCGTCGGCGGCTGGGTCGGCAAGACCCTGTTCCACACCGACCTCGGCACCTTCTTCGACCTGCGCACCTGGGGCCTGGCGGTCCTGGGCGCGCTGATCATCCTGGTGATCTACCGGATGGCGTTCGGCCGGAGCCGCCGCGACTGACGCTCAGTTGAGGCTGACGCCGTACGCGCTCAGCGCCTCGCCGACCGGCTGGAAGTACGACGTCCCGCTGCCCTTGCCGGACGTGATGCCCAGGCCGACGCTGCCCGCGAACAGGCAGCCGCCCGAGTCGCCGGGGTTGACCAGCGCGTTGGTCTGGATCAGCTGGTAGACCGAGCCTTCGGCGTAGTTCACGGTCACGTTCAGCCGCTGGACCGAGCCCGACGTCAGGTTCGTCGTGCTGCCGCTCTTGCTGATCCGCTGGCCGACGGTCGCGGTGCCGGCGGAGCTGATCCGCTGGGTGGAGCCGTTCCACAGGGTGACCGCGCCGGGGGCGCTGCCGGTCGTGTTGCGGATCAGGCCGTAGTCGTTGGTCGGGAAGCTCGACCCCTGCGACGGCCCGACGTTCCACTGCGACACCGCGCGGGTGCAGTGGCCGGCGTCGACGATGTAGTTCTGGCCGCCGCGGTTGGTGTTGAAGCCCACCGAGCAGCGCGTGCCGCCGCCGGCGATGGCTTCGCCGTTGTAGATGGCCGTGTGCATCTCGCCGGCGACCCGTTCCACCCGGACGCGGTCGCCGAGTGACCCGGCGGCCTTGAGCAGCGCGTCGGTGCCCTTGGCGGCGTCGGCGACGGTCAGCACGATCTGGTTGGTCGTCGGGTCGAGCCCGATCGAGGTGTGCGCGACGGCGGGCAGCGCCTGCAGCGTGTCCTGCGCGCTGGTGAGGGCGGCGCTGGAGTGCTTGACCAGCTTGGCCTGCGCTCCCGCCGCGGTGACCTGGTCGGCGGCGGCCCGGTCGAGCACGTTGACGACGGGCTTCGCGGCGGCGTCGAGGTACCCGCCGGCGGCGCGGGCCCCCAGCGCGGCGGTGACCTGCTGCACCGTGCCGACGCTCGCGGCCTGCGTGCGCAGGAGCGAGACGGCGGCGGACTCGCTGATCCCCGCTTCCGCGGCGAGGGAAGCGACGGCGTCCCGCTGCACCGACGGCGAGTACCCGTCGATGGTGGTGGCGGTGGCGCTGACGGGCGAGAAGAACCCGATGGCCGCCGCGGCGGCGAGGAGGGTCGTGGCGGAGCGTGCGGTTCTGCGCATGCCGGGAGCTCACTTTCACGGGGAAAGCCGGCGAGGGGTGGCCACGCCGGCCACGGTGGGGGAACTGGTGAGCTCGAGGGTGCTGCGCGCGCCGCGAGGGGCGGTACCGACTTTCGTCGGACAGGACAAAAGATAGGTATCGGGCAAATCGCCTACGCAGTTTTCGCGGGCAGTAAGCCGGCCGGTGCGGTCGGTCACTGTGCGCGACTCGGGCGTACGAGTGGTTCCGCCGCCGGAGGGTCAGGGGGCGCGTACCGTTTCAAGAACGGACATGGCGCGCTCTCCTCCCCCTCGGGGCGCGCCCTGTCCGCCCCAGTGAGCAGGGGTGGCGCGACCGCTGCTTCCCGCACACAGCCGCAATCCGGCCTGCGCAGATGCCGCGCCGCGAAGCGCGGGCCACCCGCCGGACCCTCCGGCGCACGACAGCGGCTCGGGAGGCTCGCGGCGACAACCCGACTGCCGCCAGCCCTGGTCCGCGCGAAGGCCGCGCCGCGAAGCGCGGGACAGCCGCTACTGCGGGCGGCCCTCCCAATGCACCACACCCGGCGGCTCGACGAACTTCCGCAGGTGCTGCTCCTCGGTCCGCCCGTGCAGCGGGAACCGGAAGACCGACCCATCCGGCCACGTCAGCGTGTGCCGGCGGAAGTTCACCGCCGGCAGCTCCGGCTGCCGGGCCTCCCACACGATCCGCGGCGCCGGCGCGTCCGCCGGCTCGACGTACGTCGATCCCGTATCCACCAACGCCAGGCACGACGGCGAAAACGCCAGCCACGGCCCCCGCAACGACCGCAGCTGGTCGGCCAGGCCGAGAACCTGCGCGTCCGCCGGCCCGGTCACCCGCACGTCGCGCTGGAACACCCGGCCGGCCCCGCCGCCGTTGGCCAGCGAGAACACCGACACCACCGCGGTACCCACACCGCGCAGGACGCCGCGGAAGAACTGGCTCACCGGCTCCGAGCCCTCGACCGTCCCGTCCGGACGGCGGCCCGGTACCTCGAAGCCCACGTCGGGGTCGCCCAGGCGCAGCACGATCACCGGCTCGTGCCAGCGGTCGCGCACCAGGGCCTCCACGCGCTCGCGGAAGCCCGGGCGGACCTGGGCGTCGTCGGCCCACTGCTCGGCCCGGGCGTTGAGCGCGGCCGCGCGGTCGGTCAGATGTCGAGGTCCTTCCGGGTCTCCTCCGGAGTCCGGTCCCCGCCGATCTCGCTCTTGTCGAACCACGGTTCGTCCCCTTCGGGCGTCACGGCGTCCTTGCCTTCGGCGAACGCACCCTTCGCGGCCCCGATGCCGGCCTTCACACCCGCACCCGCGAGGAGCGGGCCGGCGCCGACCGAGGTGCCGAACATGGTCGTCAGCACGCGGTTGCTCGGCTGGAAGCCCTGGGCGACCGCGCCGAAACCGAACTTGGTCTCACCCGGCATCACGCCGACGCGCAGCTTGGTCGTGAACTTGACGACGTTCGTCGAGAACTTCGCCAGGAACTCGATGAAGGTGTCGAGCAGCTTGCCGAACTTGCCCAGGTACGAGGTGACCTTCTTGAGCACCGTCGCGGCCTTGGCGATCGACGCCGTCATGGCGGCGGCGACCGTGCCGCCGAAGCTGATCACCGACGCGGCCAGCGCCGGCAGCCACAGCGTGATCAGCCAGGACACCAGCTCGGTGATGATCCCCTTGATCACCTCTTCGATGACCACCATGACCATCGACCACATCTGCAGCACCTCGGCCACCGAGCCGGCGGCGGAGCCGATGCCGCGGATGCCCGAGGAGAAGTCGCCGAGCGCTTCCTTCGCGGCGTTGCCCGCTTCGTCGACCCACTCGGCCAGCGCGGTGTCGCCGGTCTTCTCGAAGTCGTCGGCCAGGGCGACGAAGCCCTGCGCGATCGTCACGAAGTTCTCGGACGCGTGCCCGATCGCCGGGCCGTCGCCGGTGACCTGGTGCAGCGCGTCCTGCAGCGGCTGGACGAGCTCGAGCAGCATGTTCAGGCCGTGGCTGACCAGCCAGCCGATCGGGTCCATCGCGAAGGTGACCATGTCGCCCGCGGCGGCACCGACGAACGCGGCCCCGTCGCCGACCAGCGCGCCGCCCGCGGAGGCCAGCTCGCTCGGGTTGTCGGCCTGGAACGCCTGCTGGGCGTGCGCGCCGATCGACTTGCCCGCCTTGTAGGCCGTGCCGGCCACCGGCACGTAACCGGCCGCGCGGTCGAGGTTCGCGCCCATGCTCTCGTCGTACGCCTCGACGTTCAGCGCGTCGGCGATGCTCTTCTTCGGCTCCGTCATTCGCCCTGGCCCCCGACCGCGTCGATTTCCGCCTCGTAGCGCCCGAAGGCGATCTTGCCGGCGTCTTCCATGCCCTGGTACATCTCCGCGGCCTTGGTCAGCTTCGTGGTGAAGCCGTCGACGCCGTCCTTCAGGTCGGTCAGCAGCGACCGCAGCTCGGTGAGGCGGTCGGTGTAGCCCTGCTTCGCGAACAGGCCGATCAGGCCCCAGGCCTCGTTCGTGACGTCGGCGGCGTCGATCTTGGCGCCGAACTTGTCCGCTTCACCCTCGTAGAAGGGCAATTGCCGGGCGTAGGCGTTGATCGCCCCGATGTTCGTCTGAATTCCGTCTGGCATCGCGGTTTCCCTAGGATCGGCGGAGGATGGGGCCCTGACCGAAGTCGTCGTCCTCGTCGGCGGCGGGCCGCCGGACGGGCCGCGACGGCTGCCGCGGCTGCGGTTCCGACGCGGGCTCGGGCGCCGCGGTTCCGAACGCCTCGGTCTGGGCTTCGCGAACCTGCGCGGAGACGTCCACGCCGAACGAGTCGCCGAAGGCGTCGTCGACGATCCCGGCCTGCTGCTGCACGGCCCCGGCGACCGCGCGCCGGATGGTGTTCATGATCGTGGCGGCGAGCTGCCCCGGCTCGACGCGCGTGGCCCCGGCGGTGAGCCGCAGGTCGGTGATGGCCCCGCCCGCCCCGGCGGTCACGGTGACGGTCCCGTCCGGCGACGTCACGGTGCTCTCCAGCCGAGCGACCCGTTCCTGCATGTCACCGACACCGGCGAACCGGGCCTCGGCCTGCCGCACCTTGCTGCGGAAGTTCTCGAACTGGGCGATCAGCTCGTCCATCTGGGCGGACATGTGTCTCCCTTGCGCATTACGGGGGCGTTGTCCGCATCATGACAGATTCGCCCGTCGCCCGATCCGCTTTCGGCGGATCCCGGCGTTCAGAAGTCGACGAGCTCGACGGACACCGCGCAGGTGTCCCCCACGTCGAGCCCCTCGGCTTCGCGGACGGCCCGCTTGACGGGCAGCACGTAGGCGCCGCGCGCGCTGTCCGGGAAGATCGACGTCCGCCACCCGGCCCCGCCGACGGTCACCCGGACGCGCACGGAACCGAACCCGCGCCGCGGACCCGCGGTGAGCTCGCGGATGTCTTCCGAAGCGTCGGCGGGCAGCGTCACGAAGACCCAGGTCTCGGTGCGCCGGGCGGACCACTCCCAGAGCTCGGCTTCGAAGACGACGTTCACGGCCGGGTCAGCGGCAGGGCGGCCGGTAGTGGTCGACGCGCAGGCCGCGGAACTCGAGCTCGTTCGGCGTCTTCCCGACGAACACCAGCCCGCGCGCCTCCGGCAGCGCCGAGGCGAACGAATACGGCGGGGTCCCCAGCTCGGGCAGCGACGTCCACCGATCGGGTGCGAACCCGAAGAACTTCGTGACCAGCCGCCCGTGGGTGGAGGGCACCAGCGTCAGCCACTTGTCGCCGCCGCTCCAGTGCGACGCCGGGCGCAGCTGGACGTACAGGTCGTCGCTCGCCCGGTAGGTCAGCCAGAACCCGGCCGAGTGCGAAAGGTCGGCCTGCGCTTCGAACTCGTTCGCCAGCCACAGCACGGCGACGTGCCACTCGGCGCCGACGAACGACACCTTCGCCGTGTAGCGGTGGTGGTCGCGGACCAGCAGGCTCCCGGTCGCCGGCACGGTGGCGCCTTCACCGCTGGCCAGCCACTGCTGGTACCGGTCGATCGACGGCGTCGCGCACTCGCGGCCCGCGGGCGCGGCACCGGCGGGCGGTGGGGCGAGCAAAGGGAAAACCAGCAGGGCAGCGATTGCCGAGAGCGTCCTGGCGAAGGGGAACCGACCGCGCATTCCCGGGAAACTAGCACAGGAAAGGACCCTTTCCCGCTGTTCACGACCGCCCGGCCGGGCGGCTGGGCCGGACGGCTAGGCTCGTCGTCGGCGAAAACGACCACCATCGCCGACGCCGAACGGCGGGCAAGTGCACCACGACGCGGGAGAACAACCCATGCTGGACCGAGCGGTCATCGACGCCCTCTTCCCTGCCGACCTGCCCGAACCGGGGCACTGGGAGGAGCGCTACCCCGCCCGGCAGCTGCCCGAGGGCGCGCTGGTCACGCGCTTCGGCCCGTCGCCGACCGGGTTCGTGCACATCGGCGGCATCTACACCGCCACCATCGACCAGGACGTCGCCCGCCGCAGCGGCGGCCGCTACCTCGTGCGGGTCGAGGACACCGACCAGTCCCGCGAGGTCGAAGGCGCGCTGGAGCAGTTCGAGCGCGGCTTCGCCTACTTCCACCTCGCCGCCGACGAGGATCTGGACCGCGGCGGCGCCTACGGGCCCTACCAGCAGTCCGCCCGCGAAGAGATCTACCTGACCTTCGTGCGCGACCTCCTCCGCCAGGGCAAGGCGTACCTCGACTTCGCCACCAAAGACGAGCTCGCCGCCATCACCCAGCGGCAGCAGGCCACCAAGCTCCCCACCGGCTACTACGGCAGCTGGGCCATCTGGCGCGACGCCGACCCGGCCGACGTCCAGGCCAAGCTCGACGCTGGCGACCCGTACGTCGTGCGGTTCCGCGTCCCCGAGGACGCCACTGCCGCCGGGGCCCGCGCCCGGTTCACCGACGCCATCCGCGGTCCGCTGGAAGCCGAGGCCAACCGCAACGACGTCGTCATCCTCAAGAGCTCCGACCAGAGCCCGCGGCTGCCGACCTACCACTTCGCGCACGCCGTCGACGACCACCTGATGCGGGTCAACCTGGTGATCCGCGGCGACGAGTGGATCTCGTCGGTGCCGGTGCACCAGCAGCTGTTCGCCGCGCTCGGCTTCGAGCCGATCACCTACGCGCACATCGCGCCGCTGATGAAGCAGGACGGCGGCAGCAAGCGCAAGCTGTCCAAGCGGAAGGACCCGGAGGCGTCCGTCGACTTCTACATCGAAGCCGGCTACCCCACCGAGGCCGTCCTCTACTACCTGCGCGGCCTGGCCAACGGCCGGCTCGCCGAGCTGCCGCTCGAGCAGGCTCTCACCGAGCCGATCAACCTCGCCGAGTGCGGGGTCGCCGGCCCGCTCGTCGACCTGGTCAAGCTCGACGACATCGCCGCCGACCACATCGCGACGCTCTCCGGCCCGGCGATCCTGGCGGCGGTCCGCACCTGGGCCGAGCGGTTCGACAAGGAGCTGCTGGCGGTCCTCGACGCCGAGCCGGAACTCGCGTTGCGGGCGCTCGCCGTCGAGCGCGACGGCGCCGAGAACCCGCGCAAGGACCTCAAGAAGTGGAGCGAATTCCGCGCCGTCTACGGGTTCTTCTTCCCGCAGCTGCACGCGGCGGTGACCGGGGCGGACGACGAGCGCATCGCCGCGCTCGGCGTCGACAGCGCGGTCGTGCAGGCCGTGGCGCGCGACTTCTCGGCCGATTACCGGCAGCTCGACGACGGCAGCGAGTGGTTCGACCAGATCCGCGCGGTCGCCGCCAAGCACGGTTTCGCCCGCAACGCCAAGGAGTTCAAGAAGAACCCGGAAGGGTTCCCGGGCTCGATCCGCGAAGCGTCGCAGATCATCCGCATCGCGCTGTCGGGCTCCACGCGCAGCCCGGACCTGCACGCGATCAGCCAGGCGCTGGGCCGCGACGAGGTCCTGGCGCGGATCGCCGCGCTGACCAAGTAGCGGCCGCTACCCGGCGAGGCGGGAACGGTCGTTCAGCACGGCCCAGACGACCTTCCCGCCCGACCAGGACCGGCTGCAGCCCCACGTGCGGGCCAGCTGCGCGACGAGCTTCAGCCCCATGCCGGGTTCGAACGGGGAGAGCCGTTCGAGCAGCACCGCCGGGCGCGTGTCCTGGTCGCCCACGGCCACCGTGCACACGCCCCGGCGCAGGTCGAGCCGCAGCCGCGGTTCCGAAGTGGTGTGCCGCAGCACGTTCTCGACGAGTTCGGTGGCGATGAACCGGGCGTCTTCGGCGAGCTCGGGCACGCCCCACGCGGCCAGCTCACCGCTGACGAAGTCGCGGACCAGCGCCGAGCTGCCGGCGGCGCGGGCGAAGGTGCGTTCGCTGCGCCGCCGCACCTGGTGGTCCGGCGCCGCCACCGCGGCGGCCAGGTCGGCGTCGGCCGCCACGACCGTGAACGGGATGCCGGGCCAGTCCCCGATCCGCCGGGCGACCAGCGAGAACACCCCGGTCAGCGACGCGTCGGCGATCGCCAGCGCGCGGATGTCGACCACCAGGCCCTCCGGCGCGTCCGTCGCGATCTCGAGCAGGCCGTCGCGCAACACCGGGTACGAAGCCGGGCCGAGTTCGCCCGTGACGGTGACCACGGTGGCCTCTTCGTGACTGCCGACGGCCAAGTGCACCGCGGAATACGTCATCGCCACCCCGTTGCTTCCCCGCTTCCCGCGGCTGTCGCCGCCACGGAGGGCGCGCACCTGGGTTTATACGTTAGCCGAGACACCACACCACGACGTGTAACCCCCATCGCGCGGACTAAACCCGCCCGGAACGCTCGGCGCCCGGAGTGTCCTCGGTGCCGGACTCCGGGCGGACGTGGCATGCTCGACGCGTGACCACCTGGATCGACGTGATCAACTTTGTGCGGACGCGGTACGAAGTCCTGGAAGAGTCGGACGGCTGGCTGCGGTTCCGGCTGCACGGCCCGAGCGACCGGACCCAGCAGGCGACGGTCCACCACCTGGCCGAACTCGACGGCGGCTCGTGGATCGAGATCTCCTCGCCGGTCGGCTGGGCCGACTCCGTCGACCTGCGGAAGCTCCTCGAGCTCGCCGGCGGTTCGGCGGTCGGCGGCGCGGCCGTGGTGGACGGCGTCGCCCTGCTCAAGCACACCGTCCCACTGGAGGACCTCAGCATCCAGGAGGAGTTCGAGCGGCCCCTCAAGGCCGTCGTCGCGCGCGCGGACGCCTTCGAGCACGAACTGACGGCGGCCGACGAGTTCTGACCGTCCACAAGGGACGCCCCGGCACCGCTCCCGTCCCCAGTGGACGGGACGCCGGTGCGCCCCACGGCGAGCGGTCGGGCATGCTTGTCCCCGGTGTCAGTGGGCCGAGGGGACGAGAGGGCGAGAAATGGGTGTTTCACCCGATTTGACCATTCCGGCGAAGGTCGACAGCCCGGTTCCGCCGAAGCCGCCGGCGTCCGGCGCCGCCCGGTGGCTGCTGGAGCACCGGGTCGCCCCGATCGGCCGCGCCGGCGCCGAGGACCAGGGCACCCCGCAGGCCTGGTGGAAGGTCATGTGCCTGACCGGCGTGGACTACTTCTCCACGCTCTCCTACCTGCCCGGCATCGCCGCGCTCGCCGCCGGGGCGCTCTCGCCGCTGGCCACGCTGCTCATCGTCGCGCTCACCCTGCTCGGGATGCTGCCGATGTACCGCCGGGTCGCCCGGGAAAGCCCGCACGGGCAGGGTTCGGTCGCGATGCTGGAGAACCTGCTGCCGTTCTGGCGCGGGAAGCTCTTCGTGCTCACGCTGCTCGGGTTCGTGGCGACGTCGTGGATCATCACGATCACGCTGTCCTCGGCCGACGCCACCGTGCACATGCTGGAAAACCCGTACCTGCCGGGCTTCCTGCACGGCCACGCCGTCCTCATCACCGTCGTGCTGCTGCTGATCCTCGGTGGGGTGTTCCTGCTCGGCTTCAGCGAGGCCGTCGGGGTCGCCATCCCGCTCGTCGCGGTGTTCCTGGTGCTCAACGCCGTGGTCACCGTCGCCGGGGTGATCGACCTGCTCGGCGACTCCGCGGCCCTGTCCCACTGGACCGACGCGCTGACCGCGGGTGGCGGCGGATTCGGCGGCATCGTCGGCCCGGCCGTGCTCGCCTTCCCGCTGCTCGTGCTCGGGCTGTCCGGCTTCGAGACCGGCGTCAGCATGATGCCGCTGGTCGCCGCGGACGGGAAGTCCGCCGAGGAGAAGCTGGAGTCGCGGATCCGCAACACGCGGAAGCTGCTCACCGTCGCCGCGCTCATCATGTCCGTGTTCCTCATCGCGACGAGCTTCGTCACCACCGTGCTGATCCCGGCCGACGCGTTCAAGGACGGCGGCGAGGCCAACGGCCGCGCGATGGCCTACCTCGCGCACCACGAACTGGGCGAGATCTTCGGGACCGCCTACGACATCAGCAGCGTCCTCATCCTGTGGTTCGCCGGCGCGTCGGCGATGGCCGGGCTGATCAACATCGTGCCGCGGTACCTGCCCGCCTACGGCATGGCGCCGGAGTGGGGCCGCGCCGTCCGGCCGGTCGTGCTCGTCTACACCGCGATCAGCATCCTCATCACCATCGCGTTCGGCGCCGACGTCAACGCCCAGGCCGGCGCCTACGCGACCGGCATCCTCGCGATGATGGTCTCGGGCGCGGTCGCGGTCAGCATCTCCGCGATCCGGCGCCGCCACCGCGGTGCCGCCACCGGCTTCGTCGTGCTGACGCTCGTGCTGCTCTACGCGCTCGTCGAGAACGTCATCGAGAAGCCGGACGGGATCGCGATCTCGGCGCTGTTCATCCTGGGGATCATCGTCGTCTCGCTGGTTTCGCGGGTCACGCGGACCACCGAGCTGCGCGCCGAGCACATCGAGTTCGACGACGAGGCGCGCCGGTTCATCGCCGACTCGCTGGCCCACGACGGCGCGCTGAACATCATCGCGAACAAGCGCCAGGGCGGTGACCACGCCGAGTACTCCGCCAAGGAGGCCGAACAGCGCGGCATGAACCCCGTGCCCGGGGCGGCCGACATCCTGTTCCTCGAGATCGACGTCGTGGACCCGTCGGAGTTCAGCAACGTGCTGCAGGTGCGGGGCGTCGACGTCGACGGCTACCGGATCCTCCGCGCCGCCAGCCCGGCGGCGCCGAACGCGATCGCCGCGATCCTGCTGACCCTGCGCGACGTCACCGGCGTCCGGCCCCGCTGCTACTTCGAGTGGTCCGAAGGAAACCCGCTGGGGCACCTGTTCCGCTACCTGCTCCTCGGCCGCGGCGACACCGCGCCGGTCGTCCGGGAGATCATCCGCAGCAGCGAGAAAGATCCCGACCGACGGCCCGGCATCCACGTCGGCGGCTGAGAGGAGATCCCGATGGGTTCGTTCGACGTGCCACTGGACGGCGAACGCGGCCAGCTCGAGGCCTTCCTGGAGGAACACCGAGGCGCCATGGAGGCTGCCCTCGACGGCCTCACCGAGGACCAGGCCCGCCGCCGGCTCGTCCCGTCGGCGACGACGCTGCTGGGACTGCTCAAGCACGTCACGTGGATGCAGCGCGTGTGGTTCGAGGAGTGCGTCGGCGGCAAGTCCCGCGGGGAGCTCGGCCTGGCCGCGAGTCCGGACGAGTCGTTCCGGCTCGCCGACGGCGACACCATCGCTTCGGTCACCGCGGCCCACCGGGAAGCCTGTGCCACGGCCCGGAAGGCGGTCGCGGACCTGTCACTCGACGCCGTCGTGACCGGTCACCGCACCGGACCGCGCACGGTGCGCTGGGTGTACCTGCAGGTGCTGCGGGAGCTGGCCCAGCACGGCGGGCACGCCGACATCCTGCGCGAGCAGATCCTCGCCGGCTGAGACGGCGCTTCGCGACGAGGGCGAGGTACCGTCGGCCGAGCGGTCGTGCCCCCGGGAACTCGCGTAGCTCAGCGGGCCGCGGGCGGCGGTCCCGCACGCCGGACCGGAGCGCGGGCCGGGGCCGGGGCCGGGGCGCGACCCGCCGGCGGACGCGGGCCCCGCGCCTGCTGCCGGACAGGGGGGCGACCGGGATCGCGGGCCGGCGGCCTCGCCTGGGCCTGGCGGACCGGGCGGCGCGCGGGTTCGGGCGGGGGCGGGCCCGGGCGGTTGGCCCACGAGTCGAACAGGAGGATCAGGCCCGCGAAGACCGCGCAGCCCAGTCCCAGCAGGACGTTGACCAGGGAACCGAGGATTCCGGCGACCAGCAGCACCGGCAGCACGGCCATCAGGCAGTACGGGTCGATCCGGCCGAACTTCCGGCGCGACCGCCCCTCGCGCGAGCTCATCGCGCCGCCCCCGGCTTCCTCCTCGACATTCTTGCAGTATGCAGCGTCGCGCCCGGCGGGGCCACCTCCCCGCGCAGGGCCGCCTCGACCTCGGCACCGGTGAGGCGTCGCGGGCCGACGTAGTAGAGCACCGAGCCCGGCGCCAGCTCCGCGTCCCAGGCCGGGTTGACCGCCAGGTCGGTGCCGGTGCGCACGGCCAGCACCGTCGCCCCGTACGTGCGCCCGAGCGCGAGGCGGCAGTGTTCGGCGGGGAGCCGGCCGAGGGACTCCGGCAGCGTGACGGAGAACGTGTCGGCGCCCCCGGCCGTCATCAGCTCGGCGTAGACCTCGGTGATGCCGGGGGACGTCAGCTCCTCGGTCACCATCCGCGGGGTGTGCCACTGGACGCAGCGGATCCGCGGGTCGACGTAGCGGACCAGCTCGGCGCGGTCGAGGTCCCGCAGCGTCACGACGACGTGCGCCGACGGCGTGGCGTGGTCCACCGTGACCGCGACCGCGAGCGCCGCGTTGTCGTCGGCCACGTCGACCAGGACCGCGGCGGCGCGGGCCACGCCCGCCCTGGCCAGCACGTCGGCCGCGGTCGGGTCGCCGCGGACGAACTGCACCGGCCGGTCCGGCATCGGGTGGACGCCGACCTCTTCCCCCGCGCACAGCACCAGCGCGGGCACCCCGTCGGCCAGCAGCTGGGCCACGATCCGCTCGGTCCGCCCGGCGGCGTACCCGATCAGCACCGTGTGGCCGCTCGCGCGCACCGCCTCCGTCCCCTGCATCCGCCGTCCCTTCGCCTGTTCCAGCACCGACGCGAGCTTGGTGAACACCGTCGTCAGGGTCGCGATCCCGCCCACGATCACGTAGGCGCCCACGAGGTGCCCGGCGAACGTTCCGGGCGAGAAGTCGCCGTACCCGACCGTGGTCGCGGTGACGACGAAGTACCACCAGTAGGTGCCGGGCCGGACCAGCTCGCTGCCCGCCGGCTCGGCCAGCGCCATCAGCGGCCAGCTGGTCGCGAACACGACGAGCACCACGGCGGCCGGCAGCAGCCAGCCCCGGCCCGGGTGCAGCACCCAGCGCGCGAACAGCCGCGAAAGGAAGAACGCCACCGGTCCTCCTCACTCAGCGCGACCGCGGTCCCGACACCCGATCACACGGTGCGACCAGGCACAACGGTCTTTACCCGACCGTGACGGCGGACAGAAACGGACAGAATCCCGCCGTTCCCGGGGAAAACCCGACCTTCCGTGGTGCACTGGCTCCGGGTCGGCGACCGATGCGAAGGGGTTACGCGCATGGCAAACGACGTCCGGCGGCGGTTCGGCGCGGCGGTCCTGGTGGTGGCGACGGCGAGCGGGGTGCTCACCGGCCCCGCGACCGCGGCTCCGGCGGCCCGCCCGGCACTCGAGTTCGCGAACCCCGGCAGCCAAGCGCTGTACGGCACCGCCTACGACGCGGCACTCGACAACCTGCTGCGCACCAACACGATCGGCTACGACCCGAAGTACGACAAGAGCGGCCTGCTCGACCCGGCCGTCGGCTTCGTCCGCGCGGGCGGCGGGTACGCGCAGCCGTGGACGCGCGACGCCTCGGTCAACAGCTGGAACGCGACGAGCCTGCTCGACCCCGCGCTCGCGCGGAACACCCTGTGGGCGGTGGTCGACAAGGACGCCGGCGGCGCCCTGCGCGTGCAGCAGGACGACCAGCAGTGGGACCAGGTCGTCTGGGCGACGGCCGCGTGGCACCACTTCCTCGTCACCGGCGACCGCGGGTTCCTCGAAAACGCCTACGCCACCACGAAGAACACGCTCGGCATCCGCGAAACCGCCACCACCGCGGGGTTCAACCGCACCTACGGGCTGTTCACCGGCGCGTCGTTCTTCAACGACGGCATCGCCGGCTACCCCGCGCCGCCCGCCGACGCCACCGAATCGGTCAGCACCGGCAGCATGCCGTGGCCCGGCGTCGCGAGCGGGATGTTCTTGAGCACCAACGAGGTCTACTACGCGGCCTACGTCAACGCCGCGAACATGGCCGGGCAGCTGGGCCGCCCCGCCGCGGAAGCCGCCGCGTACCGCACCAAGGCCACCGCGCTGAAGAACGCGATCAACCGGAACTTCTGGAACCCGAAGACCGGGCTCTACGACTACCAGCTCCTCGCCGACGGCACCCGCGGCGCGTACCAGGAGGGCACCGGGCTGGCGTTCGCGCTGATCTTCGGCGTCGCGAACCCCGCGCAGGCGCGCTCGATCGTCGCCAACGCCCGCGAAATGGCGTGGGGCATGCCCGACACCTACCCGAACTGGGCGCGCTACTCCGACGCGCAGCCGGGCCGGCACAACGCCATCGTCTGGCCGCTCGTCCAGGGCCTGTGGGCGAAAGCGCTCGCCGGGCAGGGCGACCAGAACGGCTTCGCCGCCGAGACCACGCGCCTGGCGAAGCTGGCCGGCGGCAACAGCGGCTTCTGGGAGATCTACCACGGCGGCACCGGGGTCGTCGACGGCGGCTACCAGCGGCTCGGCGACACCGTGAAGTTCCACTGGGGTTCCGAACCCGACCAGACCTGGTCGGCGACCGCTTTCCTCGATATGGTCCACAGTGGACTGTTCGGGCTGCGCTTCACCGCCGGCGGCCTGGCCTTCGCCCCGACCCTGCCCAGCGGCTGGGGTGACGTCACCCTGCGGCACCTGCGCTACCGCGCCGCGGACCTCACCGTCACCCTGCGCGGCGCCGGGACCGCGATCCGCTCGGTCACCCTCGACGGCAGGCCCGCCTCCGCCGAACTCCCGGCCACGCTCAGCGGCGCGCACACCGTCGAGATCACGTTGACCGGCGCACCCGCGGGCGACCGCGACGGCGACGGCGTCCCCGACGCCCAGGACCGCTGCGCCGACACCGCCGGAACCGTCGCGGGCTGCCCGGATCCGGCGCACCTGGAGGCCGAAGACGCGCACAACACCGGCGGGGTCAAGACGAACGTGAACCACACCGGCTACTCCGGGCGCGCGTTCGTCGACGGGCTCTGGGCCGAGGGCGCGGCGTCGACGTTCACGATCCACCGCGCCGGCACCGCACCCGCGACCGGCACGCTCGCCGTCCGGTACGCCAACGCCAACGGCGACGCCCGCACCGTGACGCTGTCGGTGGACGGCCGCCCGCTGCGGCAGCTGAGCTTCCCGAAGGTCTCCGACAGCTGGGACGACTGGGGCACGGCGACCTTCGCCGACATCCCGGTCACCGGCCCGGACCCGGTGCTCACCCTGTCCTACGCGGCCGGCGACACCGCCCGGATCAACCTCGACTGGCTCTCCTACCGCTGACCGCGAACACCATCCCGATGTCGGCGGCCTCCTGCACGGGGTCCTGCACCGCCTCGACGGTGAACCCGCGCGAGGTGAAGACGTCGCGGACGGTCTCGCGGTGCTCGCGCCAGCCTTCGACCTCGACGACCGCCTGCCGCACCAGCGGCCAGTGCCGGTCTTCGAGGCCGCGCAGGACGTCGAGCTCGGCACCTTCGACGTCGACCTTGAGCAGGTCGACGCGCTCGATGCCGTGCTCGTCGAGCACCGCCGAGAGCGGCCGGACCCGGACGCGGTGGGTTTCGAGCTCCCGCATGACGCGCAGCTTGCGGCCGACGACACCGCGCAGGACGGGGGCGGGGATGCGGCGCAGCCCGCCGCCGAGCCCGCCCCGCCGGATCATTTCGACGACGCTGGCGGTGACCCGGCGGCGCTCGACCTCGATGTTGCCCGCGTCGCGCAGCGACGACGAAAAGATGGTGGCGGCCGGGAAGTAGCTGAAGTCGAGCTCGGCTTCGACGGCGGCGAGACCGTAGGGCAACGCGGTCAGCCGGTCCGCGAAGAACTCGCTGGCGTTGCGCTCCAGGGTCGCGAACAGCGGCGGGAGCGGTTCGAAGGCGAAGATCCGCGCGTCCCCGCCGAGGCGTTCGAAGACGGCGGCGGAGAAGACGCCGACGTTGGCGCCGACGTCGAGCACGGTCGCGCCGGGGGAAAGGCCGATGCCGTTGGCGAAGTAGGCGCCCACCTCCTCGCGCAGGAAGGCCACCTCCCACGCGTTGATGCTGTGGAGGTCGATCGCGTCCATGGGCACGGCGAAGGAATATCAGCATCGGCCGCGGCGGTCCACCCCCGGAAGGCGCTTTCCGGGGTCCGCATGGACGGCCGGGGATCCGGGTAACCGCCGATCATGACCGAAGCCGAGCACCAGCCCATCAGCCCCGACGTCCCGCGCCCGCCGGGCACCCCGGACGTCGACCTCGACATCGAAATCCCCCCGGCCGAGCGCGAGAAGCCGGAAGGACAGGACGTCGACGAGGACGCGGGCGAGGTCGAACCGCCCTCGTGAGCTAGCCGGCCGGCCAGGGGCGGGCCGCGGTCAGCAGGCCGATCATGCCCGCGACCAGGCGCAGCTGCTCCACGGTCCGGATGTCGGCCTCGACCAGCCGCGGCGAGCAGACCAGGATCGCGAGAGCCTGCGCCCGCGAGAGAGCGACGTTGAGCCGGTTGCGGGACAACAGGAAGTCGAGCCCGCGGGGCAGGTCGACCGCCGACGACGACGTCATCGTCGTGATCACCACCGGCGCTTCCTGCCCCTGGAACCGGTCGACCGTGCCCACCCGCACCCCGGGGAACCCGGCTTCCTCCAGCGCACGGGTCACCGTGCGCGCCTGCAGGTTGTAGGGCGCGACCACGACGATGTCGGCGTCGCCGAGGGGCCGGGTCGTGCCGTGGTCGGTCCACGCGCGGCCGTGCAGGTCCGCGACGATCGCGGTGACGACCGCGGCTTCCTCGACCGACCGGGTCGTGTTGCCGGTGTGGTCGGTCTCGGCCACGTACAACCCCGCCTCGACGCCCTCGAGCGACCGGTCGGCCGCCGTCGGGTGGGCGTGGAGGCGGCCCGCGTAGGACAGGTCCGACACCGGCGCGCACACGGCCGGGTGCATCCGCCGCGTCTCGTCGAGGAAGTAGCCCAGCTCGGGCGGCATGATGTCGGCCTCGCCGATGAGGTGGCCCAGCGCCGAGGCCTCCGCGCCCGCCGGGTGCGTGCCCTGCACCACCTGCGGCAGCTGCTGCGGATCGCCCAGCAGCAGGACGTTCCTGGCGCACACGGACACCGCGAGCGCGTCGGCGAGGGCGAACTGGCCCGCCTCGTCGATGATCAGGTAGTCGAACGGTTCTTCGCGGATCGCGGCGTTGGCGAAGGTCCACGCCGTCCCGCCGACCAGGTGGCCGGTGTCGTGCTCCTCGCGCCACTTGACCAGCGCCGGGTTGCTCTTCGGCTGGTCCCACGGCGCCGCCGGGTCCGGCGTCCGCTTCGCGCGCTTGGCGCACGGCAGGTCCGGCGCGCTCTTCTTCGCCGCGCTCAGCACGTTTTCCACGGCCTTGTGGCTGTTCGAGGTGACCGCGACGGTCCGGCCGGCCCGCACGAGCCGGGCGATCAGCCGGCCGGCGAGGTAGGTCTTGCCCGCACCCGGCGGCCCCTGGACGGCGAGCGTCGAGCCGTCCAGCTCTTCGGCGGCCTCGATCACCGTGGCGACCAGGTCGTCCCCCGGCGCGGGCAGCGCCTCGCCGAAGCGCAGGCGGGGCGGGGTCCGGCGGAGCAGGTCGATCCCGGGGTGCCGCGGCAGCGCCGGGAGCGCGTCGACGGTCAGGCGGGCCAGCTCGGCGACGGCTTCGTCTTTGGGCGAGGGCCGCACCGGGCTGCCGGGCAGGACCGCGGTCGGCCGGTCGTTCGTGGTGGCGTCCGGCGGGCTGCTCTCCTCCACCGTCAGCTCGACCGCCGACGCCGCGACGACCTTCGCGTCGCGGGCGGTGTCGCCGTAGCGCAGCCGCACCTCGTCACCGGGCGCGAACGGGTGCGGCCGGTCGGGGTCGCACGCGAGCTGCAGTGTCCGCTTCGCCGTGCGCACCCGCCCGGCCGGGGGCACCCACTCCCCCGCTTCCAGCGCCACCGGGACGGCGCAGGCGGTGTCGACTTCGAGGTCGCCGAGCGGCGCGGCCAGCTGGCGGAAGTACTCCCACCAGGCCGGGTTGGTCTCGCGGCGGTGATAGCCGACCGACGCCGCCAGCAGCGCGCGGGCGCGGTCGTCCGCGGTGAAGCCGGCGGGGTCGTCCGGCAGCCCGTCGAGCAGCGGGTCGACCAGCGCGGCCAGCGCCGCGGCCCGTTCGGCACGCCGCTCGGCGGCGACGTCTTCCTCGGCCGCGCGCAGCAAAGCGTCCTCGGCGGACTCCTCGGCCGGTTCGGGCGTGTCGATCCCGGCTTCGGCGCGGACGCGGTGCAGGAAACCGAACAGCCGCAGGGCGGAGACGCAGTCGTCCTCGGTGTCCTCGGCGATCCGGCGCAGCACCTCTTCCGCGCGTTCCGGCTCGCCGGACCGGTCGAACGCCAGGTACTCCTCGTACTCGTCGACGTCGGACACGGCGGTCTTGCCGCGGGCGCCGGGCTGGTAGAGCGGCTCGAGGTGGCGGATCGAGTACGACCGCTGCGACACGCGCAGCGCCTTGCGCACGACGGCGTGCAGGTCCACGACCGCGCCGCTGCGCAGCAGGTGGTCGACGGTCTCCTCGCGGGTGCCGTGCACGGCCGCGAGCCGCTTGATCGCGGTCACCTCGTAGGGCGCGTAGTGGTAGACGTGCGAACCGGGGTGCTCGGCGACGCGCGCGGCGGCGAAGTCGACGAACTCCTCGAAGGCCTGCTTCTCCTGGGCCCGGCTGTGCGCCCAGAACGCCGTGAACTGCCGCTCGTCCGCCTCGGTGACCGCGCCGAAGAGGTACTCCAGCCCTTCGCCGGCGAGGGCGTGCGGGTCACCGGCGAGGTCGGCGAAGACGTCGCCGGGCGCGGGTGCCGGCAGGGCGGCCAGCGCGTCGGGGTCGACGACCTCGTAGGCGATTTCGCCGGTGGTGTCCTGCCGGACCTGGAGCGCGGCCTGGGCACGCAGGGCCTCGAACGCCGTCACGGACAGGTCCCGCGGCCGGTCACCCGGCCCGGCGGCGGCGAGCGCGTCGATCGAGCCCAGGCCGGCGGCGGTCAGCTTGCGCCGCTGGTCACCGCGCATCCCGGCGACGAGCGAGAGGTCCCGGTCGGCCTCCCGGGCCGACGAGCAGTGCCGGGCGAACGCGCAGCCGGCGCAGGCCGGGCGTTCGTCAGCCCACACGGGGACGGGCACCCGCGGGGCGCGATCGCGCAGGCGGGCCCGCAGCCGGGCGACGAGGGGCCGGAAGTCTTCGACGCGCAGCGTGCGGGTGGTGCCGTCGCTCAGCCCGAGGTGCAGGAGCGGCCCGGCGGCCTCGCCGAGGGCGTCGGCACAGGCGGTGAGCCGCACGACGGCGCCGGGCGTCGGGTGCCGGACCGGCTGGGCGTCGAAGACCTCGTAGCGGCCTTCGGCGTTCTTGACGAGAGCGTCGACCTGGCCCGTGAAGTCGCCGTCCCGGAGGACAGCCCGGGGAATCTCGGGCGCCCCGGCCCGGATGGCCGCTTCGGTCGCTTCGGCTTCCGCGGCCTCGGGACGCCGGCCGGGCACCGCGGTGTCGGCGGGGCGCGGCGCACCCGGCAGCCCGGCGGCCCAGGCCTGGTGGAGGAGGCTGCGGTGCTCACATTCGAGCAGGTCGGCAAGATCGGCTGGGGTGACCATCGCGGGGAAGTCTGACACGACGGCCGGGTGAGGCTGCCCGACACGCCCCGCGGCCGGTCTTGAATGAGTCGTTCAGGACCTCGGAAGACCTGAACGACTCATTCAGGACGGCTGCGGAGTGGGTCGGCGAGGCGGTCATCGGGTTGGGTTCGGCGGCGGAGTGGGTCGGCGGGGCTGGTCAACGGGGTAGCTTGGCGGCGCGGGGCGGCGACCCGGCCAACCGGGTGAGCCGGCGGGGCGACCTCAGCCTGGGCCAGCGACCCGGATCGGCAGCGCGGGCCGCCAGCGCCGCCGGGCCGCCGGGCCGAGCCAGCGGGGCAAGCATCAACCCGGGCCA
Source organism: Amycolatopsis sp. cmx-4-83 (assembly GCF_046548815.1). Taxonomy (NCBI): domain Bacteria; kingdom Bacillati; phylum Actinomycetota; class Actinomycetes; order Pseudonocardiales; family Pseudonocardiaceae; genus Amycolatopsis; species Amycolatopsis sp. cmx-4-83. Next base: position 33,165 of record NZ_JAEBEF010000006.1, on the reverse strand, counting down.
GCCACCAGGTCAGCAACGCGAGCAGCCAACGCCGCCGGGCCAGCGAGGCAGGCATCAACCCGGGTCAGCAACCCAGATCAGCAACGCGGGCAGCCAACGCCGCCGGGCCAACGAGGCAGGCATCAACCCGGGCCAGCAACCCAGAACAGCAACGCGAGCAGCCAACGCCGCCGGGCCAACGAGGCAGGCATCAACCCAGGTCAGCAACCCAGGTCGGCAGCGCGGGTCGGCCAGCTGGGTCCGCAGCGCAGGTCGACAGCAGGGGCCCGCGACCCAACCCCGGCGGTGCGGATCAGGGGGGTCCAGCCGGCAGCGCGGGTCGGCTGGATGGGTCAGCAACGCGGGCCGGCGGCGCGGGCCAGCGCCCCAGGTCGGCAGCGCGGGTCTGCCGCAAGGCCAGCGACCCGGCGGGTGCGGGATAGTGGCCCAGCCGGCAGCGCGGGTCTGCCGCAAGGCCAGCGACCCGGCGGGTGCGGGATAGTGACCCAGCCGGCAGCGCGGGTCGGCGGCGCGGGCGGGCGCCCAGGTCGGCAACGCGGGTCGGCGGCGCGGGCGGGCGCCCAGGTCGGCAGCGCGGATCGGCAGCGAGGGGCCAGCGGCCCAGGCCAGCAACTCGGTTCGGCGCGGGTCAACGACCCAGGCCGGCGACCCGACCCGGCGGTGCGGGTCAGCGGCCCGGGTCGCCCAGCAGGCGGTCCAGCTCCACTGCCGCCTCCTCGTGGCCGGCGTCGCTCACCCGCTGCAGCTCCAGCAGGTCGCCCGCGGCCACCGCGCGGCGGGTGAGGAGGCGGCCGGCGTGGGTGCTGCCTTCGTCGAGCAGCTCGCTCAGCGCCGCGATGTCGTCGCGCGCGTCGGCCAGGTCGGCCAGGCGGTCGAGGGCGCGCTCGTTGCCCTCGTCGGCCAGGGCGCGCAGGGTGGCCGGATCCACGTTCGTCATGGCGGTCAGTCTGCAACCCTGCCCCTGGGGCGGGGTCAAGCGCGGCATGATGGTCAGGTGATCACCATCGGCAGGCTGGCCCGCTACGCCGGCGTCTCGGTCAAGACGGTCCGCGTCTACCACGCGAAAGGCCTGCTCCCGGAGCCGGAACGGGACGCATCCGGGTACCGGCGCTACACCGCCGCGCACGCGATCGACCTGCTCAAGATCCGCACCCTCGCCGAAGCCGGTGTGCCGCTGGCGCGCATCAAGGACCTCGGCGACGCGACGCCCGAGCAGGTCCGCGAAGCGCTCCACGACGTCGACCGCGAGCTGACCGCGCACATCCGCCGTCTCCGCGAGACGCAGCGTCGCCTCCGCCGGCTCGGGTCCGGGCCGGTGCACGGGCTGCCGCCCGAAGTCGCGCGGCACCTCGAGCACCTGCCGGAGCTGGGCTTTTCCGCGCGCTGGGTCGCCATGGAGACGGACCTGTGGATCCTGGTGTACGCGACGCACCCGGAGCAGGCCGCGGAGTCCTTCCGCGACCAGGCCCAGGCCCTGACCGACCCCGAGCTGAGGCAGCTCTACCTGGACTACGACCGCGCCCACGACCTGCCTCCGGCGGACCCGGCGATCGACGCCCTCGCCGGCCGGATCGTGACGGCCACCCGGCAGCGCTACGGCCCCGGTCCCCTGCCCGGCCTGGACGCGCCCTCGGCGGTCCCGGCCTTGATCCAGAGCGCGGTCAACGCCGGGTCACCGGCGTGGCGACGCCTCGACGGCCTGCTCCGCGCCCAGCTGATCCCCGGGAGGTAGCCGTGCCGCATCGAGGTCGCGTTCCCGGCGCCACCGGGCCCGTGCTCGGCCGCGCGCTCAAGGTGCTCGAAGCCTTCACCCCCGACCACCCCGCGCTGCGGCTGAGCGAGGTCGCCCGCCGCGCCGGGCTGCCCGCGGCCACCGCGCACCGGCTGCTGCGGGAGTTCTGCTCTTGGGGCGCGCTCGAACGCGACGACACCGGCGTCTACCGGGTCGGGTTGCGGTTGTGGGAACTGGGCTCGCTCGCCCCGCGCGGCCTCGGCCTGCGCGAGCGCGCCCTCCCGTTCCTGGAAGACCTTTCGCAGATCACCCGCGAGAACGTCCAGCTCGCCGTCCGCGAAGGCACCGAGGTCGTCTTCATCGAGCGCATCGCCGGCTCGGGCGCGGTTCCCGTGCTGACCCGCGTCGGCGGACGGTTCGCGCTGACCGCCACCGGGGTCGGGCTCGTCCTGCTCGCCCACGCGCCCGCCGAGGTGCAGGAAGACGTCCTCAGCCGCCCGATCGAGCGGTACACGCCGGACACCGTCACCGATCCCGATCGGCTGCGGCACCTGCTCGCCGACGTCCGCACCCACGGGTTTTCCATCAGCGAGCGGCAGGTGACCCTCGACAGCCTGTCAGTCGGCGCGCCGATCCACGGCGCCCGCGGCCAGGTCGTGGCGGCGGTGTCGCTCGTCGTGCGGCACGGCAGTGCGTCGCCGCACGCGCTGGCTCCGCTGGTCCGGACGAGCGCCCGGGCGATCTCCCGCGCGCTCGGCTGAGCTTTCCGTCTTATGGAAGAGCCCTTCGCGGCGAGGGGCCCGCCCGCCCAGGCTGGGGGCCCCGCCACGAGAGGACGAACTCCGATGAGCGCCATTCCCCGTGACCAGTGGTACGTCGCCGCCTACGGCTCCGAAATCGGCGCGGAACTGTTCAGCCGCACCATCTGCGGCGAACCGGTCCTGTTCTGGCGGACCCGCGACGGGAGCGTGACGGCCGTGGCCGACCGGTGCGTCCACCGGCGGTTCCCCTTGTCCCAGGCGCCTTCCCGGCTCGTCGACGACCAGGTCGTCTGCGGCTACCACGGCTTCACCTACGGCGCGGACGGCAAGTGCGTGGCCGTGCCGGGCCAGGCGCGGGTGCCGCGGACCGCGCGGCTGCCGCGGTACCCCGTCGTGGAGCAGGACTCCTTCGTCTGGGTCTTCATCGGCGATCCCGCCAACGCCGACGCCGCGCGGATCCCGCGCGCGCCCTACCTCGGCTCCCCCGGCTACACCACGGTCTCGGGGATGGAACCGTTGCGGGCGCGGTATTCGCTGCTCGTCGACAACCTGCTGGACCTCTCGCACGAGACCTACCTGCACGGCGGCTACATCGGCACACCGGAGGTCGCCGCCACGCCGATCACGACGGAGGTCGACGAGGAGAACGCCGTCGTCTACGTCTCGCGGCACATGGCCGACGCCGAATGCCCGCCGTTCTACGCCAAGTCGACCGGCCTGCAGGGCCGCATCTCGCGCTGGCAGGACATCGAGTACACCCCGCCCTGCCTGTACAAGCTGCACAGCCGCATCGCGCCGGTCGGGTCCGTGCCGCGCCCGGACGGCAGCGACCCGGACGCCTTCCACGTCGAGGTCGTCTACGCCATCACCCCCGAGACCGAGCACTCCACGCACGACTTCTGGGCCGTCGCCAGGGACTTCGCGCTCGACGACGAAGGCGTGTCGGCGTTCCTGGCCGAGAACAACCGCACGGTGGTGCTGCAGGACGTCGAAGCACTCGACGTCCTCGAGCGGGTCATCGCCACGGAACCCGATGGCTACCAGGAACTTTCGGTCAACATCGACACCGGTGGCCTGGCGGCGCGCCGGATGCTGCAGCGGCTGGTCTCGCCGTGAACCGGGTCCTCTGGGTCCCCGGCACCGACTGGCTGCACGCGATCTGCCACTGCGGCGCCGAACGCGACTTCGACGACCCGGTCGAGCTCTGGGACTGGCTCCTCGCCCACCCCGAAGGACACCGATGAACCTGGTCGTGGAAACCAAGGAAACCGTGGCCGACGACGTCGTCCGCCTGACGGTGCGCGCGCCGGACGGCGGGCCGCTGCCGTCGTGGGAACCCGGCGCGCACGTCGACCTCGAGCTGCCCGGCGGCGTGCGGCAGTACTCCCTGTGCGGCCGCCCCGAAGACACCTCGGCGTACCAGGTCGCGGTGCTGCGGGAGCCCGCCGGCCGCGGCGGCTCGGCGTACGTGCACGACGAGCTGGCGCCCGGGCACCGGGTGCGGGTGTCGGAGCCGCGCAACCACTTCCCGCTGGTGCCCGCCGAGCGGTACCTGTTCGTCGCGGGCGGCATCGGCATCACGCCGATCCTGCCGATGCTCGAACGGGCCGGCGACTGGCAGCTCGTGTACGGCGGCCGGACGCGCTCGTCGATGGCCTTCACCGACGAGCTGGCCCGCTACGGCGACCGCGTGACGATCCGGCCGCAGGACGAGGACGGCCTGCTCGACCTCGCCGGGCTGCCGGTCGAGCCGGGCACGGCGGTGTACTGCTGCGGCCCCGCGCCGCTTCTGACGGCGGTGGAACGGCTCGGCCTCGAAAACCTGCACGTCGAGCGCTTCACCGCAGAGCCGGACGACGGCCCGCGCACGGCGTTCGAAGTCGAGCTCGCCGGCTCGGGGCGGGTGCTGGCGGTGCCCGCGGACCGGTCGATCCTCGACGTGGTCGAGGAAGCCGGGGTCACGGTGCTGTCCTCGTGCCGCGAAGGCACGTGCGGCACCTGCGAAACCGGCGTGCTCGGCGGGACACCGGAGCACCGCGACGCCGTGCTGACCGACGCCGAGCGGGAAGAGAGCGAGGTGATGATGCTCTGCGTGTCCCGCGCGCGCTCACCCCGCCTGGTGCTCGACCTCTGACGGAGCGTCACTGCGCGGCGGACTCGGCCGATCTGTAGTGCCATGGGACGGGTGAAGACGTTTCGCACTTTCCTGGACAAGGCGGACGAGCGGCTGGGCGACGGGCTCGAAAGCGTGCTCTGCGCCCACCACCGGCGGCGGCTGCGCGGGCTCGGCTGGGGTGACGTGCTCGCCCCGGGCGGGTCGGCGGACCGGCTCGGCGGCCGAGCCCCGGTCCGCGACGGCAACCGCGTCGAGGTGCTGATCGACGGCGAGGAGTCGCTGCCCGCCGTCGAGGCGGCGATCCGGCGGGCGAAGTCGCACGTCCACATCGCGAACTGGCACGCGAGCGCGGACTTCCGGCTGACGCGCGAACCCGGGGCGCCCACCCTGCGCGAGCTGCTCGCCGAGACCGCCGGCCGCGGCGTCGAGGTGCGGGTGCTGCTCTGGGGCGGGCCGCCGGTGCCGGCGTTCCAGCCCTCGCGCAAGCTCGCGCGCTCGGAGCAGCGGAAGTTCACCGACGGCTCGGCGGTGCGCTGCGTGCTCGACGCCCGCGAGCGGACCATGCACTGCCACCACGAGAAACTGGTGGTCGTCGACGACGCGCTCGCGTTCGTCGGCGGCGTCGACTTCACCGCGCTGGAGGGCGACCGGCACGACAGCCCGGACCACCCGCCACGGCCGATCGGGTGGCACGACCTCATGACGCGGCTCGAAGGACCGGTGGTCGCCGACGTCGCGGACCACTTCCGGCGGCGGTGGACCGAGGTGGCGGGGGAAGACCTGCCCGCGCCCGCGGTGCCCGGGCCGGCGGGCGGCAGCCGGGTGCAGCTGCTGCGGACGGTGCCGAACAGCACCTACGACTTCCTGCCCCGAGGCGAATTCACGCTGCTCGACGGCTACCTCCGCGCGCTGCGCTCGGCACGTCGGCTCGTCTACCTGGAGAACCAGTTCCTGTGGTCGCCGGAGATCGCCGAGGTGCTGATCGACAAGCTGCGCACCCCGCCCGACGACCGGTTCCGGGTGGTCCTGCTGCTCCCCCGCAAGCCGAGCAACGGCTCGGACACCACCCGCGGGCAGCTGGGCCGCCTCCTGGACGCCGACGACGGTCACCAGCGGCTCCTCGCGACGACGATCAGCGCCCACGACGGCGATGAGGCGGCGCCGGTGTACGTCCACGCGAAGCTCGGCATCGTCGACGACGAGTGGCTGACCGTGGGCTCGGCGAACCTCAACGAGCACTCGCTGTTCAACGACACCGAGGTCAACATCGCCACCGACGACCACGCACTGGCGCGCTCGACGAGGCTGCGGCTGTGGGCCGAGCACCTCGGCCGCCCGGTCGAAGAGCTGGAGAACGCCGACCCGGCCGACGTCGTCGACCACCTCTGGCGCCCGCTGGCCGAGGAGCAGGCCGAGCGGGAACGCCGGGGCGAGCGGCGCACGCACCGGCTGGTGCTGCTGCCGGGCGTGTCCCGGCGGGCCGGGCGGTTGCAGGGCCCGCTGCGGGGGCTGCTCGTGGACGGCTAACGCAGGCGCAGCTTCCGCAGCGTCTTGAGCCCGGACAGCATGCTCTCGACGTACTTCTCGTAGCCCTGCCCCGGCCGCGGGCCCATCACCTGCTTCTTCAGCACGGCCAGGTTCTGCCCGTCGGTGTACTTGAGCAGGCCCTGGTCCCCGTGGCGGGCGCCGACGCCGGAGTTCTTGATGCCGCCCGACGGGGTTCCCTTGGCGGCGAACGCCGTCGCGAGGATGTCGTTGACGTTCACGTTGCCGGACTCGATGCGCGCGGCCAGCGCGCGGGCCGCCGGGACGTCGGTGCTCCAGATCGAGGCGTTCAGGCCGTAGTCCGTGTCGTTGGCCAGCTCGACCGCTTCGTCGACCGTGCGGTAGGTGTGCAGCGCCACCACGGGACCGAAGGTCTCCGTCACGCCGCAGAGCATGTCCTTCGTGACGCCCTCGAGGATCGTCGGCTCGAAGAACGCCGGGCCGAGGTCGGGGCGGGGCTTGCCGCCGCACAGGACCGTGGCCCCCTTGGCGACGGCATCGTCCACGTGGGACTTGACGCGGCGCATGTGGTCCACCGAAACGAGCGAGCCCATTTCGGGGCCGAAGTCGTACGCCGCGCGGACGTCGAGTGCCGAGGCCGCGGCCACGAAGGCCGTCTTGAACTCGTCGTAGCGGGACTCCGGCAGGTAGATCCGCTCGACGTGCATGCAGATCTGGCCGGTGTTGCCGAACGCGCCGAACACCGCGCCCCGCACGGCTTCCCCGATGTCGGCGTCCTCGAGCACGATCATGGGGTTCTTGCCGCCGAGCTCGAGGCAGCAGCCGATGAGGTTGCGGCCCGCCCGCTCGCCGATCACCTTGCCGGTGGCCGTGGAGCCGGTGAACATCACGTAGTCGGCCTGGTCGATGAGCGCCGGCCCGACGTCCGGGCCTTCGCCGCAGACGACCTGGAAGAGACCCTCCGGCAGGCCGGCTTCCTCCAGCAGCCGCACGCCGTACAGCGGTGAGAGCGCGGTCTTGTTGTCGGGCTTCAGCACGACCGCGTTGCCGGCCATCAGCGCCGGGATCGCGTCGGAAACGCCGGTGGCGAACGGGAAGTTCCACGGCGCGATGATGCCGACGACGCCCTTGGGCCGCCGGACCTCGGTCGACGACGTCACCAGTGGCACCGGACCGCCGCGCTTCACCGGCGCCAGCAGCTTGGCCGCCCGCTTGAGGTAGTGGCTCATCACCATCGGCGGGTCGCAGGTCTCCTCGATCGCCATCCGCCGGTTCTTGCCGCTCTCGACCTGGATGAGGTCGGCGATCGCCCGCGCTCGGTCGACGAACAGCGTGTGCGCCCGCTTAAACACGGCCAGCCGCTGCTTGACCGGCGTGGCGGCCCACTTCCGCTGGGCTTCGCGCGCGACGGCGAACGCCCGCTCGATGTCCGCCGGCGTCGACTGCGGCAGCTCGACGAGGACGTCGCCGGTGTAGACCTCGGTGAGTGCCCAGGTCGCGCCGGACCCCGGCACCCGGGCGACCAGCTGGTTCAGGAACGCGTCGGTCACCGAGGCCGGGCGGGAAAGCTTGACCGGGGTGAGGGTCATGACCGGCTCCCGAGGACGAGCTGGGCACCCATCTCGCCGATCATGATGCAGGGCGCGTTGGTGTTGCCGCCGGTGATCGACGGCATGATCGAGGCGTCGCAGACGCGCAGCGCGTCGACCCCGCGGACCTTGAGGTCGGGCCCGACGACGGCGAGCTCGTCGACGCCCATCCGGCAGGTGCCGACGCCGTGGTAGACCGACGTCGCGCGGTTGAGGATCGCGTCGCGCAGGGCCTGGCCCTTGAGGTCCTCGCCCGGGTGGATCTCTTCCTTGACCGCGCCCCCGAACGCCTTCGAGGCCATGATCTCGCGGACCATCTCCGAGCCTTCGCCGAGCACTTCGAGGTCGGCCGGGTCGGCGAGGTACTGGAAGTCGATGAGCGGCGCGGCCGTGGGGTCGGCCGAGGCGAGCCGCAGCGTGCCGCGGCTCTTCGGGTAGATCAGCGTGGTGAGGACGGTGAGGGCACCGCGCTTGTCGACGGCGTGCCGGATCGGGGCGTCCTGGTTGGGCGAGACGTAGGCCCAGGGCAGCAGGTGCAGCTGCAGGTCCGGGACCGCGTCGGCCTGGGAGGTGCGCAGGAACGCGACCGCCTCGAAGACGGAGTTCGCGAGGAAGGTGGAGCCGGGCCGCAGCAGCTCCTTGGCCAGGCCGCGGGCGAAGAACGGCGCCGTGCCGCGGAGCTTGCTGGAGGCCACCTGGAAGGTCAGGGCGTGGAACATGTGGTCGTGCAGGTTGTCCCCGACGGGCAGGTCGGCGACGACGTCGATGCCGTGTTCCTTCAGGTGCTCGGCGTGCCCGACGCCGGAAAGCATCAGCAGCTGCGCGGACCCGACGACCCCCGCGGCGAGGATGACCTCCTGGCCGGCCCGGACCGTGCGCCGGCTGCCGTCGGCGTCGACGACTTCAACGCCGGTGGCGCGGCCGTTCTCCACGAGCACCTTCTTCGCCAGCACGCGCGACTGGAGCTGGAGCGACGACGGCGCGTGGTGGAGGTAACCGCGCGAGGCGCTGTAGCGCAGGCCGTCGGCGGCGTTCTGCTGCATCCGGCTGACGCCCTCTTGGGACTCGGCGTTGTAGTCGTCGAGGATCTCGCAGCCGATCGCGTCGGCGGTGGCCTCGAGGAACTGCAGCGTCCCTTCCTGCGGGATCTTGTTGCGGGTGATGCGGATGGGCCCGCCGGCGCCGCGGAAGGCGTTCTCGCCGTCCTCGAAGTCCTCCATCCGCTTGTAGGCGGCGTTGACGCGGTCGGCGTCCCAGCCGTCGTTGCCCTCGGCGGCCCAGGAGTCGAAGTTGGCGCGGTTGCCGCGGACGTAGACCATGCCGTTGACGGAGCTGGAGCCCCCGACGACCTTGCCCCGCGGCACCGGCATCCGACGATCTAGAACGTGTTTCTGCGGGACGGAGTAGTAGCCCCAGTCGACGAGGTTCTTCAGCTGCGGCACGGCGTGCATCGGCGCCACCATGCCGGGCTTGGTGACCAGCAGCTGACTGTCGCTCTTGCCCGCCTCCAGCACGATCACGCTGGCCCCGGCCTGCGCCAGCCGCCCGGCGACGGCGGCACCGGAGCTCCCCGACCCGACGACGACGTAATCGGCTTCGTCGCTGCGTGGCGCCCGCTTCGCCATTTCCGCTCCTCGGTCCGCCCGGACACGTAAACTGTAACGTGTTCTAGTCAGGCAACCGTATAGCGTCGAGCCCCGGGAGCGCAACGGTCCTCGGCCCGGGCGGCCGGCCCGCGCACGAGCCGGAGCTCAGCCCCAGGTCAGCAAGCGGTAGTGCAGGCCCGTCGAGGACTCCAGCCACTCGCCCGCCGACTCCGGCGGCCGTCCCACCTCGGGCGCGTGCGTGTCCCCTTCGAAGGACTCCCGGAGCTCCGTCACGACGATGCGGTCCGCGAGCGGTAGCGCCGCCGCGTACACCGCCGCCCCGCCGATCACCCACACATCGCCGGAAACCGCGGACAACGCCGCGGGCAGGTCCGGGAACGTATCGGCCCCCTCCTGCGGGGTCCGGGACAGCACCAGGTTGCGCCGCCCGGGCAGCGGCCGGAACCGCGGCGGCAGCGACTCCCACGTGCGCCGCCCCATCAGCACCGCCGCGCCCGCCGTCACCGACTTGAAGTGCTTCAGGTCCTCCGGCAGGTGCCACGGCAGCTGCCCGTCACGCCCGATGACGCCGTTCGCGGACTGGGCCCAGATCAGCCCGATCACACTGCCACCGGGGCCTTGATGCCCGGGTGCGGGTCGTACCCCTCGAGCGCGAAGTGCTCGTAGGTGTAGTCGAACAGGCTCTCCGCCGGCTTCAGCTCGAGCGCCGGGAACGGCCGCGCCTCGCGGGCGAGCTGCGTGCGGACCTGCTCGACGTGGTTGTCGTAGACGTGGCAGTCGCCGCCGGTCCAGATGAAGTCGCCGACGCCGAGGCCCACCTGCGCGGCGATCATGTGGGTCAGCAGCGCGTAGCTCGCGATGTTGAACGGGACGCCGAGGAACAGGTCCGCGCTGCGCTGGTACAGCTGGCAGGACAGCCGGCCGTCGGCGACGTGGAACTGGAAGAACGCGTGGCACGGCGGGAGCGCCATGCGCGGGATGTCGGCCACGTTCCACGCGGACACGATGATCCGCCGCGAGTCGGGGTTCTCGCGCAGCGTGCGCAGGACCTCCGCGATCTGGTCGACGTGGCCGCCGTCCGGGGTCGGCCACGAGCGCCACTGGACGCCGTAGACCGGGCCGAGGTCGCCGTCTTCCGCCGCCCACTCGTCCCAGATCGTCACGCCGTGCTCGCGCAGCCAGCCGACGTTCGCGTCGCCGCGCAGGAACCACAGCAGTTCGTACGCGATCGAGCGGAAGTGGACCTTCTTCGTGGTGATCAACGGGAAGCCGTCCGAGAGGCGGTAGCGCAGCTGGTGCCCGAAGATCGACCGCGTGCCCGTACCAGTACGGTCCCCTTTGCGGGCCCCCGTTTCGAGCACGTGGCGGAGGAGGTCTTCGTACTGCGTGTCCGGCATGCCCGCGAGCCTAACCAAGGCGCACGGCGAACGGCGTACCCGGCCGCGCGACACCACCGAGTGGATCTTCGGGTCATAACTTGACTCATTCCAGATAGCGCCCTAGGGTCGGCGGTGATGTCCGACTACGAAGCGCAGTTGCGAGCCGTCTCGCTCCGCGTGACGCGGCCCCGGCTGGCCGTGCTCGCGGTGCTGCGCGAAAACCCCCACGTCGACACCGAAACGGTGATCGACCTGGTGCGCGGCGAGCACCCGTCGGTATCGCACCAGACGATCTACGACGTGCTGCGTGCGCTCACCGACACCGGGCTGGTGCGGCGCATCCAGCCCGCCGGTGCGACCGCCCGCTACGAGTCACGCGTGGGTGACAACCACCACCACGTCGTGTGCCGCTCCTGCGGGGCGATCGCCGACGTCGACTGCGCCGTCGGCCACACCCCGTGCCTCACCGCCTCGGACGACCACGGTTTCGTGATCGACCAGGCGGAGGTCGTCTACTGGGGCACCTGCCCCGGCTGCGCGGCCGACCGCACCCGAAATGATTCGCCGCTCTCGGAAGGAAGTAAATGAGCTCCACCCAGGACAACGGCCCGTCCAGCGCGCAGGGCGTGGACCAGAAGGCGGCGGCCGGTTGCCCGGTCGCGCACGACTCCGTGACCTCGCACGGCAGCGAGAGCGAGAACCCGGCGATCGACTCGCCGACGGCGAAGACGGGCGGCCGTCCGCGCACCAACAAGGACTGGTGGCCCAACCAGCTCGACCTCACGGTGCTGCACGCGCACTCGTCGAAGAGCAACCCGCTGGGCGAGAAGTTCGCCTACGCCAAGGAATTCGCGAAGCTCGACGTCGACGCCCTCAAGCAGGACATCGCCTCGGTGCTGACCACCTCGCAGGACTGGTGGCCCGCCGACTTCGGCCACTACGGCGGCCTGATGATCCGCATGAGCTGGCACGCCGCGGGCACCTACCGCATCCACGACGGCCGCGGCGGCGCCGGTGACGGCGGGCAGCGCTTCGCCCCGCTGAACAGCTGGCCGGACAACGCCAACCTCGACAAGGCGCGCCGCCTGCTGTGGCCGGTCAAGCAGAAGTACGGCCAGAAGATCTCGTGGGCCGACCTGCTGGTGCTGGCCGGCAACGTCGCGCTGGAGACGATGGGCTTCAAGACCTTCGGCTTCGGCTTCGGCCGCGTCGACACCTGGGAGCCGGAGGAGATCTTCTGGGGCCCCGAGGACGACTGGCTGGGTGACGAGCGCTACGTCAGCGACTCGGAAATGGCGCCCGAGGTCGGCGCGACCGAGATGGGCCTCATCTACGTCAACCCCGAGGGCCCGCGCGGCAGCGCCGACTTCAAGGCGGCGGCGAGCTTCATCCGCGAGACCTTCGCCCGGATGGCGATGAACGACGAGGAGACCGTCGCCCTCATCGCCGGCGGCCACACCTTCGGCAAGACCCACGGCGCCGGCGTGGCCGACGACCACGTCGGCCCGGAGCCCGAGGGCGCCCCGCTGGAGGCCCAGGGCCTCGGCTGGCTGAGCACGCACGGCAGCGGCAAGGGCCCGGACCAGATCACCAGTGGCCTCGAGGTGACCTGGACCGACAAGCCGACCGAGTGGAGCAACCGCTTCTTCGAGATCCTGTTCGCCTACGAGTGGGAGCTCACCACGAGCCCCGGCGGCGGCAAGCAGTACGTCGCCAAGGACGCGCCGGAGATCATCCCGGACCCGTTCGACCCGAACAAGAAGCACAAGCCGACCATGCTCACGACGGACCTGTCGCTGCGCTTCGACCCGGTCTACGGCCCGATCTCGCGCCGGTTCCTGGAGAACCCGGACGAGTTCGCGCTGGCGTTCGCCAAGGCCTGGTACAAGCTGCTGCACCGCGACATGGGCCCGGTCAGCCGCTTCCTCGGCCCGTGGGTCGCCGAGCCGCAGCTGTGGCAGGACCCGGTGCCGGCCGTCGAGGGCGACCTCGTGGGCGACGCCGACATCACCGCCCTCAAGGCGAAGGTCCTCGACTCGGGGCTGTCGGTCGCGGAACTGGCTTCCACGGCGTGGGCGTCGGCCTCCAGCTTCCGCAGCACCGACAAGCGCGGTGGCGCCAACGGCGCGCGGATCCGCCTGGAGCCGCAGCGCACCTGGGAGGTCAACCAGCCCGAGCAGCTCGGCAAGGTGCTCGAGACCCTCGAGGGCATCCAGCGCGAGTTCAACGAGGCCGGCGGCGCGAAGATCTCGCTGGCCGACCTGATCGTGCTGGCCGGCTCGGCCGCCGTCGAGAAGGCGGCGCGCGACGCCGGCGTCGAGACGACCGTGCCGTTCCACCCGGGCCGCACGGACGCCTCGCAGGAGCAGACCGACACCGACTCGTTCAAGGTGCTCGAGCCGCGGGCCGACGGCTTCCGCAACTACCTGCGGGCCGGCGAGAAGCGCCAGCCGGAGGTCCTGCTGGTCGACCGCGCGTACCTGCTCGACCTGACCGCGCCGGAGATGACGGTGCTGGTCGGTGGCCTCCGCGCCCTCGGCACGAACCACGGCGGTGCGGCGCACGGCGTCCTCACCGACCGGCCGGGCGTGCTCACCAACGACTTCTTCGCCAACCTGCTCGCACCGGGCACCCGATGGAAGGCGTCGGAGTCCGAGGAGAACGTCTACGAGATCCGCGACGTCGCGACCGACGCGGTGAAGTGGACCGCCACCGCGGTCGACCTCGTCTTCGGCTCCAACTCGCAGCTGCGGGCCCTCGCCGAGGTCTACGCCAGCGACGACGCCCGCGAGAAGTTCGTGGCCGACTTCGTGGCGGCGTGGACGAAGGTCATGGAGCTGGACCGCTTCGACCTCGCCTGAGCACGCACGAAGGCCCGGCCGGTCCACAGTGGACCGGCCGGGCCTTCGGCGTTCAGGAGCGCGCCGCGGCCTCGGTGAGAGCGCGGCGGGTCAGCACGCGGGCCAGGTGGCGGCGGTACTCCGCCGTCGCGTGCGGCTCGTCCGGCGGGTTCGTGCCCTCCGCGGCCAGCGCCGCCGCGTCCGCGATCGACGCGCCCGCCGCCAGTGCGCCCTCCGTCGCGGTGGCCCGCAGCGGTACGCCGCCCATGTTGATCAGGCCCACCCGGCCGCCGGTGACGGCCACGCCGACCATCGCCCAGTCGATCGCGCGGCGGGTGAACTTCTGGAAGCCCCAGCCCTGCCCGGTCTGGCGGGGCAGCCGGACCTCGGTGAGCAGCTCGTCGGGCTCCAGCGGCGTCGTGAACGGGCCGAGGAAGAACTCCGCCGCCGGGATGCGGCGCTCCCCCGCCGGGCCGCGCGCGACCAGCACCGCGTCCGACGCCAGCACCGCCGCGGGCAGGTCGGCCGCGGAGTCGGCGTGCACCAGCGAGCCGCCGAGGGTGCCGCGGTGGCGGACCTGGCGGTCGCCGACCTCGCCGGACGCGTGCGCCAGCAGCGGCGCGTGCTCCCGCAGGACCGGGTCGTGCGCGAGGTCGCTGTAGCGGGACAGCGCACCGATCACGACGTCGTCGCCGTCGAGCCGGACGTAGCGGAGCTCGTCGACCGGGCCGATGTCGACCACGTACTCCGGCGCGGCCAGCCGCAGCTTCATCAGCGGCAGCAGGGAGTGCCCGCCCGCCAGCACCTTGGCCTCGTCGCCGTGCTCGGCGAGCCTGGCCAGCGCTTCGTCCACTGTGGACACGCGCTCGTAGCGGAATTCGGCGGGGATCACCGGTCCACCTCCTGCCCCGAAGCGTCGATCACGGCGCTGACGATGTTGTGGTACCCCGTGCAGCGGCAGAGGTTCCCCTCGAGCCCGGCCCGGACCTCGTCGCGGGTCGGCTTCGGGTTGTCCGCCAGCAGCGAGACCGACGCCATGATCATCCCCGGCGTGCAGAACCCGCACTGCAGGCCGTGCTGCTCGCGGAACGCCCGCTGCACGGGGTGCAGCGACCCGTCCGGCTCCGCCAGCCCCTCGACGGTGGTGACGGCGTGGCCGTCGGCCTGCGCGGCCAGCACCGTGCAGGACTTGACCGACTCGCCGTCGAGCAGCACCGTGCAGGCGCCGCAGGACGTGGTGTCGCAGCCGATGTTCGTGCCGGTGAACCCGGCCGTGTCGCGCAGGAAGTGCACCAGCAGCGTCCGGTCCGGCACCTCCTCGGTCACCGGCCGCCCGTTGACCTCGATCGAGACCTTCACCGCGCGCTTCCCTTCCCAGCTTCTTCAAGAGCTTCCCAGACCCGGATCGGGGTCGTGGGCATGTCCAGGTGGTGCACACCGCGCTTCGAAAGCGCGTCGACCACGGCGTTGTGCACCGCCGGCGTCGAGCCGATCGTCGCCGCTTCGCCGATCCCCTTGACCCCCAGCAGGTTCCGGTCGGTCGGGGTGGCCATGTCGACGAGCTCGAAGTCCGGCAGCTCGACGGCGGTGACGAACGAGTAGTCCGCCAGCGTCGCGGTCGTCGGGTTGCCGTCTTCGTCGTAGGTGACGACCTCCATCAGCGCCTGCGCCGCGCCCTGCCCGAGCCCGCCGTGGCGCTGGCCGCGGAAGGTGAGCGGGTTGACGATCGGCCCGGCGTCGTCGACCGCGACGATCCGGCGCAGGTCGACCTTGCCGGTCTCGGTGTCGACCTCGACGACGGCGAGGTGCGCGCCGAACGGGAACGTCGGCTTGCCGCCGCCGAACCAGACGTCGGCCGAGAGCTTGCCCTCCCCGGCCGTCTCGGCGACCTGCGCCCAGCTCAGCACCGTGCTCGACGGCGCGCCGCGGACCTGCCACACGCCGCGTTCGGCGTCCAGCTCGAGGTCGTCCGGCGCCGCTTCCAGCAGGTCGGCCGCCAGCTCGCGGGCCTGCGCGATGACCTCGTCGGCCGCTTGCCGGATCGCCGAGCCGCCGAGCTGCAGCGACCGGGAGCCGAACGTGCCGACCGCCTTCGGCACCTCGTCGGTGTCGCCGTGCTTCACGGTGATCTTCTCCAGCGGCACGCCGAGCTGGTCGGACAGCAGCATCGCCAGCGACGTGCCGAGCCCCTGGCCGTGCGGCGAGCTGCCGGTCCACGCGACGACCGAGCCGTCCGGGTGGATGTCGACGCGGCCGCTCTCGCCGCCGGAGTCGCCGCCGGTGATCTCGACGTAGGCCGCGATCCCGAGGCCCAGCTCGACCGGGTCGCCGGCTTCGCGCCGCCGCTTCTGCTCGGCGCGCAGTTCGGCGTACCCGGCGGCGTCGAGGACCTTGTCCAGCGCGGCCGCGTACTCGCCCGTGTCGTAGGAGGCGCCGGTCGGCGTCCGGTACGGGAACTCTTCGGGCCGGATGAAGTTGACCCGGCGGACCTCGGCCGGGTCCATCCCGATCTTCGCGGCGAAGACGTCCATCCCGCGCTCGACCGCCGCGGTCGCCTCCGGGCGGCCCGCGCCGCGGTAGGCCGCGATCGGCGTGGTGTTGGTGACGACCCCGCGGCTGCGCGTTTCCACCTTCGGGAACCGGTAGACGCCGACGGCCATCAGCTCGGTCAGCGTCGGCAGGAACAGCGTCCGCGGGTACGCGCCGGCGTCCTGGATGACGTCGAGGCGGTAGGCCAGGACGGTGCCGTCGCGCTTCCCGCCGATGGTGACGGTGTTCAGCTGCCCCCGGCCGTGGGTCATCGCGGTGAGGTTCTCGCTGCGCGACTCCACCCAGCGCACCGGGCGCCCGATCTCCTTGGCGGCCCAGCCCAGAACGGTGGCTTCGGGGTCGGCGCCGATCTTCGCGCCGAAGCCGCCGCCGACGTCGGGCGCGATGACCCGGACGTTCTCTTCGCCGACGCCGAGGCTCGCGGCCAGCTGCGTCCGGGCGATCTGGGCGTTTTGGGTGGACAGCCAGGCCGTCAGCCTGCCGTCTTCGCCCCACGCGCACGAAGCACCGCGCACCTCGAGCGGCGCGGGCGCGACGCGCTGGTTCACGATGGTCTGCGAGACGACGACTTCGCAGTCGGCGAAGATGCTCTCGTCGAACTCCGCGACACCGTTGACCTGCACGACGTTGCTGCCGGTTCCGGGGTACAGCAGCGTCTCGTCCGCGAGGGCGGCGCCGATGCTCGCGACGGCGTCGAGGGGTTCGTAGTCGACGTCGACCAGCTCGGCCGCGTCGGCCAGCTGGTAGCGCTCTTCGGTGAGGACCAGCGCGACCGGTTCACCGACGTAGCGCACGACGCCGTCGGCCAGCCACGGTTCCTTGACCGGCCCGGCCGCGTGCGGTTCGAGCCCGAGCTCGGCGGCGGTGAACACGCCGAGCACGCCCGGCGCCGCCTTCGCCTCGCTGACATCGATGCCCCCGATCCGCGCGTGCGCGATGGGGCTGCGGACGAACACCGCGTGCGCGGCTCCGGAAAGCGCTTCCTCCCGCAAATCGTCCACGTAGGTGCCGCCCGCGGTGATCAGGTTCTGATCCTCTTGGCGGACGACCCGGGTTCCGACAATGCTCATCTGGTCTCCTGCTCGCCGTTACCCCGCCGATCATGCCTTGTCCACGGGGGTGCCGTCAGCCCGAGAGCGGGAAAGTCTTTCAGGCGTAAGCCTGCCAGCCGAGCACGGCGGCCAGCCCCAGCCCGGCGATCCCGATCCCGATGCGCAGCGGGGTCGCGGGCAGGTGGCGCACGAGGGTCGAGCCGAGCCACGAGCCGCCGAGCGAACCGAGGCAGACGGCGAGCGCGGCGAGCCAGACGACCTTGCCGGTGCAGGCGAACACGATCGCGGCGAGGAAGTTCGCCGATCCGGTGACCAGGTTCTTCGCGGCGTTCGTCCGGGCGAGCGGCTGGCTCCACACCGAGACGAGCAGGGCGAGCATGAGAACACCGGCGGCGGCACCGAAGTAGCCGCCGTAGATGCCGATGAAGAACGCGGCGACGCCGGTGGCGGGCCGGAGGCCGTGGTGTTCGGCGGCTTCGGCCAGGCGGCGCAGGCGCGGGCCCGCCATCAGGACCACGGCGGCGCCGCCGATGAGCCACGGGACGATCGCGGTGAACGCGCCGGAGGGCGTCAGGAGGAGCACGGCTCCGCCGACCGCGCCGCCGACGGTGGTGATGAGGCAGAGCGGGACGATCCGGGCGCGCTGGCCGGCGAGTTCGGGCCGGGCACCGGCGGCGGCCCCGGCGGTGGTGCCGAGCATGGCGACGGTGTTGGTGACGTTGGCGACGACCGGCGGCAACCCGGCGGCCAGCAGCGCCGGGTAGGAGACGAGCGAAGCGAGCCCGGCGATGGCCCCGGTGAGGCCGGCGCCCACGCCGGCGAGCACGAGGAGCAGCAGGGTGGCCGGGTCGGTGATCACGTTGTCATCTCAACACGGCGGGCCGTCCCGGTGCCGGTGAGCTTGCTCCCACCAGCGCGGCCCCGAGGTCCACACAAGACCCGCGGTATAGGTCGTTATACGAATTACCCGGGTCTTGTCCGAAACCGGACGGGATCCGCTCCCGGGCTTGCCCGCGCGCCGCCCGCCGTCCCAGAATCCGCGCTGACAAGGTTGTCAACGGCCCGGGAGGTCACGCATGGGCGAGCTCGACCGGCGGCACGCGCTCGCCCTGTTCGGGGCGGCCGGTGCCGCCGCGTTGCTGGTGAACCTGCCCGGCCGGGCGGACGCGGCCGCGGCGCCGCCCGATCCGGTCGCCGCCACGTACCTGCGGGTGCTGCTGCGGCACACCCGCTGGGCCGAGCAGCAGTTCGACGCGAAAGCCGGGATCTACCCGGCCCGCGACTTCACCTTCGCCGTCGTGCTCGGCAACGCCGTCCTCCTCACCCGCGGCGGCTACGACGCCGAGGTCGCGGGCGTCGGCCAGGACACGCTCAAGGCCCACACCCTGGCCACGCTCCGGCACTTCGCCGCGTCCAACCTGCTCACCGGCGGGACCGAGTGGGGCCGCAAGCTGTTCTTCGACACCACCTTCCAGTCGTACTTCCTGCTCGCCGCCCGTCTGCTGTGGACGGACCTGGACACCGCGACGCGCGCGAACGTCGAGCGCATCGCCACCGAACAGGCCGCGTACACGACGGCGCTCGGCACCGGCGACGACCCGGCGTCCGGCAGCTGGACCCCCAACGGCCTCCGGGGCGGCCACGTCGGCGACACGAAACTGGAAGAAATGGGCGTCTACGCCCAATCCCTCGCCCCGGCGCTGGCCTGGGCGCCGGCCGACCCGCGCGCGCAGGCGTGGCGCGACGCGTTCGGCACCTGGAGCCGCAACGAAGCCGGGCTGCCCGCGGCCGACCTGGCCAACCCGCGGCTCGTCGACGGCCGTCCGGTCAGCGCCAACACCGCCACCAACCTCTACGACACCTTCCTCGTCGAGAACCACGGCTCGTTCGGCCCGCACTACCAGGAAGAGCTCTGGCGCACGTCCGGCCGCAACGCGATGCACTTCCTCGCCGCCGGGACGCCGCTGCCCGAGGTGCTCACCGCCCAGCCGAACGGCGAACTGCTCTGGCGCACCATGCTGCTCATGACCAGCGACGCCGGCGAGCCGCTGATGCCGATGGTCGCCGACCGCGAGCACCTCTACGGCCGCGACGTCATCCCGCTCGCCTTCCGCGCCCAGGTCCTCGGCGACCGCTACGCCGCCTACGCCGAGGCGCAGCTGGCCGGCCGGCTCGAGCCGTACCAGGCTTACCCGCCCGCCGACCGGATCACGAAGTTCTCCGGGGAGCCGAAGTACGAGCCGGAGGCCCGGGCCGAACTCGCCATCAGCTACCTGCTGCACGAGTGGCGGGCGAGCCACGGCGGCCGGGTCACGCCGGTGCGCAAGGACGAGTTCGACGCCCACGCCGCCGGGGTCGCCGACTTCGGGACCGGGCCGGGGCTGCTCGCCCACCGCTCCCCCGCCGCCTGGGCGGGCACCGTGACCAAGCCCGGGTTCGTCAAGTTCGCCTGGCAGCCGCACCACGACGACTGGCTCTTCGTGCTCGGCGGCGCCAACCCCGCGCTGCTGCCCGCGACGAACATCGCCGTGCGCGAACGCCACGCGACGACGTACGAGAAGGTCCGCGACGGCTTCGACGGCACCGTCGGCGTCCTGCGCTTCGACACCGGGTACGCCGCCCTCGCCACCCTGCCCACCGGCGCCGCCGTCTACGCGAGCACCGGCGTCGCCGAGAGCGAAGGCGTCCTGAACGTCTACAACCTCGCCATGCCCGGCGTGCCCGGCCTCGACGGCGACCGCAGCTACACCGCGGCCGAAGGCACCGTGACCGTCAAGGCGCAGGCCGGGCCGGCCGGCGCGCGCACCGACGACGTCACCTTCGCTCCGGTCACCGCGCGGTACGTCCGGATGCTCGGCGTCCAGCCGGACCCGCAGTACGGCTACTCGCTCTGGGCGTTCGAGGTCCGCGACGGCGACGGCCCCGACCTCGCCCGGGCCGCCACGGCGATGGCTTCCTCTGCGGCGGCGGGCAAAGAAGCGAGGTACGCCACCGACGGCGACCCGGCGACGCGCTGGGCGGTGTCCACATCGGACCGGACGCGCGCGGACAGCTGGCTGGCCGTCGACCTCGGCGCCCCCGCGTCCGTCGACCGCGCGCGGCTGAGCTGGGAGGCGGCCGCCGGGCGGAAGTACCGGATCGAAACCTCGCCCGACGGCGTGACCTGGACGGCGGTGGCGACCTACCCGGTCCCGGCGCTGCGCAGCACCGGCGGCCGGCTGGACATCGACGGGCGGGCCGGGATCGTCGTCGACAGCCCGAACCCGCTCACCGTCACCGGCGACCGCGTCACCCTCTCGGACGGCCCCGCCGCGCCCCTGCTCGCGGAGCTGTACCCGGCACCGGCCGGCGCGAAGCCGTCCGGGCGCGTCGCGACCACCGCGCCGGCGGTCCGGGCGAGCGTCACCGACGGCTTCCTCGTGCTGGTCAACCTTTCCGGTACCGCTGCCGCGGGCACCGCGGAGCTCCCGCAGAACCGGCCGGAGAAGCGGCTCTACCACGGGGAACAGGTCCTCACGACGACCGGGACCACGTTCACGCTGGACCTCGCGGCCGCCGAAGGCCGCGTCGAACCCCCGCGGTTCACCGTGCGCGGCCCGGCCGGGCTGAAGGCGGTCGTGCGCGACGCGAGCCGCGTCGACCTCACCGCGCCGGGGCCGCTGCCGTCGGTCGTCACGGTGACGCCGGACGGCGGCCGCGCGCGGCCGGTGGTGCTGCCACCCCGCCGGACGGTGCCCGTCGTGTTCGGCGAGGTCCGGCCCCACCCCCTGGCCGACCTCGCGCTCGGCGCCCGCGCCTTCCCCGCCGAACCGCTGCCGCCCGGGATGTCGAGCCCGGCCGCCGCGGTCGACGACGACCCGGCGACCGCGTGGCGGCCCGGCCCCGGCGGCCGGCTGGTCGTCGATCTCGGCGCGGTGACCGCGGTTTCCCGGGTCGAGCTGGCCTGGACGCCCGGGCGCGTGCCCGCCGCCACGGTGGAAACCAGCACCGACGGCGTCACCTACACCACCGCGGGCCCGGCGGGCCGTGACCGCACCGCCACCGTGAAGATCACCGGGCCGGCCCGGTACGTCGCCGTCCGGACGGACTGGCGCGGCGGCGACGCGGGCCTCACGCGGTTGTCCGGGTGGACTTGATCGATTTCGGACCGGTCGCGGCGGGGCCCGGGGCGAGTACCTTGGCACCACAGGACTTGCCACCCCCGGCTCGGGAGGACGGATGCGCGTCACGATCGCCGAGGTCGCCCGCCGCGCGCGGGTGAGCAAGACGACCGTGTCCAGGGTCCTCAACAACAAAGCCGATGTGGACGCCGCGACCGCGATCCGGGTGCGCGAGGTGATCGCCGCGACCGGGTACATCCCCAGCGCCGGCGCGGTCGGCCTGGCCCGCGGCGTGACCCGCACGGTCGGGATGCTCGTGCCGGGACTGACCTGGCCGTGGATGGGTGAAGTGCTGCAGGGCGTCGCCGACGTCGTGGAGTCGAAGGGCTACGGCCTGCTGCTGTCCACCGCCAACCGCGGCGCCGAATCCCTGGACGAGTTCTCGCGGCAGGTGTCGGCGAAGGCGTTCGACGGCCTGCTGCTCATCGAACCGCCGGACGCAGTGCGCCACCTGCGCGTCCTGCACGACTCCGGGCTGCCGGTGGTGGTGATCGACGACCGCGGCCGCCGTCCCGCGTTCCCCTCGGTGGGCACGGACAACCGCCACGGCGGCGCGGTGGCGGCCCGCCACCTGCTCGCCACCGGCCGCACCCGGCTGGCCACGGTCACCGGGCCGCGCGACTTCGGCTGCACCGCCGACCGCCTCAACGGGTTCAACGAAGCCGTCCTCGACGCCGGGCTGACGCTCGACTCCCGGCTGATCATCGAAGGCGACTTCACGAGCGAAAGCGGCGAAGCCGCGATCCTCCAGCTGCTGGCGTCGGGCCCGGAGTTCGACGCGGTGTTCGCGCACAACGACCTCACCGCGGCCGGCGTGCTGGCCGGGCTGCGCAAGTCCGGGCGCGCGGTGCCGGGGGACGTCGCCGTGGTCGGCTTCGACGACATCCCCCTGGCCGCGCACACCCAGCCGCCGCTGACGACGATCCGCCAGCCGCTGCGGGCCATGGGCGAGACGGCGGCCCGGCAGCTGCTCGCGCAGCTCGCCGGGGCGCCGCCGCCGGGACGGCCGCTGATCGTCCCGACCGCACTGGTGGTCCGGGAATCGACTCAGGAAACGGTCAGCGCGCCCGACAGGGGCACGTTCCGCGACGAGTCGCCGACGTAGACGCGGTACTGCCCCGCATTCGCCGTCCACGAACCGGTCCAGTGCGCCAGGTCCCGCGGGGTGAGCGGGAACGACACGGCCTGGCTCTGCCCGGGGTTCAGCTGGACCTTCTTGAACCCTTTCAGCTGCTTGGGCGGCTCCCCGTTGCCGGCGGGCTGCCCGACGTAGAGCTGGACGACGTCGGCGCCGGCCCGCGTGCCGGTGTTGGTCACCGTCGCCGTCACGGTGGCGGTGCCGTTGGTCCCCTGCGGCGTGACGACCAGGTTCGAGAACCCGAACGTCGTGTACGACAGGCCGAAGCCGAACGGGAACAGCGGGTCGACGTTGCGGCTGTCGTACCAGCGGTAGCCGACGTTGAGCCCTTCTGAGTACTCGATCCGGTCGTTCGCGCCCGGGAACTGCTGGACGTTCGCCGTCGGCAGGTCGGCGAGCTGCTTCGGGAAGCTGACCGGCAGCTTGCCCGAGGGGTTGACGTCGCCGTAGAGCAGCGACGCGATCGCGTTGCCGTTCTCCTGGCCCGGGTACCAGCCCTCGATCACCGCGGCGACCTTGCCCAGCCACGGCATGGTCACCGCCGAGCCGGTGTTGAGCACGACGACCGTGCGCGGGTTGGCCGAGGCCACGGCGTCGATCAGGTCGTTCTGCTGGTGCTGCAGATCGATCGTCTCGAGGTCCTCGGTCTCGGACTCGCCGTAGCCGGCGAACACGATGGCGACGTCCGCGGTGCGCGCCTGGGCCACCGCGGCCGGGATGTTCGGCGTCTGGACGTGCTCACCCGCGCCGTCCACATAGGACACCGTGACGCCGGACCCGGCCCGTGCCCTGATCCCGTCGATCGGGTTCACCGACGCCGGTGACGGGTTCACCTTGGCGCTGCCGCCGCCGATGTTCTGCGGGTCGATCCCGTCGCCGCCGGAGAGCGCGATCGATTTCGTCGAAGCGGTCAGCGGCAGGACGCCGGTGTTCTTCAGCAGCACCGACCCGGCCGCGGCGACGTCCCGCGCGGTCGTCACGTTGGCCGCGTTCGTCACGACCGACTGGGGTGTCCCCCGCCGGGCCCGGTCGAAGACGCCGAACCGGAACATCTGCGTGAGCACCCGCCGGACCATGTCGTCGACGCGCGCCTGCGTGACCTCGCCGCGCGAAACGGCGTCGAGCAGGCCCTGGCCGAAGAACGCACCGCCGGGCATCTCCATGTCCAGCCCGCCGTTGGCCAGCTGCCGCGGGCCGCCGGTCGCCGAACCCCAGTCGGAGCCGACGAAGCCGCCCCAGTTCGCGTCCTGCTTGATCGCCGTGGTGAGCACGCCGCTGTTCTGGCACGCGGGAACGCCGTTGATCTGGTTGTAGGCGCACATCATCGACGCGACCTGGCCCTGGCTCGCCACCTGCTGGAACGCCGGCAGGTACAGCTCGTGCAGGGTCCGGTCGTCGACGATGACGTTGTCCGACGGCGTGCCGCGCGACGCCCCGGCCTCGACGTTGTAGGCGGCCGCGTGCTTGGCCTGCGCCAGCACGCCCTGGCTCTGGATGCCCTGGATCGTCGCGGTCCCGGCCGCCCCGGCGAGGTACGGGTCCTCGGCGTAGGTCTCGAAGTTCCGGCCCCACCGCGGGTCCCGGACCAGGTTGATCGTCGGGCCGAGCGCGATGTCGACGCCCTTCCCGGCGAACTCGGCACCCATCGCCGTGCCGTACCGGTTCAGCAGGCCGGTGTCCCAGGTCGCGGCGGCCGTCACCGGCGCCGGGAACTGGGTGACGCCGTCGAGGCCGTCGCCGACCCCGGCCGGCCCGTCCTGCAGGCCGAGCGCCGGGATGCACAGCTCGGGCACGGCGTCGGTGTTGCCGATGTACGGCCCGGTGGCCCCGTTGCCGTGCAGCACCTTCACTTTCTGCTGCGGGGTCATCGCGGCCATCAGCTGGGTGACGCGGTCGGCGACCGGTGCGGTGGAGCCGACCCACGGGCACCCGGCCGGCGGCGGTGCGCTGTCGGACGTGTGCACCGCGAACTCCCACAGCGAGACGCCCCACTGCGTGGCTCGCGCGGTGGCGTTCACCCGGACGTACCGCGCCGTGCCCGAAACGGCCGGGTGTTCGGTGCCGCCCGCCCCGGTGACGGTCGCCGCCGTCGTCCACGACGTCCCGTTGGTGGACAGCTGGACCGTGTACGCGCTCGCGTAGGCCGCCTCCCAGGTCAGATCGACGCCGCAGACCGCCCGCGCGCTGCCGAGGTCGACCTGCAGCCACTGCGGGTCGGCGGCCAGGCTCGACCACCGGGTCCCGGTGTCGCCGTCGACGGCCGCGCTCGCTCCGAACGCGTCCGACTGGACGCTCGACGCGGTCGCGGGCTGGCGCAGGCCTGCGTTCGCACTGCCGCACGCCTGGGCCGAGCCGTCGCCGAAGACCTGGAACTCCCACAGCGACACGCCCCACTGGGTCGCGCGCTGGGTGGTGGTCAGCCGGACGTAGCGGCCGCTGCCCGACACCGGCAGCGTCTGGGTGCCGCCGGTGCCGGTCGTGGTCGAGTACACGGTGGTCCACTGGCCGCCATCCGCGGAGGCCTGGATCGTGAACGCCTTGGCGTAGGCCGCCTCCCACTGGAGGACGACCTGGTTCAAGGTGTGTGCCGAGCCGAGGTCGACCTGCAGCGTCTGCGGGTCGGCGGCGAGGCTGGACCAGCGCGTGCCCGGGTCGCCGTCGACCGCCGCGCTCGCCGGGAAGGCGGCGTTCTCGGTGGAGGACGCGGTCACGGCGTGCCCTTGCGAGAGCAGCGCGGGGGCCGCCTGGGCGGCGAGCGGTGGGACGGCGAGCAGGCCCGCCGTCACCACCGCGGCGAGGACGAGCCGCCTCACTGGTAGACCCGCACGTAGTCGATCACCATGTCCTGCGGGAGCACGGTGCCCGCGCCCGGCGGGCCGGGGAAGTCCCCGCCGATGGCGTTGTTGAGGATCAGGAAGAACGGGTGGTCGTACACCCACGGGCCCCGCGTGCTCTCGACCGTGTCGCGGTTGATCGTCTCGAAGGCGTTTCCGTCGACGTAAAAGGTCATGTGCGAGGCGTCCCAGTCGAGCCCGAACTTGTGGAACCCGGCGGCGACGTCCTGCCCGAGGTCGAGGGGTGCGCCGATGCCGCCCGCACCGTTGTACGCCGGGGCGTGGATGGTCGAGTAGGCCAGGTTCGGCGACTTCCCGACGTGCTCCATGATGTCGATCTCGCCGCAGTTGGGCCACGGTGTGCCGCTGAAGAAGTTGGCGCCCAGCAACCAGAACGCGGGCCACAGCCCCTGCGTGCCGGACACCTTGATGTTGGCCTCGACGTGGCCGTAGGTGAAGCTGAACTTGCCGGCGGTGTTGATCCGGCCGGAGGTGTACTGGCAGGTGCCGCTGCCGCTGACCGGGTCGACCGGGCAGGCGCTGCCCGGCGTGGCTTCGCGGCGGACCTGGATGACGAGGTTCCCGCGGCCGTCCTGCTTGGCGTTGTTGTTGTTCGTGTAGTACTCGAGCTCGTTGTTGACGCCCGCGCCGGTCTCGGCGGTCCACTTGCTCGCGTCCGGGTTCGCGCCCGCGGCCCCGTTGAACTCGTCGCTCCAGACCAGCGTGCCCGGGAAGTGCGGAGCGGGCGGCGCGGGCGGCGGGGTCGTCGGGTTGCCGCCGGTGCCGTAGACGTCGAAGCCCCACAGCGAGTAGCCGTAGCCGTTCGAGCGGGCGGTGCCGTACATCCGGACGTACCGGCCGGACCCGTTGACGGTCAGGGTTTCCTTGAAGCCCTTGCCGCTGGTGGTCGAGTAGAGCGAGGTCCAGTTCGCGTTGTCGTTCGACACCTGGATCTGGTAGGCGACGGCGTAGGCCGGATCCCACTGCAGGACGACCTGGTGGATCGCGGCGGCGGCCCCGAGGTCGACGGTGATCCAGCCGGGGTCGACCCAGCCGGTGGTGGCGCTCGTCGCCCAGCGCGTGGCGGGGTCGTGGTCGAACGCCTTCGCCGGGAGGCACCCGGGGCAGGCGCCGTCGTCCTGGTAGGAGGACGCCGTGCCGGACTTGCCGTAGGACAGCAGGGCATCGCCGGGCTGGGTGGTGCCGCCCCCGCCGTAGACCTGGAACTCCCAGAGCGAGTAGCCGTACTGGGTGGCCCGCTGGGTCCCGGTGAGCCGCACGTACCGGCCGCTGCCGGTGACGTTCAGGGTCTGGCTGCCACCGGTCGCGGTGGTGGTCGAGTAGAGGGACGTCCAGGTGGCGCCGTCGGCGGAGGCCTGGATCGTGAAGGCCTTGGCGTACGCGGCTTCCCAGGTGAGGACGACCTGGGACAGCTGCTGGGTGGAGCCGAGGTCGACCTGGAGCCATTGGGGGTCGCCGAAGGCGCTGGACCACCGGGTACCGGCGTCACCGTCGACGGCGGCCGACGCGGGGAAGGCGCCGGATTCGGTGGAAGACGCCGTGACGGGGCGGCCTTGGGAGAGCAGAACGGGAGCGGCCTGGGCAGCCGGCGCGGTGAAGAGGGCGACGAGGGTGAGCGCGAGGACGGCGAGGGCGGTCCAGCGAGCCCCGACCCACCGGCGCCCGGTCCGGAGCGAGCCGGCCCGGCGGGCTCCGGTCCGACCGGCCCCGGTCCAGTCTGCCCCGGTCCAGCCTGTTCCGGCCGAGCGCCGGGCGGTGAACCGGCGGGTCCCGGTCCAGCCAGTTCCGGCCCGGCGGCCGGCAGTCCGGTTGGCCCGAGACCGGCGGCCCTCAGTTCCCTCGGTTCCGGCCGGGCCGTCGACGGGCCGGACCGGGCCACTCCAGTCGGCCGCCGGCCGGGGCGAACCACCACCCCCGTCGGCAGCCGGTCGAGGCGAACCACCACCCTCGTCGGCCGCCGGCCGGGGCGAACCGCCGCCCCAGCGAGCCCCCAGCCAACGAACCCCGGTCCGGCGGGATCCGGTCCAGCTTCCCCCGGCCCACCAGCCGGCGGGCCGGAGCGGGCCGGCCCGGCGGGCGGTGCGCGACACCACCCCACCCATCCGGGCGGATCTCGTTCCTCCCCCGGCGGCTGCGGACGGAGTGGTCTTCGGCGTGCGGCGTTGCATGGGCACCTCCACGGCGAACCGGCGCCGGGGCGGCCTTGCCCCGGCGCGGATCGGCTCACGTGGCCCTCGGCGCGGGTGTGGGTCCCGGCCGTCGGCACGCTCTTAGTTCAGGATATAAATAAAGAGCCGTAAAATGTCAACTTCCCTGCGCCGGACGGTCGCGGACCACGGCCGGGACTGGTCCGGGAGAACGAATCCGCGCCGGATCCTTGACTCCGCCGAACCCCGCGGTGTTGACTTCGACCCGCTGGAACCGGTTCCGTGACCGCCACCCGGATCGGTTCTCCGCGTCACGAACACCCTCGGGCTGACCGGTTCGCGCCGTCGCACCCACCCTGGTACCGCTCCTCCGGCTCACGGTGCCGGCGGGTGCCGGGGCGCGAACCCGCCGCACCACCCGACGCCGGCGCGAGCTGTGGGGCTCGCCCGGTCCCCTTCGCACGTCCTCCCCCGATCAGCAGGCAGGCCGATGAGATCAACGACGTTCTCCCCCGTACACCGCCTCCTCGTCATCGCCACCACCTTCGTCACCGCGGTCACCACCGCGGCGGTGGTCGGCGCCGCGCCGGCCCAGGCCGCCGCGTGCGGGACGACCAACCTCGCCCAAGGCCGCATCGCGACCGCGTCGTCCGCCGAAAACGGCGGCACCCCCGCGTCCGCCGCGGTCGACGGCAACGCCGGCACGCGCTGGTCCAGCGCGTTCAGCGACCCGCAGTGGCTCCAGGTCGACCTGGGCTCCGCCCAGCAGCTCTGCGACGTGGCGCTCACCTGGGAAGCCGCGTACGCGAAAGCGTTCAGCGTGCAGCTCTCGAGCAACGGCACGAGCTGGACCGACGCGTACACGACGACCACCGGCACCGGCGGCACGCAGACCGTGCCCGTCACCGGCACCGCCCGCTACCTGCGGGTCTACGGCACCCAGCGGGCGACCGGCTACGGCTACTCCCTGTGGGAAGTGGCCGTGCACGGCACCGGCGGCGGCACCACGATCCCGCCGACCGACCCGCGCAACCCCGACCTCGGGCCGAACGTCTCGGTGTTCGACCCGTCGACGCCGGCCGCGACGATCCAGAACCGGTTGACGCAGCTGGCGAACCAGCAGCACACCAACCAGTTCGGCAACGAGCGCTACGCCGTGCTGTTCAAGCCCGGCAGCTACAACGCCGACGTCAACCTCGGCTTCTACGAACAGGTGGCGGGCCTCGGCCTCTCTCCCGACGATGTCAACCTCAACGGCCACGTCCGCGTCGAGGCGGATTGGCTGCAGCAGGGCGACAACCCGAACAACAAGGGCAACGCGACCCAGAACTTCTGGCGCTCCGCCGAGAACCTCTCGGTGACGCTGCCCGCCGGGCAGGTCGAGCGCTGGGCCGTCGCGCAGGCGGCGCCGTACCGCCGGATGCACCTCAAGGGCAGCCAGATCCAGCTGTGGAACGGCGGCGACGGCTGGGCCAGCGGCGGCCTGATCGCCGACAGCAAGATCGACGGCGTCGCCGTTTCCGGGTCGCAGCAGCAGTTCCTCACCCGCAACAGCGAGCTCGGCGGCTGGCAGGGCGGCGTCTGGAACATGGTGTTCGTCGGTTCCACCGGCACTCCGCCGGCGTCGTTCCCGAACCCGCCCGAAACGGTCGTCGGCCAGACGCCGGTGATCCGCGAGAAGCCGTTCCTCTACGTCGACGGCTCGGGCAGCTACAACGTGTTCGTCCCGGCGCTGCGGCAGAACTCGCAGGGCACGAGCTGGGGCCACGGCGCGCCGGCCGGGCAGTCGATCTCGCTGAGCGAGTTCTACGTCGCACACCCGTCGGACTCGGCGGCAACCATCAACGCCGCCCTCGCCGCGGGCAAGAACCTGCTCGTGACGCCCGGTGTGTACCACCTCGACCAGGCGCTGAACGTCACCCGCCCGGACACCGTGGTGCTCGGCCTCGGCCTGGCGACGTTGATGCCCACCAACGGGAACGCGGCCATCACGACGTCCGATGTGGACGGTGTGAAGATCGCGGGCCTGCTCGTCGACGCGGGCGCGGTGAACTCACCGGTGCTCGTGCAGGTCGGCCAGCCGGGGTCGAACGCCAACCACGCGGCCGACCCGACGTCGCTGCACGACGTGTTCTTCCGGATCGGCGGCGCGGCCGTCGGCAAGGCCACGCAGACGCTGGTGGTCAACTCGAACAACGTCATCGGCGACCACATGTGGCTGTGGCGCGGCGACCACTCGAACGGCGTCGGCTGGAACGTCAACACCGCGGCCAACGGCCTCGTCGTCAACGGTGCGAACGTGACGATGTACGGCCTGTTCGTCGAGCACTACCAGCAGTACGAGGTGCTCTGGAACGGCAACGGCGGGCGGACGTACTTCTTCCAGAACGAAATGCCGTACGACCCGCCGGACCAGGCGTCCTGGACCAGCGGCGGCGGCCGGCAGGGCTGGGCGGCGTACAAGGTGGCCGATTCGGTGACCAGCCACGAAGGCTGGGGCCTGGGCAGCTACTGCTTCTTCAACACCAATCCGTCCATTGTGGCCAGTCACTCCTTCGAGGTGCCGAACAACAGCGGGGTCCGGTTCCACAACCTCGTTTCGGTCTCACTCGGCGGCGTCGGCACGATCGCGCACGTCATCAACGATTCGGGTGACGCCGCGAACACCGGGCACCAGGTGAGCCCGCTGGTCAGCTACCCGTAGGACGGCGGCGACGTACGCGTCCGGGCGGACCAGCCAGGCTTCGCCCGGACGCGCACCCAGCGCCCCGCCCACCGGGATCTCCACCGCCCGTGTCCCTTCGGCTCGCACGCCGGGGGTCGTCAGGACGACGAAACCGCGGCGGGACAGGTCACGCAACCGTCCATTTTCGACGGTGACGTCCGGCAGCAGTACCCCCGGCCCCGGCGGCGGCAGCGTCCCCCGCCGGGGCCGTCCGGCGTGCGGGCGCGCCGGATCGGGCGTGGTCAACGGCGAATCCGCGTACCAGAACGGTTCGGCGAGCCGGCCCGAGTCGACTTGCTCGTGCACCGCCGGGTCGGTGGCGGCGCGGGTGAGGACGTCCAGGCGGCGCGCGCGCTGCCCGTCGTCCTGCGGCACCAGGAAATCCATGGTCGCGGTCGTGACCGCCGCGTTCTCGACGGCCGCCGCGTGGCGCTCGGTGTGGTAGCTCTCCAGCAGCTCCTCTTCGGCGTGGCCGCGCAGGACCCAGGCGAGCTTCCAGGCCGCGTTCTCCGCGTCGGCGACGCCGGAGTTGAGCCCGCGCGCCCCGAACGGCGCGACCAGGTGCGCGCAGTCGCCGGCCAGCAGCACGCGGCCGACGCGCATCCGGTCGACGAGCCGCGTGTGGAAGCGGTACACCGAGCGCCAGACGACCTCGTACGGCCGGTCGCCGATGATCGCCCGGATCCGGTGGTCGAGGGCGCCGCCGGTCTCCTCGGCCGCGAGGTCGTAGTCGTCGGGGACCTGCCAGTCGATGCGGAACTGCGAACCCGGGCACGGGTGGATGAGCACCTGGCGGCCCGGGTTCCACGGCGGGTCGAAGTGGAACCGGCGCTCGGCCGCCCAGCCCGGCAGGTCGGCGCGGATGTCGCAGATCAGGAACAGGTCGCGGAAGGAGAACCCGGCCAGCTGCTGCCCGAGGGCCCGCCGCACGGTGTCTCCCCGCGAGCCCGCGCACGCGATCGCGTAGTCGGCCTCGATCCGGCGCGGCCCGTCCTGAGTTTCGCACTGGATTTCGACGCACCCGGGCTGGGTGACGCCGGTGACGCGGTGCCCGCGCCGGACGTCGATCAGCGGCTGCTCGGCGATCAGCGCGTCGAGGACTTCCTCGACGCGCGCTTGCGAGATGTTGACGAACGGCGGGAGCGCGGACCCGCCGTCGGGCAGCTTCAGCGAGAACAGCTCGGTCTCGCGGTGGAACGTCCGGGCGGTCGTCCAGGTGAGCCCTTCCTCGGCGAGACACCCCGCGCCGAGCGACGCCCAGACGTCCAACGTGTCCCGTTGCTGGCATATCGCCTTGGACCCCACGGGGTCGCGCACCTCGTGCTCGTCGACGAGCACCACCGGTACACCCCAGCGCGCGAGCAGCAGCGCGGCCGTCTGACCGACCGGGCCGCCACCGAGGACGGCAACTGTCATCGGTCTAGCCCTGGAGCTGGTCCCAGACTTCGCGGTCGCGTTCGGCGGTCCACACCACCGGCCGTTCGATGCCGCCGAGCTCGTCCCAGAGCCGCGAGACGTCGAAGGGCAGGCAGTGCTCGAAGATCGGCCAGTGCCCGTACTGGTCGTTCAGGGCCGCGTGGGTGCGCTCGAAGGCGTCCTTGAGCGTGCCGCCGGCGTCGCGAACCGCGCCGACCTCACGGATCATGGTGCGCAGGAAGTGCCGGGTCTGCGCGACGGCGGCCTCGACGGCGTCCCGGCCCCGGCTCACCCCACCGCGGCCGCCGATCAGCGTCTCCGCGCCGAACTCGCCGACGCGGTCCAAAGTGGACGAAGCCCAGTCCCGGTGGAACGCGTCCCCGGTGTACAGCGCGGCTTCGGCTTCGACGAGGTCACCGGCGTAGAGGATCTTCTGCCGCGGCAGCCAGGCGACGATGTCGCCTTCGGTGTGCCCACGCCCGCAGTACTGGAGGACGAGATCGCCGCGCTCGCCACCGAGGTCGATGGTGAGCCGGTCGGAGAAGGTCAGCGTCGGCCAGGTAAGGCCGGGGACGGAGTCCGCGCCTTTGGCCAGCCGCGGCATCCGCCCGAACTCACTGGCCCAGTCCTCCTTCCCGCGCTCGGCGACCAGCGCCCGGGTGTTCTCGTGCGCGACGATGACTTCGGCGTCGAACGCGGAGGCGCCGAGCACGCGCACGGCGTGGTAGTGGCTCAGCACCAGGTAGCGCACGGGCTTGTCGGTGTGTTCCCGCAGCTTGGCGAGCCACTCACGGGCCGCGACAGGAGTGGCCAGCGCCTCGAAGCAGACGAGGAAGTCCTCGCCCTCGATGGCACCGATGTTGGGGTCGCCCTCGGCGGTCAGCGCGTAGACCCCGTCGTCCAGGACTTCCAGGGTCTGCGCTTTCTCCGCCAGGTCGGCCGAAGAGGCGAAAGCTTTCTTCGTCACGGCTCGGGCTCCTTGATCGTCAAAGGATTGACTATCTCTCGGCCAGGCTAGCCCGCCAGGCCGCCGCACGGAACCCCCGCGTCGCCTAACCTTGGCCGCATGACCGACCGACCGGCCGACCTCGACTACCTCTCGTTCGTCGACTACGCGATCGGGAAGACGCAGGCCGAGCTCCCCGCAACCGACCCGGTGGCCATGCGCCTCGGCCTGACCCTCCACCGCCTCGCCGGAGCCCTGGTCTACGACTGGGAGTCGACGGTCCACCGCCCCCGCGGCTGGAGCTGGGGAGGGTTCCGGGTGCTGTTCGTGCTGTGGCTGGCCGGCCCCCTGGAGTCCCGCCACGTGGCCCGCCTGGCGGGCATGAGCCGAGCGGCGGTGTCGGCACTGGTCAAGACCCTGGAGCGCGACGGCTTGGTGACGCGCGCGGCGGTCCCCCGCGACCGCCGCGCGGTCGAGCTGGACCTGACGAAGGAGGGCCGCGCATCGGTGGCGGAGGCGTACCAGGAGCACAACGCCCGCGAGCAGGCGTGGTCGGCTTCGCTCACACCGGAGGAGCGAACGGTGTTGATCGGGTTGCTCGAGAAGCTGACGACAGGCCCGGCAGCAGCGGCGGCCCAGCGACTGA